>JBHJNL010000118.1:0-26899 GCA_050330855.1 Thermosynechococcaceae cyanobacterium | reverse complement strand
TAAGGATGCCATACACTAACTTAATTGAGAATCGTTTCTTAGGGGCCAACTAGCTAGAAGCCTTCCTGAGAGTGTCTCTCAGGGCTTTTGAGGCATAGCCTGAGTAGTTACGTCTTAACTTTACTGTAACTTTTATCCCAATAACTGTTGGATACTGACAGCAATATCAGGGAAAGCAATGGGGCCAATCTCGCCTTCTACCTACTCTTGCTGCACTTGATATTGACCGTCCACTGAGTTTCGAAATGTAATAACTTTGCGATCGCGCAAATTCACGACCCAATACTCTAGAATCCCTACTGCTGCATAGATATCCCGTTTCTCTTCTAAATCTTTCTGCAGGCTGCTACCCGAAAACTCAATCAGCAAGAAGATATCCTCTGGGTAAAGATGCCGATCTCGATAAAAGTTATCTTGCCGTGCCACCACAGCAATGTCAGGTTCAGGCTCGGAGCCAAATAACGGTAACGTGATGGGCTTTTCATCTCGAACCAGAACTCGCTTGCCCAGCAAGTCACTAAGGTACTCTCGCGTGCTGGTACTTCCGCCTGCGTTGTCTGGTCCCTCTGGCGGCCTCTCGACAATTTCCCCGTTTAATAACTCAACATGACGCGCTGTAAACATCCCCGCCGTAATCATGCGGTGATAGTCGTCCAGGGTCCACTTTGCCAGGGTGAGGGCCATTGTGCTTGTCTAAATTCATGAACGCTTTTCCAATATATCTGCAATTCTCCTTAGCCAGGTGCCCTCTCAAATTTTCAAAGCGTTCAGAGTACTGACCCCTTAAGATAGCCAGTAGTGCTTAAAAGGCGGGGAACGTAAGAGTGCGATGCAATTGGTTGAGCTGGGTGATGGTTGCCTGTCTGTTTCTGAGTGGCTGTAGTCTGCCACAGGTAACGGCGGAGTTAAGAATTTTTTTAGACCTAGAACTGGAGTTTGTCGGCGACTATCAGCTCCCTCAAGCTACGGTTGATGGCACAACGATGGGAGGCCTTTCGGGGATAGCCTATGATCGCCAACGCGATCGCATCTATGCCCTCAGCGACGATCGCCAAAAACCCCGCTTTTACACCCTGGCACTCAATATCAATGCAGCCGATCAGCTTGAAAAAATTACCGTAGAAGAGGTCACTCTCCTCAAGGATGAACAAGGGCAACCTATTGCTTCTAAAGTCCTTGATCCCGAAGGTATTGCCCTCACGCCCCAAGGCCAGCTCTGGATCTCCAGCGAAGGAGTGCAGCCCCAAAGTCCGCCCATTGTGGCTGCCTTTGCTTTAAATACAGCCACCTGGCAAGAACAGCTCAAGCTGCCCAGCTACTTTTCACCGGCTCCAGAAGCCGATGCCCCGCCCCAAGGGATTTCTGATAATCGTGGGTTTGAAGCTCTAACCTTGAACCCAGAAGGCGATCGCATCTTCACCGCCACCGAGCTACCCCTGATCCAAGACTTCGACCCCGATGCGTCCGATCCAGAGCGCTACAGCCGCCTGCTGCACTATTTAGTCAGAGATGTGCGGCCCCTCTTGATCTCTGAATATCTCTATCCGCTAGCGCCGCCAACCTTAGGACTCAACGGATTAACCGAGCTACTGTCCATCGATAGCGGGGGGCACTTTTTGACTCTAGAGCGTTCCTATAGCCCTTTGTCAGGATTCAATGCTCAGCTTTTTCAAATTGCCACGGCCGGGGCCACCGACACATCTCGCTTAGAACGGTTAGAAACGCCGTTACAAGGCGTCAATCCTATTCTCAAGAAGCCACTGATCAATCTTCGAGATCTCAATCTGACCCTCGGCAATTTAGAAGGAATGACCCTTGGCCCCACGCTATCAGACGGAAGCCGGAGTCTTTTGCTTGTGAGCGATAATGGCTTTGACGCTGAGCAGCCCACCCAATTTTTGCTGTTCCGACTCCGATAAATCTTGGGTAGAAACGCTTCTATTGCTGAACCCCAACAGACTAAAAAATAAAATTAAGGTTCAGTGACCAGTTTTTCCCCTCCCGTACGATCTCTATCTCCCGAATAAATTCTCTGAAATAGAAACGACGCTCAGATTCTGACAGGTCAAACCAGAACTGCTGAATTGAGACGGTTTTAGCGATTGCTTGTAGATTGGTGGGGGGGAGCTGAGCAAGGCGATTACTGAGGGCCGAAATTTCGGTTTTGAGGGTGTAGGTTCGCAGTTCAGCAGTGGTCTGATCCAAAATGTTCGCATCGACAAGGGCTGGGAGCTGATCGAGGACTTTTTGCTTGGCAAGAATTTGGGCTTCAGCGGTTTGCTTTAGCTCGGTCATAAACGGCAGATCGACGCCCTCAACGGCCTTTGGCAAATTTGTGCAGATTTGCTCAATGGTTTGGTCGAGGACCGATTGATATGCGATCGCACCACATTTCTTCTTCAAAGGACAAGCAATCGGTCTCAGATACAGATACTCCTTCTTCTGATAGCGAGCCGTCACCCGCGACACTGTCATCGAGGACTGGCAGTTGGCACAGCTCACGATACCCGCTAGCGATCGCGGCGCACTGGCCGATCGGGGGGGCAAGCGCCGATTTCTTCGCAGCAGCCGATCGACCTGAGCCGCTTCTTCTCGAGGCAATAGAGCGGGGTGAGCATCCGGGATAATGTCTTGCTTTTGATAGAGCAAGTCTCCGCGATAGACGGGGCTAGTCAGCCAGCGTTGGCCGGTGGAAACCGAAATCTTTTTGCTGTGGCGTTTGGCAAGGTGACGCACTGCGCCTCGTAGAGAACCATAGAGCAAAAAGTGATTAAAAAAGTCACGGACGATGGGGGCAACGGTACGATCTATGACGTAGCGTTCTTTCCCGCGCTTGTAACCATAGGGCGCACGCCCCGGTGGCGGTTTGCCTTTGAGACGATTTTGCGCATGACCGTGACGGATTTTGCGACTGCGCTGCTGTGCTTGAACCGCTTCTAACAGAGCGAAAAGCTGCAGAGAACTGGGGAGTTCGGTTACTCTCCCTGCGGCGGGGGACTGATAGTTTTGCTCAATGGCAATCACTTTGATGCCTTTCGCTTCTAGGGCCGTGAGCTGTTCCATGACAGCAGATAGGGAATCACCTAGTTCTTCGAGGCGTCGGAAAAGGAGGTATTCAGGGGGATTGACGCTCGTTTGCAATGCCTGAAGTTGAGGGCGGCGGGGGTTAAAGTCTTGATAGACCTGATCGATTTCCCAGCCCCAGATTTCAGTGTCGAGAGAGGCTTCCCAAGTGATGTCTTGGTAGAGGTAGGCAACAATCTGCATTGAGGGGTGCAAGACCTTCTGCCTCAAAATATTCTTAGCTGAGGTGCAGCGCTGACAGAATCGGCTGACTGAAGACGTCACCTAAAATGCCGATCGCAATTGCTCCCAAGAACCACTTTACCCAGTTCATTGTTGCTCTAATCTCAATGACAAGAGGCTTGACCTCTGCCATATCTGTTTTCAACTGACCCACATCCGTCTTCAACTGACCCACGTTTTGTTCAAGGACTGCGAGTCTTTCAGAATTCTTAATTAACTGATTGAGGATGGCCCCTTCATATTGTTGTTCCGTTTCTACCGCTTCCATTGGCACTGCTCACGTATCTCTATCTATTATACCGCCCGCTTAAAACTAAGTCGTTCAGTAGAGTGTTTGCTCTGGTCGCAGACCAGCCCGAGCGGTCTTTGATGCTGAGAATTTTGAGCAGTTGGAAGCTTACGATAAAATTAAATGGGCTAGAGCTTGAAGAGCAGAAGTTCATCATGGCGCTTTCATCGGCATTCTTTGACTGGGAACAAACCACACAAAAACAAGGGCTTGAGCAGGGACTTGAGTGTGAGAGATCGCTGGTGATGCAGTAACTGACCCGAAAAGTGGGGGCACTTTCTGCAGCGGAGTGCGCGGCGATTGAGTCTTTATTGTTTGAGCAAACTGAGCGACTGGGTGAAGCACTCCTTGATTTTGGGCGGATTGAGGATTTGAGGACTTGGCTAGCGCAGATCAAATGATGGGGGAGTGTTCTCAACGCTAGAGAATGGAGCAAGGTGAAGTCGGCTCATAGTGGACGATTCCCTAATCCGAAAAAATCTTTAAATTCATTGGCATTCTTCGTTAAGTAATGTTACCCGTCCATGATATGATTGCCCTTGGTTTGCAGTAACGCATCCGGACTCATTTCTTAGCTAGTGGACCCTGCTAATTTGCCAGAACCATCACCCTTATCTTCGACCGAAGATGATGCTGACCAAGCGACGGCAAACGAGTCGGGCGACTCAATGAGTGAGTTCTATCAGCTCAAACAAGAGTTGATTACGACCACGCTTATCCTGACAGGGCTGACCTTTGGCCCGGTTTGGTGGGCCTACTCCCTCACTACAGCACTTAACGTTCTCGTGGGTGCTTTAACCGGAGTGGTCTACATGCGGTTGTTAGCCCGGAATGTAGAGCGGCTGGGTACAGAGCAGGGGTCGGTGGGCAAGAGCCAACTGGCTGTTTTTGTTGGGGTCATTATTGTGGCCAGTCAATGGGAAAACCTGCAGGTGCTGCCTGTCTTTTTAGGTTTCTTGACCTACAAAGCTGCCATCATCGCGTACACGCTGCGGACTGTGTTTAAGCCAAGCGATCGCACCTAATCTACCCAGATTGAGTCGATCCCCAAAATTTTTTTGAAGTTCCAACGAGGTTGTGCACATCATGCACTACGGCAGCCTTCTGCTTGATTCCATCGGCTTTTTTGATTCCCTCCCTTTAGCCAAGCTAGAGGTCGGGCATCATTTCTATTGGCATATCGGCAACAAAACCGTTCATGGCCAGGTATTTATTAATACTTGGATTGTGATTGGCCTCTTGCTGATTGCCTCCCTTGCCGCAACCCGGAATATCCAGAGAATTCCCAGTGGCATCCAAAATCTCATGGAATACGCACTGGAATATGTGCGGGATTTAACCAAAGCGCAAATTGGTGAGAAAGAGTATCGTCCTTGGGTTCCCTTTGTCGGTACACTTTTCTTATTCATCTTTGTGGCGAACTGGTCTGGTGCCTTGGTGCCCTGGAAGCTCTTTGAGATTCCAGGAGGTGAGCTAGCGGCTCCCACCAACGACATCAATACAACGGTTGCCCTTGCGCTGCTGGTGTCCCTCGCTTACTTCTTCGCAGGGTTCAGAAAAAAAGGATTAGGCTACTTTGCCAAGTACATTGAGCCGACCCCTATTTTATTGCCCATCGCGATTCTTGAAGATTTCACTAAGCCGCTTTCCCTAAGCTTCCGTCTGTTTGGAAATATTCTGGCTGACGAGCTGGTGGTGGCGGTTCTGGTGTTACTTGTTCCCCTGTTTGTCCCTTTGCCAGTGATGATGTTAGGTCTATTCACGAGTGCGATTCAAGCCCTTGTGTTTGCGACCTTGGCTGCGGCCTACATCCACGAGGCACTAGAAGGCCACGGGGAAGAAGAGGCTCACTAGCGCCTCACTGCCTGCCTTTGACAGGTCTCTAAAAAGCAGCGATCGCTGTACCGTTTTTGTTCTGTATTTCAAATTTAAGGAAAGACACTATGGATCCTTTAGTTCAGGCTGCTTCCGTTATAGCTGCTGCTCTAGCCATTGGCCTCGCTGCGATTGGCCCTGGTATTGGTCAAGGTAATGCTTCTGGATCAGCCGTTGAGGGGATTGCCCGTCAGCCTGAAGCGGAAGGTAAGATTCGGGGAACGCTGCTACTCACCCTAGCGTTCATGGAATCCCTCACGATTTATGGTTTGGTCATCGCCTTGGTCTTGCTCTTCGCCAACCCTTTTTCCTAGGCGAAACTTCCGTCAGGGATGTCAATGACGTCCCTGGCAATGTATTTATAACCAGCAAAGCTTGCTGATCGGCAACCCTTGCTGGCATTCTACCCAGCGTTACTACCGAGACCATGTTTGATTTTGATCTCACGTTGCCATTAATGATGGCGCAGTTCGTTGCCCTTGTGTATGTGATGAACATTGTTTTCTATAAGCCGTTGACCAAAGTGATCACGGACCGTGAAGACTATGTTCGTTCCAACACAACTGGCGCACAGGAGCAGCTCGATCAGGCGAAGAAGCTGGCCGAGCAATACGAGCAAGAGCTAGCTGACACTCGTCGGCAGTCGCAATCGACCATCGCGGCGGCCCAAGCAGAAGCTCAGAAAATGGCACAGCAAGAAATTGCTGAAGTCCAGCAGCAGATTCAAGCTGAGCTGCAGAAGACTCAACAGGAGCTAGAGCAGCAGAAGCAGAGCGCTTTCCAGACCTTAGAGGGTCAGGTGAATACGCTCAGCAACCAGATTCTCGACAAGCTCCTGGTCTAGGAGCAGGCACGTAAGGCCATGACCCACACCGCAGTTAAGGACACATCATGGGCATGTTGAATGGGCTAGCCGGAGCGGCTGGCATGAGGTTAGCTGAAGCTGAAGGCTTTGGTCTTAATCTAGATATTTTTGAAACTAATATCATCAACCTCGCTATTGTGGTTGCGTTGGTGGTGTACTTTGGTCGCGGCTTCTTGGGCGGCATTTTGTCTAAAAGAAAGGATGCGATCGCATCTGAAATTAAAGAAGCCGAAGAGCGTCAGAAAAAAGCATCTGCACAGCTTGCTGAAGAGAAAGAAAAGCTGTCTCAAGCCCAAGAAGAAGCCAAGCGCATCTTGGCCGCTGCCGTTGAAAGTGCCAGTGCCGCCAAGGCTCAAATTTTAGCCCAGGGCAAACAAGAGATTGAGCGAATGAAAGCCTCTGCCTCTCAAGACACCACTAGCAGTGAAGAACGCGCCATGTCCGAACTTCGGCAGCGGGTGGCTGAGCTGGCCCTCAAGCAAGTTGAACGCGAACTTGCCTCTCGGTTGGGCAACGACTCTGATGCCCAAAGTAAATTAATTGACCGCAGTATTGCCTTGTTAGGAGGCAACGAATGACTCAAAATACCGTAAGTGCCGCCATCGTAGAGCCTTATGCAGAGGCTTTGATGTCCGTGGCCCAATCCAAAAGCATCACGAATGAAGTCGGCGAAGATGTCAAAGGCATCCTTGAGCTGCTCAATACCTCAGACGATCTGAAAGAATTTTTGACCAACCCCCTCACCAAGGCAGAGGCCAAGAAAGCAGTACTCAAACAAGTGCTGCAGTCTCAGATTCAGCCCTCCTTCTTCAACTTCCTCATGCTCCTGGTCGATCGCCGCCGGACTTTTTTGCTGGAAGCGATTTGCAAACAGTATCAATCCCTCCTGCGGAAGCTAAACAATACGGTCTTAGCAGAGGTGGTTTCGACCATCGAGTTGAACGACAAGCAGAGAAAGCAAATTATCGCCAAGGTTCAGCAGATGACCCAGGCCAATCAAGTGGAACTCGCCACCAGCATTGATACGAGTTTGATTGGTGGCGTCATCATCAAAATTGGGTCAGAAGTGCTAGATGCTAGCATTCGCGGCCAGCTTCGTCGCATGACCACTTCCCTAACGAGTGCCTAGCCACTCGTCCCTGTCCTATCATCGCAAACCCTAATTCAGAGCAAGTCCCATGGTAAGCATCAGACCTGACGAAATTAGCAATATTATTCGCCAGCAGATCGAAGAATACGATCAAAAAGTAAAAGTTGATAACGTTGGTACCGTCCTCTCCGTCGGTGACGGTATTGCCCGTGTTTACGGTCTTGAGAAGGCCATGGCTGGTGAGCTATTAGACTTTGAAGACGGCACCGTTGGGATTGCCCTCAACCTAGAAGAGGACAACGTCGGCGCAGTGTTGATGGGTGATGGCCGGGGCCTGCAGGAAGGTAGCTCGGTGAAGTCTACTGGCAAGATTGCTCAGATTCCAGTGGGCGATGCCTTGATTGGCCGAGTGCTTGATGCGTTAGCGCGTCCTATCGATGGTAAAGGCGACTTAAACACCACAGAGACTCGCCTAATTGAATCAATGGCTCCTGGCATCATTGAACGAAAGTCTGTCTACGAACCCATGCAGACAGGCATTACAGCCATTGACTCCATGGTTCCCATTGGTCGGGGTCAGCGAGAATTGATCATTGGTGACCGACAAACCGGTAAGACGGCGGTTGCGATCGACACGATCCTCAACCAAAAGGGCGGCGACGTCATTTGCGTCTACGTAGCTGTGGGACAAAAAGCTTCCACCGTAGCGCAAGTTGTTGATGTATTCCGAGAGAATGGGGCGCTGGACTATACGGTTGTGGTCGCAGCCAACGCCAACGACCCAGCGACGCTACAGTATCTGGCTCCCTACACTGGTGCGGCCATTGCTGAGTACTTTATGTATAAGGGCAAGCACACCCTAGTCATCTACGATGACCTCTCAAAGCAGGCCCAGGCCTACCGTCAAATGTCGCTGCTTCTGCGTCGTCCACCCGGACGCGAAGCCTATCCTGGGGACGTTTTCTATCTTCACTCTCGTCTGCTAGAGCGAGCCGCAAAGCTCAGCCCAGAACTCGGTGAAGGCAGTATGACTGCACTGCCCATTGTAGAGACCCAGGCCGGTGACGTCTCTGCGTACATTCCGACCAACGTTATTTCCATTACCGACGGACAGATTTTCCTGTCCTCTGACCTCTTCAACTCTGGTCTTCGCCCTGCCATTAACGCCGGTATCTCCGTATCTCGTGTGGGGTCTGCGGCTCAGATTAAGGCCATGAAGCAGGTGGCCGGTAAGCTGAAGTTAGACTTGGCCCAGTTCGCTGAGCTGGAAGCCTTCTCACAATTTGCTTCTGATTTGGATAAAGCCACTCAAAATCAGTTGGCTCGCGGACAGCGATTGCGAGAATTGCTAAAGCAGTCTCAGTACTCTCCGATCCCTGTTGAAGAACAGGTCGCTCTAATTTACGCCGGTACCAACGGCTATCTTGACGATATTGATGTCGACAAGGTAACGGTCTTTATCGAAGGAATGCGGGACTACCTCAAGAATAGTCAGCCTAAGTTTGGTGAACTCGTCCGTGCTGAGAAGAAAATGGGCGAAGAAGCAGAGGGAATCTTAAAGTCAGCCATAGCCGACTTCAAGAAAACCTTTGCAGCCACGGCCTAGGGGGAATAGATGGCAAATCTAAAGGCGATTCGCGATCGCATCTCCACGGTCAAAAACACTAAAAAAATCACTGAGGCTATGCGGCTTGTGGCCGCCGCTAAAGTGCGTCGTGCCCAAGAGCAGGTTTTATCGACCCGTCCCTTTGCAGACCGTTTAGCTCAGGTTCTCTATGGCTTGCAGGCACGGCTTCGATTTGAAGAAGCGGACCTACCGCTGCTTCGACAGCGCGACGTCAAAAAAGTTGCCCTCTTGGTGGTCACCGGCGATAGGGGTCTCTGTGGAGCCTATAACTCCAATGTGATTCGCCGCGCTGAAGAACGCTCTAAAGAGCTAAAAGCGAGCGGCATTGACTACACCTTTGTACTGGTGGGTCGTAAAGCCATTCAGTACTTCCAACGACGGGAGCAGCCCATTGACGCTACCTATGGTGGTCTTGAGCAAATCCCCACTGCCGAGGAAGCCTCTAATATTGGTGATGAGCTGCTGTCTCTGTTTCTCTCGGACACCGTAGATCGGGTTGAATTAATTTATACCCGTTTTCTGTCCCTGGTCAGTTCACGGCCTGTGATTCAGACACTACTGCCCCTAGACCCCCAAGGTTTAGAAGTGGCAGACGACGAAATCTTCCGGCTCACCACGCGGGGCGGACAGTTTGAGGTGGAGCGGGAGCAGGTGACTCGCACCCCCCAGGCGATGGCTTCAGACATGATTTTTGAACAAAATCCTGTTCAAATCTTGGATGCGCTGTTGCCTCTGTACCTCAACAACCAGTTGCTTCGTTCACTACAGGAATCTGCGGCCAGTGAACTTGCGGCTCGGATGACGGCAATGAACAACGCCAGCGAGAATGCCAGTGAATTGATCGGGAGCCTGACCTTGACCTACAACAAGGCTCGTCAGGCGGCGATTACCCAAGAGCTACTTGAGGTTGTTGGTGGTGCAGAAGCGCTCAATTAGCCTTAGCTTTTGTCTTCATGGCAACAAATGGGTATGCACCCATATCCGCCAAGATCTTGGTGTACGTATTGGTTAAAATGCCAAAACAACTGAGCGCGAAATCTGCTCAAGAAAGGCTACCCTAACTTAGCCGACCGCTATAGACTCACCCTGACTCCAGAAGATACGTCCCTACAGAGTGCCACCGCGCTTGGTTGAGACTGTATCTCTGGAGTTTTTTAAGGCCTGTTCGCATCAAGACAGTGAATTTGGGCATAAATCCAGGGATCTGCTGAAAAGTTGGGTGAAAGCACTTAGAACTTGAGCATTTAATCGGGGCAAATTTTATTTAACCTCCTATAATGCTTTGGACGTGTGTCACCATGATTTCTAATCCTTCCCTACAGGCTCAGCCCCGCCATCAGGTCAGCTCCACGATTGCACCGAGCGTCAATGCTTCGATTTATCACTGGATTGAAGAGACTGGCCGGTTTATCCAAGGTGATGATGCAGACTTTAACTGGTCTCAAGATGATGATGACTTGTTAGAGCCTCTTTTACTCGAAACAGATGATGAAGACGACGAGTAATGCAGCTAAAGGACACCTTTAGAGCTAGGAATAGACTGCGATCGCCTTGGATCAATTGCGATCGCCATCCGCAGCGCACGGGCAAAGGCTTTAAAGGTGGCCTCAATAATATGATGAGAGTTAATGCCGTCAAGCTGACGGATATGAAGTGTCATTTGACTGTGGTTGACCACCGCCACAAAAAACTCCCGCACCAGTTGAGTATCGTAGGTGCCAACCCGTTGCGTGGGAATCTCTAACCCATAGCTCAAGTGAGGCCGCCCCGAAAAATCTAAGGTAACTTGAACCAAAGCTTCATCTAAGGGCGCAAGAAAATGCCCAAACCGATGGATGCCTTTGCGATCGCCTAGCGCCTTGCCCAGCGATTGTCCGAAGGTAATTCCCACATCTTCGTTGGTGTGATGATCGTCAATCTCAAGATCGCCAGTGGCCCTCACCGTCAGATCAATTAACCCGTGAGAGCTAATTTGATCCAGCATATGATCTAAAAAAGGCACACCAGTATGGCTATCCGCTCGTCCCTGACCATCTAGATTTAAGGATACAGAAATATCTGTCTCTTTGGTTGTGCGCTGAATTGTGGCTTGGCGCTCTAAGAGAATATGGGGCGGGTCAGAGTCTATCAAAGAACGATCTTGGATTTGCATGAACAGAGATCTCAATTGCGGTCAGCAGCATTGACCAGTACAAGCAGAGCAGACGACAAAAACGGATCGTAGACACAACACCGTCTATCAACGCTGCGAGACTAGGCAACTATTTGTATTCTAGAGCCTTGGAACCGCCCTCTTCTAACTGCACCAGCAACTTTCTAAGCTGTCCCCAAATCAGGGCCGTCGTGAGTAGTGTTAAAGGTAGCGCGATCAAAAAGCTGAGGCCAATCGTAAATCCAAACAGCATCAACCCCGTTCCGAGAAAAATTAGTGTAAAAAACGCAATGCCGGTGTAGGGCAAAAGCATTGACAAACTGTTCATCTGCTCAAGAATACTTCCCGTACGATCCTTTGACCAAGCTTTGACTTGCTCAGTGAGGACGACCTCAAAGGCTTTCCCGCAGAGGAGAGCGCCAATAAACCCGGCCAGCATGAGGGTATAGGGGGGAGCGTAATACATGAATCAGTGTGTCCTTAGAAAATAAAAACTTGATCGTAGAAATTGACCGGTAGATTGACCGCATTGCTCACAATGTCGCTATGCTGCGCCTTGAAGCTGCCGCCGAGCTGCGGCAATGGCGGCAACCGGGGGCCAATTAGCCACGGCCTCTTCAGAAAAACTAGCCATGGCTCCGAAGGCGGCACCCAAAAGACGCTGGGGCTGAAAGTCATCCTTGACTAACTCCCACAAACGGCCCACTTCTTCTGTATGGAGGCGATCATCTTCGGTCAAGGCTAATACGACCTGTCTAAGGAAGAATCCTCCTTCGCCAGACAAGAGATACTGAACGCCGATCTGTGCTGTGGGGATCAGGTCAAAGCTGTCATCGCTTCGGGCAATCTCAATTAGGTTTTCGAGCCGCTGCCATTGAAACTTGCCGTCTTTGAACAAGATTTCGAGTAACCGGCGCTGAAACTCAGGGGTCTCTCCGGCCAGAAGGCGGCGAGCAATATAAGGATAGGCCACTTCAACAATTTTGAAGTCAGGATTGAGACACAGGGCGACGCCTTCTTGCGTCACCAGCGAACGGATAATTAATGCAAACTTGGCTGGGAGCCGAAACGGGTACTCGTACATCAGCTCTGAGAATTGATCGGTGATCGACTTAAAGTTGAAGTCTCGAACACTCACGTCAATGATTTCTGAAAAGACAGATTCTAAGGCCGGAATAATGGGGCGAATATCGGTGTCAGGCGTTAAAAATCCTAGGGAGACAAAGTCATTGGCGAGTAAGCTGTAGTCTTGATTCACTAAATGAACGACGGCGTCTACTAACGTTTCTTTTGTCCCTTGATCGAGTTGATCCATCATCCCGAAATCGATGTAGGCCATCCGGCCATCTGGCGTTGCGAAGAGATTGCCAGGGTGGGGATCGGCGTGAAAGAAACCAAATTCAAGAAGCTGACGTAGACCGGAAACAACCCCGGTCCGCACCAATGCGTCAGGGTCTTTCTTGCCGTTAACCATGCATTGAGACGCCGTGAGTTTGGTCCCTTCGATCCACTCTAGGGTCAACACTCGGCCGCTGGTATATTTCCAGTAAATCTCAGGAACCTTAACCTCTGGGAAGGCCGCAAAGTTTTGGGCAAAGCGTTCGGCATTGCGGCCCTCATTGAGATAATCAATTTCTTCAAAGAGTTTAGTGCCAAACTCGTCTACAACGAGCGATAGGTCGTGTCCAAGATTGAGGGGCAAAAAGGGACCGAACCAAATGGCCGCTTTACGGATGAGGACAAGATCAAGGGAAAGCTTTGGCAATAGCTTGGGTCGCTGGACTTTGATTGCGATCGCATCTCCAGTCCATAATTCACCACGATAGACCTGTCCCAAGCTGGCCGCTGCGATGGGGTCCGGTGAAATCGTTCGATATAGTTCTGAAACGGGCTGTCCTAATTCTTTCTCAATCAATGCAAAAGCAACCTCATTGGGAAAGGGTGGCAGTTGGTCCTGCAGCAAAATCAGCTCTTCCAGGAATTCCTTTTGGATTAGATCAGGCCGAGTTGAGAGCGCCTGACCAATCTTGATAAACGTCGGTCCTAATCGTGTCAAAACTTTTCGCAGTTGAATGGCTCGCCGAAAACGGTTGCGTTCCGATTGATTCGTCCACCGATCCCACTGAAGATTGAGGGCAAAGCCCCCCAGTAGTCTGACAATCTGAATTGCCCGCCACATCAATTGAAAAGGTCGCCAAAAATATTGTTTCGCCAGTAACTCAGGATCGTAGCGTTGGTCTGATGAGCTGGGTGTCGTCGAGGGCATGAACTCTTGCAGGATCGATCCCGAACGTTGTTTACCTTACTTAAATATAGTATAGAAAATTACAAACTTCAGAAATACTAAGTAAAAATACTGATGGCTTAGCTCGGTTTGCCAGCGGTAATGAGCAGCCCTAGTTCAATGATGATCATAATCAGCGGGAATCCCACCCCCACTAAGCCGACCCAGCTTAGTGCCTGGGCTGCATTGATCAGCATCTGTTTGTTGGTGCCTCGTTTGGGCAACTTATTGTGGTAATGCTGAATGAGGCCAGAGCTGATCCCAATCAATACTGACCCCGTCACGCCGAGGGATCCGCTGAGTAAAATCCAGGTCAGTCGTTGGTGTTCCCCTGTAATGATCTGAAAGGTGGGCAGCAATAAAAAGCTTAATCCTTCAAACACAGTCCAAACCATCAAGGCGCTTAAGGTATCTTGCTGAGTCAGAAATAGATCGATATTTTCAAAAGACGTTCTAGATTTTAACGTAGACATAGCGCTGCATTGACAGGAATGGATTGAAGTGCTTTCCCCTTAGTTTTCCCCGCACAGGCTCTAAAAACACTATGGTTGAAGAATTCTATACACCGGAGGTTCAAACTCATGCCCAAAGCAACCTGGAATGGCACAGTCTTAGCCGAAAGCAATCAATGTGAAGTGGTGGATGGAAATCAGTATTTTCCCCCTGACTCGCTTAACTCAGACTATTTCAAAGCCAGTGACACCCACACCACCTGCTCTTGGAAAGGCGTTGCCAGCTACTACACCCTAGATGTCAACGGTGACACCAATAAGGATGCGGCCTGGTATTATCCAGAACCCAAGGATGCCGCTAAAAATATTGCGGGCTATGTTGCGTTTTGGCGAGGCGTCAAGGTCGAAGCTTAGGAGCGTCTCTTCGGGACTGCATTGGGCCTGTTGACTTTGACAGGGAGAACACAGGCCAAAAACTTCAGCGACTGAGCGGCATAAATATTCAGGTGTTAGGTGAGGACATAATAGGATAAGGAAGGACTACTCTCAGTGGTTCCTAATTGTAACGGGGCTGTGGCCTGTTGTGGACTGACTATGACTCGAAGTAAGCTTTCTGATGCCGATAAACAAGCTATTACCCAGCGTTTCCGTGAACCGGAGCAGACCATTGCAACCCTTGCCCTGCAGTATGAGGTCAGTAGCTCTACCATTCGGCGGCTCTTAAAGCAGCAGTTGTCTGACCCAGAGTATGACGAGATTATAGCGATTAAAAGCGGTAGAGCAGCGCCGGTTCAAGTCAGTGCAGCATCTGATATTACGTCCCCTGCACCGCCGACCCTGAAGCCGAAGAAAAAGGTGACGCTTAAAAAGGAGTTAGTGGATGACGCGCAGGAAGCTGATGCTCAGGAAACAAATGAGCAATCCACAACGACTGAACCTGAGTTAGAGGAGCTGATTGCTGAAATCGAGCATGATTTTGAGGATGACGATGACTTAGACGATGAGGACTTAGACGATGAGGACGAAGAGGAGGACGATTTAGAAGACGAAGAGGAGGACGATAGTGCAGAATCGATGGCTCTGCAGGCCACTTCTGCGATTGAGATCACTCCATTGCTAGAGGCCGTGATCCCTAACCCCTGCTACCTCGTCATTGATCGTTCTGCTGAGCTAATTGTTCGCCCCCTTCAAGAGTTTGGAGACTTAGGGCGTATTCCCGAAACTGAAAGTCAGTCTAAAACCCTACCCGTCTTTGAGAATCATCGGATTGCACGTCGGTTCTCCCAGCGTTCGCAGCGCGTCATTAAGGTTCCGAGCGGAGACTTATTACACAAAACAGAGTCTCATTTATCTGCTAAAGGTATTACACGCCTACTGATTAACGGTCGAGTCTATGCCCTATGATTTTTTGAATGCTGTGGTTAAATTAAGGGCAGGATTCAATGCTGGTGTTCTGGACCCTCTCTGTTCTGAACGATCTGATGCTTGGACCGACAACCTAAGAGTTTTTTGTTTTAGATCTCATCTATGAAAGCTATGATTTTGGCCGCTGGGAAAGGTACTCGGGTGCGCCCCATTACGTTTACGGTTCCTAAACCGATGATTCCCATCCTGCAGAAGCCGGTAATGGAGTTCCTGGTGGAACTGCTCCGGCGGCATCAGTTTGACCAAATTATGGTGAATGTGAGTCATTTGGCCCACGAAATTGAAAGCTACTTTCGAGATGGTCAGCGCTTTGGGGTCGAGATTGCCTATTCGTTTGAAGGCTACATCAAGCCCGACGGTACGCTGATGGGGGCTGCACTCGGCTCTGCCGGTGGCATGCGACGCATTCAAGATTTTTCGCCTTTCTTTGACGATACCTTTGTGGTGCTCTGCGGAGATGCTCTCATTGATCTCGATATTACGGAAGCGGTGAAGTGGCACCGAGAAAAAGGTGCGATCGCAACCATCGTTATGAAGAACGTTGATCCGGCTGATGTTTCGAGCTACGGCGTCGTTGTCACCGATGAAGAAGGGCGTATCAAATCCTTTCAAGAAAAGCCCAGCGTTGAAGAAGCCCTCAGCAACAACATCAACACCGGCATTTATATCTTCGAACCCGAAATTCTAGATCTGATTCCATCGAGTGAAACCTTTGATATTGGCGGTGATCTGTTCCCGAAACTCGTCGAGATGGGAGCGCCCTTTTACGGCACCGTCATGGACTTTCAATGGGTTGATATTGGCAAAGTCCCCGATTACTGGCACGCCATCCGCAGCGTCTTGAGGGGCGAAATTAAAAACGTGGCTGTGCCCGGCCGTGAAGTCTTTCCTGGCGTTTTTACGGGCTTGAACGTGTCGGCGAACTGGGACAAGGTCGAAATCCAAGGCCCTGTTTATATTGGTGCAATGACCCAAATTGAAGATGGGGCCAAGATTATCGGACCCACGATGATCGGTCCTAACTGCCGCATCTGTGGGGGAGCCACCGTCGATAATAGCGTCATTTTTGAATATTCCTGCCTGGGGCCAGATGTACGACTCGTCGACAAGTTGGTGTTTGGGCGATATTGTGTCGACAAAACTGGGGCGACCATCGATGTTAAAGCGGCAGCATTGGACTGGTTGATTACAGACGCGAGACAGCCGGATCCAGCACCGACAGATTTAGGACTCATTGAAACACGATTCCGGCTCGATTCTGACGAACTCACCCTCAGATAGCATGCGCTCAGAGAACGTAAGTTCCACAAAACGTGGGGGCCTAAGCACGATTAATCTGACGGCTGCTGTGTGGCTGATAGTGATGACACGCCGCAGATGACACGCCCTAAATGAGACGCGAGGCATGACAAAGGAAAAGGTCCTGCAGCTTGGTGATCATATCAACACCGACGATATTATCCCAGCGAAACGAGGGACAAACGGCGATCCAAAACACCTAAGACGCTATGCCCTAGAGCATCTGATTGGCATAGACCAGCTTCTCAACTACGACGTCATTGAAGCCGGTGAGAACTTTGGCTGCGGCTCTAGCCGAGAGTATGCACCCCTCGCTATTCAGGCGGCAGGGATCAAGAAAGTGCGTGCTCGCTCCTTTGCTGAAATCTTCTACCGCAACAGCATCAATATTGGTCTCCCGCTAGAATATTTCGATCAGCAGACCCCCGATCCCGTGGTCACCGCGATTACTGAGGCGGGGGGACTATTCGCCTTCAATCAAAAGCGCCAGCAGGGAGAGGTGAACAGCCCCAAGAGTCAGACGCTGCCGCGACCGATGACGATGGCAGAGAAAATGTTGGCCCGTGCGTCTGGCAATGCCTACGTCCAACCAGGGGAGCTGGTGTTTGCTCAGGTAGATCTGGCGATGTCCCACGATGCGATCGCAGGTCCAGTGGCCACCCTCTTCCATCAGCATTTTGGTGCTGACGCCAAAGTATGGGATCGTCAAAAGCTCGTATTGGTGGCCGATCACTTTATCCAAGTCAACGATATTCGCCCTGACTCGGGAGCCAATGCCATGTATCAAGATATGGTGACCTTCGCCAAAGCGCAGGACTGTCATTTGCTCGACATGGTTTCTCCTGGAGAAGCCGCCGGTATTTGCCATGTGCTCTTGCCCGAACAGGGGTTCATTCGCCCTGGCATGATTGTGGCGGGTACCGACTCCCATAGCTGCACCTATGGCGCTTTTGGAGCCTTTTCCACTGGGGTTGGCTCCACGGATATGGCGAATATTTTTGCCATGGGAGATGTCTGGATTCGGGTGCCGCCCACCATTGTGGTGGAGCTGTCAGGAACCCTCCCGGCGGGGATTAGCGCCAAAGATATCATGCTCTTTTTGCTGGGACAGATCGGCTGCAGCGGTGCCACCGGTAAAGTGATTGAATTTCGCGGCGCCATCATCCAGCAACTGCCGATGGATGAGCGCATGACCCTCGCCAATATGGCTATTGAATGCGGGGCCATGTGTGGCTTGATTGGCCCAGATAATGTCACAGAAAACTACCTTCGTGAGAAAGGCCAGCCCCCCCCCCTCGAGGTCGTGTTCAGTGACCCAGATGCCGACGTTGAGACGGTTTACTGCTTTGATCTTTCAGCACTAGAACCCCAGGTCGCCCGCCCCCCCCAGCCCGATCAGGTGGTGGGCATCAGCGAATTGGGCGAGGTGCCCATTACCTGCGCTTTCATTGGCTCCTGCACTGGCGGTAAGCTCCATGATCTAGCCGAAGCTGCAGCGGCCATCCGTGAATATCAACAAATGAACGGAGCCGCACCAACCCTTCATCCCCAGGTCCAGCTCTTTGTCGTACCGGCTTCACAGGCCGTTCGGCAGCAGGCTGAAGCAAAGGGGTATTTGCAGTGTTTAGAGCAGGCCGGCGCTCAAATTCTTAAGTCGGGTTGCGGAGCCTGCATCAACGCGGGGGCAGGTGTACTAGGGCCGCAAGAGACAGGCATTTATGCGACCAATCGCAACTTTAACGGACGCAGTGGCGACCCGAGCGCCCATAACTACTTAGCATCGCCAAGGGTGGTGGTAATTTCTGCCCTACGCGGAAAAATTACCGATCAGTTAATTGAGTAAATTGAGATTAAATGTAGTCGCGCCAAATGCCAACGAGGGAACCCTGCACACTCACGCGATGGGCAGGGACTTTGATGGGTTCATAGGCGTCGTTGGCAGCCTCTAACGTGATCTGCTGTCCGTCCAGATAAAAACGCTTTAGGGTGGTGCCTTCCCCTTCCACTTGAGCGGCTACAATGGTTCCATTTTTAAGGGTTTTGGCTTCACTAACGGGCTGCATAACGACCAAATCACCATCTGCGATATGCGCGTCAATCATGCTGTCACCATTGACGCGCAGGGCATAGCAGTGGCTGGCAAACAGACTTTGACTGAGATCGAGGTGTTCGTCTGCTTCTGTGAAGGCTTCGATCAGTCCTCCGGCTGCGATCGCACCCAAAATGGGGACTGATTCCGATTGATGCTGAGTAAAGTCAGGGTGGACAATTCTTAAGGTCCGGGCTTGCCCATCTTCCCAGTCTACGAACCCTTTTTTGCGCAGATGGTCAAGACGGCTCTGGACTGGAGCCGGAGATTTGAGATGCATCGCCTGCATCATCTGCCGAATGGAGGGGGCATGCTGATGCTGGTTGATGTACTCTACCAGCCAATCAAACAATTCTTGCTGAACTCTTGTTAAAGAAGCCATGGGCGATCGCAAAACTTATATTTAAACAGCATCAAATGATCCAACATCACTGACTTTATAATGATCAGTGACAAAATATTTGGAACATCTGTACTAGCCTAGCATGAAGCCGCAGGAAGCGCACAACTATCCGTGAATATCTTGTCTGATTGACCGTGAAGTCTCAAGGCCGTGACGCCTCAAAACCTTACCGATGGTAGTGGCTTTATCGTGAGCCAAGCCTATTTTCTGCATAAAAAACACCTAGCAATATATTTATTGCTAGGTGCAAGAGAAACCTATTGATGAAGTCCTCAATGCTCAGGAGAGCGATGAAGGATTGCTGAATGAATTACGCTGCAGATGCGATCGCAACTTTCACAACTTTATTTTTCTCAGCTTCTGCCTTGGGCAGCGTCAAATGCAGGATGCCATCTTTGTAGTCAGCGGCAACCTGAGTATTGTCAACTCTCGCCGGAAGTGGAATCACGCGCTGGAACTTGCCGTAGTTAAACTCAGAGCGAGTATTGTCGTCTGCTGACGCTACAGCCTTGCGCTCACCGCTGATTGAGACGGTCTTCTCAGTTACTTGAACATCAAGATCATTGGCATCAATGCCAGGAACTTCAAGCTTTAGGTAAACAGCATCCTCGTCATGAGACAGCTCTGCGGCAGGCACAGAAAAGCCGCGCGAATTTGGTGCGAAATCCTGCTCAAATAGATGGTTTAAGCGACGCTCAATTGAGTCAAGATCTTGCCAAGGGGTCCAGTGTACTAAAGTCATGGGTTTGCCTCCATTTGTATTCTGCAAGTGAGATAAATCAACTCGTTTCACCTGCATGAATTCATCGTAGCCACTGAGACAAAAATAACCTATACGGTTTGTCTCCCTATGGCGATAGAGGTTGCCGAAACTAATATTAAAAAACTCGATTTAGAGTGAAGAAAACCCGCATCAACGTTCGGTTTACCCCACGCGATCTTCTAGGACACCCCAAATCGGTAAGGGATAGATTGCGGCGCGGTTCCTTTGTGAGCGGCGGCGGTCTTTTGCTGTCGTGCCAGAGGAATCTCACAGGCCACTGGCGGTGCATGAGTGCGGCTATATTTTGGATGTACGGTTTGTTGGGCCGAGCCGCTATCGTTAGTCAGTAGACTTTGGGGCGGTAGATAGGTATGGCTTTCAGCGTCGTAGGCCAAGACCTCGCCCGTCTCAATGTGATAGACCCAGGCATAAATTTGCAGCTTGCCCTGCTGCAGCCGAGAGCGGACCACCGGATAGGTTTTGAGATTATCGATCTGAACCAAGACGTTCTCGGCCACTAAAATCTCGACCAGCTCTTCCCCCTTCGCCTCAGGATAGTTATCCATCACCATGCGCCGGGTGGATTCAGCATGCTTGAGCCAGTCATAGACCAGGGGCATCCCCTCTTGAAGTTTGTTGAGTTTAAGGAGTCCCTTCATGGCTCCGCAATGGGAATGGCCGCAGATAATCACCTGCTCAATGCCGAGGGCGCTGATAGCATATTCGAGGGTGGCTCCTTCGCCGCCATTGGCTGCACCGTAGGGCGGAATGATATTGCCAGCATTGCGAATCACGAATAATTCACCCAAGTCCGTTTGGGTGAGCAGGTTCGGAGCGACCCGTGAATCGGCGCAGGTAATGAATAGAACGCGTGGTTTTTGACCGTGAGCGAGTTCTTCAAACAGGGCATGGTGTTTAGCAACGTAGCTCTGCTTGAATTCTTCGAGGCCACGAACGAGGTCTTCCACGGGGTTAATACTTTTTTAAGAGACTCAAACATCATACCTGTCAAGGTGCGAGCAAAGCAGGGGCAAGGAACTGGGATTGATGAACTCTGCTTATTTCAATGATTGGAGGCGTTGCGATGGCTGTTGGCAAAGCCTGTCCAAAGGACATAGGCTGGTCGGTGACCATCGCAAATTCAATAAAATCGTAACGAACTTAATTCTTGAATCAAACCCGATGGAAGTCACTTCTACCAGCGAACTCAGCAATACTGATCCGGTGATGCTACCGCCATCGGCTCTCACTCAGACCTCTAGAAAAGCTGAAATTAAGCTGGCTAAGCATTTAAAGGCTCAAGGAGCCAAACTGTATGGAACCTATTGGTCTTTTCATAGCTACCAACAGATTGAGCTGTTTGGAATAGAAGCATTCGAGTATGTTCGTTACAGAGAAGCTCCATCGCCGTTGCCGGTATCATAGAGGGATAGAGCAACAACCATCAAAGCTGCTTAGCTCCTGTCCTATGGTTCAGACACCCACTCGACCCATCACCCTAGAAGGCTTTTTGCAGCAGCCTGAAACAAAGCCTGCCAGTGAATATATCGACGGTCAAATTATCCAAAAGCCGATGCCTCAAGGTGAACACAGTACGCTGCAGCGCGTTTTGACGCGAGATATAGACAATGCGCTCAGTCCATCGAAGATTGCTCATGCTTATCCTGAACTCCGCTGTACCTTCGGGGGGCGATCGCTGGTGCCAGACGTTTCAGTATTTCGCTGGGATCGTATTCCTCGGCAGCCCAATGGCCGCGTCGCCAATCGATTTGAGTTGCCGCCTGACTGGACTATCGAAATCCTATCCCCAGGACAAAAACATACAAAGGTTCTGCTCAATATTTTGCATTGCCTAGAGCATGGTACCGAGATGGGCTGGATGATCGATTCTGAGGAATCCTGTGTCTTTAGCTATCAGTCAAACCAGACGCCACGATTTTTTGATGAGTCACAAATGATACTGCCCGTCCCGGCCTTTGCCACCACCGTTGAACTTACAGTTCAACAGCTCTTTGGTTGGCTCACCGATTAAGGTCAATCTAGCACTGAGATCTTCTATTGCCACCAGTCCGATGACCATCAGTCCGATGAATAAGTGACCCTCAACTTTAGATTTCTGCAATTTGCCTAGTCCCCCTTTTGAGACATCCGAATTAGTGGGAGTATAGAGAAACATAACTTGCCCTCATGAATTGTCATGTCTATGACAGCTTAAATTTATATGAGGGCTTAGGCGCAGACTTCCACAGGACGGTAATCTTCATGAGCATTAATGTCGGGACATTTCCCATTGATTTAGGGGCCTATAAGGCCGTCAAGCTTGATCCAAAGGTCAGCACACTCACCGATGAGCAGCGAGAGGCGCTCAAGTTTAATATTCAGCTCTGCCGCGATGCACTAATTTTCTTTACAGCAACGGGCGCAGCTAGAGGTGTCGGCGGGCACACGGGTGGTCCCTACGACACCGTGCCAGAAGTGATGATCCTTGATGCACTTTTCAAGAGTCAGCCCGACAACTACGTGCCCATCTTCTTTGACGAAGCAGGGCATCGGGTCGGGACTCAGTATCTAATGGCGACGTTGGATGGCGATCTGCCTGCAGAGCAGTTGATGCAATATCGTGGTGCTAATTCAACGCTACCCGGCCACCCGGAATTGGGTTTGACGCCGGGGGTTAAGTTTAGCTCCGGGCGTTTGGGGCACATGTGGCCCTATGTGAATGGGGTTGCGATTGCTAACCCTGGCAAAGCTGTTTTCTGTCTCGGCTCCGATGGTTCCCAACAAGAAGGCAACGATGCTGAAGCGGCTCGTCTAGCGGTGGGCCAATACCTCAACGTTAAGCTGCTCATTGACGATAACGATGTCACTATTGCGGGTAATCCGTCCAAATATCTCCCCGGCTTCAGCGTCAAGAAAACCTTAGAAGGCCACGGCCTCACGGTATTAGAAGGCGACGGCGAAGATATCGATAGCCTCTACGCAAATATTTGCAAGGCGATCAATACGCCTGGGCCAATCGCAGTGATCAATAAGCGCCCCATGTGCCCCGGTATCGAAGGGTTAGAAGGCTCTAACCACGGCCACGACGTGATTTCGGTAGAGCTGGCGCTCAAGTATCTTGAAACTCGCGGCCATAGCGCGGCAGTGGAGTACCTGAAGAATATTAAAGCGCCCAAGAATACTTACCAGTTCCTTGGTGCATCCGATCAGCAAGGCTCGAACCGGAATGTTTTCGGTCAGGCCGTGGTCGAAGTGCTGGGCAAAATGAGCGAGGCGGATCGCAAGAAAAATGTACTCGTCGTGGATAGTGATCTAGAAGGATCCTGCGGTTTGCAGCATATTCGTGGTGCCCACCCTGAAGTGTTCATCAGCGGTGGTATTCAAGAGCGCGGCAACCTCTCGGCTGCGGCAGGCTTCGGCATGGAAGCAGGTAAGCAGGGCATTTTTGCCACCTTCAGTGCCTTTTTAGAGATGTGTATTTCTGAGATTACGATGGCGCGGTTGAATCGCTCTAATCTGCTCTGTCACTTCTCTCACGCCGGGATTGATGACATGGCAGATAACACCTGTCACTTCGGCATCAACAACATGTTTGCCGATAATGGTTTAGATGATGGCTACGAAACGCGCCTGTTCTTCCCGGCGGATGCTAATCAGATGACAGCCTGTGTGAAGTCGGTCTTCAATAACCCTGGCTTGCGCTTCATCTTCTCGACTCGCTCGAAGGTGCCCATGCTGTTAGGCAGCGACGGTAATGAGCTGTTTGGGGGTAACTACACCTTCACCCCTGGTAAGGATGACGTGGTTCGTGAAGGGACGGCAGGCTACATTATTGCCTTTGGTGATGCGGTCTATCGCGCTCTGGATGCGGTGGAACGTCTCAAGGAAGAAGGCATTGATGTGGGTTTGATCAACAAATCTACGCTTAATGTTGTCGATGAAGATGCGATCGCAAAAGTAGGAGCCTCCCCCTTCGTCTTGGTGGTGGAACCCTTCAACCGTCGCACTGGCCTTGGCAGTCGCTTTGGTTCTTGGCTACTAGAGCGCGGGTTAACGCCTAAGTTTGCCTACCTGGGCACCCATGAAGAAGGCTGCGGCGGTCTGTGGGAACAGTATCCTCACCAGGGGATTGACCCCGTTGGTATCATGGCTAAGGTCAAGGAACTCACGGCATAACATCCGTCAACGACCCTGCCCTCAATGAGGGCAGGGTGCGCCCCTCCGGTTTATCAACTTAGAGTTGGGCAGCATTCTAGCCAGAAAAGTATTTTAAGCCTTGAATGCTCGACCTCAATTCAACACAAAACCTATGTCATTTTAATGACAGGTCTATGTCAGTTTGATGTTCTAGCGTCTCTATGTCGTTGAGGAGCGCAGACGGAATCGGCAATAGGCTATCTAAAATCACCTTAATAGCCCCAGCGAGGGGCACCGCAATCAGAACGCCAATAATGCCACCGACCTGCGCCCCCACAAGCAGCGACATAAGCACCCAAACGGGGTTTAACCCCACCAGTTTGCTGAGAATTCGGGGTGCGATCGCATTATCGATAATCTGATCGGCCAAGACAGAGATGACCAGCACTTCACCCCCTAACCAAACGCTCTTGAAAGACACCAACAGGCTCACCACTGCAATGCCTAAAAAGTCACCAAAGGGAATCAATACAGTGATGCCAATGCCGAGGCCAAACACCAGCCAGTAGGGGATTTTGAGCAGAAAAAAGAGGGTTGAGAGAGTGAGGCCCATCAGCGTTGCGATTGTCACCTGCCCTAGAAAATAATTGCGAAACTGTTGTCGCAAAACGGGACGAATCGGCTGCACCAGCGGCTCAGGGAGTCGGGCAAAAAAGCCGTTCCAGAAGGCATTGCCGTGCAGTAGCAAATACAGCGTAAAGACCGCCGTTAGGAGAACCTCAATAATGCGGTCGGCCAGACTAGAAGCAAAGCCTAATGCCTGATTGGGCAACAACTTTAGCTCATCGGGAAGTAAGCCACTTAATGATTTGGCAACACCACTAAAATCGCCAGGGAGATGCTGCGCCCCTAACCAATCATCAAAGCTGTGGAGCTGCTGACCACTGGAGTCGATCCAGCTAGGTAAACGACTGGTTAATTCGGTGAGCTGCCTTAGCAATAGCGGTGCAAGGGTCACAGCAAAGGTGCCCAATGCCGCGATCGCTATCACCACAATGATTAATACACCATAGCCCCGAGCCACCCCCCGCTGCTGCAGTAATTGAACGGGATAGTCCAATAGAAACGCAAGGATATTCGCCACAATCAGGATCGTGATCAGGGGCTGGGCCGTATCAAAAATCCACGAGATCACCCACAGGTTAAGGGTCGCCAACGGAATCGCGAGGGCTAATGTGACCCATTGTGGAAGTTGTTTGATTGATTCCAGCATCGATGAAATGGCACTGTTCTCTACAGGGGGGGACTGACAAAATTTCGTCGCTGAAACCGATGAATTTACGAGCTTCTAGGAGGCATCACCCTTTAAGGAAACAATGCTGTCCCTGTAATGCTACCTATTTCAAGCTTTTATCTCTAACGAGCATGAAGGGATTCGAACCCCCGACCCTCAGAACCGGAATCTGATGCTCTATCCAACTGAGCTACATGCCCTAACTGATGCCAATCAGCACAGAAATAGTATACCGTCTCCCAAGAAAGACGGTATGGCAACGACAGGTATTTTTAATTCTGCGCTAACGCTTTAAGCAAAGAGCAGAACTTAGTCACCATCAAGGAGATTGCCTAGTGCCCCTAGTGCGCCGATGGCACCTAGCTCTGACCCTTCACCGCGTGTGCCGCCCCGTTGGGGAGCGGCAGCTAGCATCCGGCCTGCCATGCGAGAGAAGGGGAGGGACTGCAACCACACTTTGCCAGGGCCAGTCAGGTGAACTAAGAATAAGCCTTCACCGGCAAATAGGGCTGATTTAATGCTGCCGACTTGCTCAATCGTATAGTTCACTGAATCGGTGAGAGCCACGAGACAGCCGGTATCGACGTGCAGTGTCTCACCCGCTTTTAGCTCTCGTTCAACGATGGTGCCACCTGCATGTAAGAAGGTCATGCCATTACCTTCAAGCTTCTGCATGATGAAGCCTTCTCCACCAAAAAGACCCGTTAGAATCTTTTTCTGGAAATGAATACCGATTTGAACCCCTTTGGCGGCGCAGAGAAAGCTGTCTTTTTGACAGATCAGCCGTCCACCATAGTCGCTGAGCTTGGCGGGAATAATTGTGCCGGGATAGGGGGCGGCAAAGGCGACGTGGGCTTTCCCTTGACCAGTGTGGGTAAAGACGGTGGTGAATAGGCTCTCTCCGGTGATGAGGCGTTTACCGGCTCCGACGAGCTTGTCCATGAAGCCGCCCCGTGCAGATTTAGCAGAGCCATCGCCGAAGACTGTTTCAAGCTGAACTGAGGCATCTTTGTACATCATCGCCCCGGCTTCTGCGATCGCACTTTCCCCTGGATCAAGCTCAATCTCGACGAACTGCATATCTTCGCCGTAGAGCTTGTAATCAATTTCGTGATCATTACCCGATATGGGTGGCGGTGGTGCTGAGGGTATGGCAGGTGCGCCGGGGTTAAGTTCAGCGACTTGCCCGATGGGGAGCCAATCTGTAAATCCCTGTTTCCAGCAGTGGCCGTTGGGGTTTTGCTGGGCCTGTGCGATCGCTGGCGCGTCTTCTAGAGGGCCGATGCGTTCTGCGCCGTAGCTAAAGTACCAAGTTGTCATGTTTCTTTTTGTACACCCGTATAGACTGTAGGTTGCTTGTTATAGCTTAGATTCTCTAACGGGGAACGTCTGTGATCTTGACCTTGTATCGAAAAAGTGAATAGTTAACTTAAAGCGGACATTCCGCAGGTTAGCTATCCGGTCAAATAATACTTTTGACAAGGTAGAGCAAAGAAGGTGAGAATCTTAAGCCGTTCCGGCGTCAAGTTTGACACATGGTATTGCCCAT
>JBHJNL010000117.1:0-17316 GCA_050330855.1 Thermosynechococcaceae cyanobacterium | reverse complement strand
TTAAAGCGGGACACTTTAGTGTGGGTCTTATCTAACGAAAATGGCTGAAGCGCTTACTCTATCAGGCAAAAGCTAAAATCCATGCGGGGCAAGCTGTCCCGCCTTAAGTTGGTACCCATTATCAAGCCTTAAGTGAAGCGATTGAAACGGCGTTTGCTCAAGCGTCTCAAACCGATATCAAAAGCTGGTTTACTCATTGCTGCTACTGCTCCTGATATTTATGAAATCCGCTATATATAGGTATGTCTGTCATCAAAACCCAACATTTTGGGCGCATTATTGATGTCTCAAATGGCACCAATGGTGTGCTTACAGACAGACTTTAATCCACAAAAACTATTCAATCTTGAGCCAGTAAAGACAGGCGTTGAGGTAGGGAATTGCAAGATCACGGGTGTGACGGTGGAAAGGAAATCCTTTGATAAATATGGTTTTCAGCCGTTGACTCTAAAGCTGGGGGCTGGATAATTTACTGCCGTTCCTCGACCCCCACACCTTGATCGAGAACATTCAACAACAGGGATTTACTCCCCTTGATGGGAGGTAGCAAAAGCTGTAGTAAAGGCGACGGAATAATTCAATTCGGTATCACACCGAACTACAAGACTTAATCTTCGCAATTTATATTTAAAGCCTTGCCAGATTTCAGGCCGTCATCAGCCCATGTAAAATCCCTGGAGACCTATGAAAATCCTTCAAACCCAAACGCTTCGAGGCCCCAATTACTGGAGCGTTAGCTGCTCAAAGCTCATCGTTGTGTTGCTGGATTTAGAGGAAGTAGCCGATGGTCCCTCTGATGTCTTGCCGGGATTGTATCAGGGCTTGGTTGGAATCTTACCCAGCCTGAAAGAGAAATTTTGTGCGCCAGAATACCGAGATGCGTTTTTGCACGGAGAGTTAAGAGGCTCCGCGATGGGGCACATTCTCAAGCATGTGGCACTAGAACTTCAAGCCCTCGCGGATATGCCAGTAGGGTTTGGCGCTAGCTGTGAAACAGCATCTCCTGGAACCTATCAGGTCGCTGTTGAGTATCAACAGGAAGAAGCCGGATGCTACGCCACTAGAGCGGCTCGTCGATTGTGTCAGAACATTATCGAAACGGGGACTTATCCTGAACCTGAACTGCGTATTGATTTAGAAGACTTAAGGGCACTACGAGCTGGAGCAGCCCAAGGCGCAAGCACCGAGGCACTCATTCAAGAAGCAGAAAATCGTGGCATCCCCTGGAAATATTTAGAGACCTGCGGTCTGTTTCAGTTTGGCTATGGTAAACATCAAAAGCGGGTTCAGGCAGCACTGACCTCTCATAGCAACGTTTTGGGAGTGGAGCTGGCCTGTGACAAAGAAAGAACCAAAGAAATTTTGACCAGCATGGGCGCTCCCGTCCCCTTGGGTAAAGTGATCTATGCTTTTCGAGACCTAGAGGACGCCATTAATGATTTGGGGGGCTACCCCATTGTGATTAAGCCCTTAGACGGGAATCAAGGTCGCGGAATCACCATTGATATCCGCTCTTGGCGGCAGGCAGAGTTTGCCTATGGCCGAGCGAAAGATATCTCTGATGGCGTGATTGTTGAGCACTTCTATCGGGGACGAGATCACCGCATTTTGGTCGTCAACCATAAAGTGATTGCGGTGGCGGAGCGGGTGCCTGCCCATGTGGTCGGTAACGGCAAGGATACAATCTCAACCCTCGTTGATCGAGAGAATAAAGATGTGCGGCGGGGTGAAGGCCATGATACGTCACTGACCAAGATAAAACTTGATGCTGCTACCGATGAAATGTTGAGCCGTCAAGGGTTTACGCTTAATAGCATTTTGCAGCCTGACCAAATCTGTTACCTCCGGGCGAACGCGAATCTCAGCACTGGCGGGACTGCCATTGACCGCACCGAAGAGATTCACCCAGACACAATTTGGTTAGCAGAGAGAGCATCACGCATCATCGATTTAGATATTGTTGGCATTGATGTGATTACAACCGATATCACCAAGCCCCTCAAAGAAGTAGACGGCGTGATTGTGGAGGTCAACGCGGCCCCTGGGCTACGGATGCACATGGCTCCGAGTAGAGGGTTGGCCCGGAATGTGGCCGCTCCGATTCTCGATATGCTGTTCCCGGCAGAAGCGCCGACTCAGATCCCCGTTGTGGCGGTGGCAGCAGCAGCGGGTCGAACTGCATCACCGACACCTTTGATCGCGCACATTTTTAACCAAGCCTATGATGCTGTGGGCTATACAAGTACTAAGGGTGTCTACATTAGCAATTACCGCGTTAAACAGGGAGATGCCACCAACGCTGAAAGCGCCGAGCTGATCCTAGAGGATCCGACGGTGGATATGGCTGTGTTAGAGACCTCGCGCAGCAGTATTTTACGGTCTGGCTTGGCCTTCCCGCACTGCGATGTGGGGGTAGTCCTAGAGGCCTCGGATCAGATTGGCAGCACCTGTACCCTTGACCATCGGGCTAAAGTGTTTTCTGTAATCCCTGGCGCTGTCCATGCTGATGGCTATGCTGTACTTAATGCTGATGATCCGCGGGTTGTTGCCATGGCTGAGCGGGTACAGGGGAAGATCGCTTATTTCTCGATGGATCCAGAGAATTCAGTGGTGAGATCGCATCTTCAACAGGGCGGTATCGCCGCCGTGTATGACCACGGCTACCTTGCGATTGTGCAGCAGAATGATGCTCAACGCATTGAGAATATTGCAAACCTACCGCTTTCGGTTCGCGGCTTTGCCCCAGCGGCCCTAGCGGCTTGTCTAGCCGCTTATGTACAAGGGGTGACCATCGAGCAAATCAGGGCTGCACTGCTGATTTACCCCGCTTCGGAGCAGCAGCCACCGGAGTCAACGGGTCGGTTCAACTTCAATGATTATGATCTGCCGAGTCTGATCCAGCCTTTCCTAGACTCACAGAACACAGCCCCAAGAGCAGAGCGATTCAGAGAAATTCCCCCCCTCAATGGCTTTTGTTTTTGGGGAACCTTAAGTGCTGCAGCGCCTGACTTAGAAGTCAGAGATACGGAGGGAACCGGTTGCTCAAGTCCCGCCGAGAGTGAGCCGCCAGCGGTGACTGCTGTAGAACGTGCTAAACCTCAAAATTATTTAGAGGCCGATTTTCGATCCGTGGGGCCGAACGATCCCACAACGCTATGGATTGAGTTTGAGAATCGCCTAAAACCTCAGAATGTATTGCAGGAACGGATCTCCAAGGCGACGACGGTTGCCTCTATGGCTGCGGCCCCAGAGGATGCGGATACTGAGAGAGATCAGAGCAATAGCGGCGTGAGGACAAAGATAGCGACGCTCCAGTCTAAGGTTGCAGCTATTGAAAAGACGCTTGAGTCAACACGGAAGGAGATCGCGGCATTCTCTGAAGCGATGGCGCACCATGAGGTCAAGGCATGGGCCGTTGATCAGCGAGATCAGATTCGCCGCTGGGCTAAGCAGCAAGCTCCTGCGGCGAAACGCGTCGCCCAAGTGGTAGGTGAACAAGCCGTCGACAAGGGCGGGACTGTCGTTGCGATCGCATTTGTCCTGTTCCGTTCTGCAGCTCAATTAGCCTTTGAGCTGGGGAAAGACGTTGGGGCGATCTGCTGGGAGAAATGGGGGTCGTCCACGCCGTCAGCCAATGCCGAGACCCTTAACTCAGATCTCCAAGAGATCATCAACGTCCCTAATCCTCAACCCGAACCCAATAGTTCCATCAAGACCCATGACTTGAGGGATTCCCGATCCTTGTCATCTACTATAGGGCTGACAACACCTCCTAGTGTCTTGCCCTTGCCGGCAGATGCAGTCGGAGAGCTTTATGCCGATGCAGCCTCCTCCGCTCAGGCGTTATCCAACGCCTCATCAAACTCCAAATTTTCATAAAGATCTGCAAGCTCTATCTCTACTGGCACTGATGCCAAAGATACTTGAGCCTTCTGCCCATCATGGACCGTGAGCAGCCACTTATTGGCCTCCTGGCGCACATACTGCTCCACCCGTGGCTGATACTGATCAATCAGTAAATATTCCTCGAAGCTGGCAACCGTCTGATAGGCCGAAAACTTCTTACCTCGGTCATACCCCTGGGTAGACTCCGATAAAATCTCCGCTATAAAAATCGGATTGATCACCGTATCCTTGCGGCCAGTCTGCAGCTCCAGTGGACGGGGCATCACCATCACATCAGGATAGGTATAGAGATTGCATTTAGGTAACCAAAGTCGCTGATCAGTGACAAAAATACTGTAGGGCTGTTTTCGCAACGCCATGGTCAGTAAAAAAATAAGCATCCGTGTAATTTCATTGTGTGCAGGGGTGCCGCCGGTCATTTCAACAATCTCTCCATCACGAAACTCGCTGCGAACCTCAGACTCTATCTCTAGGGCTAGATATTCTTCAGCCGTATAGGGTTTCGTTCTCGGCGCTGCCATTGTCATCATTCAGCCCTCTCATCTTTCTCTAATCTTGAACGCTAACCGAAGCCAGTACAGTAGGCGCAGGCACAGCGCTATCAATATGCGTCTTACAACTAGACTCAATCAATTGAGCAAAATCTGTCTCAATAATGGTTGCTCCATATCTTAGCAATTGGCGACTAGAGGCAAGCAAACGCCACCTAGTCTTGCCCCCCTGTAACGACTATGAATAGAAGCCTCTGCAGAAGTTGATGGTGTCAACTCGGTCCATAATAAATAGATATTCATTAACCTAAGCTGGAATATGGGAATAGAAGTTGGTGCGGTGGTCTTGCCAGGGAATCGCGGTCAATTTAAGGTCTGGGCACCCCTTCTAGAGTCTCTAGACATTCAGGTCTGGAACTCCGCAGACTCATCAGACCCCCGCTTGATTCCCCTAGAACGTGGATCTGACGGCTATTGGCAGGTCACCGTCGATCAGGCTAGCCACGGTACGTTCTATTCCTATCAGCTCAACGGCGATATGGTTCGTCCCGATCCGGCGTCTCACTGCCAACCCGAAGGGGTGCATGGGCGATCGCAAGTCGTCGATCATCAACGGTATACCTGGCAAGATCAGCAATGGCGGAATCTGTCCCTAGACTCCTACATCTGCTACGAACTCCACGTGGGCACCTTCACCCCAGAGGGCACCTTTGACGCCATCATTCCTCGACTCGGTGAGCTATACGATCTCGGCATCAATGCCTTAGAAATCATGCCCGTGGCTCAATTTCCCGGCGATCGCAACTGGGGCTATGACGGGGTGTATCCCTATGCGGTGCAAACCTCCTATGGTGGCGTTGAGGGTCTAAAACGCTTGGTCGATGCCTGCCATCAGCAGGGTATGGCGGTTATTTTAGACGTGGTCTACAACCACTTCGGCCCTGAAGGCAACTACACCAGCAACTTTGGTCCCTACCAAACCGACCAATACCGCACCCCTTGGGGAAGTGCCATTAACTTTGATCAGGCTCACTGTGATGGCGTGCGCCAATATTTTATTGAGAATGCGCTCTACTGGTTCCGAGACTTTCATGTCGACGCCCTTCGCCTCGACGCGGTCCATGCCATCTACGACTTTGGGGCCAAGCATTTTTTGCTTGAACTGCAAGAGGCTGTTACACATTTGGGTCAACAAAAAGGCAAGCCATTTTACTTGATTGCAGAAAGTGACCTTAATGATGGTCGGCTGATTCGTCCCCAACCTAAAGGGGGTTACGATCTTGATGCCCAGTGGAATGATGATTTCCACCACTGTGTTCATGCGCTTTTGACGGGGGAGCGCCAGGGCTACTACGAAGACTATGGCTCCATTGAGTACCTCGCTCGCGCATTGGAGCAAAGTTTTGTATACGCCTGGAGTTATTCAAAGCATCGCAGACGGTTTCATGGCGGTGACGTTACGGATTGCCCTGGGTCTCAGTTTGTCGTTTGCGCCCAAAATCACGACCAAGTTGGCAACCGTATGTTAGGAGAGCGGCTCTCACAGCTCACAAGCTTTGAAGGGTTGAAGCTATCGGCGGCGGCGGTGCTGCTGGCCCCGGCCATTCCAATGCTGTTCATGGGGGAAGAGTATGGCGAAGAGGCTCCGTTTTTGTACTTTATCAGCCATGCCGATCCGGGCTTAGCAGAGGCTGTCCGAGAGGGACGGAAGCGAGAGTTTAGGGCTTTTTACGCCACTGGCGAGCCGCCCGATGCCGATAGCCCTGACACCTTTGCTCAATCGACCCTCCGTTGGGAGCAGCGTCATGAAGGCCACCATGGTTCGCTGTGGAACTTTTACCGTCATCTGATCCAGCTCAGACGGACGCTGCCGCCGTTGATGAATTTTGAGCGCGATGCCCTAGAGGTTCACCATGATCGAGATCGCCAATGGCTCAGTGTCCGGCGCTGGCAGGGGGATGAGGCCGTTTTAATCTTGATGAACTGGGGGGCAGATGCGATCGCAATTCCCACGATTTCGGCAGGCAATTGGCACAAACGCACCGACTCCGCAGACCCTTGTTGGTCAGGGCCGGGGATGAGTGCGCCGGAACATCTTGCCTCGGGGAACTCCGCTACAATACAACCATTAAGTGCTGTATTGTATGTCCAATCAGCATCTTGACTGATTTCCTTCCCCTTTCACTGATGACTGTGTCTGTATGCGAATCCCCGTTGCCACCTATCGAATTCAGTTCAACAGTAGCTTCAAGTTTGAGGCGGCCCAGGCCATTATTCCCTACCTCAAGCAGTTGGGGATCTCTGATCTCTATGCTGCGCCCATCTTCAAGGCCTGCGACGGCAGCACCCACGGCTATGATGTGGTGGATCCGCGTCAGCTTAATCCGGCACTAGGTAAGGTTACAGAGGGCGGCAGGGCCAAGGATGATGATTTTTCAACGTTAATTGAGACCCTCCACCATCACGAGATGGGTTGGCTGCAAGATATTGTGCCCAACCACATGGCCTACGACAGCGCCAATATCTTCTTGATGGACATCATGGAGTATGGGAGCAACTCAGACTATTACAACTTCTTCGATATTCAGTGGGAGCATCCCTACAAAGACATTGAAGGCAAGGTGTTGGCTCCCATGCTGGGCGATTTCTATGGTCGCTGCCTTGAGAATGGTGATCTGCAGCTTAAATACGAAGCATCGGGCCTCAGTATTACCTACTACGACCTGAAACTGCCCCTGCGGATTGAGTCCTACACCCAACTGATGACCTATGACCTCGAACGACTGCGCGGGTCGCTGGGGCGTGAGCATCCTGACTTTATTAAATTGCTAGGGATTCTCTACTTGCTCAAAAGTGCGATCGCAGAAAGTGGCGGGCGCGAGTATCGAGATCAGGTTGCCTTCGTCAAAGGGCTACTGTGGGAACTCTACCAGTCCAACTCAGACATTCAGGCCTTCATCGATAGCAATATCGCCATCTTCAACGGCAAGCCCGAAAATGAAGTCAATCTGGCCTCTGAAAAAGGCGAGGAGGGGGATAAACCCAACTTCGATTTGCTCGATACGTTGTTAGCCGATCAGTTCTTTCGCCTGTCTTACTGGAAGGTGGGAGCAGAAGAACTCAACTACCGTCGCTTTTTTACGGTGAATCAGCTCATCTGCGTCAGCGTTGACGACCCCCAAGTCTTTGAGATCACCCACAGCCTCATCAAAGCGTTGGTCGATGAGGGCGTGATTAATGGTGTACGGGTGGATCACATTGATGGCCTTTTCAATCCCCATCGTTATTTAGAGCGCCTGCGGCAGCATCTGGGCAGCAGCTACATCACCGTCGAGAAAATTTTAGAATCCGGGGAAACTCTACCCGAAGACTGGCCGGTGCAAGGAACGTCGGGCTACGACTTTCTCAATCAGGTGAATGGCTTGTTTTGCCAGACTAATCACGAATCGGCCTTCACCCGCATTTACAAAAACTTCACAGGAGGCACCAAGCCCTACGAAGAGCTTAAAAATCAGTGTAAACGGTTGATTGCGGACAAGAACTTAGCCGGGGATGTAGAAAATCTTGCCCATATGCTCAAGCAGCTTGCCAGCCGCTACCGATATACCCGCGACTTCACCCTCAGTGGGTTAAGGCAAGCCATTGTAGAAGTGCTGGTGCTGTTTCCGGTTTATCGCACCTATGTCACCGAAGACCGACTCAACGAGCGCAACCGCACCTATATCCTGCGGGTGATTCAAGAGGCCAAGCGGCAGATCCCTGAACATGTCAATGAATTTGATTTCATCGCGAAGCTATTTTTACTCGACTATGAAGACAGCATCACTGACATTGAAAAAGAGCAGTGGACCAACTTTGTGATGCAAATGCAACAGTTCTCTGGGCCGCTGATGGCAAAGGGTGTTGAAGATACGCTGTTCTATATTTACCATCGATTTTTGTCGCTCAATGAAGTGGGCGGTTCACCCGAACGATTTGGGGTCACCGTGCCTGAATTTCACGCCTTCAATCAGCAGCAGGTCACCTATTGGCCTCACTCCATGAATGCCTCGTCGACCCATGACACCAAGCGCAGTGAAGATGTGCGAGCTGTGTTGAATGTGCTCTCAGAAATGCCGGACGAATGGGAGGCTGAAGTGACGGCTTGGCAGAAAATGAATCAGCCCCACAAACGGATGGGGAGCGATCGCAGTATTCCCGATGCCAACGATGAATATTCTCTCTACCAAACCTTGGTGGGCGCGCTTCCCTTTGAAGACTTTGATCATGCTGAATTTGTGCAGCGCATTACCGATTACGTCATCAAAGCCGTGCGAGAGGCCAAGGTACATACCGCTTGGCTGCGTCCTGACGCAGAGTATGAAGACGGTTTCGTTAACTTTGTCAATGCATTGCTGGCACCCAACGAAGAGAACGAATTTCTGCAGCGATTACAGACCTTTCAAAAGAAAATTGCCTTCTATGGCATGGGCAATTCCCTTGCTCAATTGTTAGTGAAAATGACCGCCCCCGGTGTCCCTGATATTTATCAGGGAACTGAAATGTGGGATTTAAGTTTAGTAGACCCAGATAACCGTAGACCCGTAGACTATGAGCGTCGTCTCCATGAGCTACAAGAGTTAAACCAATGGGCAGAGCGCGATCTATCGAGTTTGCTAGAAAACCTGATTGCTTATCCCGAAGATGGACGCATTAAACTCTTTGTCACCTCTCATTTACTGGCTGCACGAACGGAGCACATTGATATTTTTCAGGAAGGGGACTACCTCCCTGTTAGGGTCTCAGGCAAGTATGCAGACCATGTGTTTGCTTTCATTCGTCGTGTCGGAACGCAATATGCCCTGACGGTGGTGCCTCGACTAATGACGCAGTTAGTTGAACCGGGTACTTTCCCATTAGGGAAAGCGGTGTGGAAAGATACTGTCCTTGAAATGACCGGCGGCACCTCTGCACTCTGGACTGACGTGTTTACCCAGCAATCCCATGCTGGTGATGTGACTATCCCGGTCGGAGAAGTCCTTTCTCAGTTTCCCGTTGCCCTCTTGGTTAGTCCTTAAGGGGGAAACTGGCTACCTCTTGATGCTGAGCTTTCAACTGTTTTAAACTGAATCATTTTCTATGACGGGTATTTGGTCTGGCGGAAGAGTCACAACTTTTCCGTCATGCCAGACCGCAATCGATTCACCTAATCTCCGGTGTCGATCAAGAGCCTGTGCAACTGCAACTTTTACACCTTGCTCAATTCTCCGATGAAGGATTGCCATCTCTTGGTTATCCATCAAGTTCCTTGCAGATTTGCTGCCACGTTCCTTCTCCGTAAATCGTTGACGGTTCATCTATGATAGCTTCAGCAATCAGTTTTGGTGCAGGGTCGGAGTTATCAAAGACCATCCACCCATCACACAGGGGCAAGTAAAGGTTGAACAGATTCCTTATGCCTCGCTGATACCGTCTCCGAATGTCAGCTTCAGGGATAGAGTGCCCACCGCTGGCGACTCGTCTAGCGACTCGTTCAATAGCCAAGTCTTGGCTTCGAAGCCAAAAATACATCAGATTGATGGTGTAGCCTTTGGTCTTGCACTTTCTCAAGAAAGGGACAAAGCTTTTGGCGGCTAAGGTGGTCTCAAAGGCAAAATCAGCTTTCACATCTGCCAAAGCCTTAATTCGCTTCAGCATCAATCGACCAGACTGCATCGCCATTGCTTCTGGGTTGAGGGGAGACAGTCCCGTCGCAATAGCATCTGCGTTGACGTATTCAAATACTCCCAATAATGTCGGCAATAAACTCAAGGCTACAGTCGTTTTTTCTGAGCCATTAGCTCCACCAATGATGTAAAGGTTGGGCATGACAGACTCAGTTCCTGCACCAGGAAATCAATCTCACTATTCTCACCTACGGATAGCATTGGTATCATATGTCTAGAGGATTAAAGCTCTGTCCAAACTGAAACTTGCCTTGGGCAAACCCTAAATCTAGTCAGACAGCTTTGTCATCGCTGGTGATCGCTTAGGGAGTTCGACTATAGAGTTTCGTGAGCTGCAGTAGTCGCTGGCTCAGTGCTGGCGTTAGCAAGTCTGCACGGGCATAGCGCCATCGCCAGTTCCCCGCACTCACGCTAGGATCATTCATCCGGGATTGATTATCGAGATCTAAAAGATCTTGCAAAGGAATAATGACAGAATTCGCCACAGAAGCGAGCGCAATGCGAATCAGCGACCAGTTGATATCAGCGACCTCTGTGCCCTCCGATAATCCAAGATACTGGCCCAAGAACTGCCGTTCAGCCTCACTGGCCTGCTGCAGCCAGCCTATTGTGGTGTCATTATCGTGGGTGCCGGTGTAAACGACCGCATTCTCAATGTAGTTGTGCGGTAGATAGGGATTAGCAGGATCACCGCCAAAGGCAAACAGCAAAATTCGCATCCCAGGGAAGCCAAAGCGATCGCGCAGTTCCTCCACTTCAGGGGTGATAATGCCCAGATCTTCGGCAAACATGGGCAGATCGCCGAGCTTTGCTTTAAGGGTTTCAAAAAACTCGACGCCAGGAGTAGGAATCCACTCCCCATTCATCGCCGTCTCATCCCCCCCCGGTACCCGCCAGTAGGCTTCAAACCCACGAAAGTGATCGACACGGACAATATCGACGTACTGCAGCGTGGCCCGAAATCGCTCCACCCACCAGGCAAACTCGGTTTCTACTAAGCGATCCCAGTCGTACACCGGATTTCCCCAAAGCTGGCCGGTGGCGCTGAAGTAGTCGGGGGGAACGCCCGCAATATAGGCCGGAGCTAAGGTCTCAGGATCAAGCTGAAAAATGTCAGGGTTCGCCCATACATCAGCGCTATTGTGGCAAACGTAAATCGAGATGTCGCCAATGATTTGAATCTGGCGTTCGTTGGCGTAGGCTCTCAGCTTCATCCACTGCTCAAAAAACTTGAACTGGATAAATTGATGAAATGCAATGCGGTCTTTGAGTTGTTCCGATTTTGCCTTGAGCGCGTCAGGATCGCGGCGGGCAATGTCACGGTCCCAGGTATGCCAATCTTTACCATCATGGGCCTCTAGCAAGGCCATGAATAGCACATAGTCATCGAGCCAACTGGCTTGTTCTTGGCAGAATTGCTCAAAGGCAGGGGTTGGGGAGAAGCGATCGCAGGCCTCTTGCAGATACCGCATCTTGTGGGGAATGACCCGCGAGAAGCTGACTCGCTCTGGGGGAATGTCAAGCGGCTCTAGGCTCTGTGCCTCCAGTAAGCCCTCTGCTGCCAACGCATCTAGGTCAATCATGAGCGGATTGCCTGCAAAGGCACTGAAATTCATCGTGTAGGGTGAATGTTCGTAGCCCGTGGGTCCTAGGGGCAAAATCTGCCAGAGTGTCTGACCGCTAGCGTTCAAGAAATCGATAAATTGATAGGCCGCAGAACCCAGATCGCCGATGCCAAATCGGCTGGGTAGGCTGGTGGGGTGCAGCAAAATACCACTGGCGCGAGAAAATTCCATAGGTTGTTATCGTTGCAGCTCAGACAGAGTATCCCTTGTACAATAGTCTTCTTGCGTGAATCTTGAAAGCCTTAAATGGTCCGCTCCTGGTTTCTCTAAGCCTAGAGTGGGTGCAAGTAATGCCCACGTTCTAATCTTTTTAACGCCAGCCCTATGCAGAATGCCCTCCTGACCGATGATCCACTCTGGTTTAAAGACGCCATTATCTATGAAGTACCGGTGCGAGCCTTTGCCGACAGTGATGGGGATGGCATTGGTGACTTTCGGGGGTTAACCGAACGACTCGACTACATTCAAGATCTAGGGGTGACCGCCATTTGGGTGCTGCCTTTTTTTCCGTCGCCTTTGCGGGACGACGGCTACGATATTTCTGACTACAATAGCGTCAATCCTATTTACGGCAATCTAGACGACTTTCAAGAATGTCTAGAAGCGGCTCACGAACGCGGAATTCGCGTCATTATTGAGCTGATTGTTAACCACACCTCAGATCAGCATCCTTGGTTTCAGCGGGCCAGACGCGCCCCAGAGGGCAGTAAAGAGCGAGACTTCTATGTCTGGAGCGATACCCCCACCAAGTACCCCGAAGTTCGGATCATCTTTCAAGATTTTGAGCAGTCCAACTGGACTTGGGATCCAGTGACTAAAGCCTATTTTTGGCATCGGTTTTATTCCCACCAGCCTGATTTGAACTACGAAAGCCCTGAAGTGCAGAAGGCGATTTTTGAAGTCGTCGATTTTTGGTTGGCGATGGGGGTAGATGGTCTGCGCTTAGATGCTGTGCCCTATCTATGTGTTGAAGAGGGGACCAACTGTGAGAATCTGCCAGACACCCATGCCTTTTTAAAGCAATTGCGTCAGCACGTCGATCAAAACTTCCCTAATCGGATGTTGTTGGCCGAAGCCAATCAATGGCCCGAAGATGCGGTGGAGTACTACGGTGCCGGTGACGAGTGCCACATGAACTTTCACTTCCCGCTGATGCCACGCCTGTTCATGGCGATTCAGATGGAAGATAACTTTCCCCTGATCGATATTCTGCAGCAGACACCCCATATTCCCGATAACTGCCAGTGGGCGCTGTTTCTACGCAACCACGACGAACTGACGCTAGAAATGGTTAGCGATGAAGACCGCGACTATATGTATCGGGTCTATGCCCAAGACACCCAGGCCCGACTCAATCTAGGGATTCGCCGTCGGCTGGCTCCATTGCTGGGCAACAACCGACGCAAGATTGAACTCATGAACGCCCTGCTGATGTCGCTGCCCGGAACCCCGGTGCTCTACTACGGGGACGAACTCGGCATGGGCGACAATATTTATCTGGGCGATCGCAACGGGGTACGCACCCCCATGCAGTGGAGTGCAGACCGCAACGCTGGCTTTAGTAAAACCAATCCCCAGCGGCTATATGAGCCGATTATTCTAGACCCTGAATATCACTATGAAGCGATTAACGTCGAGACCCAGCGTAGCAACCCCAACTCACTACTGTGGTGGATGAAGCGCCTTATTGCGGTAAGAAAGCGCTACAAAGCCTTTGGACGGGGCACCTTTGAGTTCCTCTACCCCGATAATCACAAGGTACTGGCTTTTCTGCGGACCTACCGGGGGGAGCACCTACTCTTTGTGGGGAATCTATCGCGCTTTGTTCAAAACGTAGAACTCGATTTATCCATTGCCCAGGGTATGGTGCCCGTTGAGATTTTTGGCCGCAGTGAGTTTCCGGTGATCAGTGAATCGCCCTACTCTCTGAGCCTCAGTCCCTATGGATTTTATTGGTTTAGCCTGCAGGCTAAACCTAATCTGACCTGCCCCTATCGAACGCCCAGTGATGTTCCCACCTTGGTGGTAGGTAAGCGCTGGCCGTCGATTTTCACCCAACCGGAACCCAAGGCGGCCCTAGAGGCACTCTTACCCGACTACCTCTGCTCCTGTCGCTGGTTTACAGGTAAAAACCGAGTCATGCAAAACACCCATATTACGGAAGCGATTTCCCTGACGGGGCCAGAGTCTGAGTTAGAAACCCAGGTGGTCTTTTTGCAGGTGGACTACGTGGTGGGCGACCCAGAAACCTATGTTCTCTACCTTGCCTATGAAGCCGATGATTTAGAGAGTGAGAAATTTAGCAATCAGATGGAGTCCGTTGTCGCGCAAATTCAGACGACGAAGGGTAAGGGCGTTCTGTATAACGCGACCATCAATCCGGCGTTTCCGCGTCTGCTGCTGGAAGCCCTGGGTGCTCACCAGAACTTCAAAGGGCTGCAGGGAACTCTCACCACCAGCACCACCGATGTATTTGCAGAGCTTTGCGGTGAAGAGGCTGCAAAACAGACCACTCAGCTTAGTCCTTATTTGTTTGCGGGTAAACAAAGCAATACGTCTATTATCTATGGAGATCGCCTCCTGCTCAAATTATTCCGCCGCATTGAAGAAGGCATCAACCCCGACCTAGAGATGGGACGCTTTTTAACTCAATCATCAAGGCAGCACGGATTGCCCCAGCCGGAACACTTAGTGCCCGTAGCCGGAGCCATAGAATATCAACGGTCTAAAACTCAACCCATTACGCTGGGGGTATTGCGTCAGTACGTTCCCGATATTCGGGATGCCTGGTCCTATAGCCTCGACAGTCACCGTGACTTTTTTGAGCTGGTGGCGGTCACCACCTTAGACATTGACGATATCCCCATGCCGCCCTCCGCCTTGACAAAACTGTTGAAGGTCGAAATGCCTGAACTGGTTCAAGAACATCTGGGGGGCAATCTGCTCAGGGCTGCTGAACTGCTCGGTCAACGGACGGCAGAGTTTCATCTTGCCCTAGCTTCAGACGATAGCAATCCTGATTTTGCCCCGGAAGCCTTTTCCTCTTTTTATCAGCGATCGCTCTATCAATCCATGCGTAATCAGTCCGGGCAGGTGCTAGTAAGTCTGAAGAAAAAACTGAAGCAACTTCCTGCCGACAGTCAGCCTCTAGCCCAGCAGTTGCTGAGCCAAAAAGAGGCTTTGCTCGCGCAATTCAAGCAGATCTTAGAGCATAAAATTACGGCACTGCGGACTCGCTGTCATAGTCACTATGCCCTTGAAGAGGTGCTTTACACCGGGAAAGACTTTATCATCATTGACTTTGAAGGTGATTCGGCCCGTCCCCTGAGCGAACGTCGCATGAAGCGCTCTCCACTCAGCGATATTGCCAGTATGCTGGAGTCTTTTTATAGCTCTAGCCATGTCGCCCTCAACCATGAACTCGACAGTGGCATCATCTCACCAGAACAGTTGCCCTTGATGGAAAAATGGTCATCGTTCTGTGCCCAGTGGTCTGGCGTTGCTTTTCTACAGACCTATCTTCCGGCGGCTAAAGCAGGAAAGTACTTACCCAAGTCGATGGCAGAACTTCAGCTTCTACTGAACTTTTATCGTCTGGAAAAATTGATTTCTGTGCTGGATTATGAGCTGAAGTATCATCCTGAACAGGTCAAGCACCCCCTTTCACGTCTTGAGGCGTTACTGAAGCTATAGCCCCTGTACGATAAAAGCCGAGCATCTCTGTAAGGTAGGTCAAGAAAATCTTCGTCGTCGGTTCCCCCACAACGAAGATTTCAGGCTGCCTCACGAATTCCTCAAGATTTTTTTTAGGGTAAAGATAAACGTGACGGGTAGGAAGGGTATCATGATTAGTCTCTCTTTCGGTGTCAACCTTCTATGGGCAGGCGTAGCCGCACTGATCATTGTGCATATCTGGTTGAGTTGGCGGTTCCAGATCTTGGGCGATCAACAGTGTGCAAGACTCACAGCTCTTCGCTCTAGCAAGTCACCCGCTGTGCCACCCATGCTGATTCGTGACTTCGTCTTCCGGTCCCGTCCTTCGTCTGCGCACCGACCCAAAACGGTGCGAATTCACCAAACGGGTGAAATGCGCCTGTCTAAGCAAGGGCAATGGATGCCCTTTACCGCCATTCAAGACATTGCGATTCAGCAACCGGGATTTGTCTGGCGAGCCATATTTCGCGCAGCCCCTCGCATCAAGATAATGGTGATCGATAGCTATATCGAAGGTAAAGGATATTTAGAGGCGAAGCTATTAGGCTCTATTCCCCTTGCCAAGGCAGCAGGGGCGGGTACAGACAGGGGAGAACTGATGCGCTATCTATCGGAACTGATCTTTTGCCCCGATGCTCTCCTTGATAATGGCTCCCTGCAGTGGTGTGAACTCAACCCATCCGCCATAGAAGTTTCTGTTGAAGCGGGGCAAAAACGAGTGGCTGTGCGTTTCGATTTCAATCAGGACGGGGATATTATTCGCAGCAGTGCACCGGATCGACCGCGCCTGGTGGGTGATCAAGAGATTGAGACGCCTTGGTTCGGGACTTTTTCGGATTACAAAGTATTAGAAGGCTATCGAATACCGACGTGGGGGGAGGTGAGCTGGTTGCTTGAGGACGGTCCCTATTGTTATTGGCGGGGTCGCATTACTCAACTGGAAGTTGATCCAGAAGGGGATTCAAAAACTATCCTGCAAGCAGCGACGCAACTGGCGCACCCAGTTGCGATAGGATGAGTTTCACGCTTGAGAAGAGAGATGAGTCCCCCTTGTCAATAAGATTTGCAAGAACTAGGAACAGGTTTATCTCTAGGGAGATACCGCAGATGATGGGGGCGCGGTTTGGGCAGACGGCCCAGGTTCGCAGTCACAGACAAAGGTCTCGATCAGATCGGTTGCGATCGCAATTGGCACTTTAAAATCCACGTTGGCACGATCAATAAATTTAGTAGCCCGGTTTGCCGTCTTGGCAAGCCGGTAGCCATCCACGGTTAAATCATTGGTGGGGTAGCGCTTCAAAAACTCGATAAAAGAGATTTTGCTATCATCGCTGAGCGACAGAATAATCGCCGAGCGCAGCGCCTGGATATTAGCCCGACGAGCAGGGGTATGCATGACCTGCCCCGTTTGGAACAGCACGTATTCTCCCGGAACAATATTGAGCAATCGGTCTGCCAGCTTCAGGCTAATCTTGGCCTCTTGGGTCATAAACTTGCGTGCCCGTTCAGGATCTTGTCCTGACACCCCTAAAAAGAACTTCACCTTAGAGGAGGCTTTTCCGGTATTAGCAAAGGTTTCCAGTTCATCCACCGTCAGCGTCTGGCCGAAGTTTCGATAGGTAAACACCACCTTCTGAGCGGCAGCAGCAGGGCGACTGGGACACAGGACGGTCGCCGTAGAGACAAGAACAACACTAGCCAGTGCGGCTATTTTGGGGATTCCAAATCGGCGCACAAAACCTAGGCGCGATAATGACACTGGTTCTAAATTAGTTTGTGCTTGTTAAAATGGGAAAATAAGGCAGAGTTCAGGAGCAGAAAGCGATGAAAGAGCGCAAAGCCCGAACAACCTCAGGGGACAAAACCATCTGCCTG
>JBHJNL010000116.1:0-8603 GCA_050330855.1 Thermosynechococcaceae cyanobacterium | reverse complement strand
ATTCTCAATAAGGATGCCATACACTAACTTAATTGAGAATCGTTTCTTAGGGGCCAACTAGCTAGAAGCCTTCCTGAGAGTGTCTCTCAGGGCTTTTGAGGCATAGCCTGAGTAGTTACAAATTATCAAAAGATAATAGAAACAGAAAGAGTAATAGAATTCCTACCACCAGCATCTTATACTCCGAACGAGTTAAAAGCTTACTTTTACTACGGGAATCAAATCCCTTGACTGAGAGAGTTACAGCTCAATCTAGAATATTAAACCATTAGTCGCTGGCAATATATTCTCCGCAAAAAATAAATTACTGAGCCAAAAATGGCCCAGTAATTGGTAATTGACAAAATCCTTAAGCCATGCTGTCAGCTAGTAGGGCAATGTATAAAATCTATCAACATTGCCCTCTGATAGTTAGAAACAAATTCTTCCATATCCTGGGAACCAATAGCAAACCTGCGGCTCAGTGGTTCGCTTAATAATATCTTGATTTGCAGTCGCAACAGGCTCAGATTGAGCTTGAGCATTTTCTGCCATTAGAGCAGAACCAACGCCTGCAGAAAGACCTAAGAAACCAATCGATAAGAACAAAGAGAGTTTCGTGTTCATGATTCAGATATACCCTTATCAGTGAATTTACTGGTTGTAAACACACATTGAGCACTCAAGACAACCTTCTGTAATGAGTTCAGAACCTTCAACCTAATGTTCCCCCTAGCCAATCGTATTAATAGAGTCATTGGTAATGCCTCATTCAAGTGACGTGACTATGTTGCACTATATAGTAAAAGCCATAGAACTTCCATCATCCATTTGGGTAGTCAGTCCTAATGCAGCTTGAAGCAATGACAATATAGCGGTTTACTAGGCGAAATAGCCGTAGTTTGGGCCAATTTTTAGTGCATCCAAATTTTTGTCTTGGTTTTATGACTTTGCTCACATAAGCCGGTTGAAAATGGGGTAAATCAATGGGCTGGGACTGCTTCAGGCACTAACGACAAAAGAGTAATGCTGGCTCCTTCTTAGTCTTCTGCCAGAATTCTAGCTTCAAATAAAGTGGCGTATCTATCTGAAGGCGCGGCACATTCAGTAAGACAGTGCCAATATGATATGAGTTGAAAGCGTTAACCATTACTTTAGGTATCTCATGCCTTTCCCCAGAGCCAGTGGCCTTCTGTTGCACCCCACCTCCCTACCTGGCCCAATGGGGATTGGTGACCTAGGTCAAGCGGCCTACGATTTCGTTGATTTCATGCATCTGAGTGGTCAACGACTCTGGCAGATTTTACCGCTGGGGCCAACGGCTTTTGGGCATTCGCCCTATATGTGCTATTCAGCAATGGCAGGCAATGCCTTGCTGATTAGTCTCGATCGCCTCCAAGAGCGAGGGCTGCTAGAGCCTTCTGATTTAGAAATTGGTTTGGGCTTCCGTTCAGAGACCGTGTCCTACGAAGTCGTCGAGACCACCAAATTACCCATCCTAGAGCAGGCGTTTCAAAACTTTCGGCAGAGCGCTACGGCTGCAGTGCAGAAAGAATTTGCTGACTTCTGCCAGATGAGATCGCACTGGCTTGATGACTATGCGTTTTTTATGGCGCTCAAGTCAGCCCATCAAGGGACAGCCTGGAACACTTGGGAACCGGGTTTAGTACATCGCGAGTCGGGGGTCATGCAGCAGTGGCGCAGTAAACTTGCCACTGATATTGCCCTACATAAGTTCTTGCAGTTTGAATTTTGTCAGCAATGGTCAGCGCTAAAGCAATATGCCAACGAGCGTAGTGTTCAAATTATCGGAGATATCCCTATTTATGTCGCGCACAATAGCGCTGATGTATGGGCCAACCCAGAGCAGTTCCATCTGGATGAGAAAACAGGTGAACCGGCTCTCATGGCTGGGGTGCCACCGGACTATTTCAGCGACACCGGACAACTGTGGGGTAACCCCATCTACCGCTGGGATCGGATGCAGGCGGATGGCTTTAAGTGGTGGCTCAGGCGCTTTCATACCATGCTCGACTATGTAGACTTAATTCGAGTCGATCATTTTCGGGGTTTTGAGTCTTTCTGGCAGGTAAAGCGGGGCGAAACAACAGCCATGAATGGTGAGTGGGTGCAAGCCCCTGGTGTGCAGCTTTTTGAAGCGTTGGACAAAGAGCTAGGCAGTCTCCCGATTTTGGCAGAAGATCTGGGGATTATCACCCCCGAAGTGGAAGCACTGCGCGATCGCTTTGGTTTTCCGGGGATGAAAATCTTGCATTTTGCGTTTGGGTCAGGGGCGGGCAATCCCTATCTACCCCATAGCTACATCCAGAATTGCTTGGCGTATACCGGCACCCATGACAACAACACAACGGTGGGCTGGTTTTCAGCCATCTCAGCAGAAGAGCAACAGATCGTTTTAGATTATCTAGGCGTGTCTTCTGCCGATGAGATTCATTGGGATTTGATTCGTCTAGCCATGCGATCCGTTGCGAATCAGGTGATTATTCCGGTGCAGGATTTGTTGGGGCTAGGCAGTGATGCGCGGATGAACTTACCCAGTACCGCAGGGGGCAACTGGGCTTGGCGCTATACCGAGAATGCGCTGACCGATGAGATTCGCGATCGTCTTCTCAAGCTCACCCAGATTTATAACCGCGTATACTAGTGTGCTGGGGTCGCTCATGAGGGCGGTCTCACCTGCAGTCACGGCTTAGAAAGGTGAGAGGTAATCGTTCCTACAGAGCTGCATCTAACTCATCTTGCTCCACCTCTGCATTTTCTTGCAAGAACAGCATTGCCAGACGCCGATAGGTTCCTGGCCCCAAGAATTGTGGGTAACGGTGAAACCGATCTTTAACCCAAATCAGTTCACCGTCTTCAATAATTCTGACTTCCTGGAACATGCCCTTACAAGCTGGCACCAGGGCTTTAGCCTGTTCGAGCGCATCCGTCCAGCGCTCGAATTCCTGCTCAAACTTGGGGGCGGTGACTTTAAATACCATGGGCGATCGCAACTCAAAAACCCGTTTGCTTATCCCATCATGCCTGAAGCTGAACGAGAAAAACCTCAAGGGATAGTCCATACCAAAGAGATAGGTTTCCACTGGAAGCGTTACCAAGCAATTTCCACCTAGAATGGGTGGAGTTTTCTAGCTCTCTTGATGACTCAGCATCCCCATGACCAGTTATCCAAACAACTGTTAGAAGAATTACTCGCGCCATTAGGAACCGTCCAGCGAAGCTTAGAAATCCCCGGTGAAGCTAAGTGGGTTGATCTATGGTTTGTTCCCGATCCTGAAGTTGAATCTATTAATCGCTTAACCTCTGACTTACTCAGCAAGATTGCTCAGACGCCCTGTTTACTAGAACCCTATCGCAATCCCCCCAGTCGCTTTGAAGTTCGCAGTTGTTTACTCAAGCTGCTATGGGTGCAAGAAGAGCTAAGGCGCAAAGCTGAGCGCAAGGAACCGTCTCAAGTCGAGCCATTTCTGTGGATTATTGCCACATCGGTGTCTAAGCCAGTGCTGGAGGAGTTTGGTGCAGCAATTAGCGCCGACTGGGGCAGTGGAATCTACTTCACTGCTTCGGGATTGAAAATGGCATTTATCTCGATTGATGAGCTACCGAGAACCGGCGAGACGTTGATTTTGAGGGTGCTTGGCAGCGGAACGGTTCAAGCAGAAGCAGTGGCTGATGTGTTTGCCCTGGCAACCGATGAACCCAAGCGATCCTTGATGCTGAGAATCTTGAGCAGTTGGAAGCTTACGATAGAATTAGGGGGCATGGAGTTTGACGAGCAGGAGTCCATCATGGCGTTTTCGCAAGCGTTTTTAGAGTGGGAACAAACGACGGAGAAACGAGGGCTTGAGCAGGGGCTTGAGCAGGGGCTTGAGCAGGGCGCGACTCAGGAAGCGCGATCGCTTATTCTACGCCAGCTCACCCGCCGAGTGGGGAACCTGTCGTTAGAAATGAGAGTACAGGTTGAATCGCTTCGGTTAGAACAACTGGAGTTACTGGGTGAAGCGCTACTCGATTTCTCTAATGCTGAGGATTTAGACGATTGGCTGAGTTCGCAGCCCTAAGCCAACCCGATTCTCCATCTAAGGCAAACCGATCTCATGCCAAAGCAAATTGCCCTCTTTAGCAAGCCCTACATAGCTGGGGTATTCTAATCGTAAAATTAGGTGGCATGGAGATAGATGACACGCTCCCTTCAATGGTCCCTTCTGCCTACTGAACTAACTGAACTTGGACACCCTCCGAGGGCATGAACGTACCCCCCCGCCTCACCGGAACAGCAGGGCGATCGCTCACCAATTCAAGCTGAGCAGATCTCAGCATTGTCGCCAACACCACCTTAATTTCAAACAGCGCAAAGGTATATCCCAAACACCGCCGATTGCTACCGCCAAAGGGAATAAACTCGTAGGGCGAAAACTGTCGCTCTAGAAATCGCTCTGGCCTGAAGGTTTTAGAGTCAGGATATAGCTCAGGGTTATGGTGCAGCAGATAAATGCAGGGGGCCAGCATAATCCCCGGCTCTAGGCGGTAGCCCATCAGATCAAAGGGCTGCTTGAGAATCCGTCCAAAGGTAAACAGCACCACTGGATAGATCCGCAGCGTCTCATTGCAAACTGCCGTTAGGTACGGGAGCTTGGCAATCTCCATTGGGTCTGGATCTGGTCCTAGCGCTGATAGCTCAGCCATCACCTTTTGCTTTACTTCTGGCTGGGAGTGAATCCAGTAGATCGCCCAGGCAAGCACCGACGCTGTGGTTTCATGACCTGCAAACAACAGGGTCATGAGTTCATCGCGCAGCTCCAGATCAGATAGCGCCGAGCCGTCGTCTTCATCTCGAGCGGCTAATAAGAGACTGAGTACGTCGTCTTGGGGAGGCTGTTGGCGGCGATCGCAAATCTCTTCGAGCAAAAGCTGATCAATCTTTTGCCTACACCGTAAGAACTTACCCCACGGACTCCAGGCTCCGAGATCTTGCTGCAACGGCTCTAAAAACAAAACGAGAGATTGCCAAGGCGAATTAAAACCGTCGGTAAACTCACAGAGCAAACGCTGTAGCTGGTCAAACCGTTCTCCCTCTGCTAGACCAAACACGGCCTTCAAAATCACCCGCAGAGTAATCTCCTGCATCGATGAGTGAATCGGAAAAGCTTGGCCCGGTCGCCACTGGGCCATTACGCTCTCAGTCACCTCAGTCATGACCTCGCCGTAGCGCTGCACACTCGCGCCATGAAAAGAGGGCATCATCAGCTTTCTTTGCCGCTGATGTTGGGAGCCGTCGAGCTGTATGAGTGAGTGTTCTCCCAGCAAGGGCCGCAGTGATCGGTTACCGCTGCCCACTTCAAATTGAGTCGGATCAGCCGTTAACACCGCTTCAACCCCCTCTGGGCAACCGATCGCAACCATGGGTGGAAAGCCTACACTCTCAGAGCGAATAATATCTCCATAGCGCTGACGAGAGCGCTCTAGCGTCGGCATGGGATTAAAAACACCCTGCAGTAGCTGCACCAGTTTAGGTGCGTTCAATGAAGGAATATCGGCAAAGGTAAGAGGGGCTTGATTTGGCCCCTGAGTATTACGGTGCAAAGTTGTCGTCATAGCTTTTTTGCAACCAATGCTTCTCTTTGACTATAGCGAGATTGCCCCAGCCTGACTGTGACGATCTTGAACAAACATTACAATATATAAAGACACTCAGGGACTGCTCATGAAGCCTCAAACGAACACCTGGCAATGGCAAGGCTTCCACATCCATTATCAATCGGCAGGCACTCAGGGGCCAGCCGTGGTTCTCATTCATGGCTTCGGTGCCTCCAGTGCCCACTGGCGCAAAAATATTGCCGACTTAGCAGCAACGAATCGCGTTTATGCCCTCGATTTGCTTGGGTTTGGTGGCTCTGATAAACCCAAGCCCGGTCCACTGCAGCCCGGTCAGACGGCAGAATACATTTTTGAAACCTGGGGGCAGCAGGTGATTGATTTTTGCAAAGAGGTCGCGGGTGGTCCGGCCTTTCTAGTGGGCAACTCCATTGGCTGCATTGTGGCGCTCCAGGCCGCAGTTATAGACCCCAGTCAGATTTTGGGCGTCAGTATGCTCGACTGTTCCCTGCGTCTATTGCACGAACGCAAGCGTCTAGAAATTCCCTGGTATCGGCGGCTAGCTGCTCCCATTTTGCAGAGCGTCTTAAGCTATCCACTGTTGGGTGAAGCCTTTTTCAAAGGGGTGGCTCAACCGAAGGCAGTGCGAAAGATTCTACGACAGGCATACGGGCGCAAGGATGCCGTCACCGACGAGTTGATAGAACTGCTGCTTGGCCCCGCCTTTGAGGCCGGCGCACCGGCTGTATTTTTAGCCTTTATTCAATACTCCCAAGGCCCATTGCCCGAAGATCTTTTGCCTCAAGTCACCTGTCCAGTTCTGATGCTCTGGGGTCAAGAGGATCCTTGGGAACCGATTGAGCAAGGACGACAGCTCGCCAAGTTTCCGACTGTTGAGGACTTTATTGCCCTTGAGGGGGTCGGCCACTGCCCCCAAGACGAAGCCCCAGAAGTGGTTAACCCTTTACTCATAAACTGGATTGCGAAGCATTCGGGTGATGAGAGCAGCATAAACAACGTTATTTCGGTGATTGATGAGAGGATATTTGAAAAATATTGAGCGCCGTCAACCATGACGGAAACACCCGTTAAGCAAAGCATCTCTTTCAGCTTAGCTGTCGAAAATTCTCCTCTGAGCGAGGTAACGGCGGCTTACATTGAGATGGGCAAAGGGCCAGTTCTTCTGTTTCTGCATGGCTTCTCGTCTGATGCAACAATCTGGAGCACCATAACGCTGGAACTGCAGCAGTCGTTTCGCTGTATTTGCTTAGACCTGTTGGGGTTTGGAGGGTCTTCCCAGCTAGAGGGCATTGACTACCGGGTCGAATCTCAGGTTCTCTTTGCCACGGGATTTATGACTGCAATGGGCATCGATCACACTTTCTTGGTGGGTCATTCTTTAGGGGGCTGGATCACTGCAAGTCTGGCGATCGCGATGCCAGAGGCTGTTTCGGGTATCGTCTTGCTAGCACCGGCAGGCGTTGCCGAAGATCTACCACGCTTCAGTGTTCTCAAACCTTTGTCGTGGGAAACGTCCATCATTGATGGATTACTCAATTTATCAGCACCCATCGCCCGGTTTTTGCGGCAGGAGGTTGCGATCGCACAGCTTCGATTCATTCGACAGCAGTTCTTGACGGACCCCGTTTTTCAAGCATGGATGGCTCGTGCGTTTCGGCTAGAAATCAGTGATGAACTCGTTACCGATGCCATTCAAGACATCTGCGCCCCCACCTTAATTATTGCAGGGGCGAAAGACGAAATGATTCCGCTGTGGCACTGCGAGTACTATCACTCTAAAATTCCAGAGGCAACAATAGAGATTCTTCTAGAGGCTGACCATCTATTGCCCACCAGAAATAGCGGCACCATTACACCAATGATTTACTCGTTCATTGACGGTGTAGAGTCAGATGACTGCCGGTCGAACCCCAGTGAATTAATTCAGGATTGTCCATCCCGGCTCATCAAGTAATCAACTACGTTGCTATCAATCAAGCTCGTTCGCATAGACCAGCGTTTTGTTTACAAAACTGAGCTTGCTTTAGTAACGACTCTACAAAAGCAGGATAATCTCGCACATGCTGGAGCAGGTCTGCCATCGTACTGGGGGCACAGACAATCTCAGCTTGAAGGCTCTGGGACTGGATCGCGAAAGTTTCAGGTTCTTCCTTCAATCCCTGTTGTTTTGACACGTCCAAACAACGGATTTGTATTTCGGGTTCTGGCGAATGCCGCTTGTTATACAAAGGCTTGATTTTGTTGAATGAGGCTGTGTGTGGTCTGATCGGTGCAATCGTGACTTCAACATTTTTACCGTCAAAGGCTGTCGTGTTCGATGCAGCTCGACCGATGTTGCTGGTATTGAGTGTGTATACTGTTCCGTTGCGAGACACTTTACGCTGATGGGGGTTATCTCAGATCTTGCACCAATCTCGATAAGCCGATTGAGGCAATGATTTAATATTAATCTCAAAGCCAAATTGTGCTGCGATATGAGAATTGAGCCGAATCTGTCTGAGTAGCTTCGCCCAGAGCATAGCGGGAAATAGTTCCTCCAACGTTAATCGAGCGGTCGCCTTCCAGTCCAAGACAGGTGGCCTATTCCATCGGTCAATCCAGTGGGCAAGCAGATACGCGATGAACGATAAAATCAACCAACGATAGACCCCAAGCTTAGTTTTTTGACCAAAGCAATGTAGCCCGAACTGATGCTTAGCGGTTTTGAAAAAACCTTCAATCGCCCATCGCTTACGGCCTAATCGCACCAAGTAGGGTCCAGCGTAAGGGAAGGTCGAAACAACAAAGCGCAGCTCACGTTTATTATCGGCTCGTTTGAGCCAGAACCAGGAGATTGTCAGGGGATAGTCGATTTCTGTCAGATAAAGCTGTAGCCCGCGTTTTGCATTTCCTGGCAGGTCTTTGAGCTGTCGTCCATCGGTGAGGTGTCGATTATTTCTCATGCCGACAACGGCTCTCCAGTGTCGGTTATGGACAGCATTGAGAAA
>JBHJNL010000115.1:0-20892 GCA_050330855.1 Thermosynechococcaceae cyanobacterium | reverse complement strand
TTTGCTCGATTTATTTATATCCAACTTTGACCTAAAGCCGAGTTTGATTAAATCCCATCCCAACTACCAAAAGCTGCTCAACTACGGCTCTCTGGTCGCCTAAACTGTCCGGAGTGTTGTTAACAGCAAGTGACTGCTATCCACGCTTGTCATAATGGCCACCTATTGCAAACACATAAATATAGTCTTTATCAAACTTATAGACTAATCGATCTTTCTGAGATAGTCGTCGAGACCATAGACCAGATAGATTATGTTTAAGAGGTTCAGGTTTTCCGATTCCTGAACTTGGATCTCCTCCTAGCATTTCTTTGAGGATTTTGCAGACATTTTTGTGCAGTTTTTTATCTTTTTCTCTTAATTTTTCGTATGCACTCCAAGTGTCTCCTTCAAATACCAAGGATCTCATTTATCTCTCCACTTGTCGGCGAGTAGCCCTGTCCATGCATATGTGTTTCCAGTGCATCGGAAATTTGCTGCATTAAGTTGCTGTTTTGGAGTATGTACAATGTTTCTTGCTCTCGCTCCCAATCCTCAGCACTGACCACAACAAAGTCCTCTCCATTTCGGCGAGTAACTTTCATAGGACGATGCTGACTAATAACTCTTTCAACACAATCCTTTAACGTATCTCGAAACTTGTTGACGCTCACAGTATCCATTGGCAAGGCTTAAGTCGTACGGCATTTCCGTACATTATGCCTTATTGTTATCCTGTCTAACAAGGTCATGTAAACAGGCGCTCGAAACACGCTACTGGTCAACGCTTCAAAATTTTGCTCGCACCCCTGATACCCAACCGTTGCACGCTACACCTCCAGCCAAATTTCAGCCAAATTAAAGAGCTATGTGTGCTAATACATGAGGCTCTGCATCAATATTCTTGATCTCAAACCTCAAAGAGAAGTCATAGTCATGCATTATCCTGCTCCCTCACACCCGACTATACCCATCAAAAGGTGGCAAATGACAACCCTTTTTGAGACCCCTGAGAGCTTTCAGTCAGTACCTGGCTTGGGATGATATTGCGTCTCTAGCAACTGGCCCCATTTTTCATTGAAGGGATGCACCTTCGTTGTCGGCCCTGCCTGGGTAACAACCGGATCGCCTTTGTTGGCCCATTCAAAGATCGAGCCTTCTAGATTGAAAACCGGCTTAATGCCCAACTTTTGCAGCGACTGTACCATTTGGGCTGACCGATAGCCCACAGAGCAATACACGATCACAGGTTGAGCAGGTTGCTGCTTAATCCAGGCTGCTAATTTGCCTGCATCTTGAAAATGGACGGCACCCGCGATATGACTCACGGCAAACTCATCGTCGTTGCGGACGTCGACCAGTAGCGATTTACCGAGATAGCCCTCTTTAAACTCTGTGGTGGAGATGTGAGCAACCGTCGGGAACTGGTTGCGAATCTGAGTCTTGAGGCTTTGCCAATTGAGCTGTACTGAAGCACAGGCTGTAATACAGAGCAGGGAAAACATCGCCCCCAAGCGGCGTAATAGGGTTAGAAACTTAGAAATCAACACGGTGCCCCTTCCCTGACGACGAATCTTTAGGATAAGCGATCGCATCCTATGCAACCTGGGACAACAGCGCCTCAGCCCCTAAAAAAGACAGGGCTGCAGAATAGCAGTCTGGAGCCGCTGCAGATACTCTTTATCTGAAATGGTATAGGCTCCAAACCGGGCTAGGTGAGGATTCATGATTTGAGCGTCGAAGAGATGGAAGTGTTGCGATCGCAAATGCTCCACGAGCTTCACCATCGCCACCTTAGACCCCTCTGGGATATTAAAAAACATCGATTCACCAATAAACACCCCCCCAATCACAAGGCCCAAAATGCCCCCGGCGAGTTTCCCGTCTTGCCACGTTTCAAAGCTATGGGCATATCCAGCTTGATGGAGCGCGAGATAAAGATGTTTTAGATCGTCTGAAATCCAGGTAGAATCACGATTCGCGCAGCCTGCCACCACCGCCTCAAAGTCCCAGCTTATGGCGGTTGAAAACCGATTTTGATTGAGCACCCGCTGCAGCGATTTTGGATAGCGGAACCGATCGTCTAGGGGGATTAAGGTCCGCTGCACACTTGAATACCACCCCAGCATACCGTCATCATCGGCCATCAAAAACAAGCCCTGCCGGTATCGCTGAATCACTTTTGAGATATCAAACACCATCGTTGGCTGTGGTTGCATGTCCAAAGTTGTCAGTACTCCAGCAAAGCTAACATTTCTCTAGCCTCTCATGAGAATAGGGTTACCGTTCTTTTCAGCAACCTCAATCAAAGATCGCTAAGATAGCCTTGCTCTCACTCATCGCAGGTGTCATTAAGCTCGTGGGAATTGCACCCGTCCTCCCCTATGTTCATCGTGCTCTTAGCCCTTTGTTTCCAGGGTGCCTGTGGCAAGGCAATCGAGACCGTAAAGAGATTGCCCTCACCTTTGATGATGGACCGCACCCCGACTATACGCTGCCGCTATTAGAGGTACTGGCTGAGTATCAAGTGACTGCGAGCTTCTTTTGGCTCGGCGTTTGCGTTGAACGTGCGCCGCAGATGGCCCAGGCTGTCTATGAACAGGGTCACTGGCTGGGGCTGCATGGCTATACCCATCGTTCGTTTCCGAGAATGAATCGGGATGAACTGTTAACGAGCTTAGAGAAGACGAAGGATGCGATCGCAACCACCTGCGGCCTCCACCCACCAACCCTGCGAGATGTCCGCCCACCCAACGGTCTATTTACACCACAGACGCTTTCTATGCTCCAAACCGAGGGGTATCGCCCTGTGATGTGGAGCGTCGTCCCTGTTGATTGGGTGTGCCCAGGGGTTGAGGTTGTTGCTCAGCGAGTCCTACAGCAAACGTGCAATGGCTCCATTGTGGTGCTCCATGATGGTGTTTGCGGAGGGCAAGAGGTTGCTCAGTCAACTCGGCGATTCTTGTCACACCTGCTAGAGCAAGGCTATCGCTTTGTTTCGATTGATGAGTTATGGACTCATTCCCTCAACGTCCTCTAGACCTGAGTATAAATTGCCCCACCAGGGAATGACCGGAGAAAGCTAAGGCCATAGGCTGACGTACGGCAAATTGCCGGATACAATTGAATTGATCGTTTGTCCACACCCTCTTAATGAACATGGCTCCTAGAACTCGCCTAAAATCAATGGCACGACTTGAAGCTCGCGTCAGTCCAGAGACTAAAGCTCTCTTGCAGAAAGCGGCTGATTTAGAAGGACGCACCCTCACTGATTTTGTGGTTGCCTGTATTCAAGCAGAGGCCTATCGAGTGATTGAGCAACATCAAAGTCTCAAGCTCAGCATTGAAGATAGTGAGGCTTTTGTCGATACGTTGCTGAATCCGCCGCAGCCTAATGATGCGCTAAGGGCGGCAGCGCTACGATATCAGAAGGCTCTGTCAACCTGATGGCCCTCAAGATCGAACGGCTCAATAGTGGTAAACATATCCGCTCAGACTTTTGCTGTGGACAGGATAGTTTAGACCACTACCTTTATAAACAAGCCTCTCAAGATCTCAAAAGGCGAGTGTCAACGGTATTTGTCTTAACGGATGAGCCTGAGTTAACGGTCATTGCTTACTACACACTGTCTGCGTACACGGCTGATATTTCAGTTCTGGATGAGGCGTTTGCGAAACGCTTGCCTCGTTATCCTCAGCTTCCAGCGACGTTATTGGGTCGTCTTGCGATTGATGATCGACAAAAGGGTAAACGATTGGGTGAGTTCATGTTAGTCGATGCTCTCAGAAGGACACAAAATGCCTCTATGCAGGTTGCCTCTCTGGCGATGATAGCGGAAACTTTGGATCAGAGCGCTGCAAATTTCTATCTCAAGTATGGTTTTCAGCCATTCAAGCAACATTCGATGAAGCTCTATTTCCCGATGAAATCTGTTGAAGTGCTTTGTCACAATATTGGCATTTAGATCTCTGAGGTTGCTGTATCACGGATCTGACACAGCAGAATAAGGCGTGGGCGATAGCCCATCGATGTGATAGTGATGTGTCAGCGCTTTGGGCAACTAAGTAATCACTGTGGGTTTATCCATGCCGGTGAGAGATCGAATCTGAGCGAGTTGATCTGCGATCGCAATCAGTTCACCCAGCGCCTCCTGGGGATCAACCCCGTGCTTTGCAGCATCGGCCTCATAGCTTTCAACGTACAGCCGCAGGGTCGCTCCCTGCGTTCCGGTCCCTGACAGCCGGAAGACAATGCGCGAACCGTCTGTAAAGCCAATCCGAATGCCCTGATTGGCGCTGGTGCTACCATCTACCGGATCGGTATAGCTAAAGTCATCGGCATATTCAACGGTATAGTTGCCTAGTTTTTTGCCTGCCATGGATGGAGCTGCTGTCCGGAGGTTGTCCATGAGCGTATTGGCCTTGTCTGACGGAACACCTTCATAGTCATGGCGAGAATAGTAGTTCTGACCGTAGGTACGCCAATGATCTTTGACGATCTCTTCCACCGATTGCTGGCGTTCTGCCAGAATATTGAGCCAGAACAGGACTGCCCATAACCCGTCCTTTTCGCGGATGTGGTTCGAGCTGGTGCCGAAGCTCTCTTCTCCACACAGCGTTGCTTTGTCAGCGTCGAGCAGATTACCAAAGAACTTCCAGCCGGTTGGGGTTTCGTAGCAGTCTAGCCCTAGTTTTTCTGCGACTCGGTCCACAGCCTGAGAGGTGGGCATCGAGCGAGCCACCCCCGCCAAGCCATCTTTATAGCCGGGGATCAAGGTTGCGTTAGCGGCCATCACCGCCAAGCTATCGCTGGGGGTAACGAAAAAGTTTTTGCCCAAGATCATGTTGCGATCGCCATCACCATCGGAGGCTGCCCCAAAATCTACCGCATCGTCGCCGAAGGCCCGCTCTACTAGCTCATGGGCATAGACCAAGTTGGGATCAGGGTGACCACCACCGAAATCTTCTAGGGGGATGCCGTTCATTACCGTACCGGCGGGTGCCCCCAGTGTCCCTTCAAAAATCGCGTGGGCGTAGGGGCCAGTGACCGCATGCATCGAATCCATACACATCTGAAAAGAGCCAGAGGTCAGAAGCTGCTTAATCTTGCCGAAATCAAACAGAGACGCCATCAGCTCGGCATAGTCTGCCACGGAATCGACGACCTCCACCGTCATTGCCCCCAGTTGAACCGTACCCAACTGATCGAGATCGAGATCGTCAGTATCAATGATTTTGTACTGGTCAATGATTTTGCTGCGCTCGTAGATGGCGTCGGTGACCTTTTCGGGTGCTGGCCCACCATTGCCAATGTTGTACTTCACCCCAAAATCGCCCTGGGGACCGCCGGGGTTGTGGCTGGCAGACAGCACGATGCCGCCAAAGGCCTTGTACTTGCGAATAATACAGGAGACGGCTGGCGTCGAGAGAATGCCGCCCTGCCCCACCAACACACGACCAATATCGTTTGCTGCGGCCATTTTCAAGATGGTTTGAATCGCAGGTCGATTAAAGTAGCGACCATCGCCCCCTACCACGAGCGTTTTGCCCTGACAGCCCTCTAAGCTATCAAAAATCGACTGGATAAAATTTTCGAGATAGTGAATCTTCTTGAAAACAGGAACCTGTTTTCGGAGTCCAGAGGTTCCGGGCTTTTGGTCAGAGTAGGGTTGAGTGAGTTCAGTGCGTAGGTTCATAAATCAGCCATTACGTGAACAAATCTTGAGGGGATGCGGCCTTATAAAAGCCTATCGCGGGAGTGGAACATTCTGGTGACTCAATTGTTTTCGGTTCACCAACAGCCATGTCTTGAGGGGGAATTGAGAGTTGATCGGCAAGGTCACACCCCCATGTTATTTTGAGTGAATAAATGCTGTTCGCTCTCAGGGCGATAATCTGCTCTGTTCAAAGTTTAGGGCAGAGAATGGGGTAAAACAGCATCTTGGATAACGTCTTTGGGTAACGTTGACTGCGGGGGGATGTTGTCAATTGTTTCAAAGATCACGACATCGGCAAGCGTTTCGATTAAGTTTAGAAGACCAGACTGGTAGATCAAGCTCCTGGGGAGAGCCTGATCTACGATTTTATCCTCTGCAAAGTGGTTGTGAAGACAAATACCCTTTCCGTCCTTGCCGCAATTATTGTTGGTGGAACAGCCGCCTTTCTGCTCACCCAGTTGAGTGTTCAGGTTGAGTCCACTGTCTCATCACCCCGAATTACACCACTGCCTGCGCCATCCATTGCCACACAGCCGTTGCCAGATCAACCGGCGAAGGTTCTCGATCAGCTTCGCGTCAGCAATCGAACGCGCTATCCCATTCGGCTGGTGTTGCTGACACGAGCAGCAGCCTCGACTGAGCCAATCCACTGGGATTTTGCCCCGATTGAAGGCCATCGGGAAGGCCTAGTGCTATCGCGCCCAGCCGGTCAGCTTCGTCTCAAGAAAGGGGATGTACTGACAGCCTTTGCTTTAGATGGCTCTCGCCGCTATTGGGGTCCCTATATTGTGGGTGAAACCGTGCAGCCTAGCCAGTCATCTCCTACCGCTGAGTGGCAGTTGGTATTAACCCCTTAGCTTAGGCTTGGGATGGATTGGAAATCGGTTTAGGGGATGAGGTTTCTAGAATGTTGCCCGCAGCCGTTTTTGCGTTGGCGTAGGGAAGGCCCATTTGCGATCGCACACTCATCAGCGCCGTCTTAATCACCACCGCAGACGGAACCGCCACTAGAACCCCAATCAACCCTGCCGTCTTTGCCCCCACCAACAGCGAGATAAAAATCCAGGCTGGGTTTAGCCCGGTCATGCTGCCGAGAATTCGAGGTGCCACTAAATTTTCTAAGATTTGCTGGGCGATCACGGCGACAGCCAACACTTTGAGACCGAGCCAAACATTTTGCAGCGCCACCAGCAGCGTCACCAGAATAATGCCCACCGTGCCGCCAAAGGGAACCAGCGCCATCGTGCCAATGGTTAAACCAAATAGGACGCCGAACGGCACTTTCAAGAATAAAAAGGTGGGGATCAGCACCGCCGTCATGCAAATACCGTAGATCAATTGCCCAATAAAATAGTTCTGAAAGCTAAGGCGAAGGGTTTGAGAGACGGGCTGCTGCGTATTGATGGGCAACCACTCGATAAAGCTCTGCCAGATTTCATCGCCGTGCAGCAGCAAATAAAAGGTCAAAATAATCGTGACAACGACACTAATTAAAATATCCAGGACACTGCTGACGGTGCCCACCGCAATGTTGAGCAGACTCTTGGTTAAGGTTTGGAGTTGCCCCTCAATGCGATCAAAGGTTTTCACCGTCAGCACATCTAGATTGAGCTGTAGTCCTCGATCCTCCATCTCTTGGCTGAACAGAATAAACTGATCGCGGCCTGATTCCATCCACTCCGGGAGGCGGTTGATCAACTGTTGGGCCTGGGTAAACGCCACCGGGAATAGGATTAAGCCTAGTCCGGTCAATAACGCAATGGTGGAGAGAAAGACCACGATGGAGGCAGGCTCTCGGCGAATGCCACGCTGGATGCACCAACCCACAGGGTAGTTCAACAAAAACGCCACCAAAGACGCCACCACTAAGATGGCAATCAACACACCCAAAAAGTTAGCAATGGTCGCCACGGCCCAAAAATTCAGCACGAGAATAGGGGCCGCGAGGCCAGCCATGAGTAGGCGTGCCGGGACAGACAACTGTTGCCACCATTTAAAGTAGTCAGATGTAGTCATGGATTCGCTCCTACAGCGGCCATCTCCCTCAAGCCTGGGTTGCTTGTACCCTTAAGAGTAGCGAATTCAGGTCATTTGCGGAGATCAAGTTTTGAAAATTGCACGACCGGAGAGGCTGTATGAAAAGTGTTAAACATGCTTCATTTGCCCTTAAAATCCCCCGTTCTGGGGGACTTTAAGGGTTTCAGTCCCTCCAACAAGGAAGTAAGGAGGCCAATGCAAAGCCAAGCTGAACGTTGAGAACAATCGCTTCAGTTTGAGTTATTTGAGCTGACATTAAATAGTTTGAGAATTTTAGGGTTCTGTGGCTAGACCACCGCTCTGAGGTGAGATTTCAAGGTGCAAACCCATTTCAAACATCCTTTGCCAGGGTGCAAATACCGCCAGCTTCTCAATATTCCATTGCGTAAACGATTGCTTCAGAGTGGCTTGCCAAATGGCTAGCATGTGTTCAGCAATGGTGTTCAAAATCAATTCGTCCTGCTGATTAAAGTCATAGTAAGATGCGCCCACGGTGGGCAAGTAGTGGTGGACGGTCTCCATACGGACGATCGCTTGATAGGCCCAGCCCTCTAGCAGATGGTAAATTTTGTTGAACGTGATCGCCTCTTCATTCTCAGAGTTGAGTCCCAAAATTGCGGTGGCGAGTACCGTTCCTAGGGTGTTACAGCTTGTATTCCAGCCGACGTAGGCCAGCATTGAATCCCAGAGGGCGGCATCATCTAGCATCTCAATGAATTCCGTTTCACCGCCGTTGGCAAAGGCCGTGTCTGCGATCGCAACCCGTTTTCCCAATTTCTCTAACCGGTCAATTTCAACAACGAAGGCCCGTAGGTTTCTAAAACTGCTGTAGGTAATATCTTTATTGACTTGATCCCAAGATTCTTGCATCACCTGACCGGCGGTATTGACGGCTAACACTACGTCCGCCGCCTCTGGTATGGCCACGCGCTGGGCACCTGCAGCGAGGATATGGGCCTTAACGCTTTCGCCGAGGGGGCGATCTTCATAGAGGGGCACAATCTGCTCTGAGCAGACTGAGCTATAGAACACATAGATTTTGGTGGTTTTATTTTGGAGCTGACTATAGGCCCGTGCCAGCAGGGTACAGCCCACCTCATCGGCTCCGGGGTAGAGGTGTACTTTTTGCTGCAGACGCATTTCCCTGACTTGACCGGCAACCTGGCGCTGATCGATGGCGGTGAACCCATAGGGCGCACTATCATCCTGGGGAATAGACAGAAAGGAGAGTATGCCCTCTTTGACGAGGGCAACGGACTCTAGATTGATGGCAAGGTTGCGGGTACGGCGATCTTGGTAGTCTTGCAATAACTCGATGGGGAGACTCTGCTGGAGTTGATTAAACTGCGTTTGTTCAGGGGGCGTGAGGCCGATGCGATCGCGTTTATCTCGCAGCCATCCCCACTGAAAGATAAAGGCTCCATGTTCTTCGTAATAGTCTGGCTCTTCTTCGCTACTGCTGTAGGCAGGCGTTCGCATAATCAGATTGCTGGCAAAGATCTCTAGCTGAGGATGTTGAGTTTTGAGCGTGCAAATGTTGTGGAGCCTCTCGGTCAAGGTTTTTATAGACTCGTGATGAAGGCGGGAGGGCAATAGTCCCCCGTAAACAAGCATTTCAATCGACAGCAGCGCCATCTGACAGTGGGTGACATTCTCTAGAACCCAGTCCCACAGGCGATCAATATTGGCTGATTTCTTCTTTTGACCCAGCAATTCAAGGGGCGGCACTATCAACTGAACATCAGGCTGCAGGGTCGCAATCATTTGCGGGTAGTAGAAGTTGCAGGGACGTTCGTCCAATGGAATGTAGAGCAGTTTCATAGAAGCGCAAAGGCAGACAGGCACAAGCATCATGCCATAGGTGCGTAGTGCCAACATTTTTGTTGGCAACAAAAATGTTGGCAACAGAGGTCTAAATCCAGCATTTATGCAGGTGAATCAATATGATGACGATTAGCCGCCAGTTCTCAAAACTTGTTCAGCCGTTAGTCTCAGCCCTGGGAAAGTTGGTGAGTCAATGGTCTGACTGCCTTGAAGCTGCTGAATTTGATACTCTCCATTCACGAACGTACAGATAGATAGAGTGGGTTGTTTCGGTTTGCCAATGTGTCGAGTCCCCCCTAACCCTGCGTAGTCTGCAATCCAATATTCAGGAATGCCTAAAGCTGCATAGTCTTCCACCTCACGGGCATAATCGTTTTGCCAGTTGCTACTGACCACTTCCGCCACAAACTTAATCGAACGCCCCAACGTTAGAATCGACTGGTCTGCCCACAACAGTTCCTGGGTGAGTTCGTCTTGATCGATAACGGCAACATCTGGTCGAAATGCAGTCATTCCACTATTAGAAGGGCGCAATAATCCCCGCTGCAAAACAAACTAAGGCAGCCCCATTGCGTCGATCTGAACACAGAGCTTGGTGGTGATGAAGGCTGCAACCTCTTCATGCAAGCCTGTGGGTCCAAGTCGAATACCTCTCCATCAATCAGCTCATAGCGGTTATCGCGACCATAACGGGCGAGAAACTCGTCAAAGCTGAGTGACTTCTTTTGTATGGGTCGATCGGTTGCAAGAGTCATAGGTCAACTTAGCCCCATCAATGCCTTTAGTCTATCCGATGGGGATGGCTCAATGGGTTGATATTGCGGCTTTGATGGTTTTGCGATCGCATCTCCTAAAGAGCCTTCCACACCTATTAGCTTTTGTTGCCTATAAGCTACATTGATAGGTATGGAAGCACACCAACGTACCCTTCAAAGCTATGAAACCAGCACTGGGAAGGTGCCCTTCAGTGAGTGGTTGGCAAAATTGCAGGATCGCAAGGCTCGCGCCATTATCCGCACCCGCCTTGATCGTGTCGCTCTTGGTTTACTTGGAGATTACAAGTCTGTCGGAGGAGGCATTCAAGAGTTAAGAATTTCATACGGACCGGGGTATAGAGTTTATTTTGCCCAGGACGGGCAGACCCTGATTATCTTGCTCTGTGGTGGTGATAAAAGCAGTCAGCGACGTGACATTGAACAAGCAAAAGAATACTGGGACGATTACAGGAGTCGAGATGATGCCTAGAAGCAGAAGTTATCAAGAAGAGCTTTTGAAATCGCTGCAAGATCCAGAAGAGGCCAAGGCCTACCTTAATGCGGCGCTGGAAGATGGGGATGAATCTGTTTTCCTTTTGGCGCTACGTAATGTAGTGGAAGCGGAAATGGGGATGGCGAGGTTAGCGGAGCAATCTGGTCGCAATCGCGAGAGCCTTTATAAGACCCTTTCAGAACAAGGCAACCCTCAACTGACCAGTGTTCGTAGTATTTTAAGTACGCTAGGCTATCGCTTAGCGATCGAAGTCGAGCCACAGAAATCAGCGCCTCCAGCAATGATGGGGTGAGATGGCGGCTTTGATGGTTTTGCGATCGCGCATATCAAAAAATGCCTGCTCTAGATTCTTCAACGGCTGCTGATCGGTAATCAACTGGTCAAAGGGCATCACCTGACTTGCCAATAGCGCTAAGGACTCTCGGACAAAGTGAGGTGTATTGTGAAACACCCCTTTAAGCGTTAACTCGCTGTAGTGCAGTAGCCCCGTATCTACCGCGATTTTTGTATCTTTGGGACAGCCGCCAAACAGGTTGACGGTGGCTCCCGGTCGAGCAGATGCGATCGCACTTTCCCAAACAGACGGCACCCCCGTCGCCTCAATCACAATATCAGCCCCGCGCCCCTCAGTGAGTGCCTTTACCTGCTCCGGCAAACTCTCGACTTGGTGGTGATTAAAAATCTGAGCGGCTCCCAATTTTTGCCCTAACTGCAGGCGCTGTTCAGAACCACCAAAGAGAAACACCTCCGCCCCATGGTGGGCCAAAACACCCACAAACATCAGACCAATCGCCCCATCCCCAATCACCGCAATTTGTGGCGGCGTCACCCACTCCAAACAAGGCCGCAGGCCGGAACGAGCGGCTCCATGCAAAACGCAGGCCAGCGGTTCCGTCAGCGACGCTAATGCATCCGGCATCCCCTCTGGGATTGAGAGTAAATTATGCTGCACAATCGCGGCGGGAATCTTTTGATATTGGGCAAAAGTGCCGTTATTGAAGGTGAGATTGCTGCACAGCGAATATTCCTGCCGCTGGCAGAACCAGCAGTCCATACAAGGGGCAGAGTTATTGGCGATAACGCGATCGCCAATCTGCCATCCTGATACCCCTTCGCCAAGAGCCACAATATGCCCCGCCGCCTCATGGCCGAACAACGTTGGCGGCCGCAACATCTTGGCATGACCGCCCCGTCGCCACACCTTGAGATCCGTACCGCAGGTGGTGGCAACATCCACATGAATCACAATTTCGCCGGGACTGGGGGTGGGGTCAGAAACGGTTTCGAGTCGTAAATCTTCTTGGCCGTGAAGGACTGCAGCTAGCACCTGTTTTTTGTTCTCTTGATGGGCCTCATTATCTTAGCGGCATTCTATCCTCCGGCTCAGGTCATGGGCAGGGAAACGTTTTATAGTGAAGTCGGGTCTAGCAATCCAGCTCATGCCGGTTCTGAGAATCTCTGCATCTATGGACATTGACCACATTCATTTTTACGTGCCAGACGCCAAGCGCACCACAGACTGGTTTGCGCGCACGATGGGTTTTAGAGCGGTTGAGCAAGTGCGATCGCACCAAACCCACACTGAAATCCTCCAGACCGGCAGCATTCAGGTACTGGTTTCTTGCCCTCGAACCAGTGAGAGTCCTGTAGCTGAGTATCTACAACAGCATCCGGCAGGGGTTGCCGATCTGGCATTTCGGGTTACTGATCTTAATGCGGTATTGGCGCGCGGCCCTCACGTTAAGCAACTTCCCTCATCGCAAGAACATACAAACCAAGTTACCATCCAGGGATGGGGCGATCTGCGCCATACGTTAATTCAAAGGCCAAGGGATTGCGCTCCTGCGGCTGACGGTATGAACTCAATTCCTGTGTTTACAGAAATCGATCATGCGGTCCTTAATGTTGAGCGCCATCAGCTTCAAGATGCAGTGCGTTGGTATCAAGAGATATTGGGGTTTGAGGCCCGTGGTTATTTTGATATTCAAACCGAGCGGTCGGCGCTCTGTAGTCAGGTTTTAATGCATCCGGACGGGACAGCCCAGTTTCCGATTAATGAACCGGCTTCTGTGCGATCGCAAATCCAAGAATTCCTCAACTTTAACCGAGGTCCAGGGATCCAACATATTGCCCTAAGCACAGTCAACATCACGGATACTGTCAGACAACTTCGTCAAAGAGGCTTAAGCTTTCTAGATATCCCTTCTAGCTACTATGCTCAGCTCCGGCAGCAGGCAGAAACACTAGAGTTAGACGCCATTGAAGACCAACAGGTGCTGGTCGAACTGCAGGAACCCTCGAAAGCCTTACTACAGATCTTTACCCAACCTATTTTTGACGAACCCACCTTTTTCTTTGAAGTGATTGAACGTCGGCTGCAGGCTCAGGGGTTTGGTGAGCGGAACTTTACCGCCCTTTTTGAGGCCATTGAGCGGGAGCAATTGAAAAGAGGCACACTGATCTAAGGCTTGACCGCCCTTGCTACATCTCTCGTCTAAAGCTTGAACTACGGACCATTAGAGCATCGTCGCCACACTCAAAGACGGCAAGAAACTCACAATGCCAGGGAAGGCAATCAATAGCACCAGAACAATGAGCTGCAAAATAATAAACGGAATCGCCCCCCGATAAATATCAGAGGTCTTGATTTCAGGCGGTGCCACCCCTCGCAAATAGAACAGGGCAAACCCAAACGGCGGCGTCAAAAATGAAGTCTGCAGATTCACCCCCAACAAGACGCCATACCAGATCAAATCAATATTGAGAGATCGGGCCACCGGCACAAATAGCGGAATGATAATAAAGGCAATCTCAAAGAAATCGATAAAAAAGCCTAGGAAAAACACCGTCAGCATACTGACCAGCAAAAAGCTAAACTGCCCCCCCGGTAGAGTCGTGAGCAGGTCAAACATAAAGCGATCGCCCTCCACTCCCCTGAAGACAAGACTAAAGGCAGTGGACCCCACCAAGATCATCATCACCATGCTGGTGATCCGGAGCGTTGCATTCGACACCTCCATTAACTTGGGGGCCGTAAATTGACCATTTGCCCCAGCCAGTAAGCTGGCCCCCAGCGCCCCCAAAGCTCCGGCCTCAGTAGGCGTTGCAAAGCCAAAAAAGATACTTCCCAACACCAGCAAAATCAGAACCAAAGGCGGAATCATCACGGTCACCACCCGCCATGCCAAAGCCTTACCCTGCACATCTCTTACCTCTGGCGGTAGTGCGGGCGCATACTCTGGCTTCAATATCGACACCACAATCACATGAATCGCAAAGGCAGCGGCGATCATCAGTCCCGGCACCACCGACCCCAGGAACAAATCACCCACCGAAACCCCTAACTGATCGCCCAGTACCACCAGCACCACACTGGGGGGAATAATTTGGCCCAACGTCCCTGAAGCCACAATCACGCCCGTCGCTAGCTCTTTGTTGTAGCCATAGCGGAGCATAATGGGCAGCGAAATGAGACCCATCGCTACCACCGATGCCGCCACCACCCCCGTAGTTGCCGCCAGCATTGCCCCCACAAAGATGACGGCCAAGGCCAGCCCTCCCCGCATGGGACCAAACAAAATGCCAATGGTTTCGAGCAGCTTTTCTGCCAAGCCCGACTTCTCTAGCATCGACCCCATAAAAATAAAGTAGGGAATTGCCAGCAGCGTATAGTTCGACATCATGCCAAAGATGCGCTCTGGCATTGCGGTCAGCAAATTGAAGTCAAACACCTCAAGCCGCTCCCCCAGCGGCATCACATAGGACATCACATCATCAAAGACTTCGAGGCTGGTGCCCAACAGCGCAAACAAAATCGCCACGCCCCCCAGGGCAAACGCCACCGGATATCCCAAGGACAGCAAAATGAGCGCCGTGGCAAACATGGCTAATCCCAGCCACTGCGGCTCTAGCCACAGCAGATAGTAGAGCAAAGCGGAAACGAACAGAATGGCGAGGGCGAGCCAAAGACCCTGCTTGATAGCAGGCTCCTCGCCCACCAGCCTCGCCACCTTTACGTTCCAAGTCGGGAGCACGGCAGAGAGCGCAAAGGCCATCACGGCCAGGGCAAAAAGTAAGGCTCCGATTAGCTCAAGTCCCATGGGATGACTCCTCAGACGGTGACAGATCATCTGTCAGAATGACCCAGCTCTTAATCGCTTCAGAGATGCCCTGCAAAATGAGGAGGACACAACCCACGACAATGGCCGACTTAATCGGATATCGCGGTAGCCCTCCGGGATCAGGAGAAATTTCTCCCCTTGCCCAAGAGGCAAGAATAGAGTCCCAAGAGACCGTGATCACCATCAGACAGAACGGGATTAAAAAAAGAAGGCTACCCAGCAAATTAACAAAGGCTTTCCGTCGCGGAGACCAATCGCTGTAGAGCACATCCACTCGCACATGGTCGTTATGGCGGAGCGTATAGGCCGCCCCCAACAAGAACACGAGCGAAAAGAGATACCATTGCCCTTCAATAAAAGCATTGGAGCTGAGATTTTGCCCCACCAATCTGCCGAGGTAGCGACCTACGACGTTCCAGACCCCCAATAGCACCATGAGGGGTACTAGAAGGGTTGCGAAATACCCTATTCGTTCATTGAGCCGATCAATCCAACCCGCTAGCCGCAGTAGCATTTGCAAAGCATCCTCCAGTCTACTGAGCCATATCCTCTCAAATAATCGGCGACCATTGATAGGTGTCGATGTTGACAGCGAGGGAACACCATCGACACAAGAGAAGTCAAGGGATCACCGATACTCGTCATCGTCGTTTTTAAGCCGGAGGCTTTCAGGATGAAACAATTTTTGCTAGTGTCGCTGCTGCTAGCATCATCCTGTAGCGGTCCTACGGTTAAAGCGCCAGAGGCAGACGGCGGTAAGCAGGTGACGCAAAGCAACGAACAAAGTAGCCCTGCAGCCCCACCACCCTCTCAGCTCAAACCCCAACCGACGACGCCAGCTCCACAACCCAGCGCTCAAAAGAACGAACCCGTGGCCCCAGCGGGTAAACCCGATGATTTGAAGCGGCTGAAGAAAATTTCAGAAGCCGTTTTCGCCGGTCAATATACGCAAATTGAACCGGAGGCCCGAACCTACTTAAAAGAGCGCCCTCAATCGGCGCTGGGCCACCGAACGTTGGGCTGGCTCTTGCTTAAAAAAGGTGATCTCGACGAGTCGAAGCAGTCCTTTGAACAAGCGATTCAATTTGATCCGAAAGATGATAATGCCTACGTCGGTCTCGGTGCCTTGGCCCGTAAGCGGCAAGATTCAGATGGAGCAGTCAAATATTACCAAGATGCGATCGCAATTCAGCCCAAGAATCCTGAAGCCTACGGTAGCTTGGTGGTCGTGCATATTTTGAAGAAGGACTACAAAGCCGGTATTGCAGATGGTGAGAAGGCCATGAAGTTTGACTTTGATGATCCGACCCTCTACGCCAATCTATCTTTGGCCTATCACTTTGACGGCGACACGGTGAACCGAGATAAGTACTTTAAGCTTGCGAAGAAGAATAACTACTACAATCTCGAAAAACTTCAAACGCTCTTTGAGAAGAAGCAACTATGATAAATCGTTTCAAAATACAGAGAACCACATCGCCAACACCCCGTAGTCGCGATCTCTCTTGGCATACTCAGCTTCCCTTTCTGCTGCGAGAGGTTTATTTTTGGCATCACGACGCTATTACTGGGCAATAATGGAACTGTTGCGCCAGTCCTTTTAGCCATGCTTATTTCTAATCGACCGCCAACTCTCTCCTTTCCGGGAGAGCGACGAGTTATTTTCCGCAATCTGACTTGGCAAAATTATCAATCCATTTTGCAGTCGGTAGGGGAACACCGTTCAACTCGCCTCACCTACGCCTGCGGCACCCTAGAAATGACAATGCCCCTAGAAGATCATGAGTTTGCCAAAGAACTGATTGGCTTATTTATTCGGGTATTGGTGGTTGAGTTGGGTCTGCGGCTGAAGTCAATGGGATCTACAACCCTCGATCGCCAAGATCTTGACCGTGGGGCTGAACCTGATTGCGCGTTCTATATCCAGCATTATGCTCAGGTATCTGGACGCTCCATTGACCTAGAGCAAGATCCGCCCCCAGATTTAGTGGTTGAGATTGATATCACTCACTCCGACATCAATAAACTAGATCTCTACAGCAACATGGGCGTTCCTGAGTTCTGGCGCTATGACGGTCATCTCTTAAAAATCTATCAGCTCCAAGGGTCTGGTTATGAGCGTACAGAGGTTAGCTCTACCTTTCCGTGGGTACCCACCACAAGACTCTATAAATTTCTAGAGCAGGCTAGTGTAGACGAAGTAGCTGCCGAGCTAGCGTTACGCAAATGGGTACAGAAGCACAGGCCCAGAGATTAAGGCTTACGTTTTCTTTTTGACCGGATTATTTTTGAAGTAGGCTTCGAGAACCTGCCGCACGATGGGGCCACAGGTAGAGCCACCGCCGCCCCCTGTATTTTGACCAAAGGCCACCACCACAATTTCAGGCTTTTCAAAGGGAGCATAGCCTCCGAACCAGGTGTGGGTAGGTCTCGGAGGATCTTCGCCTGTACCGCTTTTGCCTGCAATTTTGGGGAGATGAGGAACGTCTAGGGCTTTACCCGTGCCCTTCGACACCACATCTCTTAAGCCGCCTTGAATCGTTTGGAGGGTGCTGGGCTTGAGACCCAATGATTTTCTAAACTGCTCCGGCGGTGCATCCGTTTTGCGAATGTGGGGGGTGACGCGATAGCCGTTGTTTGCGATCGCAGCAAACATCACCGCTATTTGCAGCGGACTCGCCTGAACGGCACCTTGACCAATGGAAACCATCACAGAATCTGCCGGATACCAGTCATTTTTAAATACTTTCCGCTTCCAGACCGGATCGGGTAAAAATCCAGTCCCTTCATTGGGGAGATCAATACCCGTTTTTTCACCGATACTGTATTTGTGCGCCCACTTAATCAGCTCATCGGGGCCAACCTTGACGCCCACTTGACCAAAGAAGGTATTGCTACTCCACTGCAAAGCCCCTCGGTATCCAATCACGCCAAATCCAGCACCGTTCCAGGCTCCGACACCATGAATAGACCCATAGGTCATTAATCTCGTATTGGGTGGATACTTACCAGACTCCATGCCAGCAGTGGCCGCCACCACCTTAAACGTACTCGCAGGCGGGAACGTGCGGGTAGCTCGATTCACCAACGGGAACTTGCGCGTTTGAATAATTTTCCATTGCGCTTCGGTAATGCCCTGAGCAAACCAGTTGGGATCAAAGCCGGGATGGCTCACCATTGCTAGAACCGCGCCGTCTCGCGGGTCGAGGGCGACAACGGCTCCAGGACGGTTGCCGAGCGCTTTCTCTGCAGCCTCTTGAACATCAAGATCGAGATTTAGGGTGATATCTTGGCCCGACTCTGAGGGCTTTTGACCCAATACTCGAACGATGCCACCGGCCCCATCAACTTCAACCTGCTGACCGCCCCACACGCCCCGCAACACATCTTGATACTGGGCTTCAATACCCGATTTACCCACCACATCACCGAGGCGATAGCCCTTATCTTTTCGCTCGGCAAATTCTTCAGCATTGATTTCGCCAATGTAGCCCAAGAGCTGAGCCGCTAGCTCTCCGTGGGGGTAAGAGCGCAGGGCTTCTTTGTCTAGCTCAACGCCCACCAGTTCATCACTGCGTTCAGACAGGGCCACGACTTGGGCAAAGCTCAGCCCCTGAGAGATTCGCACCAGTGAGGGTGAATTTTCGCCGGCCTTCTCTAGCGGTTCTTGAATATTCTTTTCAGGGATGTCTAGAATATCAGCCAATATCTTCAGTGTCCGGGGCCAGGCTGGATCTTTTTGGACCAGGGGCCACACAAAAACGGAGTAGGTAAAATCGCTAGTGGCAAGGGTCCGACCTTTGCGATCGCGAATCTTGCCCCGTTCAGGCCGCTTGGGAATCAGACGAATTCTATTTTCATTGGCAAGCTCTCGGTTTCGGTCTCCCTGCAAAAGCTGCAGAACCCCCAGACGCGACCCCAATGCACCAAACAAAATTACCGTAATCAGTCCCACCAGCACAAAGCTGCGGAGTCCCTCGCCGACGATTCGTACCGGTCGCTGGCGTTGAGAAGAAGAATCTAAAAGCATGATAAGAGGCAGGCAAGGGGAAAATTATATCGTAGCGTTCAAAAACCTCTTATCCCCCTGAATTCCTGCAGTTGCGGCAGGAGCAACCGCTACTAAGTCGTGATCTTTACCTATTTGAGGTGCTAAGCTTACGGACGTTCACGTCTCTGGCACAGGTTTCAAGGCATCAGCTACTTCAATTGTAGCTTTCGCTATCGGTTCCAGCTACGTTTAACGAGTTATTCGGTTTGTGTGGAGTGTGAAAGATGGTGGCTTCTCCCATTTTGGATCCTAGCAAGAAGATGATACTGCCGCCCGAACCCCATGCTCCGTTGTTCGGCACTGATGGCATTCGAGGGCAGGCTGGACGAGATCTCACCCCTGCGCTCGCGCTTCATGTGGGTTTCTGGGCTGGCCGCGTCCTGCAGCAGGGTACAGAAGGCAAACATCCTTTTATTGTGGGACAAGACTCACGCAATTCAAGCGACATGCTGGCGATGGCTCTCTCTGCCGGGTTGACCGCTGCCGGTCTAGACGTTTGGAATCTGGGCCTGTGTCCAACCCCTGCCGTCGCGTACTTAACCCATACCACCGATGCCCTGGGGGGCGTCATGGTTTCGGCCAGCCATAATCCACCCGCAGACAACGGCATTAAGTTTTTTGGAGCCAATGGAGCCAAGCTCTCTCGAACCGTACAAAAAGAGATTGAAGCTCACCTGCGTATCAATCAGATTGAGCAGCTCTCTAGCCAGACAACCTGGGGTCACCATTACCATCGCCCTGAATTAATCCACCACTATATCCAAGCCATTCAGCAGCCCCTCACCGACCACTTCAAGGGTTTAAAAGTGGTGCTAGATCTAGCGTGGGGCGCAGCCACGGGGACAGCACCTGACGTTTTTCGGGCCATGCAGGCTGAGGTGATTTGTCTCCACGATCAACCCGACGGAAATCGCATCAATGTCGGGTGCGGATCGACCCATTTAGCGCTGCTGCAGGCGGCGGTGGCTGAACATGGGGCAGATCTTGGCTTTGCCTTTGATGGTGATGCTGACCGCGTGCTAGCCGTCGATGCCAAGGGCCGGGTCGTGGATGGTGATTATATTCTGTATCTATGGGGGCGTCAGCTCCAAGCACAGCAGCAGCTTCCTGAAAATTTGATTGTCGCCACCGTCATGTCAAACCTTGGCTTCGAGCGGGCATGGGAGGCCCAGGGCGGCAGACTGCTCCGAGCTGATGTCGGCGATCAGTATGTCCATGCTGAGATGGTCGCCACGGGTGCCATGCTGGGGGGTGAGCAGTCGGGCCATATTCTTTGCCCCCACTACGGAATCGGGGGGGATGGCCTCCTCACCGCACTCCATTTGACCAGCATCGTTCAGCAAACCGGCGGGTGTCTGATGTCGCTCATAGACAATAGCTTTCAAACCTATCCTCAACGGCTTGAAAATGTGCGGGTCGAAGATCGAGATCGCCGCCGTCACTGGGAAGGCTGTGAGCCACTGCAAATCGCCATTGAGCGTGCCCATGATGACATGGGCGACCGAGGCCGTGTATTGGTGCGGGCGTCCGGCACAGAGCCGGTGATTCGGGTGATGGTGGAAGCTGCGACTCAGCCCCTCACCGATCAGTGGACCAACTATCTGGTCGCCACCGTCGAAGAACATCTAGGAGACTAATTCCAGTTGCCCACCACGGTATAGCCTGACCAAAAGTAGGGATGAGTGAAGGTGCGGTTGCCGCGTTCAGCTAACGCGGGGGGCAATGCGATCTGCACCTGATCGGACAACTGTAGTGTCCCATCTTTAATCTGGACTTGCCCCGTCAGCAGGGCGAGCTGCGCCTGCCTGAGCGCCTCTGTTTTTGTGGGCGCAGTGCGGAGATATTCATAAAATTTGGACATCACGCCCAACGTTCCTTCGTCACTAATCATCCA
>JBHJNL010000114.1:0-4515 GCA_050330855.1 Thermosynechococcaceae cyanobacterium | reverse complement strand
CCTATCGCTCTCAAAGACCGCCTGGAATGCCCACCTTAGTTCATGGGCTGAGGCGGTTTGAATCCATTTTTATCGGGTGGAAAACCGCTCTGGGAGGACTTGTGTGTACACCGTAGGTCAGGAAGGATACAGTGCTTCGGAGTTTGATTCGCTCTAAGGAAATCCCCTGAATTCAAGTGAACTCAGGAGATTTGTAAGGAGAATTGTAGCAGTCAAACCCATTTAATCCAGTCACCTGAATCAATCCAGCAGAGCTTAGGCGGTTTTCACTTGCACCTGCTCAGCATTCTTCAATAAACCCACCAGCTCATCGATTCCTTTCTTAATGCGGCGCGTGACCGTGACTGGGCTAACCCCTAACCGCTTCGCCACTTCCTGACGAGAAAGATGCTGCAAGAAAACGGACTCAATCATTTCACGGGTCTTATCTTCAAGCTGACTGAGAGCATGCTGTAGTTCTAGACGGTCTTCTTCATTGAGCTGCAGTGTCTCATAACGAGCGTCGGTGAGCGTATCGCCCAACGTCATCGTAGAGTCAGACTGCTGATGACCAGAGGCAACCCTAGCATTCAGGCTGAGCGGCATCCGGTTTGACGCGGCTAGTTTGACAGAGCGCCACTCCTGGAGTGAAAGGTCTAGCTGATCTGCAATTTCTAAATCACTGGGCTGACGACCGAGTTCCATCACTAGCGCTTGGCGGACCTTTGCGCCCTCACGGTTAAGCTGCTGCCAGCGTCGAGGAATGCGGACGGTATTGGCTCGGTCTCTGAGAAAGTGGAGGATTTCGCCGCGAATGTAGGGAACCGCGAAAGAACTAAAGGCATAGCCTTGAGTGGGGTCAAACCGTTCAATGGCAGTGATTAAACCCATGTAGCCGCACTGCTCAAGATCTTCGTAGGGTTCAGCACATTGATGAGCAAGGCGATGAGCGACTTTGCGAACGAGGCCCATGTTGAGGCGAACAAGGCGATTTCTAAGACGAACGGAAGGCTCTTGACGGTAGGAGACCAAAAGCTCCATGGACTGAGATTGAAGAGTAGTTTGGTAAGCCATAGTGTTTTAAGAAGTTGGTAACGCCTTGTTGAAATCATTATGTGGGTAAGGCCAAGGCGGCACCATCGTTAATATACTGAACTCTCTGAGGTCGTCATCCTGAAGCTTCCGCATTTACACGTAGCCTGCGTCGCAATGAACCTTACTTCTGCCCCGTCAATACTGCTGCAAGAGAGCCGTGAGATCGCAAAAATCAGAGGGCCAAATATACTGATCATCAACCTGCCTAAGCACCGCCGCTGAACGAATTGCCGCCCGATCAATCGGGCCATAGACATGGGGAAAGAGAGAAGCCATCTTGAGATGTGCCGTCCCACCCGACAAAGGCGCAGGCGCTTCAAACTTCAACGGTGCACTCAACCGCAGCGGATCGATTTCAAGAACAGCCAGAGGCTCATCAAGCGTCGCAAAGTAATCATTAGCCACCGCCACCGTGGTGATCGGTGATTCTGCACAGTGCACAAATCCATCGAGGGCAAATCGCTGGGGCATATAGACGGCACCCTCAATCCCAGCTTTCAGTTGAGACGCCGGAACCAGATGATAGATAGAGGTGGGAGACATCTTCAAACACTCTCAGACGAATTTAAACCAGAGCGCTGCTCCAACTTTAAAACTGAGCGGCACCCGTTTGAGGCAGCCGACGTCTATTGTGTCATGTTCCCCCATTAATCCATGAAAACCACCCTTCTGATTGTGCTGATCATCATTCCAGGAATCGCTGGCGTTGCTATTTTTGGCCACTTCGCGCTCTCGGACTGGGATCAGCTCCAGCGCGACTATGATGCAATGAAGCAGGTCGTCGCAACAACATCAGATTTATCGGCGTTATTTAAGGCCAATGCCGCTCAAATGACCCAGCGCATCAACCTTTTTGCAGACGGAACCTGGACGCTATTGAGCGGTATCTTAGCCGCCATTGGTTTTCACGGTCTGCTCACTGACTGATTTCGTTCCTACATGGGAACCCTGAATACCTATAGACACGGAGAATTATCGATGGCGAAGTGGCAACTCATTATTCCAGCCCTGATCGGAGGCAGCGTCGTCATTGGGGGAACCGCAGCCTACCTCTACCTCAAAGGGATTCCAGGTCAGGTTGGCATCGATCCCAACGCCAGCGCCAAAATAGTGCCCGATGAAGCGCTGATGGCAAGCTTTATTTCAGGAGACGATCAGGCTTGGTCTAAGCTCAAAAAATTTGGCACCCCCGAAGCCCAAAAAATCTTCTCCGATGGATTCTCAGCGTTTACCAGCAACATTGAAGCATCCGCCGCCGCGCAGGATATTGATGTCGAAAAAGATGTCTTGCCCTGGGTGGGCAGCGTCATGGTGGCGCTGATGCCTGCAGAGCAATCTGAACCACAGCCATTAATGGTGATCGGCATCAAAGATAAGCTAGCGGCCCTCAACTTCGCCAACAAAATGAAAGGAAAGGGCCAGTCCTCAGTCAAGGAACAGGACTATAAGGGCATCAAGGTTCTAGAAGATACAAAGTCTCAATCTTTTTTAGCAATCTTAGAGAACCATCTGCTGGTTGCCAATAATCAAAAGACCATTGAGCTGGCGATTGATACCTCCAAGGGCGATCCGTCCCTGGCGTCAGAGTCTGCCTCAGAAATGAAGGATGTCCTCAAAGACTTCAAAAATCCCGTCGCTCAGGTTTATATCCCCAACTATGCGACCTTCGTCAAGAGTGCATCTGCAGCCGCCACCAGTCCCATCCCTTCTCAGTTCCTAGATCAGTTGAATCAAGTTAAGTCTGTGGTGGTGGGCCTCGGGATTGAAGATCAGGGGCTACGAATGCGTGCGATCGCAACCCTGAATTCAGACGCTCAAAAGTGGACCTACAAACTCATCCCTGGCACCGTCCTTTCTAAATTTCCAGAAGATACGCTAGCGCTCGTGAGCGGCAGTGGCATTAGCGAATCATGGAAAGCTGGGGTAGAGCAGCTCAACGCAGTACCAGAGTTAAAACAGGCTCTAGAGCAAACGCGGCAGCAGCTTCAGCAGGCCACCCAGCTCAACCTAGATCGCGATCTGTTGGGGTGGATGGATGGTGAGTATGCCTTTGCCCTGATTCCCTCTAAAGAAGGCCTGTTAGCTGAGCTAGGGTTCGGTGGAGCGCTGTTGCTCGAGACCAGCGATCGCACCACTGCCGAAAAGACCTATGGCAAGCTCGATACCTTTGCCACCAAGAATCTTTTGCAGCTTAAGCAGCGCGAGATTGAAGGCACCCAGGTTACCGAATGGCAAATTCCGGTTCAGGGCACTTTAATGAGTCATGGCTGGCTCAATCAAGACACCACCTTTCTAGCATTGGGAGGGCCAATGGCGGATATCTTAGCCTCAAAGCCCTCTAAAACGTTGGACAGCAGCAAGATGTTCCAAGCCGCCACCGCATCACTGCCTAAAGAAAATGCAGGATATTTCTACGTGAATATGGAGCAGGCTGTCGGCGTGCTGTTCAGTAATCCCCTGATTGCCCAAAGCCCTTGGTTAACCCCCGAAACCAAAGCAGTGCTCCAGTCAATGCGGGCCGTGGGTGCCACCACCTCGCAGCTCAATGACACCACTCTGCAAACCGATGTAGTGATGGCGCTACAGCCTGTCAGCAAATAGCCTACAGCCATATGCTAGGTTAAGGCCAATCGAACCAGATGCACAGGGCAAAAACGCTTAAGGCGGAGAGGCTATGTTTACAGTTGTCACTCCAGAAGAGATTCAGCTTTCACCGGGGAGCGTGCTGCAGTTTCCTGGCAATTGGCAAGTCTATCAGGCACTGAGTCAAAGACTGGGCGATCGCCCCAATCCGCGCCTCAAGTTTCGAAACGGAGAGATTCTGCTCATGAACCCTTTGCCCGAACATGGCCGCACGGTAGATGTTCTGGCAGATGTCGTCAAAGTGCTGCTCGATCATCTAGAGCAAGAGTATGACTCCTTCACACCGATCACGATGGAACTTCCAGAGGAAAGCGGTATCGAACCCGATCACTGCTTCTATATCGAGCATTGGGCTGAGATTTCAGGGAAGACTCGCATCAACTGGGGCATCGATCCACCCCCCGATTTGGTGATTGAAATTGATGTGACCAGCTACACAAATGTAGATGATTATCTGCCCTACAAAGTCCCAGAAGTATGGCTATTCAAACAGCAGCAGTTAAGCATTTACCAATTTACGGGTGGCTCCTATCGCCAGCGGAACAATAGTGCATTTTTCCCTGGAATAAACCTTGCCGACATGATTCGTGAGTGTATGCAAATTGCTGTCCAGCGCAATACCAGTGCAGCGATGCGATCGCTACGCAGAAAACTTGAACCGTAAACAGCGGTACAAAATGGCTTTGTTGCATGAATTCAATTCAAGTTTAGGTTTCCCCATTTCTCGATTCAATCTTTACCCTTCAACCCAAACGGTGTCAGGCTTGGCTAGCTGAATCATACGATTGAGTGCTGCGC
>JBHJNL010000113.1:0-10765 GCA_050330855.1 Thermosynechococcaceae cyanobacterium | reverse complement strand
GTATGGCATCCTTATTGAGAATTTTGAGTTTTTCAGGTGCCTCAATACAGGCGACAAACGCCATAGGTAGCGCTTGGGAAATTTTATAATCTAAATCTAGAGCCTGAGTAGTTACGATTGGGGAATTCTATTGATCGTCTGATTTCCCTGCACGAGGCTGGATGATGCCATAACCGCCATGATTGCGCTCATAAATCACGTTAATCTCCCCGGTGTCTTGGTTCCGAAACATATAAAAATCATGATCGACTAAAAATCATGATCGACAAATTGCAGGTTTTCTGTGGCTCTTTAACTTGAGCCTATCGCGACAATCTGAGGATGTTGTGAGCCTTGAGCAACCAGACCATTGGGGACTTTTCTCTGCCCTACCTGCGGCAGGGCGACGCAATTAAAGATCAGCTTCAGGAATTTCTTCTTTAAGATCGATCACTAACTGCATGGTTTCTCGGACTAAAGCTCGTAAATCCTGGGTAAGGGGAACCTGAGCATCAGGCCCAAACCAGCGATCGAAGGTGGCAACGTAGGGTTCTTTCCCCTTGAGATACCCTTCCATGAAACGCACCAGTGAGTAATTGACCTGATCGACAAATTGAGAGTTATTCTCTGGCATCATGCAGGCAATGCCTTCCTTCGAAAAATACCCAGCTACCGTAAAGTCTTCAGGATTTTTGATGCTTTGGAGCCAGCCCTCAATCAAAATGCCATCGGCGGCAAAGGCGTCCACGGTGCCCTGCTGTACCGCATTGTAACCGGCCTCATGATCCTTGACCAAAACCAGTTTTGCCTGGGGCTGGGCGCGGCGAATGGCTAGTTCGTTTGTGGTGGTGCCAATCGCAGCAATTCGTTTACCCACCAGAGCCTCTGCATCCCAGGCTTCAGTTCCTTTTTTAGCGAGCAATCGAGTCTCTGTTAACCCATAGCTCACTGAAAAATCAATTTGCTTGGCCCGCTCCCAGGTGAAGCTACTGGCATCACAAACAATATCAACATCACCCTTAACGAGGGTAGGAATCCGGTCTTTAGGCTCCAGGGCAACGAGTTTCAGCTCAATCTCTTTCCCGAGTTCTTTGCTGAGCTGGGCCTGGATCTGCTTGAGCATATCGATGGAATATCCCTGCAGTTGTCCTTTTTGATCGGCAAAGGCAAAGGGCAATGCATTTTTATTGGTTCCGGCGGTTAAGGTACCAGTGCGGGCCACTTTTTCGAGGACGGTTTCCGCTGAAGCCCACTGCGGTCCTATAACGCTGAAGAGAGTGGTGAGGGTTGCGATCGCAACCACCTGAGGCAACTGAGAGAAACGTGGGGCCAGATTTTGAGTGGTCATATGCTGAATCAATTTGGCTAGTTTGACTGAAAACTTAAATCAACGCTGGGGCTAGAGGGCATCACCCTTCTCAAAACTAAAAATTCAAACCTTTCGTTCCTCTACAGTGGGTTCTGCTCGTCAGATGTTACATCCTGAATAAGCCCTAAGTACTCATCCTTGAAAAATCGTAATGTACTCAAGACGGGGTTCGGAGCTGACTGTCCCAGACCACAAAGGCTGGTATTTTTCACCACGTCACACAGATCTTCGAGCTGATCTAAATCGCGCCGGTGCGCTTTCCCCTCGCTCATCTTGGTGAGTAACTGGTAGAGCTGCACCGTTCCAGCCCGACAGGGAATGCACTTACCGCAGGACTCATCCATGCAAAACTCCATGAAGAATCGGGCCACGTCCACCATATTGGTGGATTGATCCATGACAATCATGCCGCCGGACCCCATAATCGACCCCAACGCCTTTAAGGATTCATAGTCTACGGGGGTATCAAAGGCATCGGCGGGAATACAGCCCCCGGACGGGCCTCCCGTTTGCACTGCTTTGGCCGTTCCATCGGGGACGCCGCCCCCCATTTGCTCGACAATCTGAAAGAGGGGGGTACCCATCGGAACTTCGATCAGCCCCGTATTTTGAATCTTGCCGGCTAGGGAAAAGACCTTAGTGCCCTTGCTGTTCTCAGTGCCAATCCCCGCAAACCAATCAGCACCATTGCGAAGAATGGGGGCAATATTGGCAAAGGTTTCGACATTGTTAATCAGCGTTGGACAGCCCCAAAGCCCTGACTCGGCTGGGTAAGGTGGACGAGGGCGGGGTAGACCGCGCTTACCTTCAATGGACGCCATCAGAGCTGTTTCTTCACCACAGACAAAGGCTCCAGCCCCGATTCGAATATCGACCCGAAAATCAAAGGGAGATTCAAAGATTTGGCTGCCCAATAGTCCCCTCTGACGAGCCTGACGAATGGCCGTCTGGAGGTGATTGATCGCCAGTGGATACTCGCCTCGCACATAGATATAGCCTTGGTTGGCACCCACGGCATAGGCTGCGATCGCCATTCCTTCCAATACTCTATGTGGATCGCTTTCTAAGACACTGCGATCCATAAAGGCACCGGGGTCACCCTCATCTCCATTGCAGATTACATATTTTTGCCCGGTGGGCATCTTGGCGACGGTGGACCACTTTAAGCCGGTGGGATAGCCGCCCCCGCCTCGGCCCCGCAGACCGCTTTGGGTGATTTGATCGATCACCTCGTTGGGTGTCATTTCATAGAGGGCACGACAGAGGGCAAAGTATCCCTGATTGGCGATATATTCCTTGATTTGCTCTGGGTCAATGCGACCGCTGTTTTCGAGGACGATGGGGTATTGGTGGGTGAAGAAGGGGTGCGTTTGGGGTTGATAGGGGGAGGGGAGTTTTGGGCTTTGAGTTTTGAGTTTTGAGTAGGGGGAGGTGGGAGGAGAGGCGGAGTGAAGGGCGACTTGAACAATATGGGGGGCTTGATCGGGAGTGACTTGGTCGTAAAGAACGCCTTCGGGGTCGAGGCGCACGAGGGGGCCTTGGCTGCAGAGACCCATGCAGCCGACGCCTCGAATGCTGAGCTGATCTTGGAGGTTTTGAGTTGCGATCGCATCTTCCAGTTTTTTCTTGACGTCAAGGGCATTGGCAGAGCGGCAACCACCCACCGTACAGCAACGAATGCAGGGCACATTGAGGGCTTTTTTCTCCCGTTGTGCGAGAGTCCGCAGCTCCGTTAAATCCATTTAGTTAATCTCCTCTCTAGATGGGGTCTGCACATAATTCGTGATTAGATCCCGAATTTTTTCTGGGGTTTGATACCCCATCACATCTCCATCGATCACGATCGCAGGGGCGCTGCCACAGGCCCCTAAGCAGCGAGCGGTACTCAAAGAGAGCTGACCATCGCCTGTTGTTTCCCCTGCCTGAATTTGGGCCATTTCTCCTACCGTATTCAACAGTGATGCGGCTCCTTTGACATAGCAGGCAGTGCCCATACAAACCACACAGGTATGTGCCCCAGCGGACTTGAGTGCAAAAAAGTGATAGAAGGTTGCAACACCATAGACATGGCTAGGGGGGAGCTTTAGGCTATGGGCAATGTGCAACAGCAGATCTAGCTCCAGGTAGCCAAATAACTCCTGAGCTTTATGAAGAACCTCAATCAGGGCATCAGGCTGATACTGATGCCGCTTCATGGTGGCCTCTAACACCTTGAAACGCTTATCACCACTGGGATGGGAAGAGACGCTCATTGGACTGCTTTGCTCAAGCGTCATCGGACACATCATCCTGAGATTGAGTACGAATGACCATAACGGAGCAGGGGGCATGGTCTGAGACATACTTGCTGACGCTGCCCAGCAGAACTTCTTTAAGCCCCGAACGCCCTCGGTTCCCGATTAAAATCAAATCCGCTGACAGAGTGGTTGCTAGGTCGCAGATGACCGGCCCCGGCCCTCCCGGTTGTTGCATAAACTCAGCGGCAATCCCTGCTTTGATCGCCTCTGCAGTATAGGACCGCAGTTGAGATAAACAATCACTGTCATAGGCATTCCACTGTCGCTGTTGGCTGAACAACAGATCCTCTTGCAAGCTGCGGTACTGATCTAGATTGGGTTGCTGAAATGGGCCAGGGACAGAGACATGAGCCGGGCTCTTGACTAGATCAAGGGGCAAAATGTGCAGGAACACCAGTTTGATGTCAGGCCTCGTTTTCGCCAGCGCCAGCGCTGCATTAAAAACATTTTGGTTGAGGGTGGCTTCATCAATCGCGACTAAAATTTTGTTGAACATCAGAACCTCCCGATCACACAGATTCAGAGAGTACTGCTTGATCCTTGGAGGGGGTAGCAGCACGAATCTCAGCTAAATGGTGAACAAGGACAGAACAGGGGGCATGGTGCATCACGTAGTTACTCTGACTTCCCAAAACAACTTCTGACAGACCCGAATGTCCACGATTACCGATCATGATTAGGTCAATCTTTTGTTTCCGGGCGATCGCACAAATGACATGTCCTGGGCGACCTATCTCTTGATGAATTTCTGTTGCGATTTTTTCGGTTTGGGCTTGCTCTGCAAAACCTTGTAGACGTTGCAGCCCTTGTTTTACAAAGCCTCGCCAACGGTCATAGTAGTTGTCATCAATACCGAGCGGCGGCACCATTGGATAACCCACTTCATCCCTTGACAAGACGTGTAGTAAAATCAGCTTTGCCCCAGTCATCTTCGCGAGTTGAAGTGCCTGTTCAAAGACAGTTGTGCTCTGATCAAATACATCAATGGCGACAAGAATGTTGTTATACATAACGATCTCCATACAAATTTAAATCTGAGTAAGATGGACTGAAGCCTCAAGTGAGATAGCCTTTGGTGAAGCTTCAGAAGCAGGTGACCTGATCACTAAAACAGAACAAGGAGCATGAGATAAATCGACTGCAACCAGAATTTTTCGGTACATTACTGCCACCCTGCCAATTGCGATTTAGAAAGATGAGTGTCAGGGGCATGGTCTGTTGAGGGCGACTGAGGACTGGGTTCTTTAACCACCAGAACAGAGCAAGGGGCATGATGCATCACGTAGTTGCTGGTGCTGCCCAGAACCAGTTGACTCAAGCCTGTACGACCCCGGCACCCCATCACAATGAGATCGGCTCCCCAATTGCGAGCCAGGTCGCAGATGGTTCGACCAGGGCTACCAGAAGTTTGCGTATATTCTGTGGTCACTCCATGTAGCATGGCCTGTTTTTCATAGTTCTGGAGACGCTCTAAGCCTTGGGCCTCAAGTTTTTCCCAGGTCTCCCGATAGGTTTCAAGAGGCAGATCTGAGAGTCCTGGATAGTAGTAGGGGCCAGGAAGAGCGAGGGGCATATCTGGGGCACCAACTTCTTCACTAGACAACACATGCAGCAGCATCAGATGAGCTTGAAGGGGTTGGGCTAACGCGAGAGCATAATCAAAAATCTGTTCGCCTGTTTTAGAACTATCCATTGCGACTAAAATTTTGCGAAACATACCAACCTCCAATGGACCTGAGTCCGAATCACGATTTGAGATAATTTTGTCCATCAGTTGCTTCCCTCCCCAGAAAACATCACGCCAGCCGTCGCCAGATCAGATCGGACCACCCACAAGAGGAACGTCACCAATTTCGACTTCGTCAAATCCCATCCATAGGTCATGAGCTTTGGAACGTTGGGTCTACAGGACTGGTTGAGTGGTTTGCGCCATCATAAGTTTCTTGATCGGTCGTCCTGTCGTTGATGGGGCCAAGGGCTGTAAGCGCCTCATCCACCTTGGTTGTAGGAAATTAAATTGAGGAACTTGTGAGGGAAGATGTCTTGAAATAACCTTGCCGCAATCTGTTGCAGCAAGGCCGGGAAGAGCGAAAACTCAAGTGAACTGAACACGCAACCTCAAAGCCTGGAAGCGAGATATTGAGGATCGTCTGTAGTCCTCTCAATGACGGGCTGTTACTGACTCTGCTCTAACTGCATGTTAAAAAATCTGCGGAAATTGTGACGACTCCAGCGGTGTTGTGCCTTGCTGGAGTCGTCGTTTCTTGCCTCATCGAATTATGGGGTTGCCAAAATTTTGCTATGAGCCACAGGGTTTTCCAGCATATAGCCCGTTCCTACGGCGACACCATTAATAGGATCTGAGGCCACCTGTACAAAGAGGTTTACTTCATGGCTGATTAACTGATCGAGGCCGGTCAGTAAAGCTCCACCTCCGGTTAGCATGATGCCGCGATCGCCAATGTCTGAGATCAGTTCCGGTGGTGTCAGTTCTAACACCCGCCTTACAGCGCCCACGATGCCAGTGAGAGGTTTTGCGATCGCATCCCTCAGATCACCCCGGCAAATCGTCACGCTTTTACAGAGTCCTGAAACCGGATCGAGTCCCAAAATATCAATCTGTTGACTATCCTGTTCAGGATTGGCAAAGGCAGAACCATACTTGATCTTGATGCTTTCTGCCCTGAGTTCTCCGATCAGTAAGTGGTGGTGGGCTTTCAAAAAGTCGTGAATGGCCTGATCCATTTCGTCACCGGCTTCACACACTGTGGTGCCGACGACCGTGCCCATCAAACCAACGACAGCCACCTCTGTAGTGCCGCCCCCCACATCAACAATTAGATTGCCCGTAGGATGATCAATGGGCAACCCGGCCCCGATAGCCGCTGCAATAGATTTGTCTACCAAAGAGACTTGGCGAGCACCTGCATCTGTCATCACTTCCATCAAGGCGAGGCGTTCAATGGTAGAAGCGCCGTAGGCACAACCGGTTGTAATGCGGGGCCGAAACACAGCACGCCCCCCTTGAGCCTGCTGGATAAAGTGCTGGAGCATCTTCTCCGTTAGCTCAAACTCAGTCACGACCCCATTCCGAATCGGGCGAATCACGGCAATCTCTTGAGGATTGCGCCCAATGAGTTCTTTGGCCGCAGTTCCAAACGCAACAGGTTCTAGGGTACCTTTATCCATTGCAACCACTGACGGCTCCTGCAGCACAATGCCCCGCTCAGGACTATAAATTGAGGTTTTAGAGGTGCCAAGATCAATGCCAAGGCGATGGGAGAAGCGGCCCAAGCGGCGCACAGAGTTCCAGAACTGCTGAACGTCTAAGTGAGGGGTCGGGAAGTGCCACCTAGCGGGATGAGAAGTACTAATGGTCATGGCTCGTATGGGGTTAAAGGATGAGAAGATTTTTGCTTCATGCACTCAGAGCAATGTTCGGCGTTTTATCTATCTTTAAGGCTAGGGTTAACTTCTGAGGAAGTTGTGAAGATGACGGAGCCTGTCACAGTGTTCTTGATCTCATGATCTCAATTCAGCACAGATATTCGCTGAGGTCGCTGGTTCGCATTTTGGCTATCAGTCTCAAGGTAGAGGTTGGGAGCAAGTTTTTTAGCTTACTACTGGTTTCTCTATCGTGGTTTAGCCATTGGCGTTATTCTTAGAAAACAGGGTTATGCTTAAGTTGCTTAGTCCTATCCCCCGTTCTTCCATCGTTTACGCCCATGAATATTCTCTCGAATCTGCTGACTCAACCCACCCCCGCCGTACCTCGGCAGCGAGGACGCGGGATTGAACTCAAATCACAGCGCGAGATTGAGATTATGCGGCAGGCCTCTACCATTGTGGCAACGGTGCTTAAAGAGATTGGCGAGATGACTCAGCCCGGTATGACGACAGCAGATCTAGATGCCCATGCCGAACAACGAATCCGCGAGATGGATGCTTCGCCCAGCTTTAAAGGCTATCAAGGTTTCCCTGCATCGATTTGTGCCAGCATTAATAATGAAGTGGTCCACGGCATTCCCAACAAAAAGAAGGTTATTTGCGAAGGGGATGTATTGAAAGTCGATACCGGGGCTTATTTTCAAGGCTTTCACGGTGATTCGTGCATTACGATTGCTGTCGGTGAGGTGACCCCTGATGCTGCCAAGCTGATTAAGGTGGCCGAAGAAGCGCTCTACAAAGGGATTGAGCAGGTTAAAGAAGGTAATTACCTGATGGATCTTGCTGGGGCGATTCAAGATCACGTCGAAGCCAACGGCTTCTCGATTGTGGAGGAGTTTACCGGACACGGGGTGGGTCGAAATCTTCATGAAGAGCCTTCAGTGTTTAACTTCCGCACCCGTGAAATGCGGAATGTAAAGTTGAGGGCTGGAATGACCATCGCCATTGAACCGATTGTGAACCAAGGCTCGAAACGGACTCGGATTCTGCGCGATCGCTGGACTGCGGTGACGGTTGATAATGCGCTCTCGGCTCAGTTTGAGCATACGGTCCTGGTCACTAAAACCGGCCACGAAATTTTGACAGATCGAAATAAGGTTTAGCGAATCATTGCCCACTTAAGCAGGAACAACTATCTGGATATCGGCGAGTGACTCAGGCAACTGACACCCGTGAAGGGCTGTATTCTTTATATCGACTAGGACAGGATGCGAAGCCATCTAGTATTGGGATGCAGGCGGCGCAGCTCAGCCAGTTTAGTGCGGCGGTCGAAACGGCGATTCTACCCGTCGATGCGCTCCAGCTATTCCTAGCGCGAGTCGAGTGGTCACTGCCGCTCTTGCAAGATTTCCCTCATTTAAAGCTGCACCTCAATTTAGAGCAGCCCGATCAGCTCCAGGCCATTGCACAGGCAATTCAGGCCAGTATTGCCCAAACACTGATACCGCCAACTTGGACCCAAGCTTGGGTCAATGATCTACAGGGCTGGGGTGATTTTGACAAGAGTCTATCCCTATGTCTAACACCGTCTCTGTGGCTTCCGGCAGAGTGTGAGACTGGCACCGGGCTGACCCAATTAATCACGCCGCAGGTTTGCCGGCTACAGCCTGACTCTCTAGCTGATGGCGTCAAAAAGCTTTGGCAGCAGCTTTTTCAAGCGCAAATTCTATATTTGTGGGAACAGTCTGGGTTTCCGTTTGAGCACTTGAGGCTGGCGATTGTGCTGCAGCCGCTCTTACCGATGTCTGCCTCTGGCTGGCTGCGTCTTACCCCTGACCAACTATTCGTGCAAGCGATGCCTGGGGTCTATCGTGGTGCTTTGCAAGAAGCCGGCATCCCGGATCAGTTTCAGGTGAATAGACATACGGGAAACGTCATTACCCTGAGGGGTCGGTACGCTTATATAGATGGTCTTTCTAAACGGTGCAAGGGTGCGATTGTGACCCAACAGGCTGGGGAGCCTGACCACGCTCTTGCCCTTACCGATCTCGACCTAGCGGCTTTAGCTACCTTTGCGAATCAGCTTCCGACTGTTGCTGAAGAGCCGCTCTATTTGCGATGGTGTCTCGCTGAAGACTCTGGCTTTCAGATCTGCGAAGTCGCATCTGATTCCCCTTTCCCTTGGTTTGATCTCATTGAACAGGCTCCTGCTTCCGAGGCCTTGACCCTGACCCTAGGACGACCCTCTACGCCGGGACGTGCGATCGCATCGGCTCTGGTAACCCAGGATCTTCAGTCTCACACCCCAGAGGCTGTTGCGAATCAAATTATTGTCGTTCGTCATTGTCAACCCAGTGATTTACCCTGGCTGCAGCAGGCAGCGGGCCTGATTAGTGAAACAGGGGGGCTAACCTCCCATGCGGCTATCTTGGCAAGAGAATTAGGTCTGCCAGCCATTTTGGGCTTTTCTGGGGCGATGGCGACCCTTGAGACCGGTCAACACCTGCGCCTTGATGGTGAGCAGGGTGCGGTTTATCGCGTAGATGATCCTCAGCAGCAGATGCTCTCGACAATCATCGCGGTGCCCGGTGATGAGCAACCGCTGAAAACCCAGGTGTGGATCACTCTCAGTCAGTTTCAAGAAGTAGAGCTAATCAGCCAATTGCCGGTGGATGGAGTGGGACTACTGAGATCGGAGTGGTTACTGCTCAATCTGCTCCAGCGGCATCATCCTCAGCAGTGGATTGAGGAGGGCAGACAGGCTGCCTTAGTTAAAGAATTAATCCGCCCTCTCCAAGTGATTCTCAAAACCTTTGCCCCTCGCCCCGTCTTCTACCGCACCTTTGATGGCAGTACCCGTGAGTTAGCGGGGCTAGAGGGGGGCAGCATTGAACCCATTGAGGCTAATCCGGCCCTCGGAGTGCGAGGGGTGGCCCGCTACCAAGCCGATCCGCGTCTGTTTGACTGCGAGCTGGAGGCGTTGGCTGAGCTACAGCGTCACGGCCTGAAAAATTTGCGTCTGCTGCTCCCCTTTGTCCGTTCAGTGGAAGAGTTTCAGTGGTGTTGCGATCGCATCTCCACCGCAGGCCTATTTAATAACCCTAACTTTGAACTGTGGATAATGGCTGAAGTCCCATCAGTCCTATTCCTTTTAGAAGAGTATGTGAAAGCAGGGGTGCAGGGTATTGCGATTGGCTCTAACGATCTGACCCAGCTCATTTTGGGCATCGATCGCGATCAGCCCCTGCTAGATCAATCTCTGGGCGTTAGTCATCCTGCTGTGATGGCTGCTATCTGTCAACTGATTCAAGCCGCTAAAACCCTTGGCATTCCTTGTTCTCTGTGTGGTCAGATCCCGGTAGAGCATCCTCAACTGATGGCAAAACTTGTAGAGTGGGGCATTACCGCGATCTCAGTAGATCGGCAGGCGGTGCTGCCGGTGAGACGCGCGATTGCGATGCTAGAGACTGCTCCCTAGCCTTCTGGTTTTAGGGACGATGTGCTTCGTGATCGCCTCCCCTTGATTCAATCTCTGTAGAGCCTGACGAGGCTTTTAACCGACATTCCGCAGGTTCGCCTCAGCCCTAACCAATTTCCGTCATCCTGGCCTATTGACGGACATTCCGCAGGTTAGTTGAGAGTTTTTAGGAATAATTTGTTAGTCTTCTTTACAAAGCTTTAGAGCACCTGCCGATGCAAATCCACGACCTTGACCACCTGGGGATTATAGCTG
>JBHJNL010000112.1:0-11855 GCA_050330855.1 Thermosynechococcaceae cyanobacterium | reverse complement strand
CAGAGACTTTCTCTACAATGACTCGTAATTCATAGTCCATCTCTATACTCCCTGATTGCTATAGGCTAATGAGAATATATCATAATTCCAGAATATACTATGGAATATTTACGCTTTCTCTCCATCTCTGCTGCAATGAATAGCGCCGACCGTATTGACATTGTATGTACAAAGTAGCTAGTTTATGCATAAAAGAAGTGCTTCCAAGCTCATGCACACAGGGGACAACGATTATGGCAGCCGCGCACGATAGAGCAATCAACCAAGCCTGTAACGTCAAGATCAATATTCGAGCCAAGCAAAGCCAGCGTGATCTTATAGATCATGCCGCTAAAGTCCAAGGTAAAAGCCGCTCCGAATTTATCCTGGAGTCCGCATCTCAGAAAGCTCAAGAAGTCTTATTGGATCAATGCTGGTTTGATGTAGACCCACAAAAATTCGAGCAATTTTTAGCCATCCTGGATCAACCACCAGCAAAGAATGAAAAATTACAGGCATTGCTAACCGCTAAGACGCCGTGGGGTTGAAGCCAGATCAACCCAGCCTGAATCCACCAGAGAATCTGAAGCCAAATCATGATCTAGAGAGTTTTGACTCAGGTAACGAACAGCTCAATCAGTGGCTAAAAAAACGCGCCCTCAAAAACGAAGGGGCAGGCGCTTCCCGCACCTACGTCCTTTGCTATCAACAGCAGGTGATTGCCTACTACTCCCTTGCCACCGGAGCCGTCGCTCAGACAACAGCAACCGGAAGAGTCCGGCGCAATATGCCCGATCCAATTCCCGTTATGCTCATTGGGCGGCTAGCTGTTGATCAGAACTGGCAAGGCAGGGGCATCGGTAAAGCCATATTGCAAGATGCCATTCTACGGATTCTTCAGGCCGCAGAAATTGCAGGCATCCGAGCGATTCTTGTCCATGCTATTTCAGAAGAAGCCAAACAGTTTTATGAGCGATATGGGTTCATAGCATCTCTCCTTGAGCCAATGACCCTGATGATCAAAGTGAGTGACGCTAAAAGCAGCGACTAGATTGGTAAGCCATTCCATAACCGCCGCGTTTACGTTTACGCTATCGATAGAGACTCCACTGGCTGTCCTAGCCTCTCTTCATCACAGCTCACCTACAATCTTCTGTCCCCATGACCGTTTCAGACTCCGTCAACTTGGCTCAAGCAATCCCCTTAGATCAAATTCGCTACGACGATCGCGGCTTAGTGCCTGCCATTGTTCAGGACTACCTTGACGGCACCGTGCTAATGATGGCCTGGATGAATCGAGAGTCTCTTCAAAAAACCCTCGAAACAGGACGCACTTGGTTCTGGAGTCGATCTCGCCAAGAACTCTGGCCCAAAGGCGAAACCTCTGGGCATATCCAAAAGGTGCAGTCCATTCGCTATGACTGTGACAGCGATACGCTTCTAGTGACTGTAGAGCAGGTAGGGGATATTGCCTGCCATAAGGGTGAGCGGAGCTGCTTTCATCAGATTGAAGGACAGGTTGTGCCGCCGCCTGCTGATACTTTGTCTCAAGTGTATGGGGTGATTTGCGATCGCAAACAAAACCCCTCCCCCGACTCTTACACCAACAAACTGCTGGCAGGGGGCGACAACAAGATCCTTAAAAAGATTGGGGAAGAAGCGGCAGAAGTTGTGATGGCCTGCAAAGACGACGACCCCGACCAAATCGCCGGAGAAGTGGCGGACCTGCTCTATCACAGCCTTGTGGCAATGGCTCACCACAACGTCGACATCAAAGCGGTCTACCGCAAACTGCAGGATCGCCGCCGCTAGAGGAACAACAGCGTGTATTTCAAAATCTAAATAAAAGATATGATTTTTATTTTTCTGAACAATAACGCGCAAAAATGTAACCAATGACCTTTACTGCACCCCAAACACGCGGTATGCATAAGTACGAGTATTAAAGAGGAAATCCCTCTAGTACGACATGCAGATACTGTAAAGGCAATTTTTTCATGATTTTTGATATTGAATCTGCAGTTATTGGTCAATTTGGACAATTCGCCTCCCTTTTTGATGGTAAAGGCAACATTCCTAACCAGACAACCCCTCCACCTCTGCTGACCTTCTCACTGGTAGATGCAGTGACGAATCAGGGGGTTGCAGGTTATGAAGACCTAAGAGCCACACCTGAAATCAACCTCAGCAATTTAGATTTAACAACGTTTAGCTTGGTGGCTCAGGTTAATCCTAACCACCCTGATGCTCGTTCTGTGCAGAGTATTGTGTTTGAGTCGCCCCAAGGCAATCGAACTGAGAATGTTGCGCCCTATGCATTGTTTGGTGACATCAACGGTGACTTTAGGGGGCAAGACCTCAGCATAGGAGACTATACGATCAAGGCAACGGCCTATACAAAAAAGAGAGGCAGAGGAGATGAGATCGCATCCCTTGACCTCGATTACACCGTTGAGACCTCTGCAATAGAAGAGCCAGTCATAGAAGCCCGCAGCCTAGATGGTTCAGGCAACAATTTATCTGACCCGTCCCTCGGTCAGGTCGGTACGAACTATAGCCGTGATGCTGGCACCAACTATGCCGATGGCATTGGTCAACCCATCGAAGGACCAGATCCTCGATTTATCAGTAACCGCATTTACGCAGATCAGGCCCAAAACCTGTTTTCTGAAAATGGCGTCACTCAATGGGCGGGCTATTGGGGACAATTTATCGACCACACCATTGGCCTCCGGCAGGAAGGAACGGAAAATGCCCCGATCCCCTTCGATAGTAATGATCCGCTAGAGGCATTTCAGAACGATTTAGGGTCTATCGGATTTGAGCGATCGCAGTCAGCACCCGGAACGGGCATAACGACTCCCCGTGAGCAGGTCAACGTGGTCAGCTCCTTCATTGATGGCTGGGCCATCTACGGCGGCAGTGAAGAACGACTAGAATGGCTCAGAGAAGGCCCAGTTGACGGAGACCTGAGCAATAACAGTGCCCGGTTACTGCTCACCGATGAAGGGTATTTACCCCCCGCCACCGCCCGAGGAGATGCCAGTATTGCCCCCACAATGGATCTGTTTGGAAGACTGGCAGGCACTCCAGATCAGCGCATCATTGCCGGAGATGTGCGGGCCAATCAGTCTATCCCTTTGACGACGATTCATACTCTGTTTGCCCGTGAACACAATCGAATTGTGGACGAACTACCCGAGTTTTTAGGTGAAGAAACGAAGTTTCAGATCGCGCGCAAAGTGGTGGGTGCCCAGCAGCAGTACATCACCTATACCGAATTTTTGCCCGCGATGGGAATTAATCTCGATGACTATCAAGGCTACGACGCCACCGTTGATCCCAGCATAACCAATGAATTTGCCACAGTGGGTTTTCGTGCCCACAGTCAAATTCATGGCGAACTTGAGATTGAGACTGAAGCAGATCGCTTCTCTGCTGAGCAGCTAGAGTCCTTTGAAGCGCAGGGAATTGAAGTTGAACTCGTTGGCGATGAGGTCGCCATTGCTCTGCCCTTAACGGTGGCGATTGGTCAGCCCGCTCTGGTTTCAGAGATCGGACTCGATCTGGTCTCTGCAGCCCTTGCCGGTGAACCTCAATACAAGAACGATGAGCAAATAGATAACCAGCTTAGAAGCATCCTCTTCCAGTTGCCGTCTGATCCGTCTGGCGAATTGGATGGTCCTGATCTACCCAACAGCTTCTCAACAGTGGCAGATTTGGGCGCACTGGATGTTCAGCGGGGACGAGATCACGGGATTCCGCTCTACAACGATCTGCGCGAAGCCTATGGTTTAGAATGAGTAGACTCTTTCACAGAGATTACAGGCGAAGCGAGCGAGGCCTTTCCCGATGATCCAGATATCGATCCGATTGATCCCATCAACGACCCCGATATTCTGCGGTTTAAGACGTTTCTCGATAGAGAGGGGAACATCATTGATCCAGAGGATGTCGCCGCCCCCGATGCGGTGGAGGGCATTCGTGCAACTACGCTAGCTGCTCGACTGAAGGCCATCTATGGCGATGTTGATAATATCGATGCGTTTGTGGGCATGGTCTCTGAAGCGCATCTCGCCGGTTCTGAATTTGGTGAATTACAGTCAGCCCTTTGGACCGACCAGTTTGAAGCACTTAGAGATGGCGATCGCTTTTTCTACGGGAATGATAGTGACCTCGCTGAAATTGAGCAAACCTACGGAATTAGCTACCAGCGGTCACTCTCAGATATCGTGGCTGACAACTCCCTGTCTGAGGCAGGAGATCTACAAGCCAACTTGTTTAAGGTGGCGGACGATCCTGCTAATTTACCTTCTGGGTTAAATGGAGTAGCTGTATAGGTTAAGGTCACACCCAATCGTTTCATGCATTCATGGGGGCTTCTTTTAGAATGGCCTCAAGGAGTTCCCATGAAAAGCACCCTCCTCAAGCAGGTGGGGCAAGAAGTTGCTACAGTCGTGATGACCTGCAAGGATAAACCCCTGCCCCAATTACCGGAGCAGTAGCCAACCGACTTTACTACCACCTTGTGGCAATGGCTCACCCCCTCATCAATATCAAAGATATGTACGACAAGCTGCAGGATCGGCTCCGCTAGATGACAGCCCAAAACCGCAACCTGTGGATTATTGCCTCCATTGCCTTTGTTAACGCCCTCAGCTTCACGATTCTGATTCCCATTCTGTACCTCTATGGGCGACAGTTTGGACTCAATGATTTTGAAACCAGTTTGCTCTTTGCGATGTTCTCGCTGGCGCAGTTTTTCGCCACCCCCGTCATCGGCAAACTGTCCGACCGTTTTGGCCGCAAACCGCTTCTCGTGATTAGCCTTGCGGGCACCGTCATCGCGAACCTCTGGGCCGGAGCCGCCACCGCCGCCTGGATGTTATTCTGCGCCCGTATCTTAGACGGCATTACCGGAGGCAATGGCTCTGTCGCCCAAGCCGTCATTGCTGACATTACCGATGAGAGCAATCGTGCCCGTGGATTTGGCCTGTTTGGAGCCGCCTTTGGCTTAGGGTTTGTGCTCGGACCTGTGATTAGTTTATTCGCGCAGCGGATTTCGCTGGGGGCCGCCTTTTATGTTTCGGGGGCGATCGCAGCCCTTGCTCTGCTCATGACCCTTCTCTTTTTGCCTGAAACTTTAGAGCAGAAAGTTCGCACCAACATTTTTGATCTCGGTCTTGAAACCTTAGTTACGGGTCTATTCATACCGAAAGTCGGCATCTTGTTAATCATCAACTTGCTGATTGGCACCACCTTCACCATGTTTACCTTCGCCTTTCAGCCCTATTACCTTAAAGTTCTAGGACAAAATAGTCAGTCGCTCACAATCTTGTTCATTGTCTATGGCACCCTCGGCGTCATTATGCAGACCGTCGGGGTTCCGTTTCTGACAAAACAGTTTAAGCTGACGAACCTTTTCTTTTTTGCCCTCCTGATCCGCAGCATCTCATTTGTACTGATGCCGATTTGGCCGATATTGGCCTACTTTGTCACCGTCACCATTGTGTTCTCCGTTTTGAACTCGCTGGTACAGCCCATTATTAATACGATGATTTCCCTCAACGCGAAAGCAGGGCAGCAGGGGGTCGTGTTGGGGTTAAATTCGTCCTATCTGAGCATTTCTAACGCCATTGGTCCCGTCCTTGCCGGTCTCATCGTTCGGCAGTCAGCCCCTAGTACCTATGGTTACCCGCTCTATTTGGCAGGAATTTTTACGTTCCTAGTCCTATTGCTGGCAATAACAACACGCCAGCGCTACGCACCGGTCAGCTAGTCTCGGCAACGTCATCCAGCACTATCTACTGTAGTGAAATGTTCCAGCGTATGATGAAGGGCGTGTGCAGAGAGTTCAATCAGCGTGTGGAGCAACCCGTCATGTTCAAGTCAGCAACCGTCGTAGCCGTTGTGTCAGTTGCGATCGCAGGTTGGCCCCTCCCTAGCCCAGCTCAATCGACCGATCTGGTTGAACAGCTCCTCAGCACCAAGGCTTGCCGAGGATGTGACTTCAGTAATCGAGATCTAAGCGGTCAAAATCTGAGCCAGGTTGATTTACAGGGCGCACAGCTCACCAACACGAACCTCAGTAATGCCGATTTGACGGGAGCGAACCTCACGGATGCAAATTTAGAAGAGGCAGATCTAACAGGAGCTAAGTTAGACCAGGCAATACTCACTAACACTAACCTCAGCAACGCAAAGCTAGAGAAAACCAGTCTGGCTGATGCTGCCTCCTCCGGAGCGACCACCCCGGAGATCAGTCAAGCCCCAGAAACAGAAGAGAGTGAAAAACCAAAGGGTCTGCCCTCTCCGCTTCGCAACCAAAAATTTCAGCAACCGACGGCCTATACCCTTCCCCAGGGTGCTGCCACCTTTAACTTTACGGGACGCTTGTACACGTTGCCAGCCGATATTGCGGGCACCAACGACACCAGTCGCTATGTCGGCTTGGGCTTTAGCGTAGGTCTGACCGACGACCTTGAGCTAACCGGAGCCTATCAACAGGTCGATAGCAATTCCCCTGGACGTCAGGGGCCATTTATTGTGAATCGAGCCGGGAGCCTTGCGGGTGAAACACCGGGCAATGACGAATTCACGCTGCAGCTTAAGCAAAAAATCTGGAAAAATGCAGATCGCAGCTTAGAACTCAGCGGCTTAGCAGCGGTGTCCTTTGCACCAGGGCCACGCCGCAATACCTTTCGCAATGGTGCCGTCAGTATCGCAAGAGATAATAACGCCATTGTTCCTGAACTGCAGCTCCCGTTAACCGCCAAGCTAGGGAAACGCACCACCCTGACGCTATCGCCCACCATCGCCTTCTTCCCCTCGGATAGTGCGCTCTTTCTCTCCACAGCACCGGGCGTCGGCGGCTCCTTTGGCACCACCTTTGGGTTTGTAGGGGCCGCTTCCTATCAAGTCTTTGATCGGCTCACGCTGTGGGCTGATGCCTTTGTGCCCTTAACCGGCAATAACAGCATTAGTCCTAACTCTGGCCGTCCGAGCAAAGAAGTTGCCTTTAACGCAGGGGTGCGTTACCTCGTCAACCCTCGCTTGGCCCTTGATGTTTTTGCCACCAATACTGAAGGCAGTGTAGGCCCAGTGGCCCTCACCACGCAGCCCAATTCCATTGGCGTGGGTGCAAATCTGGTATTTATGCCTGACTTTATCCCCGGTAACCGTCTTATTGCCGATAACCACAGCGGCATTTTAAGTGAACCGGACTCCCCACGCACCATTGATGGTCTGGGATTCTTTGACGGAGGCACTGTCCCCAAGGGTAAGCTAGCCTTTCATCTTCAGGGGGGCAGTCAGGGGCTACTAACGGCGCTGCGAGTCGGGATACTCAAAGATTTTGAGCTGGGCGTTTTCTTTGAATCAATCTCTGGTCGCGTAGATGAATCGGAGCAGGGATTTAGCGGCAAAGTTCGGCTCTTGAATCAGGATAAGGGGGCACCTTTTACATTGAGTGCGGCAGGGACGGTGAGCATCACCAATGATGTTTTTGCAAATTTCAACAACAATGACCGGACCGCTTTTGAAGCCCTGGGCATTCCTGCAGGGACTCCTTTTGTTGGAAATCTTGATCGCGGTAATCGATTGTTTTTAGTGACGGCAACCCTGCCGATTCACTATCGAATTAGCGATCGCGCCAACCTTTGGTTCACCCCGACCCTCGGCATCGTGCAGCGCAGCGGTCTAGAAACGGCTGGCTTTAATCTAGGTGGAGAAGTTGAGGTCATCCCAGCCTTTAGCGTGCTAGCAGAAGTGGGGGCTGACCTTGCAGGCAAAGGCAATGCATTTAGTGGCAATAGCCTCGTCGATCGCCTCCCCTGGAACTTTGCGGTGAGAGTGGATCCGCTGCGTTTGTTTAATAACGATTTAGCCTCCTCCTCGCGAGCCAATCGCCCCAATATAGAGGTTTACATAACCAACCGCGTCGGTTCTTCCACTTGGCATCAGCTCCGAGTCAGAGATCAGAATGACATCGCGGTCGGTGCAGGCATCCTCATTCCGTTCTAACCGAACCCTAGTAACGTCGATTCATCTGCCATAGCAGCACTGCGCCAGCACTCAATCCCACAATGGTGGTGAGCCAAGCCCCTGTAATTGAAGTGAGAATACCTGCCTCCCCCAGAGATCGACAGATGAAGTCAAGGGTATAGTATCCAAAAATAATCAAAATGCTGAGACCAAATCCTTTCGCACTGCCTCGACGAGGAGCCTGCAGTCCGAGAGTAGAACCAACGAGGCCAAAGACAACACAGATCCAGGGGAATGCGTACTTTGCCTGAACCTGCACTTCAAGCTTACGAATTCGCCCTAGATCGCCGGTGCGATTAACCAGCTTGAGGAGATGCTGGGTGGCAAAGACACCCATTTGCTCAGGGCGGCGAATCTCAGTCGCCAGATCCAGCGGCGCACGGGAAAGCTGCAGGTTCTGCTGCTTAAAGTTAGACACGGTTTGATAGGTCGAACTACCCCGTGCCAATCGATAGTTGGTGCCGTTATTGAGTTCCCAAACGTCACGCTCTGGGTTCCATTGGGCCGCTTCGGTGACGGTAATATCCTCAAGGCTCCCCTGCAGAAAGTGCAAAATTGTGAGGTCTTGCATCCAGTGACCATCAAAGCGGCGAGCGTAGAACACGCGGGTGAGCTGATCGCGCTCAAACTCTCGATAGAAAATATTCTTGTCTTGAAAAGCAGGCCGCTCCCGGTGCAGCGCCTGATCGAGCACTCTGCTGGCTTGAATATTGCTGGGGGGAACCACAAATTCGTTAAAGGCAAAGGTGGTCAGCGTCACCGCCAGACTCAGATACAGCGCCGGCAAAACCAGACGATAGAGACTAACGCCACAATTTTGAATCGCAATAATTTCGCTGCGCCGAGAAAGCTGATTGTAAACGGTTAGGGTCGCCAGCAGGGTTGCCATTGGCAACGCCAACACTAAAAAGCTCGGAATTTGAAGCGCTAAAATCTGCAGAGCCACGGTGAGGGCGAGACCCTGATCGCTGACTTGCCGAAGGAGGTCAAAGAGACTGCCGAGGGTGAGACTAATGCTCAAAAAAGCTCCGACCCCAAAAAGGAAGGGCATGATCAGGGCTTTCAAAATATAGAGATCCATGATCCCAATATTCAGAGCATTAGGGGTCGAACTCGAATCGTTTAAGTGTTTAGCCTTGGGGGTTTTAACCGTCATCCGGGTCTAGCATCTTGAGGCGAACGGTAATCGGCTGAGCCGATTGGCTACCAAGCTCAATCTCTAGCACGTCGCCACAGAGACCTTCAAGGGATTGTACGAGCGATCGCAAGTTTGGCGTACTGGCTCCGCTATCGGCGTAGACTTTTTCCGAAAGCCGCTGAATACGTCGCCATGTCGTATAGAGTTTAGCAATTGTTTGTTCTAGTTGAGCGGCTTGGTTGACCATATCGGCGGCAGAATTGAGACAACCGAGGCGCAGCGCTTCTTCTAGACTCAGCTCTAGGTCAACACTTTGGGCCTCAATGGCCTGCACTTCATTGGAGGCGGTTAAGTACTTGGCAAGCTGTTTTGCCTCATTGGTGACCTGCTTGAGGGTATCGATATCAGGGTCTTCGCTAAGGGCTTCTTGCAGGGCGGCTTGATGGACTTCGGGGAGTTTTTCTAGTTCTCGCACAAAGGGGGCGAGGTAGCGGGTCGGAATCGTTTGGTCGGCGGCTTTGGCCTTGATTTCAGCTGGAACCAGATCAGAGGTCATGCCCACCCACTCATCGGTGAGCTGCTGCACTTCTCGGCGGGTGATCGGTTTGCCTTGATTGGCAGTTTCGCTAATCAGTTGCTGCACTTCTGGGGTAGCTTGGGCCGTTTCAACAAAGGCACGCTTGCTAAAGTTATCGATCGCATCGGGTTCGAGATGCCCTTCTTTGAGCAATGTATCGGCGCTATTAGCTAGCTCAATCCACTGGTAGGCTTGACTTTTGCTAATCTCTTGCTCCTGCAGCCAGTGCAAAAAGCCAGTGCCTCTGCCTTCGCCGCCGTGTTTTTCGCGATCGCGAACTGCCTTTAAAATCCGACCGCGCCAGATATCGGACTGCAGATTGATGCGATCGCACACCAGCCAAGCAGCATTGACCTGCTGTTGAAAATCAAACTCAGAAATAACGTCATCTTCGGGGTCCGGCAGCGTCAGGTTTAGCTCATTGGACCCTGCGACTACAGCATCTGATAAAACAATCTGAGACTCGACACGTTGCGCCATGAGATACCGTTAGCTAATTGCCGGATTATTATGCCACACTCACGCAAATAAATTCGCCAAGCGTTGCTCTAGAGCTTGGTAAATCGCTTCTGGTATTGGTGCTCTGAGGGCGCGACCAAGACGATTTTTCTTTTGAGCACGCTTGAGACAATCAGCCTGGGGGCAGAGATAGGCCGAGCGACCCATGCCGAGATCGAGCTGCACTATCCGAGTCGGGTAAACCCTAACAATGCGCCAGAAGTCCGACTTGATTGCAGCTTTGCGACAGCTAATGCAACGACGATAGTTTGGTTCCATATACTCCGAATGAGTTAGAGATTTACTTTTTCCATGATCATCAAGTCCTTTGATTAAGAGGGTTACAGCTCACTATAAAATATTAAGCCCTTAGTCGTTGGCAGTATATTGAGCAATGTTCAGAATGCGTACGTTACACTACAACTACGCGAGAAGTTTGCCAAGCATTTGTAATGAAAGCTTTATCCAGCAATCTCAAAGACAACACTCCAGAGGAGAGCATTGACAGAATTGTCAAAATCGAGAGTATGTTCAAGCTAGTTAGTGGCTTTCTATCTCTTGGATTTCAGTTGGGAGTTTTTTTTGGGGCAGCTTGCTTACTTCTATACTGCTGGAGAATTAACGATTTTCCTTCAGGCATAACCCTAGGCGAAAGCCTTTCTCTTTTAACTATTTCTATTGGATTTTCAGCTTTACTGTTTGCCTCCACCGTTTCCCTTGTTTCCCTTGGCTTAAAAATAAGCCCTTTGTGGACATTTACTGAAAGACTAATTCTTTTGATCTTAAACAAAAAGAATAAACCGAATATTTACTATCAGGAGACGGAAAAGGCAGAATGGCTACTCGCTATTCCGGGAGCTTTTCTTGCTTTTGTGTTGACCTACAAAAATCCTATAAATATTCTGTCACTATTAGGATTGGTATGGTTTGCAGCAGTCCTTTGGTCCAGCATAAGGAAACAGCTTCATGAGACATCAGTATTAGCAAAAACTATCAGTGGTCGTATTGATTATCCTGGAATCAAAGAAGATCGTACTAAGTTGGATAAAGAAAGAGACAAGCTTTTTAAATTATATCTAATTGCTGTTGTCATCCCCATCTTTATGCTTTTTTTGACGAATATGCCTGCCCAATTTCTTGATAGAGCTTTTGGTGTTTTGGGATTGAGACAAGAGAGTGTTGAACTATATGTTCAGGCTCCATACTCAATAAAGATTGTGAAGTCAGGAGTTGATCATGAAGAGATTTCTAATAGCAATGGCCTAATAAAAGTAAATAATGCAAGAGTATTGCTAACAAATATTGGAGAGAAAGTCATAGTTGACTTACCGGACGGGAAAAATATGTTGCGCTTCGAGATTCCGAAACAATATATTCTATAAATAATATAGAAATAGCTTTCTCTTGCAATTCCTTTGAGCATGTTTTGTATTGTTGATATGAAGATGCGCCAATTCAAATTTGAAGTGCAACAAGGGATACAGCTTAAAGCGGGACACTTTACCTGGATTTCTCACCACCGTTGGGAGTCTTTGCTGAAAGCTTTGTACAGACTGATGTTCAAGAAATAGGCTAAAAATACACACTGTTGTTTTTGTGAAATCGCTGAAACATAACCAG
>JBHJNL010000111.1:0-22493 GCA_050330855.1 Thermosynechococcaceae cyanobacterium | reverse complement strand
GACCGTTCTTAATCCCCTCCAGCAAAGGATTTTGAAGTTAATGAACTTCCCAACCGAGATTTATACTCGCCTTGGGCCACAATCTGACGACCCACCCTGAAAATGAGCGAACCGTAAGTATCTGCCCTTGACCTTGGCGGCGAATCTAGCCCACTACATCCCGGCGGCGATTACCGAAGCGGGTCAAATTCTGCCCGTCATTGCTCGCACCTTTGGCTATAGCGGCGCAGGCTTGCCCACCCTCACCTGGAGTCCTGATGTGGCGGCATTTTTGCAAGGCATTACGCTGCTGTCGGCCTTGGCCTTTAGCGTCTATCCCCTGTTGCGGATCACTCAGCGTCCATTACTGAGTACTTTGCCGCATCTAGTCATGATTGTGGGTCTAACGGGTCTGTGCTTTCAACTGATGCTTTAGGAGCCTGATGGTATGCCCATTTACACCGATATTACGCAGGTGATTGGTCAGACGCCCTTGGTCAGACTCCAGCGCCTTCCCCAGCAGTTTGGCTGCGGAGCTGAGATTGTATTGAAGCTCGAAGGCATGAATCCCGCCTCTTCGGTCAAGGATCGGATTGCCATTAGTATGCTCACTGAAGCAGAGCAGGCGGGGCTAATTCAGCCCGGAGTTTCCACCATCGTAGAAGCGACATCGGGCAACACAGGGATTGGGTTGGCGATGGTTTGCGCGGCAAAGGGCTATCGTCTTATGTTGACGATGCCGAAGCATATGAGTCCTGAGCGGCAGCAGATTGTCCAGGCTTACGGGGCCGAAGTGGTCCTCACCTCGGCTGAGGAGGATATGATGGGTGCGATCGCAAAGGCAAACGAACTCCTAGCTAGCACCCCCAACACTTTTTCTCCCCAACAATTCAGCAACCCGGCCAATCCCAAAATTCACTACACCACTACAGGCCCAGAAATCTGGCGGGACACCGAGGGTCACATTGATGCCCTTGTCCTGGGTGTCGGCACCGGGGGCACTCTCACCGGAGCCGGACGCTACCTCAAGGAACAAAAGCCCAACTTGCAAATTGTCGCAGTGGAACCTGCCACCAGCGCCCTCCTTAGCGGCGAAACAATGGGACCGCATGACCTACAGGGCATCGGCGCGGGCTTTATCCCTGATGTGCTGCGGGTCGATTTGATCGACGAAATATTCACGGTAACGGACAAGCAAGCCTACGATATTGGCCGACAACTGGCTCAGACAGAGGGCATTCTCAGCGGCATTTCTACTGGGGCTGCACTCTATGCTGCTTTACAGGTGGGACAACGCCCCGGCTATCAAGATAAAATAATTGTTGTGATCCAAGCTAGTGGCGGGGAACGATATCTGAGTACCCCTCTGTTTCAGGACAAGAATGAGGCTGCAGGCCATTAAAAGTCAAGGCTCCGCTAGAGTCCATTGCAAGCTCAAGGACTTGACATTTTAGACAGCAGACCTGACTCAGGAGTCCTCTATTGCTTATGCGCGCCACAAACGAGTCAACGTTGTAATGCGGCAATCTATCTAAAGATGACATCGCTGAGTTGAGAAATCTATCTTTGGATATAGAATTCTAATTTTTATGCCCTGCTAAGGTTATAGAGTAGGCACATCAAAGCACTATCGTAAGTTTGTCGGTTCTAGGGTTGCCTGGAACAGAATTAGGTGCGGACTAATCACGCACTAGGAAAATTGTCTTTTGGACTTTAACAGCCCCATTTGTTACAGATGACTATGGCTGCATCACCTGATTCACAGTCTTTTCTCAACTCGTATCATCAGATTGAGGATACCCAGAACCCAACACAACTGGATCAATATTGCACCCTTCTAGACCCAAGCCAAGACCCGGTTAAAGCACAGCTTTCTGAACTTGAATCGATCTATCAATTTGCGCCGATCGGGTTAGCCGTCCTTGATACTGACCTGCGGTTTCAGCGGATTAATCAGCGACTGGCAGATATCAATGGCCTGACCATAGATGCCCATTTGGGCCGCAGCGTTCGTGAGGTTTTGCCAAACCTAGCAGATAAAGTCGAACCGTTACTCAGCCAGGTTCTACGAACGGGTGAATCCGTTATCGATTTAGAAATTAAAGGCGAGACACCGTCTCACCCAGGGGTGACGCGAACGTGGCTCGAAAGCTGGCATCCGATCACAACCGAGCAGGGACAGATCGTCGGCATTAATATTGTGTGTCAAGAGATTACCGAGCAAAAGCGTTCAGAGCTAGCGCTGCAACAAAGTGAAGCCTTTAAGCAGCGCTTATTAGAGAGCAGTCCTGACTGTATCAAAGTCCTAGATTTAGAGGGACGGCTGGTTTATATGAATACCAACGGCATACGGCTCATGGAGATTGACGACCTCGACTCTCATCTCCATTCGGATTGGCTGAGTTTTTGGCCGGGGGAAAGTCGAACGGAGGCCGAGGCGGCACTCACCTTAGCCAAACAGGGCCAAACGGGCAAATTTCAGGGGCAGTGCCCTACTCTAAAGGGCACCCTTAAATGGTGGGATGTCAGCGTCAGTCCTGTCTTTGATGGGGAAGGCCAGGTTGATCAACTGCTGGTCGTGTCTCGGGATATGAGCGATCGCAAGCAAGCCGAAATCGCCACTGCGCGGAGCAACCAGCAAAGCCAGCGGATTCTCGACAGCCTGTTTAGCTTTGTCGGCATTTTGACCCCCGACGGCATCTTGACCGAAGCCAATCGAACGGCTCTAGAAGCGGCGGATCTGCAGCCCATAGACGTCCTGGGCCAGCCCTTTGAAGAAGCCATTGGTGGTCTTATTCTGTGGCGGTGCAACAGCGGCTGCGGGCCGCGATTGGGCAGGCCGCAGCCGGGGAAATGGTTCGCTACGATGAAATCATCCGGGTCAAAGATGAGCAGTTGATCACCATTGACTTTACGCTGGTGCCGGTCTTTGACGATGCAGGCCGGGTTGAGTCCCTGATTCCTTCGGGCATTGACATCACCGAGCGCAAGCAGGCTGTGGCCGAAATCGCCGCCAATGAAGCACGACTGCAGGGGTTTGTAAACTCGAACGTGGTGGGGATTCTCTACGGCGATGTCTACGGCAGGATTCACAGCGCCAATGATGAACTGCTGCGGATCATCGGCTATACGCGAGCAGATCTAGAGTCCGGCCAACTGCACTGGATGGAGATCACGCCGCCGGAGTATCTGCCCCTCGATGAGCAGGCCATTGTCCAAGCCCAGGCCAGCGGAGCCTGTACCCCCTATGAGAAAGAATATCTTCACAAAGACGGCAGCCGCGTTCCGGTCTTGATTGGCTTTAGCTTACTGGGGGAGGCCAGAGAAGAGTCGGTGGCCTTTGTTCTGGATGTCAGCGATCGCAAACAGATAGAGCAAGAGCGCGAACAGCTCCTCGCTGAGACCCACGCCGCCAAGGAAGCCGCTGAAGCCGCCAATCGCGTCAAAGATGAATTCCTCGCCGTGGTCTCCCATGAACTGCGGACGCCCCTCAACCCGATTTTGGGCTGGTCTCAGCTTTTGCAGAGCCGCCAGTTGAACGAGCAAAAACAGCCCAGGCGCTGGAAGTGATTGTGCGAAATGCCCAAGCCCAGGCCCAGCTCATTGATGACCTGCTTGATGTCTCTCGCATTTTGCGCGGCAAGCTCAGCCTCCAGAGAGAAGCCGTTAATTTAACCCTACTCACTCGGACGGCGTTAGAAACCGGGCGATTGGCAGCTGAGGCCAAGTCCATTGAGATCCATGAGCAGTTGGCGTCGGTCACCGTCATCGGTGATTCCGGTCGGCTGCAGCAAATCATCTGGAATCTCATTTCAAATGCCGTTAAATTTACCCCTGCCGGGGGCCGGATCGACGTAGACCTCCGATGCCAATCGACTCAGGCTCTCATTTCGGTTCGAGATACCGGCAAAGGCATTCCGCCTGAATTTCTGCCCTACGTGTTTGACCGCTTTCGCCAAGAAGATTCTGCCACCACCCGTCAGTTCGGTGGACTGGGCCTGGGATTGGCAATTGTTCGGACCCTAGTTGAACTGCACGGCGGCACCGTTCATGTCGAGAGTCCCGGCGAAGGGCAGGGGGCCACCTTTACTGTCGCCCTACCGCTGATGCCCCACCCGCCTGAGACCCGTTCCGAGCCAACACTATCAAAGCCATCCCTTGACTTGAGCGGTCTTCAGGTCGTCGTAGTGGATGACGAGACCGATACCCGCGACTGTCTGACGTTTCTGCTAGAACAAGCCGGAGCTAGCGTGAAATCCTTTGCCGCTGCCCAAGCCGCTTTCAAAGCTCTGCTGCAAACCCAGCCGGATATCCTGATCAGCGATATTGGTATGCCCGATATGGATGGCTATATGCTAATGCAGAAAATTAGAGCTTTACCGGCTGAGCAGGGCGGACAAATTCCTGCGATCGCGCTGACGGCCTATGCGAGCGAGATCGACTATCAGCGGTCTATTGCGGTGGGCTTTCAACAACATATTAAAAAGCCCGTCGAGCCAAACGCACTAATTGGGGCAATTGTCACTTTAGCCAAACTCAACCCTTAGAGCCATCATCGGCTGCTTCGGCTTCAGCATTCTCTGGAGGATGAACAATGAACACCGAACAGGGAGAATGGTGGCTGATGTAGTTGCTGACGCTCCCCAAAAAGAGTTTGCTCAAATAAGCTCGGCTGCGCCGACCCACAATGATCACATCTGCCTGCCAGGTACGAGCCACATCGCAAATGCTGAAACCGGCATCTCCCAGAGGCTGTTGAGTCTCCACTTCAATGCCCTGCTGTATAGCAACACCAACGCATATGGCCTTTACGGGTTTTACGCTGGAGCAATTACAGGCGACCTATGCACCCGTAAATTCTCAAGCGTTGCTCGATCAGCTCGATATTTTGATTGATGGCCCTTACATTGAAGATCTGGCGATTCACGACCCACGTTCTCCTGTCTCTTCAAAAAATCAGCGCGTTCATATTTTCAATCCTGCGTTCAAGGATCGGATCACTTGGGCCAGCGATCAGATTGAGGTGCATATCTTCAAAGATGGCAGTCGGATTGTGACGGGGTTACCAGGGGCAGCTCAGTGACGCTCAATTATAGGCAAACACAATGGAGGCCAATCCTTGTTTTTTAGAATTGAGATCGCTCTGACTCAGGGGTATCTGTGGATCCTTCAATGAGAGCTAGGATTAGAGTTCACTGAGATCTCGGAGGCGATCGCGATCTAATACTTCAATCTGCGCCCCCTGCATCGCAATAATATTGTCCGTACTGAGGCGATAAAATGCCCGCGAAAGCGTTGCCGGAATCGTGCCCAACGCAGCGGCCAACTGGCCTTTGGTTAAATCTAACGTCACCACAGGGGTTGGATGGGTGCGAGGGTCTCCGACCGGCCTTTGACCATCACTCAAATTCAGTAAATAGGCTGCCAATCGCTGCGGGACATCTTTAAACGAGAGGTCTTCGATGATGCCCACCAAATGCCGAGAGTGCTGGGCCAGACTGATCAGCATATTGATGGCAATATCAGGATGTTGATGCAACAAGCCTAAAAATTCTGTTCGGGGGAAAAAGAGCAGAGTGACTGGCTCCAAGGCCATTGCGGAGGCGGGGAAATATTGACCATCTAAGGCGGCGACTTCGGCAAAGTTGTCTCCGGCCTCAAAAATGTTCAAAATTTGCTCTTTACCGTTAGCCGAGACCTTAAAGACTTTGACCCGCCCCGTTTGGATCACAAAGAATCCGGTGGCGGCTCTGCCCTGCTTAAAAATCAGCTCACCTTTGCCAAAGGTTTGCACCTGGGCAATTTGGGTTAAGGGCACAAGCTGGGACGCAGATAGCCCCTGAAAAACCAGCGTCGTCGATAGCCAATGATTTAAGTCTGATCCGCTCACGTTTGGCCTCGGTGCGATCGCATCTCCAGTCTTACCTTCCATTATCTTAGGGTCTACCCTGACTCTTTCCAGGAAGCATTCCATCGCCTAGAGTCCAGAGTTAATAATTTTTCAAGGTTTGTTTTGATTTAAGTCAAAGCTTTCTCTCAAGCACCTCTTCTAAGCTAGGGACGTTTGCAAAGAGGTAGAACAGAACGCAGTTAATCTCGTCACCGCAACGTCCAGGCCGTCATCAACGGCGCTCTTTTTCTCCCTCGGCGCAAAGATTTGATCCCTAACTCGGCACTCATGGCTAACCCAACCTTCAATATTGCGACGACCGCAAGTGAGCGTCCCCAGCGATTTGGCTTACCCGCTTGGCTCGTTCTAATTTGTATTGTCACCTTTACCGTTTTGATTTCAGCCGGGGCTGCTATTTACAAAAATGCCCCTCCGATTCCGGCCGCGATGGTCTCGCCTCAGCAGGATGTGATTCTGACCCAGGAAAATATTCAAGTGGGGCAAGAAACCTATCTGGCCCGTGGTGGACAGCACATTGGCAGCATTTGGGGGCACGGCAGCTATCTTGCCCCGGACTGGACCGCTGATGTATTGCACCGCTGGGGACTGGCGACAGCGGGCATTTTGTATAACGAGAACCCTGATTTTACGCAGGCTGATCTAGAGGCGCTGCCTGTCATTGATCGGGCTACGCTCCAGGTGAGGGTGCAGCAGGAATTTAAGACCAATCGCTATGCCCCCGAAACGGAGGCGCTGACTTTGACGGCGGCTCAATCTCAGGGACTGACAAAAGTCTTTGCCGACTATCAAACGCTGCTGTCCCAAGGCTCGACGGTGCATTCAATCCCCAGCGGTTGGTTCACCGATGAGGGGCAAATTCGCAATGTGACGGCCTTTTTTACCTGGACGGCCTGGACGGCGTCAGCCAATCGCCCCAATGCCCCGTTTTCCTATACCGCCAACTGGCCCCATGATGATTTGATTGGCAACCAGGCTCCGGCTCAGTTTCTGATTTGGTCGATTGTGTCGGTGATTGTTTTGATTGCTGCGATCGCACTTTTCCTCTTTGTCTACCTGACCCAAGAAGATGCCGAAGACGTGCAGACCGTAGCCGCTCGTCCCGAAATTCGGATTGCGACCCCCAGCCAGAAAGTCACCACTCTATTTTTTGGGGTAGCGATGATCCTATTTTTAGTCCAGATTCTGATGGGAATGGTGACGGCCCACTATGCTGTCGAAGGCGATGGCTTCTATGGCGTCCCGCTCCAGCAATATTTGCCCTATGCGGCCTCGCGCACCTGGCATGTGCAAATCGCGGTCTTTTGGATTGCCACCTGCTGGCTAGCGGCGGGGCTGTACTTTGGACCTCGGTTTGGCAAACATGAACCCCAGTTCCAAGCCTGGGGGAATGGCGGTTTATTAGTGGCTCTAACTGTAGTCGTGGTCGGTTCGCTGATTGGCTCCTGGGCCGGAGTTCAAGGCTGGCTGGGGGATAAAAGTTTCTGGTTTGGACATCAGGGCTATGAGTATGTGGAGCTGGGTCGTCTCTGGCAACTGCTGCTGATTGGCGGCATGGTGTTTTGGCTATGGCTGATGTACCGGGCGCTGAAGCCAGCGCTCAAAGCCGAAGGTAGCAAAACAGGGCTAAACCATTTCTTTCTCTACAGTGCGATCACGATTCCGCTGTTCTACGCTTCGGGCTTAATGTATACCAATCATACGCACCTGAGCATTGCGGAATATTGGCGCTGGTGGGTGGTGCATCTGTGGGTGGAAGGATTTTTTGAGGTGTTTGCGACGGTGGCGATCGCATACCTGTGCAGCGAACTCGGTTTCCTGAAGCGATCCACCGCGCTACGGGCCACCTATCTAACCACCATGCTCTATCTGGGCAGCGGCGTGATTGGCACCCTGCACCATCTCTACTTTGCCGGAACCCCTGTATTTATTACGGCAATGGGGTCTGTGGCCTCAGCCCTAGAAGTGGTTCCCCTAACCCTGATTGGGTTTGAAGTGGTGAAATCCCTAAAGCTCTCGAAAGAGGCCCAAGGCTTCTACCGCTTACCGCTCAAGTTTTTCCTTGCCACTTGCTTCTGGAACCTAGTCGGCGCAGGCGTCTTCGGATTTTTGATTAACCCACCCATTGTTCTGTACTACTCTCAGGGGCTGAACACCACACCCATCCATGCCCACTCTGCCCTGTATGGGGTCTATGGCTCCTTGGCGATCGCCCTAATGCTGTTTGCCCTGCGCGAAATCACCCCCGACCGCGCCTGGGATGAGAAGAACTTTAACTTCTCTTTCTGGTGGATCAATGGCGGACTGGTGATCATGATGGTCTGTGGTTTGATTCCCAACGGCTTTTATCAACTAGTGCAGTCGGTCAATCACGGCACCTGGTATGCCCGTAGCGCTGAGGTACTTAGTTCCCCCTGGATGCAGTGGACCGTCTGGCTCAGGATCCCCGGTGATATTGTCTTCTCTGTGGGCGCACTGGTGCTGGTGGTGAGCGTGGGACGGGCGATTGTCGCCATTTTTCAGCAGCCGACTCAGGCGCAGCCGTGGGCGATTGTTGATGCTCCCGAAAGTTGAGATCCAATACGCAGATCTCAACTTTGATTGACTGAATAAAAGTTATCTCTTCTCACATCCCTAACCCCTCTCCCTGAAGGCTATCGTGTACATACAACTCCACTTTGACCCGTTGAGATCCTGCATTGGCCCCCCCGACTCCCCAATTCTGGGGGGAGATCAGCATAGATTTTGCAGTAAATAAGATGTGGAGAGTGGAAAACCCTATCTAAAGAATAAAAGCACTAGAATTTTGGTGAAAACCATAAATTGAGGCTACTTCCCCCCAGAATTTGGGGGGCTAGGGGGCAGTGCAATGCTTCTGATACTTTTCCCTGACTTGTGTGTACATCGCAGCCCAAGGGGCAAGGGCCGCTAATTCACTTTCTTGTTCCCTCTCCCAAAGGGCGAGGGGCTTCCAGGCATCAGCCTCAATGTATTAACCTGTTCAAACTTAACTCGGAAAAATATGGCAACTTTATTTGACAAGCTTGGTGGCGCAGCCGCCGTTGATCTCGCGGTGGACAAGTTCTACGAGCGCGTCCTGCAAGATGAGCGCATCAAGCACTTTTTTGCTGAAACCGATATGACCCAGCAACGGGCGCACCAAAAAGCCTTTCTCACCTATGCCTTTGGCGGCACTGACAAATATGACGGTCGCTTCATGCGAGAAGCCCACAAAGATCTGGTCGAGAAGCAGGGCTTGAAGGGTGAGCATTTTGATGCCGTCGCAGAGAACCTGGTGACCACCCTCAAAGAGATGGGTGTCTCAGACGATCTGTTGGCAGAAGTGGCGGCGGTGGCCGCAGCGCCTCAGCATAAAAAAGATGTCTTAAATCAATAAGATCTAGACCACACGGTGGGCGCGGTCGGGGGCTTTTCTCTCGACGCGCTCATTTAAGTCAGCTAAAGGCGATCGCAATCCATGCTTTTCAAAATTCTAGTGATTCTGCATACGTTGGGAGCCACCGTGTGGACCGGGGGGCACCTGGTTCTTGCCGTCACGGTTTTGCCCACAGCCCTTAAAAACCGCGATCCCGATCGCATCCACGCCTTTGAAGAACACTTCGAGAACTTTGGTCTGGCGGCGCTGCTGCTCCAGGCAATCACAGGCTTGTGGCTGACCTGGATTTATTTTCCGGGCTTCCAAAACTTTTTCGCCTTTGACTCCTATCTATCGACCTATATTGCCGTCAAGCTGGGGCTACTGTTGGGCACCTTGGGGCTGGCGATTCATGCGCGATTCTTTATTATTCCGAAGCTGACCAAAGAGACCCTGAATTCCCTGGCCTACCACATTGTCGGCGTCACGACGCTCGCCGTCTTGTTTGTGGTCATGGGGGCCGGAATTCGTCTGGGCGGCTTTACCTAAACCCCCTTGCCTAAAGGAAGAGAACCATGACAACACTATTACAAATGAAATCCTCGGCTCTCCAAATTCACGACCAGCTAGAGTATCCAGAGTCAGGGGTTTTGAGCAAAGTTTTACTGCAGGATAAGAACTGCCAATACACGCTGTTTTGTTTAGCGGCTGGCACTGAGATTGCTGAACATACCGCCGCACGCAATGCCACAGTCCATGTGTTAGAAGGGCAAGGAACGTTAACGCTAAAGGGAGATGCGATCGCACTTTCTCCTGGTACCTTTGTGGTCATGCCTGCCCATGCACCCCACGCCCTCAAAGCAAGCGAAAACCTAGCTTTTTTGCTGACGCTTTCAGAATCAGGGGTGTGATCTTAATAGCCTAGAGTACTCAAACGCTGGCTAGCTTGGCCCGTCGAGATTTGACGATTTCTGGGACGTACTGATTTTTGTTGTCTTCGCCCTCAAAGCCCAGGCGTTCATAGACCATACCGCCAATGCCGGGGACTACCTCTCCGGCGGGGGTGCGTTCAGAGTCTTGGGCAAAGTAGAAAAACTGGAATTTATCGTAGGTGGACTGCTCAAAAGCATCTCTCAACTTTTGGTCAGCTTGTTTATACATCACGGGAGCAGCAATGAGGATTTTTTGGGGATTAATGGTTTGAATTAAGCTCGTCAGATTGGTGCGGACGACACATGCTCCTGAAATGATAGATTTCACAACCAGGACTTACGCAAATCAGCCTTGGCGTTATGATTTCTCCATTGAGTTTTAAAAATCAGTGTTATGAAAGACTCGATAACGCGCCTCGATTACTGCCAATATCTGTTGGTCAGTCAGATCAATTATACGTTGACCAACTTTGGAGACCACAGTGAGCGCTTCTGCCATGACACAGTCAATCGTTACTTGCGCGAAGAGCGTATCACCCCTCGCCTGGTATGGGAGAACATCTCTAACCAGTTGCTCATCAGTGAACACGGTTATGTGGTCTTTGATGATACGGTCCTCGACAAGCAATATTCTCACACGATAGACCTAGTGCGTCGTCAGTACAGTGGCAATGCCCATCAAGTGATTAAAGGGATTGGTGTAGTCACCTGTATCTACGTCAATCCAGAGCTAGATACCTTTTGGCTGATTGACTATCGGATTTATGATCCCGACGGAGAGGGTAAAAGCAAACTGCTTCATGTTCAAGAGATGCTCTCTCATATCCTCTATCACAAGCAACTGCCCTTCAAAGCAGTGTTGATGGACACTTGGTATGCCACCAAAGGCTTGATGGAGTTTATCGAATCGCTCAATAAGCTCTACTACTGTCCGCTTAAAATCAATCGTCAGGTTGATGATTCAGGCGGCACTGAGTCTTACAAGCGAATTGATAGCCTTGAGTAGAGCGAAACTGAACGCATTCGAGGCAAAAGCATTAAAATCAAAGACTTTCCCAAAAACCATAAAGTGCAGTGTTTCCGGGTTGAGGTGCCTACCCACCGCACGGATTTCGTTGTCACCAACGATCGCTCTCAAATCTCGACAGAGGCCACTCAAAAGGTGTGTGGCTTTCGTTGGAAGATTGAGCAACTGCACCGCGAGGGCAAGCAGGTGACGGGATTAGAGTTCTGTCAGTGTCGCAAGGCGAGGATACAGCGCAATCATATTGGCTGTGCGTTTCTTGTCTGGGTCAGGCTCAATGAGATTGCCAACCAAACCGGACAGACCCTTTACCAGCTCAAGCATGGACTATTGGACAATTATCTTTGTCAGCAGCTCAAACGTCCTTCACTCAAAATGACCGCTGCGTAAGTCCTGTAGAGTTTTTGATAGGAGCAGAGTATAGGAAGGCTGTATGCTCGTGGAGACCTCTCAGTTTCTATACGATCAAATCTCTGCAAGAATCCTAATGAATCTCGGTTCCCTGTTACAGGCTGTACTAAAGACTCAGCCTCAACTTCGCTCTCAGATCTATTTCAAGCCAACGTTGGTCGCGCTCTCACGAGCGATGGAAGATTTGGTCTTGGCTGAGAAAGAGGCCACTTTAGTGATTGCCTGTTTCCAACAAGAGAGGTTTCATCGTCAAGAAACCCGCCGTTACGAGAGGATTGCTCGACATACCGACCAACTTTTTGTGCTGACGGCTCCAGAAACGGACTCAGATTTTGACGACAGCTCATATCCCTATGAAGTGGTTCCTTTCCCGCTTAATGATGAACTCACTAAGGAATGGCATCTGATTGTGGTTGGGCAGCATTACTCTAGCTGTGTTCTCTTGCGAGAGCATGGCGAGACTATCGCCACGACTGATCAAGCCAGACGTTTTGAAGGGGTCTGGACGTTTGACTCTCAGGTGTGTGAGATCGCAGCCCGACTGTTGTTGAAACGCACCGCTCTTTATCGACCAGAACTATCAGAGAAAATAGAGCGATCGCTGCAGTCTTTCCACTTAAAAGAAGGAATGGGATCTAGGCCAGAATCGCTACAGTCAATCCAATCGAATATCTTCGGCCAGCGGCTGGTGACCTATCTGCAGGCCAGCCAATATAAGCTCATGAAAGCCTATAAAGCCCTTGAAGCGAAGGAACGGAAGGAGCGTTTTGCCAATGCGATGGTGGCAACGATTCGTCAGTCCTTGGACCCAGCGGATGTTGTAGCTGCAGTAGTGCAAGAGCTAGGACAGGTTTTTGAGGATTGCCGGTGCTTGCTGTATCGCTGTCAGATCACAGATGAGACCGTCGAGATTGAGTATGAACATGTACCAGCCCAGATGTCGTCGATTAAAGGAGAGCCTTGGCCTTTAAGTGAAAATCCCTTACTCTCAGTGGCGCTGTCTCAGGAGCGGGCGATCGCGATCTCTGATATTCGTCAGACTCCCAGCCTCAAGCGCAATCCAGCCCTGCGGTCCCAAGTAGAGCGCTGTCAAATTACGGCTTGGCTAATAGCCCCCATTTATTACCAGGGAACAGTTCTTGGGACGTTAGAGCTGCACTATGGTGGCCCCGCGCCCTATGAATGGCAGAAAAATGATGTTGATTTAGTGGAAGCGATCGCAGCTCAGGCGGGAGTCGCCTTAACCCAAGCCCAGACTTTTACTGAAACTGAAACGCTCAATAGCAAGCTTCAGGCATTAGAACAAACCCGCAGTCATTTGATTGCAGTGGTGGGACATGAGCTACGGACACCGCTCTCGACGATTCAAGTCTGCTTAGAAAGCCTAGATCAGGAACCAGAAATGCCCGGTGAGTATCGTCAAGCCCTGCTTGAACCCGCCCTAGAAGACTCAGAACGCATGCGAAAGTTAGTGCAAGATTTTTTGATTCTGTCGCGCTTAGAAGGAGAGCAGCTTTACGATCAGACGGACTGGGTGCAGCTTCAAGACTCTGTAGATTTAGCACTGAGCGCGATCCAGATCGGTCGTCCTCACCGAATATTGCCCACAGTTGATATTGAGCTGATGCCCGACTTGCCCTTGATCCAGGTGGATAGCGAAGGATTAGGAGAAGTCTTACGTCGGCTGATTGATAATGCCTGTCGGTTCACAGAGGCTGACGGTCGCGTGTTGATTGAGGCCCACCTTCAAAACAGCTCTTTAGAGGTGATTATTTCCGATACAGGTCGAGGGATTGAGCCTGGAAATCTGCAGACGATCTTTGACCCGTTTCATCAAGAGGAAAATTTTCTGCGGCGGAGTGTCGGGGGTGTGGGTTTAGGTTTGCCCATCTGCAATCGAATTGTTCAGAGGCTGGGAGGACAGCTTTGGGCTAAATCCGAGGGGCTGGGTCAAGGCAGTGCTTTTCATTTCACGATTCCCACTGCATCTTCGACCAGAGATGCAATCTGAAAATTATCGCGGCTCAAAGTGCGATCGCAAGTGGGATTTGTTTTCCCCGTTACGGCATCTAAACATAGCCTTTTATTATTTCACAAAAATATATCCCTAAAGCAAAGTTTGTATTTTTTGCAACATTTTATTACAATACTAGTGTGAAGCGTTATATAAGGAGATGAGTGATGGTTTCCATAATTTCTAGCGTTGAACAGTATTAAGTTCCTGGCGGACTCATCCCCGCAGAGGTGGTTGCCCGCTTCGAGCGCTCAATGGGGTATTTCCCTCAGCCTCAAGTCATCGGCGCTACGGTTGACCGAGAGGGTTTATTCAATAACTACGCGGTGGAACCTCAGTCATCCGAAGCAGAAGCAACTAAGGTAAGAACACGGTTATGGCAAGCGATAGCGTTTGCGGCTGCAACTTTGATCCCGCTTGCTGTGGCAGTTCTAGTGAGCTAATCATCTGATTACTCTATGATAATTACCTTGTAAGTTCCTAGAGCTTGCAAGGTAAAACCCTGGCGGCTTAAACTTTAAAAAGAAACGGTTCGTTGACACTACCATCAAGTACTTCATTGAGCGTCATCCTGATACCCCACTCAACATTCGGGACTCATCTTGTTAAAACTTAATGCTAGCGCAATTTGCTAGCATAAAGACAGATATGAGAGGACTCGGTGAACAGCAAACAGAAGAAAACTCTCAAGCGTTTATTTGCAGATCCTGCCTTAGGCAATGTCAAATGGTCTGATATTGAGAGTCTTTTATTGGCGCTAGGTGCAACAATCTCTGAAGGGAACGGTTCTTGAATTAGAGTGCTTCTAAATGATGTCCCCGTTGTTTTCCACCGACCTCATCCTGAACCAACGGCGGGCAAATTACTGGTCAAAGCCGTCCGCAAATATCTCAATGATGCAGGAGTCAAAGATGCTTAGCTATAAAGGCTATACCGCGAAGCTAGAGGTTGATGAAAATAGTGGTGCGATTGGGGGGATGGTTCTTGATATGAAAGGAACCATTCACTTTGAGGGTAAGACGGTTGCTGAGGCGACCCAGGCGTTCCATGATTCAGTGGATGATTACCTCGCGTTCTGTAAAGCGCTAGGGCGTGAACCTGAAAAACAGTATTCCGGCAACTTCTCCACCCGTACAACACCAGAGCTGCATCGCCTTGCAATCTCGCAGGCGCAAACTCTAGGAACCAGCCTTAACGGATATGTTGAGGCTCTGATCGCTAAGGATACTCAGACCTTAAAAAAACAAATCTCAGTGTCATAATGCAGGAGATCCATAGCATCTGCCCAGAGATCGCCCCATTGTTGTGATCTGCTGCAGCACAACGAGCATCGTGACCTTCCAGCAAAGACAGCACTTTTAACTGCCACCGAATATACCCACATGGACTCTGTAGATTGGCGCGTTCAAGATCGCTTTCTAGACCTGCGCTCCCAATGGCTGACCTTAATCGGTGAACACCTCCAAGATACTCAAGGGGAAATTCGAGAGTACTGGCGCATCGAAAAAGCTGATTCGGTCGTCATTCTGCCCCTGCTCAATCACCAGATTATTCTGCCATCGCCCAGCTATAGACCTGGATTAGGAATAGCGACCCTTGATTTTCCCGGTGGGCGAGTACCAGCCTATCAGTCCCCTCAAACTGTCGTGCCTGCAATCTTGAACCGTGAATTGGGGATTGAGGCGGCGGCGATCGCTAACCTCACGGCCCTCAATCAGCAAGGCTGGCCTGTGAACAGTTCCTTCTCTAATCAAACACTCTACGGCCTCATCGCAGAACTGCAGCCAGATACCCCGATCGCCCCCGATTTTCTGGGCGCAACCTATGAGACTACAAAAGAAGGGGTAGAGTCCTTGCTCAAGGACTTGCTCTGCTTGCAGTGTCGGACCGTCTTACTAGAGTGGCATCGCTCATTTGAGTATTAATGAGTACATAGTTGTATAGTAAATAATAGGCCGCCGGTAAGAGATTCAACCTTTGGTCTTGTTAGGATGGGTTCTCAGTGCGATCGCAAGAATCTAAATCCTTATATTTTGGAGTAGAAGGAGCGAGCATCATGCTATTTCGTCAATTATTTGACCCTGCAACCAGCACCTACACCTATCTCATTGCCGATCCGACTCTCCAGGTTGCCATTCTGGTTGATCCCGTTTTAGAGCAAGTGGAGCGAGACCTGAACTTAATTCGTGAGTTAGGTCTTAAGCTGCACTACTGTCTAGAGACCCACATCCACGCCGATCATGTGACGGGAACCGATCTCCTACGCAGCCTGACCGATTGTGAGGGCATTGTGCCCAAAAACGCGGAGGCAGCCTGTGCAGATCGCTTCATCGGTGATGGAGAAGTTTTGAGGGTGGGCGAGGTGGAAATTCAGGCGATCGCAACTCCTGGTCACACCGATAGCCACATGGCCTATTGGGTCAATGGCGATCGCATTTTAACGGGCGACTCCCTCTTAATTCGGGGCTGTGGTCGTACAGATTTCCAGGGTGGCGATGCGGGTACCCTTTACGATCACGTTACAGAGCGGTTGTTTACGCTGACAGAAGAGACCTTGGTCTATCCCGGCCATGATTATAAAGGTCAACTGGTCTCTACGATTGGAGAAGAAAAGCAGTTTAATCCTCGGTTTGTGGGACGCGATCTCAACGAATTTATCGAGTTTATGGGGTCTCTCGATTTGCCCGATCCCAAAAAGATTGCTGAGGCCGTACCCGCGAATCAGCGCTGTGGTCAGGTTGCGGTGGGTTCATGACCTGGATTGTTGGACATCTTCTGGCCGTAGGCATTGGGCTAAGTCTCGGCTTGATTGGGGGCGGTGGTTCCATTTTGGCTGTCCCCATTTTGGTATACGTGATGGGGCTAGAGGCGAAGGTTGCGATCTCCATGAGCCTAGCAGTCGTCGGCATTGTTAGCCTGATTGGTGTCATCCCCCATTGGCGGCAGGGCAATGTCAACTTCAAAACCGCCGCTATTTTTATACCTGCCGCCATGCTCGGAGCTTTCCTTGGTGCGCGGCTGGCGGCCCTACCCTTTATCACTGGAACGATTCAACTGATCTGCTTTGGGATCGTCATGATCCTGGCTAGCCTGCTCATGATTCGTAGTTCCAGCTCTCCAGCAGAAGAACCTGAAGTTAAACAACAGACGTTGGCTCCACATTCCCATCAACGGCAATGGATCGCCATTCCCTTAGAAGGCTTGGGCGTAGGCGTCCTGACTGGTTTTGTGGGTGTAGGCGGTGGCTTTGCCATTATCCCGGCCCTAGTGTTGCTGGGTGATCTGCCTATGAAAGAGGCGATCGGCACTTCGTTGCTGATTATTGCCTTTAAATCTGCTGCTGGGTTTGTGGGGTATCTCAATCAGGTCGCTTTGGACTGGACCTTGATGCTCACGTTTACCCTCGCCGCTAGTCTTGGCACTGTTGCGGGAGCCTTGTTAACGCAGAAAATTGAAGCTAAATATCTGCAAAAGGGCTTTGGTTACTTTGTTCTGATTGTTGCAATCTTCATTTTGATCAAGCGTTAGTTCAGTTAATCACCGACCAGTGCCGATCTTAGTATCTGTCATGGAATAAAGATTCGCCTTGTACCTCGATAACTGTCAATACTGAGCGCGATTTCAACCAGACTTTCAACACAACGACCTCGATATTCAGGATCGTTGAGTAGCCGCTCAGCTTTGCTAATCGTAACGACAGGCAACGATGCAGAGGTGCTTTCTTCGCGCATCACCTGTTCCAGCGAGTCTTTACCTTTCATACTGCGATTAGCGGTGAGCAAAATCATCTGATTTTTCTGCGCCAATTGCCAAACGACCCGGTCATCACTATTAATCGGTAAGTCCAGCTCTGCGAATGAGACAAACTGGATGGGCATAATATCAAGCCATCCTTGACTGGCAATAGCACCGAAGAGAACTAAGGCATGACCTTTAAGATTGTGATCGATCAAAAAAATCATGCCACAGATTTTCGCTTAGCCTTAGCCGCCCGAAGCTTTTCCCACGCAGCCTCGGTTTCTGGTTGCGGTGGCTGTAGAGCAATTTGAGCCATGCGCTCACGATTTTGATCTTTGTAGTATTGCCGGAGTTCTTCAGTTTCTCTAAGAACCTGCTGGTACTCAGCTTCTACCTCGGCTCGGTTGGACTCGATGTAAGCTAGCACAGCGTCAATTTGTGCGTCGGTTAGCTCAAACAATCCTTGTATGAAAGGGGCTGGATAATGGGCAGTGACATAATCCATCACATCATAGACGGTGATGCGAGTCCCAGCGATGCTTAGCCCCCGCTCTGTGCGAATGATGGTCACTTGGCCGTTGGCTGCCGGAGGCATAGCATCACCTTTCAAAATTTGCCTACTTGCATCATATCTCGAAAAAAAAATAGCTCTGTTACCCATATTAATTCTCATTAAGCGCTAGCTCTATGAACGACCACGGGTCGTATTCATTACTTGAGAGCCAAGTGCAAATACACTCTCCCCCAACAAATGGATGCACTCCATTTTGAGACTCTAGTACCCAGTAGCTGGAAGTCCAATTAAGCATCAGATTCCGAGCTGCTTAAACATGTCATTGGCATTGTCAAAGCGAACAAGATTAGTCTCTGGGTCAGTATCTTTAAAATGTTTTTTCGGTCGTTTCGTTGGGAATCACCACATTAAATGGCATGACCATGCCGTAGCTTACTATGCCGATTCCTGGGTGAGTACCACTTCTGCTTGATCGACTTGGCCGAACAACTCCAATAGAGTCGTGGCAACCAATAAATTACTAAATAGAAATATGGTTGTATAATAAAAAATATTTGCAGCTTGTCCAGTCCTCGTTTATTTCGTTGCCCGTCATGTCCCACACAACTGCTGGTGAACCGTCCCCAAAACTGAGTATTGTCGGTCGAATTACGGCCTACTTCATTAACTCCCAGATCGCAATTCTGCTGATTGTGACTCTGGCGATCGCAGGGCTAGGAGCCGCCGTTTTCACCCCCAAAGAAGAGAACCCGCAAATTGTGGTGCCCGCCGCCGATGTATTGCTCACCTATCCCGGCGCACCAGCGGCGGTGGTCGAAAAGACTGTGACAATGCCAATGGAGGCCAAGATTCGAGAGCTGACGGGTGTTGAGCATATTTATTCGGCTTCTCAGAATTCAGGGGTTAAAATCACCACCCAGTTTTTTGTCGGCGAAAACTGGGAAGATTCGCTTTTCAAGCTGCAAAACCATCTATTCAACAACCAGGATGTGCTGCCGTCCGGTGCTAGCTATATCGTCAAACCCATCATTATTGATGATGTACCCATTGTCACTCTGACGATCGCAGGCTCTCAATACACCGATAACCAGTTGCGGCGCGTGGGCGAGCGGCTCCTCGAAGATCTCCGCAGCATCCCTGATACCGCTAATTTGACCCTTACGGGCGGGCAGCCACGCACGATTCGCGTTGATTTAGACCCCGACAAACTCGCCAGCTATCGACTGTCGCCCCCCCAAATTGCCCAGACACTCCAGGGAGAAAATACGCGTCTTCCCGCTGGCGATGTCTCGGTGGGCGACAACCGACTGTTTATTGAAGGGGGCAATTTATTTCAGTCTGCTCATGAAGTGGGGGAGGTCATTGTTGGCTTTGGCGAGACTGAGGGCAATCGCAGCCCCATTTATCTGCGCGATGTCGCCACCGTTGTCGATGATTTTGGCGATCGCACCACCTATTCCCGCATCCACGCCCGCCAAGATTGGGATGTCACCGATCCCTACCCAGAATCGAAGGCCAACTCCCAGCAGCCCTTTATCCAAAAACCCGCCATTACCATCGGCATTGCCAAAAAGACAGGCACCAATGCGGTGGTGGTGGCCCAACAGATTTTTAAACGAGTTGAAGCGCTAAAACCGCAGTTACCTCCCGGAATCGAAGTTGCCGTCACCCGCAATGATGGACTCACCGCCGCCACCGCCGTCGGTGATCTGTATCAGAGTTTATTCATTGCCATTGTCACCGTCGTGGGCCTATTGATTATCTTTTTAGGCTGGCGCGAAGCGGCCATTGTTGCCTTTGTGATTCCCTTAACCCTAGCCGGGACGCTGGCGGTGGGCTGGATGACCGGACAAACCATTAACCGGATTACGCTGTTTGCCCTGATCTTAGCCCTAGGGACTTTGGTGGATGATGCGATCGCAGTCACCGAAAACGTCCATCGTCACTTTGAGCAAACCCCAAATATGTCCTGGCGTCAAAAAACAGAAGCCGCCGTCAGTGCCGTCAATGAACTAGGCACTCCGATCTTGCTCTCCACGATTACCGTAATTTTGGCCTTTGTGCCGATGGCCTTTGTTACCGGAATGATGGGACCGTATATGGGACCGATTCCCTTCAATGTCCCCGTTGCCATGCTGATCAGTACCACGTTGGCCCTCACGGTCACGCCCTTCTTAGCGCTACGTCTGATTAAGATTAAAGCAGGCAGTGGGCATGGTGCAGACATCCAGGAAACGCGCCTCTATCGGTTCTATCGACGGATTATGGAACCACTCCTGGACTCCGCCACCCGCCGCCGATTTGTTCTGTTTGTGATTACGGGATTATTGCTAGCGGCCACTTTTTTACCCCTCACCCAGGTCGTCCAATTTCGGATGTTACCCAAGGCCAACAAAGATCAATTCTTAGTTCAGTTGGATGCCCCCCTCGGTACAGAGCTAGTGACCACCGACCAGATGGTCCAGGATCTAGAGGCCGTTCTTCAAGACGATCCAGAGGTGACCAGCTTTGAAACCTATGTCGGTTCAGGCGCACCCATCGACTTTAATGGAATGCTCCGGGGCGCAACGGATCGCATTGGCGAACACTTCGCTGATATTCGGGTCCATTTAACGAACAAGAATGCTCGCTCTATCGATTCAGAATCCATTGTGTTCCGACTGCGCCCCCAGCTCACTCAGATTGCGGCTCAGCATAATGCGATCGTTAAACTAGTCGAAGATCCCCCAGGTCCGCCTGTGCGAGCAACGATGCTGGCTGAAATCTATGGCCCCGATTACGAGCAATTGCGACAGCTCTCGAAAGAAGTTCAGCAGGTCTTTGTGCAAACCGATGAAGTCGTTGATATTGACGACTCGGTGAAAAACCAAATCCCGCAAATGCGGCTGGTGGTAGACCGCGATAAACTCAGCCGTGCTGGTTTCACTACTCAGGATGTGGCTCAGACATTGAAGATGGCGATCTCAGGCTCTCAAGTCTCGACCCTCCAAGTCCCAGATGAACTCACCCCGGTTGCCATTCAAGTGCGCTTTGCTGACGCCAACCGCCAAAGTATCGATGATTTAACCCGAATTCAGTTGCCCACGCCCAACGGTTCCCTCGTGCCGTTAACAGAGCTAGTCACCTTTGAACCCACCACCGTCGATCAGCCCATTCTGCATAAAGATCAGCGGCCCGTGGTCTATGTGATGGGCGAAATGGGGAACCGATCTTCGGTCTACGCCGTTCTCGATCAACTGGTTTATTTTTGGCGCAATCCGCTCCCCCAAGGCTATTCTGTCCAATGGGATGGCGAATGGAAACTTACGTTAGATGTGTTCCGAGATCTGGGCTTAGCGATGCTGGTGGCCGTCCTGCTCATTTACCTGATTCTGGTGGGTCAATTCCGTAGTTTTAAGGTGCCATTGATTATTTTAGGGAGCATCCCCCTAGCGTTGATTGGAATCTTGGTGGGCTTTTCTCTCAACGGCGTTTATTTCAGCGCCACCGCCATGATTGGCGTCATTGCCCTAGCTGGAATTGTGGTCCGCAACGCTATTGTGCTGCTAGAGTTTATCGGCGATAAACGACGGGAGGGAATGGCTCTCAAACCCGCGATTTTAGAAGCGGGAGCGGTGCGCTTTCGACCGATTTTGCTCACCAGTGTCACCACCATGCTCGGCACACTCTCGATTCTCAGTGACCCGGTCTGGTCCGGTCTAGCTTGGACGTTGCTCAGTGGAATGCTTACCTCGTCAGCGTTGACGCTATTTGTGATTCCGCTGATGTACTATGGCGATCAGCGCAAGACAGCCAATGCGGTCCAGACCTCCCCACCCGCCTATTTATCGTAATGGTGGGGCGCTCTTTAACCTCGCTCCTTACTGGGTAAAACTAAAGCGCCCCTTCACGTCTTCGCCCTTGATGTTGCTGACAATCGCGACCTGATACTCGCCCGTTGCCGTTGAATCGAGTCGGGCTGCGTAGTGTTTGCCCTCAGCATCATAGGCTAGGGGCAAGCTCTGAGTAGAACCATCGGGAAGTTGAATGTCGGCGGTAACTTTGGCATCGGGAATGGCTTCGTGATTGTCTCCCGTTTGCAGAAAGAAGTCTAAGTGAGTCCCACTGGCTTCTGGTTCAGCCACAAATTCCAAGTGATAGGGGCCAGATTCTACCACCTGTCCTCCGGCTTGGGGTTTAGCATCATGGCCGACTTCGGAGGCGGTTGAGGTTGCTGACGCCGGGGCTGACGACGCCTCTGTTGGAGGGGCTGGAGATTCGCTAGCAGTCGGTTGACTATTACTGCAGGCAGTGGCGAACAAGCTGATGGCACTGAGGAGGATCAAAGAAAGTTTGATAGGATTCATGATTTTGGGTGTAAGGATGGGTAGCAAGTAAGAGAATGACCTTGTCTTGAAAAAGTGGACAGTTAATTTAGAGAGCAATGGGTTGCTTGAGAGTGCGCCAGTAACGGTCTTCACATTGATAAGTCTAAAAGCTGGTAGTGCATTAGTGTAAAGGATAGAGAAAAATAAGACTATAGTTATTGAACTTTCTCAGGAGCCGAGCAGATGAGAATAGAGATGACTTGCCCGACTTGTGGCTCTCACGACATATC
>JBHJNL010000110.1:0-5008 GCA_050330855.1 Thermosynechococcaceae cyanobacterium | reverse complement strand
AAACTGAAATCGCAGCATAGCTGATAGCGATAGTTGAAACTATATCTGTTTACTCGCCTGCTATTCGCAAGTGAGTAAGTTTGAGATGCAAAAAGACTAAAAATGTCCAAAGTCCTGTCCTCATTGGCGACGCATTGCTCAGGTCTATGCAGCCCTGGATCAGGCAGACGAGGGGGCAAACTATTCGACTTTGATTCAACACGTTCAAGATGTTACAGGTACTGGGTGCTCAAGGAAGCTGATTGCAAAATGGAAGCGAGAACGGGGATTGCGATAGCGTTACTGCTGGTGGGGTGTACTCAGCTTCAAATCTCGGATGAGAGTTCTGAGCCGATTGCTGCTGTGTCTCCGACGGTTGCGCCTCGGCCAGTACCTCAGCAGCGGGAGGCTCCCCGACGGTTGAAGTTGCGGCTGACGCTGGACCAACCAGAGGATCTGAAAGTGAAGGTTCAAGATTCAGTGGTGAAGGGGCAGGTGATTAGCGATCGCTCTTTCACCCGAAATCGCTTGGCTCAGGAACGGCAATCCCTACTGGTGAAGCTGGAGCAGCTTAAGACTAAAACGGTGATGGTACCGACGAGTCATGCCATAGAGCAGGCTGAAGTGGCACAGGCCAGACTCTCGGTTGAGCAGGCTAGGGCTGCGATCTCTAATTTCCAGACCTATTCTCCTTGGACTCAATATGCTCGCGAAGCCCTCCCTCTGGCAGAAGATATGGAATTAACTGCCCTAGAGGATCAGTATCAGCAGGAACGAGCCAAATTAGCGATCTCGGTTGCAGAATTGCAGGTGGCGAGATCCAAGCAGCAAACTCTACAGCAAGATACGTTTGCACAACAGACAGAGCTTTTTCAGCGACTTCGGGACGCTGAAGAGAAATTAGAATCGCTAGGAGCAGCGAAGTCTCCCTACGACGGTATTGTTAAGGCCATCAAATGGCTGGGACAGACAGATCAAAACCTTCAGGTTGAGCTGAGTCTATTCACTCAACCAGCACCTTCCTAATATCTCTAGCCATAGCACAATCTCACTCAATTGGCAGGGCGCTATTGAACTGGCTATACTGGGCTAAATGTATCGTCAAAAGGCTCGGGAAGTGATCGATCAAAAAAATGTTCTAACTGCTTTAGGATGCTCAGGATCTCTGCTTCTGACCTTAGCGATAACCCATCCTGCCACGGCGAGTCCTAACGTCCAGAACCATATCGAGCAGATTGAACAGAGTCATCCAATTGTAGTCATATCTCAACGCGATCATCTTGGCGATGCCCTCGGCTGCGGCTGTGCGGCCTGCCAGGGGAGACCTGTAGAAACGTTTCTGTAGGGTCATCTGCTAATACCTCAGCCCTTCAATCCTCTGGATAACGGGATCTAACCATCCGTCACAAAGGTCGCCGGTCCATACCGCGCCCCTGTTTCTTGATTTCTCTGATGCCGCTGATCGATAGAGTTGGGCATCAAATGGGTTCTATCGCTAATCTGATAGAATGATTATCATTATCACAAGCGACACCCAGGGAAAAAGAGGAGCGTTCGTGAGCAATCAGATTGATATTGCCGTGATTGGGGCTGGGCCTCAGGCACTCACCTTGGTCACTCATTTACTGCAGAAAAAGCAGTCTTTACAGGCTCGCATCCAAGTCTTTGATCCGAGCGGCACCTGGATGGCGCAGTGGCGGCAGCAGTTCGCGGCCCAGGAAATTCCCTACTTGAGATCGCCCGGTGTTCATCACCCGGACCCAAGGCAGACCCTCTTCAACTTTGCCGAACGCCGCCAGGATGAGCTACATCAGCCCTATAATCGACCTGGTACAGAGCTGTTTCAAGATTTTTGCGAAACGGTTATTGATCGCTGGAATTTGCGCGATGGGGTGACTGCAGCCCAGGTGGTGAAACTAATGCCTTTGCCGTCCCGATTTCAGCTCCTACTGGATAACGGTGAGCAGATTGAAGCGCGGCGGGTCGTATTGGCAACTGGCGGCGGCAAGATGCAGATCCCCGCCTGGGTAAATCAGGTCAACCCCCATCCACCAGAGCGGTTGTGCCATGCCCAAGCGGTTTGTTTGCCAAAATTGCCAGACCTAACGGGTGAGACGATCTTAATGATCGGCAGTGGGCAGTCCAGTGCTCATTTGGCGGTGGGGGCAGTGGGGCGAGGGGCCAGGGTTCTATTCATGGCTCGTCGTACGCTCACTGAAAAGCTGTTTGATACGGAACCGGGATGGTTGGGTCCAAAATATTTGAAGGGGTTTCAGGCGGAGCCGGATTGGCAGGTTCGCTGGCAGATGATTCAAGAGGCCCGGAACGGCGGGTCAATCACACCCGAGTCACTAACCCGACTGCAGCGGTATTCTCGATCCGGTCAAGTCACCTTTTATGAGAACTGCCAGGTGTCAAGCGCCACTTGGCGGTCAGCGGCGTGGCATGTACAGTGCAGTTTGTCTGCCGTGCATGATTGTTTGGCTCATCAATCGATTGATCGGATTTGGCTAGCGACGGGAACTCAGACTGATATTACGGCTCATCCTTTGCTGAGGGAGGTGTTATGGAGATATCCCAATCAGATTGTTAACGGCCTGCCGGTGTTAGATGAGCACTTGCGCTGGCCGGGGTGTGAACTGTTTTTGATGGGACCGTGGGCCGCGCTGCAGGTGGGGCCAGTGGCAAGGAATTTGCATGGAGGACGGATGGCGTGCGATCGCATTGTCCCCGCATTAACCAAATCCACTGTGGCCCGAACTGTCAGAGCTTAACTCCTAGCGGTATCCATGACGAGAACAGCTCTGTTGTTAGCAAAAAGCCATCAGGCATGATAACCGTTGTCACGCCATATTAGCAGCCCTTCTTGAGGTATCGTCAGCAGAACTTTTCAAGGTGAACAGATCCTAATGTCTGCTAGGAAAGCCATCCCCACCGACCACCTCGGGAATTGAGTAAGCTGGAAGCCTGCGGCTGGGAGGGTTCTTCTTCTAATTCTTGTATAAGCTGGAACAGCTCCACTGGGTTGGGGGCCGAGAGCACTTGATCCGAAAGCGACAGCATATGCTCATTGACGATCGCGTAAACCTGTTCTTGATCATTGACGCCCACCAGTTGCGTTTGCATTCGACTGAAGGCATCGCGCAGGAGCTGAGCATTAGGTGTTGCCGGAAGATGCTGGAGAACAGAGGCAATCGAAGCACGGACCTCAGTTGGTGTGAGCTTCTGCTGGACCTGGGTTTGAACCGCTGCCGGTTGGCTCAGTGCCGGTACGTTGACGGGTTGGGGGGCTTCATTGACAGGTGAAACCAAGGTCATCACCGACATGGCATAACATCCAACACACATAGAAAAAATCTCCTACTCTGCTACAGAGACCAACCAAGGCTGATCGCTTAAACTTATGCACCCCGACACTTTACAAGTTGCTTAATACAAAACCACGATGGCTGAGCAGCCCACTTGTTTGGTGAATCAACCTTGAGACGACAGTTGTACTGATAAGTCTCTGGTCTTGCTTACCTAAGTTTCACATAGCATAGCTTTCTCGTCAGAGGTTGGCAACTATCCAATATGATCAACAAATGCCCTCATGAAGAGGGCATCAGAAATTGCGGGGCAGTCTCGTAGTGAATCTGCTAGAAAGAGAAGGTTGTGCGAACAACCCCCTGAATTAACAAATCATCATTTGTGTTGAGAGGATTGGTAATCACCATGACGGCAGGCGTGATGCTGATGTTGTCATTAATAGGAATCCGATAAAAGCCCTCAAAATTGGTTTGAGTAAATTGACCGGGAGCAAGAAAAGGTTGTCCCGCAGCAACCGACAACATTGAACCCGGAATTAGCAAATCAGAAACACCCACGCCAGCCATCCAGGTTTGAATATTGTTGTTGCTGGCAAACAAGTCAGCCCCCCCTTGTTGAGGGTCTAAGGCAATGCCATAGCGTCCAAAGACACCAAACTTGCCAAAGGTAGCTTCAGCATTGACGCCAAGCACATTCTGTACATTTTGCTCTGCTTCTACGTAGGCGTACTGCAAACGAACAGCAAAATTATTTTTATCCGAAGAGCCAAAGGTATTGGCATACTCAACTTCGGCAACAGCTTGGTGAGGGCCACCAAATAATCCCTGCCTCTCTGTGGCACCTTCAACAGGGCTGTTGCCTGCTGCGGCCACATACCCCGCTCGCAGACTAATAGGGCCACCGCCAAAGTTGTAATTAAAACCAAAGCCTGCCCCACCGGGATCGTCAATGGCATCGTTAATGACCAGCGCGTTATTGATAAAGAAGCCAGAGTTAAAGTCAGCGCCCGGATCGTTGGCATAGCTGTTGCCATCAATGAAGTCGCTGGGATAGAGCTGTGGACCAATAGTGACTGAAAGATTTTTGACCGGACTGAACTGATAGGCAAGGCGATCTAGCTCAACCGTTGGGCCTGTATCGCGATACTCAATAGCTCCAGGGTTGGCGGGGGCAGAAAACCCAGCACTATTATCGGCAAAATCTCCGAAGAAATCATTACCGCCGTTACCAGTCAAAAGCGTGATTTGCAGGAGATCGTCACCGCTAAAGCTTGTGTTAAAGGTGAGTCCCACTTCAGAAATCGCGGATACTCGACTGGCATTATTAGCGGTATTAACCTGATCGCCATACTGCGCGGTCATGATCACTGAGCCTTCTAGCTTCGTCGTGGTTGAGAACTGTTGGGCTTCTACGGTGGCAACCCGTGATTCTAGACCATCGACGCGACCTCTGAGGGTGGCTAACTCGGCAGCAAACTCATCTTGAAGGGCTTTGACTTGATCGAGGTCAGCTTTACTAGCAAAGCGATCGCTAATCTGGTCCAAACAAGCGTTGAGCGCCGCCGCCATCTCGTAACGAGTGGCAGAGCGATTGCCGCGAAAGGTTCCGTCGGGATACCCCGCAATACACCCGTAGCGTTCCACTAAAGATTGAAGCGCTTGAAAGGCCCAATCGGTAGGGCGCACATCCGAAAGCTGAGACACAGAGGTGACTTGACCCA
>JBHJNL010000109.1:0-9863 GCA_050330855.1 Thermosynechococcaceae cyanobacterium | reverse complement strand
ACAGGACAGTTTTTGATTGACTACGACAGAATGAGGGTTTTCGCCCTCTTTGAGGTCTGCCTCAGCAAGGAGAAATCAAGGGTTTCAGCCCCTGGCTTTAAAACTGTCCGGACTGTTGTCAGACGCTGATGCACTTCAGATTTGAATTGGCGGTTCATAACACAAACCAATCAGAACTCCCTAGGGCTTTGATGACTCATCGAAACTCATCGCTACTGTCTAATTTGATCCTTCACCAGAAGAGGCAAACTGCAATGCAATACCTCTGGGGTGGCGGGATAACGACTCAAATCACCGGCATCTGATCGCTTGTGTTTTCGCAGACTAAAGCTCGGATGTCCGGTGCATTTGAATTGTTAGCTTTGCAACTCATCGTCAACTTCTTTTGCTTTCGCTTTTCATCGTCTATCTTGAATTATGAACCTCCCTAAAGTAGAGCCTTTGGGCGTTTTAGAACTCACCGTTCATTGTGAACGACGCAGCCACGCAGATCTGACGGTTATCCGCCCTATGCTTCCATATTAAAGATCGCTAAAGTGTCAATAAATCGTTGCAAAAGTTAACATATAGGGATTCTTTTAGAATGCATAACTCCGCAGACCCCAATATCCCTGAGCTAAACATGGATCATCTCCAGCAGCTCATTAGGCAGCAGACTCAGCGCCGTCCGATCTTCGAGAATATTGCTGTTCTTGGTTGCGGCTACGTGGGGAGCCCATTGGCCGACTACTGGCAAGATCGGGGACACTATGTTACCGGCACGACTACGAGCAGGGAACGAGTCGCTTCACTTGCTGCCGCTATCTCCAAAGTCGTCTTGATGAAAGGGGATGATATCGCTGCTGTACGGTCTCTACTCCAAGGTCAAGATACCTTGGTGGTGAGTGTTGCACCCACTGGCTTCCAAGAAGCTAAACCAGCGGATTATGAAGCGACTTACCTCGCCACAGCCAAGAATTTGGTCGAGGGCTTGAAACAATCTCCTAACTTGACGCAAGTCATCTATCTAAGTAGCTGTTCTGTTTATGGCGATCAGCAAGGAGATTGGGTTGATGAGACCTCCCCGGTTAGCCCTTTAGATTATAAAAGTCAGGTACTGTGTGAAGCTGAAGAAATAATTTTACAGGCAGCTAACGAGTATCAGAAGGTCTGTGTGTTGAGACTGGGGGGAATTTATGGCCCTGGTCGAGATTTAGTTAACATGTTTGGCGATTTAGCTGGTTCGACCGTGCCGGGCAAGGGCGATCGCTTTATCAACTGGGTTCATCTTGATGACATTATCGGAGCGATCGATTTCATTCGGCTAAATGAACTTGGGGGGATTTACAACCTTGTAGACGATAGTCGTCTGACAGTTAAAGAACAAGTCAAGCTTGTTTGTTCTCACTACAACTTGCCACCTGTAAATTGGGACTCTTCCAGATTGAGTGTTCAGCGCAAAAGTGTACAAGTTTGTAATGAGAAGCTCAAAACCGCAGGATATGAACTGATTCACCCCCAACTTCTGGTCTGAACTAGAAGGATTCAGCAGCAATTGCAAATTCATGCATGGTTCAAAACATCAGGTGGGAGAGTAACACTTTTACGCAAGAAGCTAAGGCACTTCTGCCCTAGCTAGAAGGGATTCTAGCCTTTTAGCCTTTCTCAAAAGTGTTACCCTCGTTTGAACCATGCCCAGCTTCTCACTACGCCTCATCCACTATTTCCTGGGCGTTTTCGGAACCTCCGATCGCCCCTCGCCACTGCCCTCACAACTCACCTTCTGGGCGCTCTCGCCACCACAACCAAGACTCAAACCACTGCCTTAACCGACAATTCTCTGGGCGGTTTCGGACGAACAGACAACCCCAAAGTACCAGTGCAAAGACTCTCTGCGGAACCAGCTAACTCTAAATAGACGGACAACATGCACCCATATAGCTTGATAAGCAATATAGGCTGATGCTCATCCATCTATATCAACAAATTTGGCATATGGGCCGATAATTGTCCATCTATATCGTGAACTTGGCGATATAGGCAGATTCTATCCGCCTATATACCCTTTTGGTCTATATGGGTGGATAGTGTCCATCCATATAGACTATTTGGGGATTTGGATGGATAGCAGTCCGTCTATATCGCTCAATAAGGAATATAGGCAGATATGTTCAGTATTTCTTCGGATGTTTCGCTTCCTAGCCTTTTTTATGATTGATGTCAATACCTTCACTTTTTCTTTAGGCTTTCCAATGGTTGAGCGACCCAAGAAGATTCTGGAGCAGTTGCGCGATGTTATTCGACTCAAGCACTATTCCTACCGGACGGAACAAACCTATGTGGACTGGGCTTATCGCTTCATTGTCTTTCACGATAAACGCCACCCGAAGGATATGGGTTCGCCCGAAATCGAAGCCTTTTTGACTCATCTTGCTGTTCAAAAAAAGGTCGCAGCCTCTACGCAAAATCAAGCGCTCAGTGCTTTAGTTTTTCTCTATCGTCATGTCCTCCACCATGATCTTGACGGTCAAATCGATGCAGTGCGAGCCAAGCCGTCTCGATATTTGCCCTTGAGCGTAAATATCCCAATGCAGAGCGCCAATGGATTTGGCAGTATGTGTTCCCATCAAAGAGCATTCCTACTGTGCCTGGAGTCTTTCTTGCCAGCTCACGAGATAACGCAGCGACGGTTTTAGCGATAGGAGGCTTGAAGATTTTTTGCTCGGCAACCAATAGGAGTCAAAATAGTCTAAGACTCTTGAAGTGCTGAATTTCCATTATTATGTCTCGTAACCATCTACTGCTTTCTAGCCTGCTGGGCACCGCTGCTCTGGTCTGGGTTTGTCCCCAGGCAATCGCCCTCAATGCCCAAGCCATTAGCCAAATTGCGAAAAGCACCACGGTTCGCATTGTCAGTCAAACGGCCGGTTCTGGCGTCATGATTAAGCGAGAGGGCAGTACCTATACCGTGCTCACCGCAGGCCATGTGGTTGCTTCTGCCGATAACTATGAAGTGATTACCCCTGACGGCAAACGGATGCAGCCCACCACTATCAAAAAGCTGCCCGAAGTTGATCTGGCCCTCGTGCAGTTCACCTCTCCTCAGTCTTACTCAGTGGTAGATCTGGGCGATTCTGACCAGTCTTCAGAAGGCTCTCTCAGCTATGTGGCGGGTTTTCCGTTACGGACCCAGGCGATTTCAGAGACTATCTATAGCTTCACTGAAGGGAAAATCACAGCCAATGCCGGCAAGCCGCTTCAGGATGGCTATGCACTGGTCTATTCCAACAATACGCTTCCGGGCATGAGTGGCGGGCCGGTTCTCAATGATCAAGGCAAGCTGATTGGCATTCATGGGCGGGCCGACACGACGGAAAAGGTTCAAGATCAAAGCATCAACCCCGAAATTTATATTAAAAGCGGTTTTAACTTAGGGATTCCGACCCAGACCTTTTTGCGTCTTGCTCCCAAGACAGGGATCAATTTGGGCTTCACGACGCCTACGGCTCCGGCACCCACTCAGACAAAGGCCGATGATTTCTTTCTGCAGGCTCAGGCGAAAATTGATCGCGAAGATTATGGGGGCGCGATCGCAACCCTAGACCAAGCGATTCGACTCAATGCCAACTATTCAGCCGCCTATGCCTTACGAGGCTTCGCTCAGGCCAGACTGGGAAAAGCCTCTGCTGCTTTGGCTGATAGTGAGCAAGCCATTCGCCTCGATCCTAAAACCGCTAGAGCCTATCTGGTGCGCGGCCTCGTTCGCAGTCGCATTGGCGAAACGCAAGAGGCATTGACCGACGCCAATCAGGGGATTAGCCTGCAGCCTGATTTTGCTGGAGGCTATGGACTAAGGGCCACCATTCGGCTATTGCAAGAGGACTATGCTGGAGCCGTGGCCGATCTTAAGAAGACAGCGGAGCTGATGAAATCGCAAGGTAGCACCACCCAAGCCCAAAGCATTGAGCAGGGCATTCCTGTCTTTAATCAGCTCACCCAGGGCCAGGGAACCTTTCGGCATTACCTGGCACGGGCGGCAGTCCGGACTCAGCTTAAGGATCAAGCCGGAGCGGCCTCAGATTTTCAAGCGGCTGCATCCCTGGCTCGTCAGCAGAAACAGATGGCTCAATACCTAATTGCCAAAAGCATGTTGAGGGTAACCGACGCCAGCGCTGCCCAGCGCTATGCGACCCAAGATAATCCCCAAACTATCTTTACCGATAGTCAGGCAACCCTCAATCAACTCAATCAAGCCATTCAAAGCAACCCCCAAGACGTCAACTCCTATCGCTTTCGAGGCACGCTGCTGGCAGAAATTTTCAACCGTCCTCAGCAGGCACTGCCAGATATTCAAAAAGCTGCGGCCTACTATCGTGCCCAGAAAGATACGACGAACTATCAACTGATGACCTCCTATGTTGAGGCATTGAAATAAGCATCCATGATCTTAAACAAGAGTCCTGCTCCATCACCCCTTGCTGCCCTTCCTGACATGGGTTCAACCACGTCCCTCGTAGAAATCTTTTCTGCGATCCAGGGCGAGGGTTTAAACGTAGGAACACGTCAAATTTTCATCCGTTTTGGGGGCTGCGATCTGCGCTGCAGCTTCTGCGATAGCGCCCACACTTGGCACCTACAACAAAGCTGCCGAATTGAAAAAACGCCCGGTCTGCGAGACTTTGAAAGCTACCCTAACCCGGTTTCAGTCGAGCAGATTTTGAGCTGGGTCCAGCGGCAAGATCAGCCCACGCTTCATGACAGCATTAGTTTGACAGGGGGCGAACCGCTCCTTCATGTTGATTTTTTAAGGGAGTTACTGCCGAGGTTGCGATCGCAAACCCAACTCCCCATCTATCTAGAAAGCGGTGGTCATCTTCCCCAATCACTCCGGCCTCTTCTGTGTCACTTAGACTTAATTGGGATGGACCTTAAACTCCCTAGCGTCAGCGGAGAAAATCACTGGGAAGCCCATCGTGAATTTTTGAGATATTCTGTTGAGGCCCATGTTGAAATTTTTTGCAAGGTCATTTTTGCAGAGCATACCGCCCCAGACGATCTTCAAAACGTGATCCAAACCGTAGCGGCTATTGACCCAACAATCCCCGTTTATCTGCAACCAGTGACCCCTCTCTTTGATGGTTCAATGCGATCGCCAACACCGGCTCAGGTTCTTCAGTGGCAAACTGAACTCAAACAACAGCTAAGCGTCGTTCGTGTGGTACCTCAAACCCACAAGATGCTCAACCAGCTCTAGAGCCATGGCTTGGGGCTAATTAAGACTTGTGTTCCTTGAGCCATTTAACTAAATCACTCTCGCCGCTAAAATCTAGCAGGGCTTCGCCAAGATCTTCAATTTGATCAACCGGCAGGCTGCTAACCTCCGCTTCCAGCTCAGCATTTAATCCTTCGACGCGACGATTCAGTAAGCGGAGTACAAATTTGAGTGCTTCCTGCTTTGCACCTTTTTCGAGGGTTTGCTTCTGCTTACCAGAGCCACCCAGCAAATCCATCACCTGCTCTCGTTCTAGCAGGCCCATGCGTTCCACTTCACGCTTAAAGATCTGTTCTTCAGACGCATCGAGCTTTAGATAGGTATCGATAAACCGGGACACCACATTAAGGCGAGTCGTATCTAGCTTGAGCGTTGCCAACAAGCGTAAGCATTCAGCCTTAACAACAGGCTTATCTGACACTTGGACATTCATTATCGTCATCAATGCGGCCGCTACAGGATTGCGGCGCTTGAGGAAATCTCGCCAGTTCAAACGCGACATTTGCAGCGTCACAAAATTGAAATCTAGAACCTTGCGATCAACAAACTCAACGCGATAATAATTCGGCTCTGGACGCTGGGGTGGGTCGGTGGGGAACAAAATGATCGGGTAAATGGGGAAGTCATAGGCCGCGTCCAGTTGGGCATATTTATGAAAAATGCGCCGATTAAAAGCCATTTCTTGATCAGTTTGGCTCTCGATGCTAATCCAGAAACAGGCTTCTCTCATCCGAAGACGGGTTTTTACGAGAATAGTGTTGCCATCTTGCTCAGTTCCCCCCTCCTGCTCTAGCGACAAGAATTCAATCGCTTTCGGATCGATCGCAACTGCAGTTTTTGGGAAAAACAGATCAATAAAGTCCACGAAAAACGTGGTTACTAGCTCCTTAAAGAGCTGATCGTGCTCGATCATCAACACCATCCATCGGATAACTAAATCGTTTTAACCCTAGCATCCTCAGAGGGGGTGTAGATAGAGTTTGTTCGATGAAGTATCATCACCCGCCTCCTTGCTTGCCGGAGTTGGACCTGTCAGTATAGCTATTGAGCTAAATTAACCTGCTCTGAATCCTATCCATCGCCTGTAATTACATAATGTCCGACGATCTTCGCGCTGCCCGTCTTGAAAAAGTGGCTCAAATGAGAGCTGCCGGTCATAATCCCTATGCCTACCGTTGGGAATCAACCCATACGGCCCAAGCACTCCAGGATAAATTTCGAGATCTTCCCAATGGCGAAGAGGCCGATGTTGACGTTGCGATTGCAGGTCGCATTCTCACGCGCCGAGTCTTTGGCAAGCTAGCTTTCTTCACGCTCCAGGATGAAACCACCACCATTCAGCTTTACCTAGAGAAACAGCGCATTCAGTCTGTGATGGGAGAGGGAAACCCCGAAGCCTTCAATCAGCTTAAGCAGCTAACCGACGCAGGGGACATTATCGGCGCGAAGGGCACGCTAAAACGTACAGACAAGGGTGAGCTTTCGGTATACGTCAGCGAGTACACCATCCTCACTAAGTCGCTCTTACCACTGCCCGATAAATGGCATGGACTGACCGACATCGCTAAGCGCTACCGCCAGCGCTACGTTGATTTAATCGTCAATCCCACCGTGCGGGAAACCTTTCGGCGTCGCGCCCAAATTACGGCTTCTTTTCGTCGCTACTTAGACGAAAAGGGCTTCATTGAGATTGAAACGCCGGTCCTGAATTCAGAGGCAGGAGGCGCTGAGGCGCGTCCCTTTGTGACTTACCACAACACGCTAGATATGGATCTGTATCTGCGGATTGCGACGGAACTGCACCTGAAGCGGTTGATTGTGGGCGGCTTTGAGAAAGTTTTTGAGATGGGCCGGATTTTTCGCAATGAGGGGATCTCGACCAAGCATAATCCTGAATTCACCACCATTGAAATTTATCAGGCATACGCTGACTACGATGACATGATGGTATTGACAGAGGCTCTGATTACGACGGCAGCTCAAGCCTCTGCCGGTGATCTTAAGATCGAATATCAGGGAGAAGCCATTGATCTGACGCCTCCGTGGCGGCGGGTGACTATGCACGAGGTGGTCCAAGAGGCGACGGGGGTTGACTTCGCTCAGATTAAGACGCTAGAGGCGGCGCAGACAGCAGCCAAAACGGCAGGGATCACGGGCGTTGAGGATTGCGAGAGCATCGGCCATGTGCTCAACGAAGCCTTTGAGCAAAAGGTAGAGGCATCACTGATTCAACCGACGTTTGTGCTGGACTATCCCGTTGAGATTTCACCATTAGCCAAGCCCCATCGATCTCAGCCCGGTCTTGTGGAGCGCTTTGAGTTATTTATTGTGGGCCGTGAGACCGCTAATAGCTTTTCAGAGCTAACCGATCCCATTGATCAGCGGGAACGACTAGAAGCACAAGCGGCCCGGAAAGAAGCCGGAGATCTTGAGGCTCAGGGCGTCGATGAAGATTTCTTGACCGCTCTAGAATATGGCATGCCCCCCGCAGGAGGCTTAGGCATTGGCATCGATCGCTTGGTGATGCTCTTAACCGATTCGGCTAGCATTCGAGACGTGATTGCCTTTCCGCTACTCAGGCCTGAGAAGGCGGATGAGTCTTAGAAGCTGCCGGTCTCTACATGGCCGTGATTCAGCAAAGTATAGAACTGACCTTGTCTTGATAGTTGACTTGGGAGTAGCAAGAAAAGCGACTCCAGCAGCCATGATGGATCGGATTTAGAACGCGACTCAGTGCCTGCGAGGAATAGGAATGACTTTAATTTTATCGCTGCCACTATTACAACCATTGTTCAAGCGCTAAGGTGATTTGAACTTAGATAGCTCCCCTACGCTTTCTCACCATCTTTACTCAAGAGATAGTCCATTGCCCGTTTGAGCTGCCGAGTTTCTCTTGCCAGAATGCCGCCTAGTTCTTGTATCGCTAGCTGACCATCCTCTAGTTTCTGTAATCGAGCCTCTTGGTTTTGCAGTGTCTCCAATTGATTGGCTTGTGTGTTGACAATGCGATCTAGCATTGCCTCGATACGATCTAACCGATCTCCAGAGCCATTATGTCATTAGATCTCCTTCGGTTGAGTAAAAAGGATTAGAGCGGCCAATTTCTAGCTGTCCCATACACTCCACCGACAATCATAACTAATCGGCTTAAGCCGTTTTCTTCCAAGATAATCTATGACTTCAGTGGCAAATCCTGATTAATCGAATCAATCTCCTGCTGTTCCATTTCATTCACTTCGCCAATGTAGTGGAGCAAAATCTCTTGCAGTCGAGGGTTATAAAACTTATGAACGCTGTGGTTAGGAGTTGCCTTAAACCCCCGTCGCTTTTTATGCCGTCCCCCTGCGCCAGGGTCAAATCGGCGGATGCCGTTGGAAATCGCCCATTCAATCGGTGTATAGTAACAAGCGTCAAAATGCAGACAGTCAATCTCTTGAGAAGAACCCCAGTAGCGACCGTAAAGCTGGTCGCCTTTATTGAGACAAAAGGACATTCCTACTGGTTGCGTGCCATTGTTGACATCATAGGCAGCCACAAAGAGAACGCGATCGCGATAGCTCCCCTCCAACTGCTCAAAGAATTGCTGTGTAAGGTACTTACTCCCCCACATAAACTTCTCGCAGGTATCTTGATAGAAGTGGTGCATGAGCTTAAATAGTTCTTTGGGAATCTCTTCCCCCGTAAAGGTCTGGAGCCTTAGATCCGCTTTACTGACCGCCTTGCGTTCTCGCTTGATGTTGCGACGTTGATTGGCGTTAAAGGCTCCGAGGTAATCATCAAACGAGCCAAAGTCTTGGTTTTGCCATATATAACTGTGGTGAAGCCAACTTGTGAACCCATGCCGCTCAATGATAGGTCGCCAGTCAGGATCAACAAAGAGAAAATTGCAGCCAGAGAGATGGTTGCGATCGCAAAACTGATCAATCGCCTCCACCATCACCCCCGTCAGCAAATCCTCATCTTCCCCCGGTGCGATTAAAAATCGATAGCCCTCCGCAGGTGTAAAGGGCGTCATGCCCAGCAGTTTAGGGTAGTAGTTCGAACCGAGACGATGGGATAAATCAGCCCACTGGTGGTCAAAGACAAATTCTCCGTAGCTGTGGCCTTTGATGTAAAGGGGGGCAGCAGCAATGAGAGTCTGCTCACGCCAAATCGTTAAGTGGTTCGGTTGCCAGCCCGTCCTAGCCGTTGCGCTGCCCGATGTCTCTAAGTTATGAAGCCACTGCCACTCTAAAAAAGGCGTTGCCAATGGAAGCGCTAATGCATCCCATGCGGCTTGGGGAATCTCGCCCATCTTATCGATCCAGGCCAAGGAAAGCTGCGCTTGATTCATCATCAATAGAAGCCAAAACTCCTTTTAAGGTAAATCATCTGCTCTAACAATGCAGATAAAATCATCCCCCAAGTCAAACCAAACGGCCTATGGCTCCCATTAAACCGCTAACGCTTGGTATTCCTTAACCTCTTTGAGACGATACTTAAAGGGAAATGTGGCTGCTTCTAAATTAGTTTGTGTCCAGAAAATTTGCCCATGCCTCTGCCATTGAGAGAGGAAGCAATGAGGAAATTTTTAAGCCAGTGGTTGTCATAAGCAAAGCCATTAAGGTCTCTA
>JBHJNL010000108.1:0-28654 GCA_050330855.1 Thermosynechococcaceae cyanobacterium | reverse complement strand
TGATGAGCAGATGAATTCCATTCAGATTAAGCATGCCATTTTTCATGGGGAATGGAACTATCAAATATTGCCTTCTCAAGAATTATAATTGTTCAACTTATTTTTGGATGCCTACTAAGGGGGTGATCAATAAAGGTAGACCCTTGTTGATACCGGTGCCTTTACTCAGGCATGACCCGCAACCGTGTTTTGCCTCGAAAAAAGCTCAGAAAAAGTACTACAGCAAAATCTGGTTTTCTCGAATTCGCTCCATACAGTGCAAAACCCCATGACAACAGGAATCACAGAGATGTGTCAGGCCTGGGTGCCTGGCACATCTTTTTCTGGCTATTGGCCAAAAACGCTAAAAACTAATGCCCGGAATGGTTCCAGTCGATTATCCGTTCATAGCCATTTTAACGAAAAATGGGGGTTTGAGGCACTTGTGTCAGGCAGTCAGCTCTATGCCTTCTCTCATTATTGAAACCTTCATCAAGTCAAAGGGGCAACCTAAGCCTAAATGCCTTTGCAATCTGAGAGGGTGATCACAGTGCAAAATCTGTGCCATAACATTCGATTGATGAGCCGCCCAGCCGTGGTTCTATTGCTGCTGCTGTTAGGGAGCTGTGCCGGGAAGCCCGCCTACGAAGATCAGCCCTATACCCCCACCGGGAAGGTCCAGTTTGATTCAATGGGGCCGCAGGAAACCCGTCCAGCGACGGCCCCAACAGCGCCCTCGCCACCGGTACAATCTCCGGCGGAATCTCCGGCTGTGCCAACAGAGCAACAACCCACACCCTCCGTCACTCCTTCATCATCATCTGAGGCCGTTCCCGTTGATGCCCCGGCTCAGGATGATAAGCCGGAGAAAATCTGCCCAAAGACTGTTGTCCTAACGCTGAAGACGCCCTCCTATCACGTGAGCATTTGTGACCAAGACGGAAACTTGACCTACCACGGCACCTATCTTCCTTCAGGAGCCAAGACAGAGCTGTCGACCCAACTGTCTGACAGTGGTTACTACGTCAAGCAGGGTAGCTATGAGTACTGGATTACCAAGGGATCTATTGCCGTTTATGAAGGCAAACAACTCGTGCTAGAAGAATTCAAGCAGTAACAGTCCCAGGCCTACTGGAGCCACGCAAGGTGAAGGTGGTCCAAATCTAAATATTGTTGGAAAGTGTTGTGGGTGCAACAGAGATTTAATTGCATCAACGTTAGGGTTAGATTCAATAAGCCCCACGTTCGCACAAAGATAAAAACTCTATGCAACTCAAAGAAAAAATTCCGGTCAATCTTTATCGTCCTAAAGAGCCGCTGATCAGTACCTGCCTGAGCAACGAAGAATTAGTGCAAGAGGGGGGTGAAGGAACGGTTCGTCACCTGACCTTCGATCTGTCAGACAGTGACTTCTATTATCTTGAAGGTCAAAGCTTAGGCGTCATTCCCGCAGGCGAAGATGCCAATGACCGTCCCCATAAGCTCAGGCTGTATTCCATTGCCTCTACCCGCCATGGCGATCGCGGTGATGATCAAACCGTCTCGCTTTGCGTGCGTCAGCTAGAGTACAACGATCCTGAATCCAGCGAACGAGTCTATGGAACCTGTTCGAGCTACTTGAACGCGCTTCAACCCGGTGATCCGGTCAGTATTGCCGGGCCAGTGGGTAAGGAGATGCTGCTGCCCGAAGACCCCGAAGCCAACATTATTATGATTGCCACAGGTACGGGGATTGCCCCGTTTCGGGCTTACTTGTGGCGGTTGTTTAAAGAGCAGCATCCTGACTATCAGTTCAAGGGTACGGCTTGGCTCTTTTTCGGCATTCCCTACACCGCCAATATTTTGTATAAAGACCAGCTTGAAGAACTCCAGGAGCAGTTTCCTGAGCAGTTTAAGCTCAGCTATGCCATCAGCCGTGAGCAACAGAATGCTGAGGGAGACAAGATGTACATTCAGCATCGAATTGCCGAGCAGGCCGATTCCCTATGGGAGTTGATTGGACAAGAGCAGACCCACACCTATATCTGTGGCCTCAAAGGCATGGAAGGAGGCATTGACGAGGGACTCTCTGCTGCTGCCCAAAAGCATGGTATTGACTGGATTGAGTACCGCAAAGCCTTGAAGAAATCAGGTCGCTGGCACGTTGAAACGTACTAGGCCATGATGGCCTACCGTTCAAGGCTAGGTTAGCGGTCATGGGTCAGACGCTTGTATTACCTATGACCCGTTTCGCTTAATCGTTGTTGAGTGCTGAGATCGGTCTTGAACATCAAGGTTCCAGCTCTGGCTTTGGACTTAACGGGTGGCGATGGCCTTTGAAAAAGCTCACTGTAGAATTGTTCGAGTTGGTTGAGGTTTTGAGCGAGATTGTAGCGCTCTAAGACCCGCTGCCGAGCCTTCTGCCCTAGGATCTTAATGATTTCAGGGTGATCGATGAGCATCGGTAGTAAGGTCTGCAGTTCTCCCTTGGCGCGTTGGGGGTTGAGGACTATGCCGGCTCCTCCTTCAAGGACTTCACCATCGGCTCCGGCGTCGGTGGCAAGACAGGCCAATCCACAGGCCATCCCTTCTAATAATGATAGCGATAGACCCTCTACAAAAGAAGGCAGAATAAAAATATCTGCGCCCCGCAAAATCTCAATGCGGCGATATTCATCTACGATCGCACCGAGCCAAATAATATTGGGGTCTGTGGCATAGGTTGCCATGAGGCTGTTGCGGAGCGGCCCATCCCCCATCAACAATAGCTTTGCATTTTTAGACATATTGGCCTGTCGCCATGCTTTGAGCAAAGATTCTACATTCTTCTCAAGGGAGATACGTCCCTGATAGACAAATAGATGCTCTGCACCAAACTCAGCCTTGACCCCAGAGGGACCAGGGGAATATTTTTGGGTATCAACGCCGTTGGGTATTACCACCAAAATTTCGGGAGGAACCCCCAGCCGAATCAGCAAATCTTTCTGGGCAATAGAAAACACAATCACAGCGCTGTAGTTCGCCAGCGAGGGTGCATAGAGCTGATACATAAAGTGCTGAGTGCCAGCCGATAGGCTCAAGTGCTTATGGCTAAAGGGAGGATGGAACGTCGCCACCAGCGGCACTCCGATTTCCTGACAAATCTCAGGCAGCATAAAATCAAGGGGCGACAGCGTCAATGAAGCATGGACGACATCCGGCTGGAGGGCTTCTAGAGACTGGGCCAGAATCTTGCTAGACCGCAGGGTGGGGATCGTATATACCTGCGACTTATATAAAAACGGAAGCGAAACTTCTTTACATTCAGACATCGGCTCTGGAACCACACAGTTGGCCGCTTCTTCTTCATCTTGAGAGAAATGCAAAAAACTTACTAAATAGCCTCTATCGAGAAGCATATTTGTAATTTCACGACCGTAGGTGACATTGCCGCAAGGCGGCGATTTTTTACCAATCCAGGCGATGTGCATGTAGGCTAGATCGTCTTAAGACTCCAAGGTAGAAGATTGCGCTGTGTATAAAGAACCTGTATCGGCAATATACCAGGATAGGAGTCCCCCTGTAACGACAATGCTTGCTAAACCAAACAGGACCGGCCCCAGTCCCCAAAACGTTTCGGCGACCCCCGCCAGCGCCAAGGGTAAGCTCAGGGCAATGTTAACGGCATTGTTCTGAAGGCCAAATACTTTGCCCCGCATGTCTTCAGGGGTTTGGGATTGAATCAAGGTTTGCATCGGGACACCCACAAGACCCGCGCATGCTCCAAGCCCAAACAAGCACCCTAGCGATCCCCATAGAGATTGGGAGGTGAAGGCCAATCCTATCAACATGATCGCCATTCCCATCGAGCCATAGAAGCTGAGACGATGGGGCTTAAACCGATGTCCTAGCTGTCCCAGCAGGGCGACGCTGAGGGCCATACCCACGCCCCCTGCGGCTAACAGGAAGCCGAACTGTGACGACTCAAGGGCTGGCATGATCTCTGCGATGCGGACCACCAGCACTGCCAATGCAGCAAAGACAGAAAATAAAATAACTAATTGAACTAAAGCGCCCCGTACCCGCTTATTTTGGTTGAGGTAGCGGAGTCCCTCTTGAATGTCAGCCCAAATATGAACCTCAGTGCTTGTGTTCTCAGATTCACCCGTTATGAGGAAGCACAAGATGACTCCCGCCAGACCATAGCTGCCGCCGACGACAAGCATCTCTCCTAGATCGCTGCTCCCGGACCAGTCGGCGGTTAAAGACCCGGCAAACGCTAACAGGGGTTCACCTGCAGCAAAGCCTGCAATCACGGCTACCAGCATTGTGAACGTATAGAGTGCATTCGCGCTAAGGAGATGCTCTCGTTCAACAATTAAGGAAATGGTGCTTTGCTCTGCGGGGGCAAAAAACTGAGTCAGCGCCGAAACCAGGAAGGTGACGCCCAAAAGCAACCAAAACCCAATGGGAACCCCAAACCAGTCAACGGTAGGAAGGATCGTTAGTGCGACAAACAGAGCCAGAACAAGTAGCCCTCTGACCATGTTAGTGAGCACTAGAATCGGTCGTTTAGGCCAGCGATCGACGTAAACCCCGGCAACGGAGCCAAGTAGTACGGCGGGGATCGTAAAGGCAATCATCACCGACGAAACCCAGCGACTGATGGTTTGGTCGGCTGCCTGGAAGCGATTGCTAATTAAGGCAATCATGAGCACCAGATAAAATTTATCGGCGACCTGAGAAAAAATTTGCCCCGACCATAGCTTTAAGAAATTGCGATTCCGCAAGACCGGCCCAAACCCTTGACTTTCAGGTTGAGGAGGATCTGCGAGGGGAGTCGCCTCTGCCGGGAGGGGGGCAGAGGGCTGCAGGGCAATCGGCTGTGCCTGTTGAGGTGCGGTTGACTTGGGTTTAGAGTGGGGGTCGCGGAGTGAGGTCATGACGGCAAAGCCTGGGGCACGATGGGAGTAAAGCAAGTCTCAAGCAAGCAAGCTGAGCGAATGGGCTGCTCGAAGTAATACTGAGTATAGTGACGGAGAATTCGCTCTAACGACATCCATACCGCGATAGGTTGTTCTTCTGTGGCGGGGGGCGACGGGGGTGGCTCACCCTGCAAGGCGCTGGATAGGGACTGTAAAAGCTGAAGTTCTACGGCATTGAGTTGAGTCTGTGCTCGTTTTCGCGGGCGATCGCGAACCACAAACTGAGTGTTCTGGCGAGGCCTGTGGGTCCCCTGTTCATGCTCTTGATTCCAGGCCGATAGTGCCACGGCACCCCCGGCCTTGGGGCTAAAGCCAACTCGCCAGCTTGGGTCGGTGAGATCGGGCACGAGGGGATCTTGGGTGGCACAGCAGCGATTCACCTGGGGGGCAATGCCTGCCCAGTCTAGAAGCTGATAGATACCCTCAATGAGAGCCACTGGAACTTGGTGGGCAGGGGCTTGCTCAAGATAGGCGAGCTTGTCACAGAGAAAGTCGTATAGCTCTGGCTGGGGTTGCCCGCTTAAGGCCTGGGAGAGGACTAGTTCAGCCCAATATTGACCCACGGTGAGCTTGGCGAGATCTCGACTGAGGCCGGGGTAGGAAACGACCACCTCTGCCTGTGAAATGCGGTCCAGGGAGCGGCCCTGGGTTAGTACCAACGTATTGACCACAAATAGAGAGCTGCGGCCCCCCAGCTTTGATTTGGGTTTGCGTGCCCCTGCTGCCACTGCACGAACAAGGCCGTGTTCTCGCGTCAAAATGGTGAGCAGCCGGTCGGCTTCGCCCAGTGCCATACTCTTGAGATTAATTCCCGTTGCTTTGTAGACTCGGCTCATGCTGGGAGGGTTAACACGCTATCGCGATGTATTAAGAGAGGCTGCTGTCATTGAGGATTGAGGAGCGTCGTGGGCGGCTTGGTCAGCCGAGAAACTCAGCCTGCTGTCGGAGCAGGTCAGGTCCTTGGGATGTTCCTAATCGGGTGGCTCCGGCTTGAATGAGAGAGATCGCTTGCTCAACGGTTCGAATCCCTCCCGATGCTTTGATCCCGATGCGGTCTCGCGCCACCTCCTTTAATAACTTTACATCAGCAACGGTCGCCCCGCCGTGCCAACCCGTGCTGGTTTTCAGGAAACTGGCCCCTGCATCTAAACAGGCTTCAGCGGCCCTTTGCTTTTCTGAGTCTGTTAACAACGCCATCTCTAATATGGCTTTGACGGTTTGCCCTGTGGCGGCACAAATATCAGCAATTTCACGATGGACTTCATCGATTTTGCCAGCCTTCAGCCAGCTCAGGTTAATGACGACATCTAGCTCCGTCGCCCCCTGCTCAACGGCTTCTTGGGCTTCGTAGAGCTTGACGGCGGAGGTGGTGGCTCCGGTGGGGAAGCCAATCACGGTGGAAACTTGGGGAGACTTGCGATGCAGCAATGCTACGGCCTGCTGGACGTGGGTGGGATAAATGCAAACGGTGGGGAAGGAAAATCGATCGGCCTCATCGCATAGGTTTGCGATCGCATCTGGCAACGCCATTGGGTCTAGAAGCGTATGGTCGATATAGGCGGTCAGGTCTATCGATTCAATGTCGAGGGCAGCCAATTTCATTACTATCTCTAGAGCGATGAGGACGGTGTCTTGATCTTAAGGGGTTTGGGGTAGCCAAATCTGCACCCAGCCGCCCCCGGTTTGCGGATGATTTCTCGCTTCAACGTACCCACCGTGGGCGGCAACAATTTGCTCAACAATGGCCAGCCCTAGACCACTGCCACTACCGGCATTTGTCTCTGCCACTCGCTCTTGGGTATCTAGTTGAACCGTTTCCGTTGCCCTCACTCTAGAAGCATCTGCCCTAAAAAAACGCTTAAAGACGTGGGCGATTGCGCTGGCTGGGAACCCCGCCCCTGAATCGATGATATCAATCACGATCCAGTCTGGGCCAGCAGCCTTGTCGCTAGTATTGGCTTTGGGCGCTGTGCTGATTTCAATCATCAGCGCCTGATCGGGGGGACTATGCTTAATTCCATTATCAATGACATTGACCAAGACACGGTAAAGTCGGGGTTCATCCGCCTGAAGCACAAGAGAGTCCGGCCCCTGGTAGTACAGGACTAGATCTTTTTGCTGGGCCAGTGGCTCTAGATTAATCCAGGCAGACTGCACTAAGTCCGGTAGGTTCACCTGCGATAGACATAAAATATCTGCATCACGGCGACTGACGTGACTCAGCTCTAGCAAGTCTTGAACAAGATGGCTTAATCGGGTCGTCTCCTTGAGTAGCCGATCGGTCCAAGTGTGCTGGCTCGGCTGGATCTGCCCCTCTAACGTCTCGATCATTAAGCGAATCGAGGTTAAGGGCGTTTTTAACTCATGGGCAACATCTGAAGCCCATCGATTTCGCTCTTGAGCCAACATCGTGGCCTCCTGGCGATCTTCTAAGAACACCCCCACATGTAGATTCGATAAAGGGATGCCAAAGCCCCGCACCGGAATGAGAGGGGGGACAATGGCGGAACCATTGGCGGAGGGCGCATAAAAATTCCAGTCCTGTTCTTGCGGTTGTTGGGACTGACGAACCTCTTGGATCAACTGCTCTAGTTCCAGAGAGCGCACCACCTGAAGCAGTTGCCGACCCAAGACAATTGGCAACGGCAGCTCAATCTTGAGCAGCTCACGGGCCTTTGCATTGTGCCAATAGAGCCGATCTTCGTGATCTACCTCAACATAGCCAATGGGGGCTGACTGCAACGTCTTCTGCCCATCGTTAATCTGCTGCCTTAACTCTTGTTGGGTATGGCGGAGTTGATTAACTAAACGGCTTAATCGTCCCCAAGAAGATACCCGCGCCGGAACTCGCTCCTCTGAGAGAAGCTGGATCATCTCTGCTACTTTGCGATTGAGTCGACGGCTGGAGCCTGCCCACAAGAACAAACCAATTCCTAAGCCACAGAGAAACCAAAATAAAGCCATAACGGCAGCGCAGCTATAGTCTACCCAAAGCGATAGCCAAACCCACGCACGGTGACGAGGTATTCAGGTTTACTGGGATCGACTTCAATTTTCTCGCGCAGCCAGCGAATATGGACATCGACTGTTTTGCTATCGCCGATGAAATCTGGCCCCCAAATCTTTTCTAAAATCTGCTCTCTGGGCCATACCCGACGCGGATAGCTCAGAAACAGCTCCAGAATCCGAAACTCTTTGGGGGCTAAGTTCACCTCTTGATTCTGCACTGTGACTCGACATTCTTCGGTATAGAGGCAAATTTCTCGATACTGTAACTTTGCACCCTGATTTTGCTGATTGCGGCGACTACGACGCAGCAGGGCGCGGCAACGAGCCACCAATTCCCGTATTCCGAAGGGCTTGGTGATATAATCGTCTGCACCAACTTCAAGGCCGACCACACGGTCGGCCTCAGTCCCTTTGGCGCTGAGCATCAGTACGGGAACCGCAGACCCTTCTCTCCGCAAAAATCGGCATAGATCAAGACCATTAATGCTGGGCAGCATGACGTCAAGAATAATTAGATCAATCTCTGGACCTTCTGAACTATGACCACTGCGTTTCAACGACTGCAAAAATTCTAAGGCCGAGCGACCATCTGCTGCGGTGGAAACTTGATACCCCTCTTTTTTAAGCGCCAGGGCAACGGTTTCACGGATATTCTCCTCATCTTCAACCAGCAAAATCTGATCAACGGTGACTGATAGTGAGCCAATCTGTTGCAAAGCAGAATCAGTGGAAAGCATAAAGTGCCTTTTATGTCAGTTTGTGGAGTACGAATTCTGTTTCAATTTTATCCAGACTGATCTTATCACTTCATCTTGGAGGTTATGACTGCCCTGTTAGAGCTTAACTCAAGCATAACCTATGCTTAATTTTTACCCTGGATAAGTGACCATGCAAGGTACCCTGCACAAAATGACAACGACCCTCAACGACGTTGTTGAATACGCGTTGCCCATCGGCGAACAGTCATTGCCCTTAAATTCACTCCTCAATCGGCCTCTAGAGCTTGAGTTCTTAGGGAATATCTATTGCAAAAACTGTGGTCGCCAAACCAAGAAGAGTTTTTCACAAGGCTACTGCTATCCCTGTATGAAAAGTCTGGCGGCCTGCGATATGTGCATCTTGAAGCCTGAACAATGTCACTTTCACCAGGGTACCTGTCGAGAGCCAGACTGGGGTGAACGTAATTGTATGGTCGATCATGTCGTTTACCTTGCTAACACATCAGCCGTGAAGGTGGGCATCACCCGAAAATCGCAAATTCCTACGCGCTGGATTGATCAAGGGGCGACTGCAGCGCTGCCTATCTACCGCGTCAAGACGCGCCATCTCTCTGGTTTGGTGGAAGTCGAATTAGCAAAGCAAATGTCTGACAAGACCAATTGGCGAGCGATGTTAAAAGGCAGCAATGATCCGATTGATTTACCGGATGCTGCTCGTCAGGTCAGGCCCAAAATTGACGAGATGATTCAATCACTCTTGAAGGACCACGGTGATGATGCGGTGCAGCGACTGGAGGCAGAGGTCACGCCGATTCGTTACCCCGTCAACGTCTATCCGACCAAAATCAAATCGTTTAATTTTGATAAAGCACCTCTGGTGAGCGGAACCCTGATGGGGATTAAGGGGCAGTATTTAATCTTCGATACAGGGGTGATCAATATCCGCAAGTTTACGGGCTATGAAATTGAAGCCCGTGCCTAAAGCTTTGTCCTTTGGTGAGGCAGTATTGCCCCTGGCTGGTGATGTGGGATTGTCTTGCCATTCCTCGCTAAGACGCTAGGGACAAAGTCTCTGCAACGGTCTCGGTGCAGGACAATGGACCTGCATCCATTTTTGAGTTGTGGGATGGGTAAATCCAATATCTACTGCGTGCAGATGATAGCCACAGTCTCCCGGTACCGCCATCTCGCCCTCAACAGATGCGTTTGGAGTGCCGCCAACCCCATAAAGCGGATCGCCCAACAGCGGGAATCCGGCTGCAGCCAGGTGAATCCGAATTTGGTGGGGACGCCCCGTTAAGATTGAGACTTCTACTAGGGTGGTCTCAGTCGTGTGCTGCAGCACCCGAACGTCACTGCGGGAATATTTGCCGGTGGGGGTCGCGCTATGAATATGCCCAAGAAAGGGATGGGGAATTCTTCCGATCGGCACCTCAATGGTGAACGGTTCGGAACAATTACTAGGGCCAATCAAGGCGCGGTAGATCTTTTGAACGGTGCGATCGCGTATTTGTCGACTCAGCTCTGATTTTGCCACCGCTGACCGGGCCAGCAGGACAATGCCTGATGTTCCTCGCCCCAGACGATGCACCGGCACCGGCGTCTCGTCGGGATAGCGCTGGCGGAGCAGATGCAGCAGGGTATGGTCAAGATACCCACCCCCCGGCAGGATGGGGAGACCGATGGGCTTTGCGATCGCCAGTAAATCGGCATCTTCATACAGCACCTCAAACCAGAGGGGAGCCTCCGGCTCTTGCCAGGGGGGGCGGTGATAGGCCAGATGCTGTCCGGCTTCTAGTGCCGTATCTATGGATGCGGGGCGACCCTCTAGCAAAACCTGACCGGCGCAGATTCGGCGTCGCCAATCCTGTTCGCTAAAGCGCTGGTATCGCTGCGTGTAATAGTCCAGCACCGTCACTCCGCTGGCCCCTTCATGGATGTAGTCGTGATAGACCCAGCCTTGATTCATGGCGATGATCGGTGACGGGGCTGTTGCGATCGCCACGTCCCGTGAAAGCCCGGTGGAATCACTTCAGGTAGCGCCAAAATACACACTGGCCCTGCATCAAGGTGCTCCGCATTAAAAATTTGCACCGTGCTCTGGTCCTGATTGCCGTCAAAAACCACCGTCAGAATCCAGCCCTGGCTGGGGTCGTCAGGATTTGGGACATACAGCGGCTCCACTGGGTAACACCCCTGGGCAAAGGTAGCAAGGGTCAACTGGCCGCTATCTGGCTCCAGGCGAGCAATGCTGTCAAAGTTCTCGTTCACCTTGGCATTAGGTTGGGACTGACTAGAGAGAAAAAGCGCCCGATGATGTTTTCCCAGGCGTTGAGGGTCGGCGATCGGGAACTCACATTCAAGATCAAGCAGTTGCTCATTGGCTATGACCCGGCCCGCTGTCGGATCCATTCGTAACCGCCACAGCAATCCCGTTGCAGGTGTTGTCGGACACCCCGTAGCAGCTTCTTTTAGCCATTGATTGGTATCAAAGGTAGGGTAGCGGACGTAATCGATCACCACTGATCCATCGTTTTCTTGATAGCCATTGCCCAGGTGCCACTGAAACCAAGGATCGGTTTCAATCCGGGAAACTTCCTGAAGCGTTGTTCGGTTGACAACAATAATTTGGGTGCCGAGCTGGGGTCGCCACTGCAGCGCATCACTAAAGCTTTGGGTGCCCAACAAAATCGGCATCAACGGCAGAACCACAGGCGGAATCAAAAAGATAAGATACGGGCCTGCCATCACAAAATCATGCACCAGCGATACCCGCTTCAGCGAGATCTTGCCCTGCTGCTGAATGTGGCCGGAGGCATTGCTGCGATAGAGCTGAATGTAGCTTTGAGGGCCATAGATGACGCCAAAATTATATAGATCACCCGTTAGCGGATCACGTTTGGGATGGGCTGAGTAGGTCTGGCTAGGCTTGAGCGCCCCCAATGTCTCAATCCCTCGCGTCTCCAGCGTCTCTAAATCTAACCCATAGGGATTGGCCCCTTCCCAGAGCGCCAGGAGCCGATCCGGCAACGCCAACACAGAGGTATTAGCTGCATTTTTAGGCTGACGACCCCACCGCTTCCAAAAGGGGCCGGGGGCCAGTTGACCATAGCCAGAATATAGGTACTGATTAGCCTGTTCTTCTGCCTGAAATTCCTGGGTTTGCACATAACGATAGAGACCCATCGCCCCCTGCTCTGAAAAGTGAACCGCCAGGATGCCCCCATCCGCATCAAACCAATGATCGACGCGCCGCCCAGACCGTTCTAACCGTCCAGGACCGTTGCGATACAAGCTACCCCTTAGTGCTGAAGGGATCTGACCTTCGAGGACTCGCAATGGCGTGGGACCAAACTCAACGGCAGGTTGAGCGATGGCGCGAGACCACAGGGGTTTCCCTTGGCTGAACGCATCACGGGTTTGATCACGGACCTGAATTTGCATAGCTTTTTAAAGAACGTAACTAAGGAATGGGGCAGGAGAATGTCCCACCCAGCATCGATGACCTCTCATCCATGTCCCCAATGATAATGTGTAGATTGAAGCTGCTGTTCATGGCGAACATTTTGCACTTTTTTATGCCAGCCCTGAACGTCTTGGTTAATTGGGGCACTCCAGGCATGACATAGCAGGGTCTACCGCAGCTCATCCCTTTATCTCTGGATATCAAATCCTATGTCTAATTTCGACAACGATCCACGGTCAAATCCCGAAAATGATCCACGCTACCCAGGCGATCAAGACGATCCGGCTCGCCGTGACCTCGATAGACGGTTGCAACAAGAACGTGATCAAGCCAATACATCCCGTGGATTACTGATCGGTGTGCTGGCATCTGCTGTTGTGGGATTAGGGATTTTGGTGGGGTTTTTACTGTCACAACCCAAAGAATCTGATGTTGTGCCGACCCTGACACCTGATGCGGAAGTTTCTCCTACCCCGTCTTTATCTCCTACTCCAACGCCCGAAATTAATATTGATATCATTCAGCCTCCGGTGGACACAACGCCTGCACCCGATGTGGTTCCGAGCCAGCCTGCTCCGGCTCCCCCCTCAAAACCGCCTGCACCGCCACAGGACAATGGTGCTGCTAATCCGCAAGCGACTCCTGCTCCCGCAGCACCCGCCCAGCCCCCTAAGCCACCCAGTGTTGAGCCGCCTGCTGCGAACCCAGCGGAATAGTTGATGCTTGTTCGCCCCCTGCAGCTATTGCAGATCAGGAGCACGAGATGGCACCCGTGGACTGGGAGCGGGGACTGGAATCTCAATGGGTGAGTTAGGGGGCGGAGGAGCGGGATCGAGTTCTCCGTCCACAGGGAACTCAGGGATAGTCGAATCCTCCTGCGGAGATTCAGTGGGTGTGGGTTCAGGCGTTGGAGTCGGATCGGGACTCGGGGTCGGGGTTGGGGTCGGGATCGGGGTCGATTCAACCCGCTCTAGATCGGCTATTCGGCGTTGTGCTTGACGATCCAGGCTATCGCTGCGCTGGTTCCAATAGGGATTTTTGGGCAGTCTGGAGAGTTGTTTTCTGACTTGATACCATTGGCTCGTTTGGGCTGCGGCCTCAGCCTGGGCAAACAGAGCCTGCTGGTCTTGCCACTGCCCTTGCCACTGTTGAATTTGCTGCTGCGCTTCACCGTAGGCAGCACTCGTTGATGGAATATCTTGCAGAGCATCGATGGCCTTGCCCAAGTCGCCAGAGGTATTCGCAGCCGCTTGGGTAGTGGCAAGCAGCTCAGGCCCGTTGTCTGAGGCGGTGATTAAGTCAAAGAACGGGATGACCTGGGATGCCAGTTGGGGATTGAGAACCACCGCTCCGGCTCCGAGGAGGATGCCAATGAGCGAAAAGGTTGCGATCGCAGGCCAAATCGACCCCTTTCTCTTGGGTGGGAGTTCTTCAAAGCGGGGCTGGCTCACCACCCGCGTTCGGGCCGTGGTGGGGTTGTAGCGCGGGCGCTGGGGTGGTTGCTGCGGGTAGGGTTGGGGCGGGCGAGAGCCTACAGGCTGCACCACAGTCGCCTGCTCTGGCGGATGCTCTGGCCGACCACCTAACGCTTGCAGAACCTCGTCAGCACTTTGATAGCGCAGCTTGAAGTAGTAGCGCACCATGCGCGTCAAAAGGGTGGCAAGCTGAGGACTGACATTGGCCTGGGACTGCCAAATTAGCTCCCCTGCTTCATCCTCCTTTAGCCTTGAGGGGTGAATGCCCGTGAGCGCCTGGATGGCGACAACACCGAGGGCATAGATATCACTGCAGGGGCGAGGTTTCCCCTGCCCCTGCTCCCCTGCCATGTAGCCGGGTGTCCCGACAATCACGGTGCCCGTCATCTGATCGTTGTGGAGGAGTGTTTGGCTGCTCACCTGCTTGACTGAGCCAAAATCGACGAGGATATATTTTTGATCGGACTGACGGCAGATAATATTTTCGGGCTTGATATCTCGATGAATCACCCCCAGACGATGGATGAATGATAACGTCTCTAACAATTCCTTGAGCAGAATACGGACCTTTGCTTCAGGCCAGGGTTGACCGGAGGCAAGCTGTTCGGCTAGCGAGGAGCCGGGGACAAATTCTTGAATCAGATAGAACTCTTGGTTCTCTTCAAAAAACGCCAGCAGTCTTGGGATCTGGTCGTGATGGCCTAGCTTTTCTAGTGCTTCGGCCTCGCTGTGGAAAAGGCGGCGAGCAACTTCTAGGAAATCAGCATCTGTTCGGGCTGGCTGGAGGTGCTTCACCACACAAATCGGACTCCCTGGACGACGACTGTCTTCGGCTAGGAAGGTTTTGCTAAACCCACCCTCACCGAGACTGCGAACCACTCGATAGCGCCCATCTAATACTTGACCAATCATGGTGATGTCCTGTGTGCTCTTGAAGCATTCAAATGTCTCATGTCTTCCTGACTCTGATTGAGAACATCAGGTTGCACAGAATATGAGATAGACCAACGTTGCCAACGACTAATATGGCTGCAGAGGGAGCCAACATTGCCCTAGCAATAAAATACGGCGGCGATCAGCGTTGTGGCAATCTCCCATGATAATCTACAACTTTTTGCAGTCTCCTACGCGGCAGCCTCTACGATTAGAAAGGGATAGCGGTGAGAGGAGCAGGCTCAAACCCCGGTCTATCATTTAGAGTGAATGAGTAGGGATAGATCTAAGCTGCCTCAATGTTAATGCCTGCCAGTCCTGAATTCGTGGCGCTCTGTCAGTCTCAGATTTCCCTGCTTATTCAAGGGGTCGGGGCTTCGATGAGTGCGGTTTATCTGACCGAAGATCTCTCAGAATCGGAGACTGAACGGACCAATCTAGTGCCGGTGGTCATTTATCCCGAAGAGGCAGAACCCTGGCCCTCTGCGCGACCCCAGTTGCCTGCCTCCGTTTTTCAGCCTGAGCCAAAAACCCGTGTTGCTGAGCAATCACTACTGCAAGGGGAAGATCTGTGCGGAGCAGGGGAGGCGTCAGGGCTGGCAAAACGCTCTGACCCTCAACAGCTTGTTCTCCCGCTCATGCAGGACGAGGTCGTTTTAGGGCTGCTAGTTGTTGCCAGAGATCAGCACCGCTGGAGTGCCCACGAGCAAGTCCAAATTCAGCAGGTAGCAGAAACCCTAGCCATTGCCTGCGTAATGGATCAAAGATCGCAATGGCTCACCCATACTCGCTACCAACAACAAGCGTTGCAGGCCGACCAGCGTCAAACCCTCTCGAACCTTATGCATCAGTTTCGCAGCCCCTTAACGGCGCTGCGAACCTTGGGTAAGCTGCTTACCAAGCGATTTTCAACCGATGAGCAAAATCGCCCCTTAGCCGAAAGCATTGTCCAACAAAGCGATCGCCTTGAGGAACTTCTCCAGCAGTTTGATGGCGCGGTGGATATCGGTGAAGCAGCTCTAGAGACAGAGGAATGGCAGGAGCCACCGCCACCGGCTTTATTACCCCCCGCTGCCGAGCATCTGTCTTTACTGGCAATGGAACTTCAGCTCCAGCCCTGCTGGGTGATTGATATCCTGTCGCCTTTGATTAATTCTGAGCTGGGAATCTTGGACGAAAAAGAGCTTCATCTGAGCGCTCATATCCCTGATGAGCTGCCGCCGGTGATCGCAGATCCCTCAGCGTTAAGAGAGGTCTTGAGTAATGTGGTTGATAATGCCCTTAAATACACCCCCGTCGGCGGAGAAGTGCGGATCAAGGTGCGTCGATCGCCCTCTGAGGCGACTCAGGTGATTGCGGTCAGCGATAATGGCCCCGGCATCCCGCGAGCAGATCTTGCCCATGTGTTTGAGCGTCACTATCGTGGAGTTCAGGCTGAAACAGAGATTCCGGGCACAGGTTTAGGACTTGCGATCGCACGAACGCTGATCGAACAAATGCAGGGCCAGCTCGAAGTCTTTAGCCCTGCGATTGATTCTAAAGAGAGTCAGACCTCTGGAAGCACCTTTTTAGTGACGCTTCCAGAATGCTGAGGGGGTATTTAGCGCTGAGCAAGCTGCAGCGGGCCGCTGAGTTCTAGCGTCAAATCGGTTTCTGGCTCAATAATGACAACACGCTGCACATCGGGGTCAATGACACCCCCAATTGCCGCCCCAGAGGTTGCCCCAGAGAGAACTTTCTCAGCGGTAATGGTGCGATCTCCAATCAAGCCAGAGAGTCCAGCCGCAAGGGCTGCGCCGATGGCACTATCACGAGCAATAGAGGTGACGGGACGGCCTCGGTTGGTTTCAATAGCAGCCCCCAAGGCCGCGCCAGGAATCACTTTTTCTGCGGTAATCGTGCGGTTACCCACCAGACCTGAAATCCCAGCCGCCGCCGCCGCCCCAATCACGGAGTTGCGGGCTAAGGAAATGAGATTAGGATCTCTGACGCTGCGGGTGCGAGTGATCACCTCAGAAGAAGCCTGAATAGGATAACTTTGGCCGTTAATCACCACTTCAGAGGCGACGAACTGAGAACCGCCATCACGGGGCTGGAGTTCACCGACAATTTCGCTGCCCCTAGGTATGATGATGGCATTGTTTGTATCGCGAATATTGGCGTTCACCGTTAAGGTCACGGGTGCAGTTTCCTTTGCTGAAACAATGATCCGCTTGGCTTCGTTATAGGTAACCGGAAGGCTGGTTCCAGTACTCAGAGCATCGCTATTGAAATCACCTGCAATGTATTGAGTAGGCAACAACGATGCTTGCCGGGAGGTCTTCAGCGCTTGACATAAAAATGCGGCGACATCGGCCCGAGTTGCGGTTTGGGTCGGTTTGAGAGAGCGAACGTTAGGGTAGTTGACCACCAACTGATTTTGAGTCGCTGCCGCAATGGTATTGCGGGCGTAGCTAGGGATGGCACTTTGATCGTTGAAATTCTGGCTTAAAATGGCATTGACAGAGCCGTTTGGAACGTAGTTTAAGCCATTGCCGAGGGACACCAAGACCTGCGCTCGCTGAATATTTTGGTTGGGTTCAAATTGTCCATTGGGATACCCTGTTAAAAACCCCGTTTGAGAGGCGGTCCGAATGGCGTTATAGGCCCAGTAATCAGAGCGAACATCTTGAAAAGATCGGGCGCTTTGATTGCGAGGGGCATTGGGGAAAGCATTGCCGACTAAGGCTGCATATTCAGCTCGGCTGACGGGCGCATTAGGACGGAAGCTGCCATCGGGATAGCCATTGACAATATTTTGTTGAGCTAGGGACCGGATACAGCTTTGTGCCCAATGGCCTTGAATATCAGAAAGATTTGCCTGTGCTGAAGCGGGAGCAGACGCTAGAGGAATCAGAGCAGTCGATGTGATGCCTAAGCTAAGTGCAAAGGCTATTTTCTGCTGTAGTGTATGTTGCGTTGCCATAATGCAGTTCATCTCAAACGGTGTACAAAGTTAGAGACAAGTTGGGATGACGATGGTTTCCGAAACGGGAATAAATGCAACTTAGGTTCTAGGGGTGCAGGAGGTCCGTTTGGTACCTTATTCCTATCTTGTGAGAATTCATGGGTTCTTTTGGAACTTCTCGGTGGTGTTGCGATCGCATTGTTGTTCCCTTCGATCTCCATGAAATCGGACCTTGCCTCTTCCTGACCTGAGCAAGGCCATCCCCAAGGTCGTCCGAGCGTCGCGTCAATCGGGATGGAGAATTTTCGACAGCTCATCCGTTTCAGCCTGAAAATATCGGTTTCGTGCTAAATTTGACCACGATTTCAAACATAAGACCTGCGATCGTCGCTGGCGCTCACATTATTTTTGGGTACTTCAACCATGCAAGATCTCAGTCAGAGTCTAAGCCAAGGCCAACAACGTCTTTGGGGTTTTGCCTATGGCTCTAAAGTTGTCCCTTTAATACTGGCCGCAGCGACTCTGACTTCGCTGCAAGGGGCAAAGCCGGTTTATGCAGAGCCACAGGAGGCTGACACAGCTCCAACCCCTGCCGCCTCCTTCAATGCTTCAAAGGCAGAGCCGTCTTTTGTGCGATCGCCTCAGCCAAAGATCTTAGAAAGTTCTGTTCGATTGCCAGAACCACAAACTCAGGATGAAAGATCTATCTCTGCACCGTCAGCAGGCTTGTCACCGGTAATGCCTGCTGATCCAACGGTCTTAACCGCAGACGCGCTCTATCAAGCCTCGCCAGCCCAGGCCAAAGATTTAATGCTGCCGCCAAGATCCTCTGTGACGCTCTCTCAATCGCCTAAGCCGCTCGATCCTGAAATAACGGACCCTGACGTCACCCAGCCTGAACCCGTTGAATCGGTGACCTCTGACGAAACACCTGCTGCCGAGGAAACACCTACCCCTGCTGATGTACCAGAGCCAACGACAGACAAGCCAGAGCCAGACTATCGATATGGCCGCAGGGGACAAAAGCGTCTGTTCTTTCAAACTGGAATCGGCTTTCCCTACGATCCGGCTGAGTCAAATGCCTTTGGGTTAATTGGTGCAGGGGGGACTTACTTCTTTGCCGATGGTCACAGCGTCAATTTGGTTCTCAATGGTCTTTACTTCAATCAAGTGGGCAGTGATGCCGTCGGTCTCAACCTCGATCTGATTGGACGGTGGCACATCTTAAGAGAAAAAAACTGGTCTTTCTTCGTCGATGGTGGAGCCGGGATTATTGGGACGACCAGCCGAGTTCCCCTGGTGGGCGGGAGCCGGTTTAACTTTACCCCTCAAGTTGGGGGTGGCTTATCTTTTAAGCTGCCAAAGCAAAGAAGATTACTGGTGGGCGTGCGCTGGCTTCACATTTCTAACGCCGATTTATATGAGCCAAATACGGGGCTTGATTCTGTCTATGGCTGGGTAGGTGTCGATACACCTTGGTAGGCGTCGCTAGAGATATCACTCAATTATGAAGAGGCGTCAGGCAACATAAAGCCGCAGCCTGTCCCCAAGATCACGGCCTACTCTTGAACGGGACAGGTTTGACGAGACTCCACTGACCACAACGACAGTACAATCTGGCTAGCAATGAGTCGCTTGGGTTTGTAAGCCGGGGCAAGTTTGAGATTTGATTGCCCTTGAATCTGTTCTTGCACTGCATTGGACGGATTGAAAAGGAACAGCCGATGAGATCCACACAGCTTAGAGATCATGGATAACTCGTCCGTCCAGGGATAAATCTGAATGTCTGGGTCGAGTGAATAGCTCAATGAAATCAGATCTAGGGCATTCGCTGGCTCTGCCATGAGGATGGCAGACTGGACCTCATTCACAACTTTAGCGATGGGAATGTTGTCGAGATTACGACTCTTTTGATAGACCGGTGACCTTTCTAGGTTGAGCGTGCAAGACAGTAAACCCACTCCCAGCAGCAGGACTAGCACTGCGATCCAGCGTCGTTGGGAGCGCACCGATTCAGACGACGCTATCTTATAAGCCAGTAGATAGGCGACCACGAGCTGAATCGCAACCTGTACTGGAATCATATAGCGAGGGCTGGCGGAGGACTGGCCTGATTGCAACAGGTCAAGCAAAATCAGGGCCACAGGGGTGGTTAGCCCCAGGGTAAGGGGGAAGAGCCATAGCTTCTGCTTCGATTGGCTGTATATAAATCGAGCTGCGTAAATGGTAAGGCTGAGCAGGAATACCGCCACAACTAGTCCCAGGATAACCCCAGGCTCTAGGAAGGAGCCTGCATCGGTGGGGTACGGGAGATCGCCGAAGGTGAGCAAAATAGGGGCTATCCAGATCAAAATTCTGGATGAGATCTGCATGGGCGATCGCATCCACACGGTGTTGTCTTGAAAGGATCCGATACGGGTGAGAATAATCCATAGCCAAGGGGAGAATAGGAGGGTTGCGATCGCAACTCCACTGAGCCACTCACCAGCCCACCGCCGCCGCTTACCCAGCCTGAGTACATAGAGACCGTGGCCCAGGGTCACTAGAGCAGACAGCAGCGAAGTATAAAAGCCCAGGGCCGTCGATATCCCATAGAGTAGCCAGCTTCTTTTGGTATTGAGTCGCATTGCCCGTAGGCACGTCATGCTTGAAAATAAAATGGTCGCAGCCCATAGGCTGTAAGGCCGTGCCTCTTGAGCATAGGCAACATAAAACGGTGAAAGACTGAGCAGCATCACCAAAATCCAGGTGGGCTGAGCGGTTTCAAATAGCTCTAAACCCAGCCAATACATGCAGGGCAGCGCTAGCAAACTTAGAACCGCAGACAAGGCCCGAATGGCAAGCACCGAACTGCCAAAGATCTGGGTCCAACCCCGAGCAAGTAAATAATAAAGGGGAGCCTGCTCAGGACTTCTCTTCAGGGCGCTCCAGGTGTCTTGCCAAGTTGTCTGAGGCTGCAGAGTTGAGTATTGCTGCAGGGCTGGAGCATTAGTGGCCCCGCCGATCACGAACTGCTGCTCAACCTCACCTTTAGTGTGCCCCGCCACCCGAATCGCGGTAGAAACCTCATCAAACCAATAGACTTTGTACTCTAGATTTGCAAAACGAAAGCAGATGCCGAGCACCAAAATTGCCAAGATAGCAAAGCGCCAGACTCCTCTAGGCCGCGAGTGAGGATGCTTTTCCGTTAACAAAACAGACCTGCGATAAACGTTGCGAACAACCCCAGATTCATAGGATTGGCTCGAAGCGATAGCAATACTCGGCTCAGTTAGGACAGGCTTGCCCATGCATACATAAGGTTTCACCCTGGCGGGGGCTGATTCAATACCTATATTGCTACCTTTGTGAGTCTAGGTGATTTTGGAACCTGATTGCTTAGAACGCACTGAGGTAGAGGGTCTGGTGCTGAAGATCTCTAAACCTGTCCTAAACTGGACTTGCCCTAAAAAGGGCACCTTTCCTTAAACCGGCCCGTCATTGATATAGGCTCGACGCTATCAATCAGACCCTATCAATCAGTGGTCTAACAGCCTGTCACCTCTGCCGGAGTGGCTAAACTGCATTCCTTCTCGTGTATTTATGAGCAACAGACAGCACTTTCTCTCCCGTCTTGTTCTGGGAACCCTGGCAGCCCTTACCATCGCGCTCCCGGCCTGGTCAGCAGAAAAGGTTTATTTCAAGTTTGGGTCTTTAGAGGTATCGCTCTCGGTGCAGTCTTTAGAGACTTGGGTCGAAACCGGCAAGGTAGACCCTGAACTGGCAGGCTACATCGAGTTTTTGCAGCCTCAGCAGCGAGCTAGACTACTGGCACTCTTGCAAACCAAGTACGACGAAGACTTTTTTAATCTGTCCTATATGACCTACACCTCGATCGGAGAACGGTTTCTGAATGGGATGAATCAGTTTGTCCGTACCAAGGGGCAAGATAATGGGATCGAAGATCTTCGCATCGCCTTTGTCAATGCCTCTAAGGCGGATGGGGGCCTCTCCTTTGTCAATGTTCTTCAACAGTACCCCAACGATATTGAAATTGATGTTGATCACGTCATCAACATGCTGCAGCGGGCGAAACGTCTCGTTGCAGAAACAGATCGCTTTATGACCAAACTTGAGACCGTTGCTGATGCTGAAGTTAAAGGGCCACCCCCGAGCGGTCTCGATCTACGCCAGCCCGGTGCCTTCAAGACCACGATGCAGAGCCTTAAGGTTGGCGATCTTGACTATGATCTCTACCGTCCGCTGCAGCAGTCATCTCCAGCGCCTGTGATCGTTATTACAGCAGGCTTTGCGGCCCAGCATGATTTCTTTAAAGATCTCGCCGATCATCTTGCCTCCTACGGCTTTGCCGTGGCGATTCCTGACCATGCGGGCAGCAATAATATCCGGCGGCATAGTTTTTTTCAGGGCAAATATAAAGAACTTTTTGAGGCCACCGAGTATGTTAACCGCCCGCGAGAAGTGACGGCGGTGTTAGACGATCTAGAACAGCGCCCCGAATTTCAGAACCAGTTCAATGTTAAGAATGTGGGGGTGTTTAGCCATTCTTTTGGTGGGGCAACGGCGCTCTCGCTGGCCGGGGCAAATCTGAACTTTAAGCTGCTGGAGCAAAGCTGCGGTGACGACCTCGATCAGCTCAATATTTCGCTCTATTATCAATGTCATGCCCTGAGACTGCCCCAGCCGGTACCGTCCCTTAAGGACGATCGCATCAAGTCTCTATTCCTATTGGGACCGTTCAGTAAGGCTCTTTTTGGTGAACACGAGATACAAAAGCTCGATCTCCCGGTATTTTGGGAGGCCACCAATATTGATATACCCGCTCCGTTATTGCAGGAACAGATCCCTATCTTTAAGACGCTCACCATACCGGATCGGTATCTGGCGGTCTCTAAGGGTTTACCCCATGCCCACATCAGTTTTGAGGTGCTAACGGGGTTAGTCAAAGAAAATGAGGTAGAGACGCTCCAGGCGCTGTCAATGACTTACCAAAAGGCGATGACGTTGGCATTCTTTAAAACCTATACGGCGGGGGATCAGACCTTTCGGCCTTATCTGCAGACATCCTATGCGAAGTCGATTAGTGAAGCGCCCCATCTGCTTTTCTTGCTTGACGCAGAGGCCAGCAAGAGGCTGTTTTAGGGTTGTGTCACTCTAGCTGGCACTCTTCACCCATAAATGATGCTAACGCCATTTCCCTTTAGCTTGATCGATGTAGCGTTTGAGGTGGTTGACGGGGTTGAAGTAATGGCGCATTAGACCGGGGATGTCGGCGGCCATTTGGGGCGGTGCTTGCCAAGCATCAAGTATTTTAAGGGTACCGTCGAGATACTGCTGACGGCACTTGCTGCGCTGAATTTTGCCGCTGGGAGTTTTAGGCAGTCCGCCGGGGCTGACTAGGGCGAGGGCATAGACCTCGACAAAGTGCTCTTGAAAGGCGACCCAATGTAAGGTGGAGGCGATATCTTTTGCCTGCAGGGACTTGCGGGCAGACCGTTCAACTTCTTGGGCAATCACCAGTCGATCTTGACCGTTGACGGGGACTGAAAAGGCCGCGCAGCTATTGGGACTAAAGCCAGGGTGGAGTTGGCTGGCGGTGTGTTCGATGTGGTTTGGGTAATGATTAAGCCCCCAAAATACTAAAACGTCATGGCAGCGTCCGGTGATAAATAGATTGCCGTTGTGCATAAAGCCTAGGTCACCCGTTCTTAAAAACGGACCCTCCCCGGTATTGAGAACCGCGTGGAAGGTCTGCTGAGTTAGCTCTGGCTGTTGCCAATAGCCTTTGCCAAGTCCAGCGGTGGCGACCCAGATTTCGCCAATCTCGTTCGGTGGGCAAGGGCTAAGGGTGTCGAAGTTTGCGATCGCAATCTTTCCATCTAACCAAGGTCGCCCGCAGCTTACTAGAGCCTGCACCCGCTTCTGTTCGGGGCGAGCGAGCACTACCTGATTGTTTGCCAATGCTTTTTCATCAACGTATTGAACCAGAGGTGGCTCCTTTTTTTCGCCCCCTGTAATAAACAGCGTGGCCTCTGCCATGCCGTAGCAAGCGTAAAATGCCTGCCGCCGAAAACCGCAGCGCTCAAACTTCGCGGCAAACCGATCCATCGTGTCTGTTCTGACCGCCTCTGCGCCAGAAAAAGCCACCTCCCACCGGCTCAGATCTAGTTTGTCTATTTCTTCTGCTTTGACTTGTTTAGAGAGCAAATCATAGGCAAAATTAGGACCACCGCTGGTGGTAGCCCCGTAGCGAGAAATGGTCTGCAGCCACCGAACGGGCTTCTGAATAAAATCAATGGGCGACATTAAGATACAGGAGGTTCCCAAATAGAGCGCCTGCAGAGCATTGCCAATCAGGCCCATATCATGAAACAACGGGAGCCAGCCCACCCCCACGGATTTTTCGGAGTGCCCAAAGGCTTCTTTAAGAACCTGCTGATTGTAGAGTAAGCATTGATGATCAATCATCACCCCCTTGGGCGTGCCAGTAGACCCAGAGGTATATTGCAAAAAGGCCAGCGATTCCCCGTTAATCTGGGGTGCGATCCATTCGTAATCACCCCTTAAATTGCTGGAATCTAGCCACTGAGGTTGTTTAGAGGTGAGCAAATCTGCGTCAGCAAGCTGGCGCTGGAGCTGCTTGCCCAGGGTTTTGGGGCTAAGCACGGCCTTTGCCGCTGATGTTTCTAGTCGGGCGCTCAGATCTTTGAGGGTATAGCGACTGCGAGGGGGATGGCTGGGCACCGCAACAATGCCCGCATACAGACAGCCGAGGAACGCCGTTATAAATTCAATGCCCGCCTCGTAGGGATAAACCAGCAGCGCGCGATCGCCAGCGCTGATGTGACTGAGTAGGTGAGTTGCGACCGCACAGGCCTGTTGCTCAAGTTCACCATAGGTAATGCGTTGCTCTTCTTGCTTCCCCTTGTTTAGATAAATATAGGCGACCTGGTCTGGCTGAGTCGAAGCCTGTACATGAAGCAACTCAACAAAGGTTTCGTAGAGGGGGGGCTGCATAGATGAGATAGAACCGGACGCACGACATTAAACTCTTAACCCATCAGAGTAATCGAAAATTTGCGAATTTAAGTTAGCCTCAATAAAGTTCAACAATTCTCATTTTAGAGAACCGCTTTTCATAGCAGGGTTCTGTGTCTTGATAGTTAGAGTAAACGCTTTGTACCCTGTGTGCATCAATGTCCTCATCCCCCTCCATCGGCCCGGAAGCCCTCATTGGTTCAATGCTAAGTAGATGCTTCAAACTAATCAACATCCCGATCACGATGCAGCAGGGCTTTCTGGGCTTCAGGGCAACGTTTAATTATCTCCACCTACTTAGCGAGTTTTTCGGACCTTCCCGATGTGCGTAAGGGTAGAAATAAGAAGTATCGAGTTGAAGATGCCTTAATGAGCGCTTTGAGCTTGTTTTTCATGCAATCAAGCTCCTTTCTTCACTATCAGCGTCAGATGGCAACGAAAAAGGGCCGCAGCAACGCCAAGAGTCTATTTGGTATTGAGAAGATCCCCTGTGATAATCAGATCCGTAAGCTCTTAGATCCAGTGGCTGCATCGGCTGTATGTTCGGGATTTGAGTCCCTCCATCACTGCCTAGAGGCCCGTGGCAGGCGTCACCGCTATCGATGCTTTGAACAAGACTATTTGGTGGCCCTAGATGGAACTGAGTATTTTGCATCGCAAGAGATTCTTTGTTCTCAGTGCAGTCAACGTCAGCATCGCAATGGCCGAGTGAGCTACTTTCATCAAGTCGTCACCCCGGTAATGGTCAAACCAGGCTGTAATCAAGTTTTCAATCTAGCGCCAGAATTTATCCGTCCCCAGGATTGGCCTTTTTGATGCACACAATTCTAGAGTTGGTTGGTGGTAACTACGATCACCTGAGAGACCTGTTGGTCACTCGTAAGGATTTTTTCCGTGACTTGCGGACTCTGACGCGCTATTTCTGCTTCCCTAGTCGGGATGCGCTGTTTGATTTCATGCTCACTGAAGGGGCCAACTCTACTTGAAATCCAAAATGAGAATTGCTGGAGCTGTTGGTACAGATTGGCCGGTTTTGACTTTGTCCTGTACCCCTTTCTCCGCCTGAACAGTTGTATACAGTCCTATGGGGTGACTGGGCAGCTAGGACTTATATCCGTAATATTCCACTGTTATTGGTCACGGCTAAAAACCCAATCTTGGTCTTTAGAGAGCTGCAGATTAAAGCGATAGCCTTCAATGTCAAAGGCTTTGAGATCTTCAATATCGGTGAGGCGATGCTGGATCACGTAGTTCACCATCAAGCCCCGTGCGCGTTTTGCAAATAGGCCAATGGTTTTATAGGCACCATTCTTATTCTCTTTGAAGAAAATGTTGAGGGCTGGAGCCTGCAGGTGATCGATCTGGATCGCTTTGTAGTATTCATTTGATGCCAAATTCACCAGCGTCGGATTGTCTCGCTGCTTGAAATCACGACTAAGATCTTCTGTAATTTGGGTGCCCCAAAATTCATAGAGATTTTTGCCCCCTTGATTGACTAGCTTGGTACCCATCTCTAGACGGTAGGGCTGAATTAAATCAAGGGGCTTCAGTATGCCGTAGAGTCCAGATAAGATGCGAAGGTGCTGTTGGGCAAAGTCTAAGTCTTGGTCATCGTAGTGGTCGATATCAATGCCTTTGTAGACATCTCCTTTAAAAGCCAGGAGCGCCTGCCGAGAATTCTCAGGCGTAAAGGGGAACTGAAACGTTTGATACCGTTTGTGATTGAGGTCAGCGAGCTTACTGCTAATGCCCATTAATTGGCTGAGGTCTTCTGGAGCTAGAGTTTTGAGCTGGTTGATGAGTTGCTGGCTTTGATCTAGCTTGACCGGCACCGTGTATTTAGAATGCTGCTGACCCTCAAACTCCAGTGTTTTTGAGGGAGAGATAACCATCAACATAGAACTGAACTGAATCCCTATTGTTTAGCAAAACGGATGTGCCCCCAATGGTCTATAGAGATTGCGAAAAATCTCAAAGACGGCTTCTATGATACCTCGATTATTCAAGCAGGCTACCGCAGCAAAGACATCTGCTCTTCTGGGGGCTGATACCCTAAATGCTTCCAGGCTGCGGGGGTTGCCACCCGGCCACGGGGGGTTCGGTTCAGGTAGCCGATCTGTAGTAGATAGGGTTCATAGACCTCTTCAATGGTTTGCGAATCTTCGCCCGTGGCGGCGGCTATTGCATCGACCCCCACTGGCCCCCCGTTGTAGTGTTCGATCATGACCGTTAGCAATCGTCGGTCGGTCCAGTCCAGCCCACAGGGGTCTACGTTAAATAGCTCTAGGGCTTCGGTGGCAATCTGCGGATCAATAGGAGTCTGCTTCTTCACTTCTGCATAGTCTCGGACTCGTTTGAGCAATCGATTGGCGATGCGTGGTGTGCCCCTGGCGCGACGGGCAATTTCTAAGGCGGCTTGGTCTGTGACCTGGGTTTTGAGAATATCGGCGGTTCGCAACACAATCTGGCTCAGCTCTTCTGGTTCATAAAAGCGGAGTCGTTGGACAAAGCCAAAGCGATCGCGTAGTGGTGAACTGAGCGCCCCGACCCGTGTGGTAGCACCCACTAATGTAAAGGGTGGCAGCGGCAAGCTCCGAATCCGGGCAGATTGGCCTTTGCCAATAGTGATATCTAACCGGTAATCTTCCATCGCTGGATACAAAAGCTCCTCTGTCATTCGCGACAGGCGATGAATTTCATCAATAAATAAGATATCTCCGGCTTGTAAGTTAACCAGCAGACCCACAATATCGCGGGGGCGCTCTAGGGCAGGGGCGCTGGTGACCTTGCAGGTGACACCCATCTCTGAGGCGAGAATGAGGGCGATTGTCGTTTTGCCAAGGCCCGGTGGCCCGTAGAGCAACAGATGGTCTAGGGCTTCTTTTCGGGACTGAGACGCCTGGATCGCGATTTTGAGAACGTCTTTGAGTTCCTGTTGCCCTAAATACTCGCCAAGCTGCTGAGGCCGGAGTTTTTCGTCCTGTTTGACCTGACGTTCTGTAGGGTCGGCTTCTGGCTGCAAGATTTCGGCGTCGGCACCGGCTGGCACTTGCGATCGCTTTGGCGATTTATCGGGTTGTGAGAAAGATTTTTGAGAAGAGACAATAGCCATAATGGCCTTATCATAGCGGACGCGCCATTCTAAACGGACTCAAAGAAGACTTTTTGCGATGTGCCTGACGAGCGAGGATGGTAGCAGAGGCATTTCTTGATTCAACCGCGATACAACGACTTCTTTAGATGAAGACTGAAAACCGCTCTCAGACTGCAGCCTTTATCTGGTCGATCGCAGACCTATTGCGGGGCGACTTCAAGCAATCGCAATAGGGCCGCATGATTCTGTCCTTTACCCTGCTGCAGCGTATGGAATATGTGCTGGAGTTCACTAAAGGAAAGGTATTGGCGGCAGCAAGCGCACACTAGACGAAACCAGATCTGGTGCGAGAAAAGCTGCTACTCCGGACGGCAGGCCAGCAGTTCTAGAATGCATCGCCCCTAGCTCTGGGTACCATGCCTGATACCCAGACTGCAGATGACCTGATCAGTCATGTGCCGTCGTTTAGCACCGATGCCCGCGAAATCTTTGAACACTTTCACTTTGAAGATTTTGTGCAGCAGCTTGCCGCCAGCAATTTGCACTATCAGGTGGTGCAGCGCTTTGCGGCGGTAGACCTCAACCCGGAGAAGATTACTAACTTCGGCATTTCAAGGCCATCTTTGCTTGAAATGTGCGACGGGGCACAGAAAGGCTAACCATCCTCAAGATGATTGCTCAAGCGCTTTTCCTGTAAGTTTTTCTGTCAAATTAGTTTCCCAATTAGGATCATCTGGGCCAATGAAAGGCTGAGTTGAGCGGCTTGTGAGTTCACTATAAAGGGGTTGAGCTTGAGGTGTCCCCTTCAATGTCCAGAGTAGGTCAGTTAACGGCTTGCGCTTCACAGGCGGCAAATAAGTTGTAACTCAGAACCAGGGTATATCGAACGTCCTGTGCAAGCGCTGGTTAGGGTGCGACACTACGAGAGAGTTTTGGTAGTGCATTAGTGTAAAGGATAGAGAAAAATAAGACTATAGTTATTGAACTTTCTCAGGAGCCGAGCAGATGAGAATAGAGATGACTTGCCCGACTTGTGGCTCTCACGACATAT
>JBHJNL010000107.1:0-6573 GCA_050330855.1 Thermosynechococcaceae cyanobacterium | reverse complement strand
AAAATCGATGAGGGGCCGAGACATCAGCTCTGCCCTTGAATAGCCCAAGATATTCTCAAAGGCAGGGTTTACCTGCTTGAAATAGCCCTCTAAATTCACGACACAGAGTAGATCCAAAGACAATGTAAAAAAGTGTTGCTGCTCTGCTTCTACCTGCTGACGATTTAGTTCAGCACTAGCTTGCGCTGCAAAGATCGCAAGCACTTCTTGCACCAGCTCAGGATCATCCACTGGCTGACGACTCAAGGCCACCAGTACTCCCACGACGTTCTCCTCAGCATTGAATAGCGGCATCCCGCAGTATCCTTCAATCTGATTTTCCTGTAGCACTAAATCGTGGGGAAATAAGTCCTGCACACCCTCTTGATAGATACAGATTTTTTGAGTAATCACCCCTTCACAAGGCGTCCCGGCTAGAGCATAGTCAAAATTAGGTTGAACTTGTCCATCTCTACAGACCGCAAGGGTACGGATGCTCCCATCGCCTAGAAGCGAACCCACGTGGGCATAGTCAATCTGCAATGCCTCAGCCAAATGCAGGACCAGCGCAATCAACAAGTCTTCACCGCTTGTGGTGATGCCTGCCGCCAAATCACGGAGGATTTGCTCCCGGCGCTGCAGCCTCAGTGTTCGTTCTTGAACTAACTGCTCCAGCACCTGATTCTGGTGCTCTAGTAGATTCTGCTTCTCTGCTGTGAGCTGTGAGACCTTCTGTTGCAGCAGATCGAGCACTTCATATAGTTCAGCCGGATCCACCGGCAGCAGATGGCTCTGGGTCACAATGCCCTGTAAGGTTCCCTGGTGATCTGCCACCACTAGCCGCCGCACTTTATGGTGCTGCATCTTCTTATGCACCGACCACAGCGAGTCCTCCGGACTAACAAGCGAGAGCGGTGTACTCATCACCTCCTGAGCCTGAGTTTGTTCTAGATTAAGGCCCAGCCGCTGAAACTGGACAACATCACGCTCCGTCATAATTCCGATGGGGCAGAGAGCATCAGAAGCATCCGCCGTCGGTTCGACAATGACGACACAGCTCACCCAATGCTGCGCCATCATCTGGGTGAGCTGCAGCACAGTATCAGAGGCCAGAGCATGAATGACGTGGGTGTTCATAGTTTCACGAACCTGCCGAATTTTCATTAGATCAGCGGGTTCTAAGAGACGACGCAGCCGTTTGGGTGTCAGCAATCCCATCACTTGACCTTGTCTATTAACGACGGGTAAGTGTCGAATCTGATGATGGCGCATCAGGTTCAGTGCAGAGAAAACGTCCGGGTTGTCTTTGGTCTGCAGCGTCACCACTTGACGAGACATCACATCTGCAACGGCGAGATTCACCAGCGATCGATGTTCAGCAATCAACCGGACAATATCTCGCTCTGTGAGAATGCCCACCAGTTGAGAATTGTCCAAAACGAGGACACAACTGCTGTGTTGCGGTGGTGACAATAGAGCCTTAGAGTTGTCATTGTCATTCCGAGAGGGGAAACCCTCAACCAAAGCCTGACCCATCAGGTCAATCACTGCGGTTAACAAGATATCAGGGCTAACGATGAGGGGATGGCGATCTAAGGCTCGGTCTAACAACAAAGATGTAGAAAATTTCTGCATCATCATCTACTTAGGGTATGCCTCAATTTGTCCTGATTCTGACACATCAAGGCAAGCGAGGGGCGGTCTCGAAGTTGGGAGCATCCCAACTTCGACAAAACATTGCCAAGATGATCTGAAACCATTGATTCCGCTGTTGCCTACAAGAGTATATCTGCGAAAGTGGGATGCTCCCTCGAAGTTTTCAGTCATTGCTTTTGCTTAACAACCCGAATCATACATCTCTTTAGAACTTGCTTGTCTTCTGCAATGCGACATTTAATGGAATGAAACGCTGACGCTCGATAGGGAGAAATTTTTATGCCTCTAAGCTCTATTATCTCGAGATTGGACAGTATTTCTCATGTTCCTCACAGTTTCCTCACAAACATGTCATAAGGTTCGGTAGGGGAACAATATCTCGCTAGCCGGATCGCAGGGATTAGAGCAACGTCTCATTCCCCACCTTCACGAATTGTTCTATTCACCATGCTTCTAAAATAGATGACTCAGCTCAGAAAAAAACATCGTGTACAGGTTCTCGATATTTTTGTGAATGCGCTTTCTCTCGATCAACAGGTTGAGCAGATCATGGCCTGGGCTAAACAAAATGTCAGTAGATCGGTCTGCGTTGCCAACGTCCACATGCTAATGGAAGCGCACTGGGATCCTATGTTCCAGAATGTTGTGCGTCAGGCTGACTTGGTGACGCCTGACGGGATGCCCCTGGTGTGGATGTTGCGTTATCTGGGGGCTAATGATCAAGAAAGAGTGGCTGGAATGGCTCTATTTCAGGCACTGTGCGACCAGGCTCAGGGCCAAGATGTAAGCGTTTTCTTTTTAGGATCTCAGGCTCAGATTCTTACTAAGATACGCAACCGTTTAGAACTTGATTACCCTGCCCTAAAGATAGCTGCGATGGAACCGCTTCCCTTTCGTCCCCTCACGTTCACAGAAGATCAAGATATAATCAACCAGATCAATCAAAGTCAGGCAGGACTATTATTTGTTTCCCTAGGCTGTCCCAAGCAAGAAAAATGGATAGCTGAGCATCGCAACAGAATTAACGCAACGATGATTGGCCTGGGGGGTGTCTTTCCGGTTTATGCAGGGCTTTGTAAACATGCCCCTCAATGGGTCCGCAACGTAGGTCTTGAGTGGGCCTACCGTCTTTATCAAGAACCTCGGCGGCTGTGGCGGCGCTATGCAACCACGATCCCGCCCTTTATTTGGCTGGCGGCTCAGCAGCTTATGCAGAGTCCGAATCGGCCGACACTCGCGAGGAAAGAGAAGAAAATATGACATACATTAGCCCCCCTAGGAGGGCACCACCAAGTTCTCCAGCCCCTGAATGACCTTTGCTGAGAGAATTTTGTCCCCTTGCTGTAGCTTAGCAAGCGCTTCTTGGCCCGCAATCGTATAGCCAAACACCGAATAGCGACCATCCAGCAGATTCAAGCCAGCCGGAGTCAAATCCGGTTCAAACAACAAGAAGAAAAACTGGGAAGAGCCGCCATTGGGATCATCACCGGGGCGCGCCATCGCCAATGTGCCGTAGGCCGAAAACGGGAGCACGGGTTTATCTTGATATCGGCCCAGATCTTCTAAGGTGTCACCATAGGTCGGCTCAGTATCCCCTTGAACCAAAATCTCTAGGGGAATCGTCCGGGCTTGGCGGGTCTGGGGATCAATAAAGCCGTCTATGGCACCCCCTGGATCTCCCGTTTGTAGCACGTAGGATTCTTCAGCACGGGTAAAGGGCAAGTCACGATAGAAGCCGCGCTGCACCAAATCAACAAAATTCCCGGCAGTGACAGGGGCGCTGTAGCCATCGACCACCACTGTCATCGGTCCTTGGGTGGTCTCCAAAACGACAGTCGCCCGACCATTGAGCTGAGGTAGATTTTGATAGGCTCGCGGCACTAGAAAGGGCCGATCTCCAATCAGTTCCTTTTCGAGCTGGTTGAGTGAGACCACTAAACGGATGCTGGTCTCTTTAAAAGTATTTTCATTTTTTAGATCTGAATTCCCTTTTAAGTCCATCAATGCTTGACTAATGGTGTCCACGAGATCAGCGGCATGATCTCGATGGTCAGCAGGGATCGCCTCCAGAATATCAGCCCGATGCTGACTAAAGGCAGTGACGGCTTTATCGGTATCATGCTGCACCTCAGCCCAGCTTTTCTTCAGTGATTTTGGGGTGGCAGCGGTCAACGTCATAGATGCATTGTCGAGGTATTCCTGCACCTCTAGCATGGCTTGATGATCGAGCGGCAGCGCCTGACGCAGGAGCGCATTGGGGTTCGTCACGGCATTCCCCGGTGGCAGGTACGCGATCAGAGTCGAAGCATTGCTGGTATTCCAGGTTCCACCACATAACCCTAATGACAGGACGATTATGAGTGCGATCGCAAGTAATTGATACAGCTTCTGATGCTGTGCCCGCGTCTTCAATGGCTGCATGGGTCTCTCCTCACTCTTGGGTCTTTGATCATGCTGCTAGCCTATATTTGCCTTGCTCACCTGCCATGCGGTTTGGGTGCCAATTTTGCCTGCTTTGCTAAACAGCCATTGACCGCGCTGGTAGGCGTCACCGTCTGATTTGCAATGGGGTTTGACGCCAATGAGTTGCTCCACTTCAGCCGTTGACAGTAACCAGTGCGCCGAGGCTGCTCGCTCTAGGGTATCCATGTACCACAGCGGATCTTGTTGCTGAGTTCTTAAACTGGCGTTGAGTTGTGTGAGAGACGTTGCGATCGCACCCAACTGACTGACCACCTGCTCCAGGCCCAGGCGCTCTGCGGTCTGAGCCTGCTGAGATTTTTCGGTCGCAGCCTCTGATGTAATCACCGACGGCGGCACACCTTGAGGCTCTGGTTTGGCTGGATGGTGATTTTTATTGAGGTTCACTGGCGGCTGAAATGCATGAACCTCTAGCCAGACTCGATTGAGTTCCTCCGCCAGATTTTTCAAGAAATGAGCTGTTTTCTGCTCCCCCTGCTCCATTCTCTCCGTCGCCTCCAGCTTGAGCCAATGGACTAGCTCTGGGCCGATCAAATTGCTGTGGTCCGTCAACAGATCTGCGGCTTTGCTAGGGCGATCGACAAGCAATTGAATCAAGTCTTGATAGACCTGATCCTCATCAGCATTATCAGATGGAGGGTCAAGCTCCTTGATCAAAATATGGTGCAGTTGAGCCGCTAAGTTATGTAGATACGTCCCCGCTTGGGCATGTCCCTCGGTCGTAATTTGGGCCGCCACCTGCTCCATCACCTGAATAAATTCACCATTCACCAGATTCTCGTTTTGTCGCAACAAAATCCACTCTTCGCCCGTGGGACAAGAGAGTAGCAATTGAATCAGCTCAACATAGGCTTTGAGACGATCTTGAGTGATAGCCATAATGCCTCCACGGTGGGGATGGAAGAGATAGAAGTTCGGAGTTCGGAATTGACCTGCTTTCTTAAAACTCAAAACGCTCTAACTTAGATCTTTATCCGCCACATCCCCCTCATAGGGCTGAACCCCCACTTCGGGATAGTCATCTTCGTTGGGACCAAAGATGCGTAGGGCCGGTTGGGTGACAGACTGCAGCAGACGTCGGGCTGCTTCGCCTATCGATTGAACAGAGAAACGTCCTGCTTCTTGTGTGGTCATGGCTGATCTCCTCAAAATTACATTCCGTCTGATCGCTGTGGTGATGAGGAGTTAGTCTCAAGTGAGTTCGAGATTTTACCCCTCAATCTGACAGTAGACGGACAATATGAGGATGTTGTGAGCCTTGCCATGCATCAAATGCAGGAGCGTTAGCAAGCTACACCGTGAGGGGGCCAGCAGTGACAATCTCAGGTCGGGCATCTGAAAATTGCTAGAAATTTCCCCTAAAAACATACTGGAATCGGGGGCGTGAAAACATATTCGGACCGTTGAGGGAGGCAACTCTGGTTCCTAAATTCACCATTTTGATGATCTCCTGTCACTTCAGGCGATGTGCGACTTCACTGAAAGCCTTGATATTCCGTTGTTCCTAATCATAGATTTTAGCTATCAGGAACGAGAAATCAATGGTTCTAGCGATTTAGTTGCACATCGCCTCACTTCAGATGTTTTTATCGATGCGCTCCTTTTCAAGCAAGGGGGTAACTATCATTTGTAAGCCTGTGCTTTGAGCGCAGGACTAGTCAGGTTCCACCTAATACTGCGGTAGAAAAGTGTCCTTCGATGAATTCAAAGGAGACGAAATGACATATCGCAAGCTATCTCATCCTGTGTGGGAATGCAAATACCACATAGTTTTCATTCTAAAATATCGGAAGAAAGTGATTTATGGTCGAATTCGGCGAGTTTTGGGTGATGTCTTTCATGAATTAGCAAGTCACAAGGAGAGCATAATTGAGGAGGGTCACCTGATGCCAGAGCATGTTCATATGCTGATATCGATACCACCCAAACACCCTGTGTCAGTTGTTGTGGGTTATATGAAAGGCAAGAGTGCAATTTATATCGCTCGGGAACTAGGGAATAGTCGTAATGCTACAGGTCATAAGTTTTGGGCAAGAGGTTATTTTGCCGCAACGGCGGGTAGAGATGAGTCAGTGATCCGTCACTATATTCGCAATCAGGAGAAGGAAGACCAGAAATTTGAGCAAATGAACATATTCCGGGCGTAGCCCTAATCCCCTTCCAGGGGTTGCCTTTCATGCCTCCGATTCTACCGGAGGTTGTTGATTCTGGACAAAATAGTGATTTACGCCTTGAACAGGTTCCGACCAAAAGTTGTGAAGCTGCAGGCTCAGATTAACGTTAGAGCCTGCAGTAAGCGATGGTTTAGACCACAACGAAATCAGTTGTATCAAGAATATTCGTCTGAATGCCTTCGAGTAGCACCGAATTGTTCGGTGCAAAGGTTAGCAATACATTACCGCCAATTTGTTGAGCATTGTTGATCACGTTCTGTAAGGCCGCCGCCCCAAAGTTAAA
>JBHJNL010000106.1:0-4711 GCA_050330855.1 Thermosynechococcaceae cyanobacterium | reverse complement strand
GTATGAGTTGTGGTGTCCCTGAAGTTGCCTAACTAAGCGCTGCACTCGGACGCTCGACAATGCCTTCGGTTGCTTTATTTTTTATCTCCTGCTCGCGCCGGTGAGCTTTGGGCCGTTAGGCGATCGCTTTCTGGCCTGGGTTGTTGTGGTCAGTGACAATCAAACACAAACCACGATAGAACCGGGCCAAGCATCCCGAAAACAGACGGCTCGGCATCGGGCCTGCTGGCTGTGGTTGCATAGCTTTATTCAAGGCACGTTAGTCACCGCTGAGCACCGTCAACTGCCTTTGGTTGATGAAAGGAATGGAGTCAGAGAGCCAAGCGACCCAAATATGCAGCGTCTGCAGGCGCTTCTAGCCCAATCACAGGTCGAGGGACAAAATCATGTCGGCATTTTGATGACGGTCTGTCAGGTCATGCATTGGCCGCAGCCGGTCTTTGAGGTTGAAGAATGGGAAGAGGGGTTCAACGCGATCTGTCGGCTGGAAGGGTGGGGACAGGTCTTTGAGGGGAGCGCGATCGCCCCCAAAAAGAAGCTTGCCAAGCAACGAGCTGCGCTGGCGGTCTTGGATCAGGTGAGAGCAGCACAGAAGAGCGTTTAGTCTTTCGTGAAAGTCTTTACATGATTGAAGCCTAAAGGTCAGGCTGAATTCCAGCCGCCCTTAGTTGGGCCGCGAATCGATCAGCCTTCTGGCGTTCTTGCTCAGCTTTCTGGCGTTCTTGCTCAGCCTTTTGACGCTCTTGCTCAGCCTTTTGACGTTCTTGAGCCATGTGCTCTGTACTCCACGCCAAAATCTTGCCCTGGCCATCCCACCAGCGGAGCCATTGACCTTCTCTGTTGTCTCGATTGCCTTGCCAACTTCCTAGTGAGAGGTTCATGGTCTCAATCCAATATCGCCCCTGACCATCTGGATCACAAAGCTGGTAATGGCCCAGCTTGTCTAACCGGTAAACTTCTAGGTCACCTGTTTTTAAGGAAAAGATGGCGTAGTAGGGCACCTTGAGGACCTGCTCATAGAAAAACCACTTGCCAGGGGGATAGGTAGGCTTTGTTGAATACTCCCCACCCTCAGTCTCAGAGAGGAACTCCATCACAATGGCGGGCAGATCGCCCTGGAGATGAGGGGTATAGCTACGATCTACTTCTATGCGAGAGGCTGTGGTGGCGGCAATAAAAGACCAATCGGGCGCTTTGACGACCATTTTGCCGTTGAGCGTCGCGCAGATGCCGTAGTTGGTGGTGGTAAGCGCAGTCTCTGGCAGACGCCCAGAGAGGCTCAGGCTTTCTGTGAGGGCTGCGGCTAAAGCGGGCTGGTTAATGTTATCCACAGGATCGTCATCTAAAACGTAATCATCGGGTAGTTTCTCCCAGGTGATGTTGAGAGGTGCAGTCGCGATCATAATATTTAGCCCAATTATTCAGCCCAGCGGTGTTCTACTCTCCGGGAGACCGTGCTCTCAATCTAGCACCTGTCAGCCGTGACTTTGGTGAAGCCAGCGCTCAGCTCGACATTTGGCTCTGTTGAGAACCGGAGCTAGAGGGGCAATGAAAAAGGTGAGGCTGATCATGCACTTCACACCTGCCGAAGAACAATTCAGCTTGAGAAGTGGGGTAATACTGGCAGTCAGTGAGTTTAACCAGCAGCCTATAAAAGACATTCTCAGGAATCACATGAACTTTTGTTACTTTTTGCGCAAACCATTCAAATCCGATAGAAAAATTAAGATGAAGCTAAGGCAAAGATGATTATCTAACATCGCTGCTCTGGGTGGGGGGAAGGCTTGCGCACAGAATAATCTAGAGCAAAACTCTAGAATCAAGACACGGGAAAAGAATTATGGTTTCAATAACTCTGACAATTCCCATGTCAACAATAAGTGTCGGCGACCTACGGTCAAAGAAATATGGGACTTAGGGGATTTGGAGTCATGTATTTAAATGGCAGAAGCTTATGATGACTCATACTACCCAGAGCGAGGAAGGTTTCGATAGTCAAAAAAGTAGCTTTTTGGTTACACCAAAACTTATCAGGATCTTAAAAGCGCTTGAGGGTGTAAAGTTTAATTTAAATGAGATTCCAGCAGTTAATAGTGGGATAATAGATTTAATCATTGGGGTAGTCATTGCTGAGAATAACACCCAGAATAATGAAGAATTTGAGCAAGTTATCGTTCAAACGGCAACTGGGAGGAAGGTTGAACTGACAAGCAATCCTGACCGGTTTGAAAAAAACTTGCAAATCGAGATATTAGAATCTATAAGAAATGAAGAATTTTTCAATCAGCCCAAGATCATTAGTATCAAAAACCTAAATGCCTTCAAATGGCAGTTTCATGATGCAGCTCGTTTTCGACTGAAAGTAAGCTGCGTCCTTAATAAGGAAACAAGTAAGATTTTGCTTCTAAGCTTGCATTCTCAGATGAATACAGGGCAGTCAGGTTCGTCAGGAGACTCACATCAAGCACAAGATATCTCTCAAATCTCTCCGTTACCAATTGAATTTGATTTTTTAGGCGAATTTTCAACCAGCCAAAAAGATCTATTCAATTTGGCTGCAGATTTTTGGGGGAAAATTATCAATGATAGCTTACCGATTGCCACAGTTAATGGACAACGAATCAAAGGCCTCAAGATTACAGTTGTCAGTTCACAAATTGATGGGCTAAAAAATATTCTGGGACAATCAAATGCAGTTCATCTGCGTCCAGGTACATTACTGCCAGCTACAGGAATTATAGAGTTTGATACAGCCGATTTAATTAATTTAGAGACTGAAGGAGTTTTGTTAGATACTATTATTCATGAGATAGGGCATGTCTTAGGCTTTGGTACACTCTGGGAACAGCTTAAGCTAGTTGAAGGAATAGAGACAGAGAATCCTCAATTTATAGGTGAAAATGCAATGCAAGAGTATGCCAAGTTATTAGGCTCTGGTAAACCAGTACCTGTACCCCTTGAGAATACTGGTGGCCCAGGTACTCAGAATGTTCACTGGCGAGAGTCTGTTTTCGGCAATGAACTGATGACGGGTTTTGTTGGGCTTAACAATCCAATCAGCCGCCTCACTATTGCTGCCTTTAAAGATATGGGGTATCAAACTAATCTAAACACGGCAAATTTTTTTGTCCTGTCTGAAAACAAACAACAAATTAGCATAGTTAAGTCACCCGAAAAATTTCAAAGCCCATGCAACTGCAGCATTCATAAGAATAAACTAATACTTCTACCGAAAAGCTTGATTATTGACGAATAGAAAATTAACTAACTCCAATCAGCGATTGTAATTTACGGAGATATCTATGACTGGAAACTTAGGGCCACTCGAAAATAGCATTATAGTTACGCCTAGACTCATTGATATAGTTCAAGTTTTTAATGGTGCAAGACTGACGCTTGAGCAAATAGATAAGATTAACAAAGAATCATGGATTCTATTAATCGGGAAGGTGGGCAGCCAGAACTTCACACAATCGATAGGAGAATCTGGGCAATCAACTGTAACGCTTGATCAAGTCTTAGTCAATACATTGAACAGTGAGCATTTTACCCTTACGATTAATGAGTCCCCCCAAGATCCTGCGTTGTATAGTTCAGAATCCCAAGAATTGAACTCAGGTCTTTTAGATCTCGTCAATATACCAAGGATGATCCAAGTTAAAAATCTCAATGCATTTCAGGAAGTCATTAGCGAAGCTGCCAAGCACAGTCAAGATATTGCATGGATCGTGAATCTTGAGGACAACAAATTGGAGTTACTCAGCACTTGTTGTGCTCACTTAGAAAAAAAATCAATGCAGCAGATTGGAGATAATATTGCAAATATATCATCCGTGACAAGTTCACATAGGGCGAAATGGCCACCACCGAGTACGGGTGGATAAAAAATATACTCATTTATGAATGAAATGAAATTTGGTTATGCTCAAAAAATACAAATTAGTATTTTGAAGCCTTAGTATTTCTGGAGTACAGATCTTAAATAGATGAGCATCTAAGCTATCTAAATACAGCGGATCGCTACTTGATGGGGCATAGCTAAAACTATGAAACTGCTTTCAGACAAGGATTTTGACCATCATGGCTGTCCCCTATCTGACCTATGCCTTACCCATAAGTCCTAAAGTACCTGTCAGTAGAGGATTTGAGGCTCACTAAGTTGAGCTAAACGCCCCCATTCTTGTCCCAAAGAACGATAAGTGGAAATTTCCAGGAGGCTGAACCCCTATTTTGTCGTTGACGATGCTGCAGAAAAGGACAATCTAAGGGAGATTAAAACATTTGTTCTAATGACAAAAGTATTGCTATATATGCGTTTGACCCACTTGTGGGTAAGGCATAGCCTATCTGACCAAGAACTGCTGTATTATAAATTCTTGAGATTCTAGCAAAAAAGGTCAATCATAACTAATAGTCATAAGACATTTATTTTTAGAACCTGAGTGTAACATTGAGTCCAAGTAGATTTAATTTGTTTTTGTTGACTCCATAATTAAATAGGCATAATCAAATTGAAGATTAGATATTGGAGTACCATATGACCATACCCTCAGCCCCTTTCCCAACTTTGAGAGAGGGAAACAAGATTTTTGGGTAGTGCCCCATAGGTAAGGATGGCTGAGTCCTATATGTGGCGAGGAATATCAAGATTTACCCTCTTTAGGAAGGTACGAAGTATATGTGCTTATTGAGGGCTGGAAGCCTTATTCTT
>JBHJNL010000105.1:0-16274 GCA_050330855.1 Thermosynechococcaceae cyanobacterium | reverse complement strand
CGAAGCTACAACCCCTCAGTTGTTTTGAACGAGGTCTATATGTGCTATTATGGCTTTCAAACTATTAACTTATCTAGGTTCAAAGCGCTTCTGAAAGGCGGACCTCTCTCGAGCGCTTTGCCAATGTAACTTGTCCTATGAGACAAGTCAAGCCTTTTTCTAAAAATATTTTCCCTTTGATGTTTTCGAGAGGATTTTGGCAAAGATTGGGCCAAGCCAAAACCCAGCGAGTACAGGGATTCAACTAGGCTAAGACTTCTTTTTTGGCACATGGAGGCTGAGGTGCACGGGGGAAAAATTTTGGCGTGCGAGACTACCAAGCATTCAGTAATGGCGCTTGAGGGTGCCCTCTACAACGAACATTAGCCCGTCTCTCCTAAGCAAAAAGTTCCGTGCTAGTTTGGCTCTCGCCCCCAAGCCGCTAAGCCACCGCCACGACCACGGGCCGCAATTACCGATTCACGAATGAGGAAGTAGGCAAAAAAGGCTTGCTGACCGACTTTGCGCTTGTAGAACTGGGCTTCACTGGCTTCTCCATTGCGGATAAAGCCATCAAACAATTTGACGCCGTATACTCGGATCGCCATCCGGGTAAAGTCAAAGGCCATAATCTTTTGCGAGGTCAGAAATTTCGCTGGCCCTGAAACGGTGAGGTGGATGCCGATAAATTTAATTTCGTTACCAATCGTCCCTGCAATAAAGGTTTCACCGGAGCCTTCTTCTGGTGGCTCCGCAGGCCGATAGAAGAGCGAGATGTTGATCAAGTCAGGCACATAACGACCGGCCCCCATGACTGGACCGGCTTTTTTTTGCGTTTTCTTAGTGCCAGTAATAAATCGCAAGCGCCAGTTCCCAACAAGCTGATCAAAAGAATGAATTTCTTTGACTTTCTTACCGAGCTTCTCTGCTTCAAGACAAGCGGCTCTAACCTGATCAGGGGCAGGCCGCTCTGCGGCACGGGCCTGTGTCGCGTTCTCAAGGATCTCCACCTGTGACATTATCAATTCCTCTTGTTTTGCAACTTGCTCTAGTGTCTCGGTTAACGGTGACGCTATGCCAGTGGTGTTTGTCGAATGCAGTGTGTTCAGCCTGCTCTCAATAAAGGAAGGCTTACCTTTAGAAGAGAAAGCCGACTACGAGAGAATGGGAGGGTTCGTGCTGTAATAGTTGAACGGTGGTCCTTGTTGCCTTGCTGCTCTGTTGTTTTTATCCTCTGTTAATACCGTTATGAAGCATTTGCCTCTTCGCCACTGGATTACCAGCCTGCTCTGCCTGAGCGCATTGACGGGCTGTCTTCCCAGCACTAAGTCCGACTCCGATTCATCGTCGGGTCGGCTGCAAACCGTGATTACGCGGGGCAAGCTAAACTGCGGCGTCAGTGGCGAACTACCAGGGTTTAGCTTTGTGAACCCAGACGGCAAGTATTCGGGTCTGGATGTTGATGTGTGTCGTGCGATCGCATCTGCTCTCTTTGATGATCCTGAAGCCGTCAACTATCGTCGTCTCAACGCCAAAGAACGCTTTACGGCAGTGCAAACTGGCGAAATCGACGTGTTAAGCCGCAACACCACCTGGACCCTGGGCCGAGATGGCACCACTCGCATGGCCTTTGCTCCGGTCGTCTTCTATGACGGTCAGGGCATGATGGTGCGTAAAGATAGTAATCTCAAAACCCTCAAAGACTTTGCCGGTAAATCAATCTGTACGCAAACCGGCACCACCAACGAACAAAATCTCTCAGACCAAATGCGAAAGCTGGGAGTTGAGTATACCCCCGTCGTCTTTGAAGACATTAACGCCGTCTATAAAGCCTACTCTGAAGATCGCTGCCAGGGCGTGACCTCAGACCGCTCTCAGCTCCTATCGCGGCGGAGCGCCTTCCCGAAGCCTGATCAACACATCATTCTAGAAGAAGTGATGTCAAAAGAACCTCTTGCCCCTGCCGTAGCTGACGGCGATGAACAGTGGCGTGATGCCGTCACCTGGATTGTTTACAGCACCTTTGAAGCCGAGGATTTGGGGATTCGTTCTGGTAATTTAGACCAGTTTCTCGGCAGCGAAGATCCGGTGATCAAACGATTCTTGGGTAAAGAAGACAATCTTGGCTCAGGCATCGGCCTCCCCAATGATTTTGCGCTGCGGGTCGTCAAGCACGTGGGTAACTACGGGCAAATCTACGATCGCAACCTTGGCCCTCAAACCAAGCTCAACCTTCCTCGAGGTCAAAATAAACTCTGGAAAGATGGAGGCTTGCTCTATTCCCCGCCTTTCCGATAGGTCACCGCCTGTGGCCTGACGTCGCGTTCACACAGGTCAAACATCGTGCAGCTCAAACAAGTCATCATTGCCTACAAAGCCGGAGAACCTTTCAGTAAGAAGGCTGCCGCTAAATGCGCCCGCTATTTTGAAGGCAAAGGCTGTCATATTCTGATGGGGCCAAGCGGTGCCAAAGATAACCCCTATCCTGTCTTTCTCGCCTCAGCAATACAGCCCATTGATCTTGCCATTATCTTTGGCGGTGATGGCACTGCCCTGGCAGCCGCTCGTCAACTGGCTCCTGATGGCGTCCCGATTTTGGCCGTCAATATTGGAGGACACCTCGGCTTTTTGACCGAACCGGCTGAGATGGTTGAAGATCTCGACCCGCTCTGGGAGCGTCTGACCGGCGATCGCTACGCCGTCCAGCAACGCATGATGCTCCAAGCGCGCGTGGCCGATCGAGATATTAATCGCCTGACGAATCCTCAAGAATATAGAGATGATGACGATCTCCCCTACCTTGCCCTCAACGAAATGTGCATCAAGCCCGCCTCTGCCGAGCGGATGCTCTCTTCGATTCTAGAGCTAGAAATTGATGGATCCGTTATTGATCAATATCAAGGCGACGGTCTCTTGGTGGCGACGCCGACGGGGTCTACCTGCTACACCGTGGCAGCCAGTGGCCCCATTGTCCATCCGGGAATGGATGCCCTGATTGTGACCCCCATTTGCCCCTTAAGCCTGTCCAGTCGTCCCATTGTGCTACCAGCCGGGTCTGTGGTGAGTATTTGGCCGCTAGAAGATCGCGAGTTAGCCACGAAACTATGGATGGATGGGGTGCTCGCAACCTCGATTTGGCCGGGGCAGCGCGTTGATGTCTGGATGGCTCAAGCCCAGGCCCGCTTTATTCTATTGCGAGAAAATTACTCCTATTACGGGACGCTGCGGGACAAACTGCATTGGGCAGGGGCACGGATCCACTACAATAATAACCATCGCAACTAATATTCATAAAGAATATTAATGGTTTATCTCCGGCCCATTATCTTCATAATCACTCTCTTTATGCTGTCGGTGATCACCTGTGGTGTTGCTAGTGTTTTGGGAGCTAACCACCCGCTCTTTATGCTGATCGCGATGGTGGGGGGCACGTTAGGAGCACTGGTGGTGATGGATTATATTGATGCAGCCTTACTGCGGTCGTGATGATTAAGAAGGTGTTGATTGTCTGTATTCGTGGCTATCAACGTTGGATCTCGCCACTGTTTCCGCCCACCTGTCGATTTCAGCCCACCTGTTCGCACTATGCGATCGCATCTCTAGATCGCTTTGGCCCCTTCCGAGGAACAGCGCTAGCTGTCTGGAGAATTCTCCGCTGCAATCCCTGGTGCCGAGGGGGCTACGACCCCGTTCCTGAAAAGTTTTGGACCACCGGCAAAACCGCCTTAGCCGATGTGATGCAGCCCTCACCGGAGTCCACTGATCCTGACCCGAACCATCGTTAATCATTTCTTCACCGTGATTGTTCAAACCCCCAGTATTAATCGACTGTTAGAGCAAACCCTTGCCGGACAGGATCTTTCGCCAGCAGCGGCAGTGATGCTGCTAGAGCAAACCGAACCGGCCGCCTGGAACGATATTCAACAGGCCGCTGACCAACTGCGGCAAGATCTCGTTGGGGAAACCGTCACCTATGTGGTGAACCGAAATATCAACTTCACCAATATCTGTGAGCAGCACTGCAACTTCTGCGCCTTTCGCCGGGATGCTGACCAAGAGGGAGCCTACTGGCTCACCGAAGCTCAGGTGCTCGAAAAAGCCACCGATGCCCGTCAGAGGGGAGCCACTGAAATCTGTATGCAGGGAGGACTGAACCCCGAAGCAAAGCTGAATGGACAGTCTCTGCCCTACTATGTCCGCATTGTAGAAGCGCTGAAGACGTCGTTCCCTGAGATTCACCTCCATGCCTTTTCGCCCCAAGAGATAGAGTTTGTTGCCCGTGAAGATCACGTCTCCTTTGCAGCGGTGATTACAGCGCTCCGTGATGCAGGCGTTGATTCAATGCCGGGGACTGCGGCAGAAATCCTTGATGATCAGGTGCGGCGGGTTCTCTGCCCAGAAAAGATTAATACGGCTATTTGGCTAGAGATTGTCGGCACGGCCCACCGCCTTGGAGTAACAACCACCAGCACTATGCTGTCAGGTCATATCGAAACCCCCGCCCAGCAGATTGGGCATTTAGAGAAGTTGCGATCGCATCAGCAATATACACAATCCCAAGGCTATGGGGGCTTTAGTGAATTCGTTCTACTCCCCTATGTCGGCCAAGACGCCCCCCCGGCACTGCGTAAACGCGTGGGCCGCGATCAGCCGACCCTCGAAGAAGTACTAAAACTCACCGCTGTCGCCCGACTGTTTTTAGGTCGCTGGATGGTCAATCATCAACCTAGTTGGGTGAAATTGGGTATTGAGGGAGCCACCCAAGCACTGCAATGGGGATGTAACGATATTGGCGGTACATTAATGGAAGAACACATCACCACCATGGCTGGTGCTCAGGGGGGAACCTGTTTATCAGTATCTGAGCTAGAGGGTGCCATTCAATCTATCGGGCGTCCCCACCGGCAACGCACAACTCTATACGGCTGCATTGCATGAGCTAAACTCAGCAGTCTGAACCGTTCGAGTGCTACTGTTAGCCAATCTCTGTCAACAAATCTGTCATGAAAGCTTTACCGATTGCGCTGTCGTTGTGCATACTGGCCTCTGAGGTTTGGATGGCACAGGTATGAGAGGTAAACGGCAACCGCCCCGGCGGCGTACAAAGGTTAAATATCCTCGGTTTTCACAGCCGAAGACTCGACTTGAAGGTAAGCCACGGTCTATCTTACTCACCGTCGGTGGTGCCGCCCTTTTAGTCATCGGTGGAGCCATTGCCTTTGGACTCTTACGGGGACAGGGGGGCGACGGCAAAGCCTTTGGACCCATGGCCCTACTCCCCCAGGATACGCTCTTTGCGGCAACGGTCTCCACAGATAGCAGCCAGTGGAAACAGCTTGCCACGCTGGGCACCCCTCAATCTCAGAAAAGCTGGCAGACCCAGCTCAAGGCACTAGAAACAGCAGCCCTGGCGAAGGGACTCAGTTATGAAGAAAATATTGCACCGTGGGTGGGTGATCGCATCACCATGGCATTTTTGCCGCCGTCAGAGACCTCTGCGGCTGACTTTGAGCAGCAGGCCACCGTTTGGGTGCTGCCGATGCGTAGCTCAGGCCGTGCCAAAAAGCTCTTTATTGAGCAGCTTGCCACTCCGGCAAACCAAGCCAAGCAGCGAACCCATCAGGGCGTCGATATTCAAGAATTTCAGCTTCAAGATCAGCGATTTGCGATCGCAATGCCCGACAATAGTCGCCTGATCGTGACAACCGCTGGTGCCCCCATCAATCAGGTTATTGATACCCTCAAGGGCAAGCCTTCCGTTGCCCAGTCGCCACGTTTTTCTGAAGCGATGGGCGAAATTGGTGGCGGCAGTCCCTTGGCACAGATTTACGTCAATATGCCCATTGCAACGGCACAGATGGCAGCAGGATCAAATCAGCCCATCTCAGAAGCCTCGTTAGAGCGCATTCAAGAGATACGAGGTTTAGGCTCCACCGTGACCCTTGACGACGATACCCTCAACTTTAAAACCATCTCTTGGCTAGATCCCAAAGCCAAGCATCCGAACGTGGTCAAGAATCAGGCCGGAGGGATTGCTAAACGTCTACCCGCCAATACGCTCATGATGGCCTCTGGCGGTAACTTTCAAGAGCTATGGCAGTCCTTCGCCAAGGGCACTCCTGCGAAACTCCTGGTTCCCTTCAATCCAAAATCCTGGGGCGATAGTTTTAATGACCTGACCGGGCTAGACTTTAACACCACCTTTGTCCCATGGTTGGACAGCAAGTTCGCCGGTGCCATTGTGCCCGCCAAAGACGATAGCACCACAGAAATCGGTTTAGTCATGCTGGCCGAGACGAGCGATCGCGCTGCCGCCCTCCAAGCCTTCAAGCTGCTTGATGACTCGGTTCGAGAAAAGCGTGAGTTCCAGATATCTGAATCTAAGACCAAAGATGCCTCTATTATTACCTGGAGAATTCCCCCAGGCCTGCCTGTGATTAGCCACGGCTGGCTAGGGGATAAAATTTCGTTTGTGACATTAGGTGCCCCCGTGCCGGTCTCTAAACGTCTTGTGGATGCAAAATCTAGCCTGCAGGACGCCGCACCGTTTCAGGCGGCTACAAAATCTGACCTCAGTTCCCATGATGGTCAGTTCTATGTCAACATGTCGGCCATGCTCAAGGTCATGGACACGAATCCGCTCTTTCCTAAGCTGGCTCCCGATATACAGCAATACGCTCAGGGCATTGAAACGTTGGGCATCACCTCAGCCATCAGCAGCCCTTGGAGTAATCGTTACGATATCAGGGTGAAATTGAAGAAGGCCGAGTAGACCACCAAAAACGTAAAGTATCAACCGTAATTTTTCTAAGGACTATAGCGCTGTGTCAATTCCAGTCATTGTCAATGGGGCGGCAGGCAAAATGGGCCGCGAGGTCATTAAGGCCGTTGCTGAATCGGACGATATGACACTATACGGGGCGCTAGACCGTAACCCAGACGTTTTCGGTTTAGATGCCGGTGAACTGGTGGGTGGTGAGGAATTAGGCGTTACCATTAGCAACGAAATGGAGTCGTTACTGGCTGCAGCCTCCCAAGAGAAAGAGCCGGGCGTGATGGTCGATTTCACCCACCCCAATTCGGTATACGGCAACGTGAGAGCGGCGATAGCCTACGGCATTCGTCCGGTGGTAGGCACCACGGGCCTGAGTCCTGACCAGCTCAATGACCTAGCAGAGTTTGCCGACAAAGCCAGTACGGGCTGCTTAGTGATTCCGAACTTTTCCATTGGCATGGTGTTGCTGCAGCAGGCGGCCGTGCAGGCGTCTCAGTATTTCGAGCATGTTGAAATCATTGAGCTACACCACAACCAAAAGGCCGATGCCCCCAGCGGCACCGCCATTAAAACAGCAGAACTGTTGGCGGAACTGGGTAAGACCTATAACCCCCCTGCGGTTGAAGAGAAAGAGCATTTGCCAGGGGCGAGGGGTTCTCTAGCGGGGGAAAATATTCGCATTCACAGCGTTCGGTTGCCGGGGTTAATTGCCCACCAGGAAGTGATGTTTGGCGCTGAGGGCCAGATTTATACATTGCGGCATGATACAAGCGATCGCAAATGCTATATGCCCGGTGTCTTACTCTCGATCCGTAAAGTGCTCCAGCTCGAAACGCTGATCTATGGGCTAGAAAAAATCCTCTAGGACAGAGCAGCTTGAACAGATTGGACATTGGAGATTGGACATTGGGAAGCATCACACACCATGTCATCCTGAAGGTAGCCCTTCACACCAAACAACTATGGCTGCTGTTGCCCCCTACGGATCTTGGACCTCACCGATCACCTCTGAACTCATCGTATCGGGGAGTATTGGTCTGGGCGATTTAGCCCTTGATGGCGATACGCTCTACTGGACTGAGCTGCGTCCCACCGAAAAGGGGCGCTCTGTTCTCGTCCAACGAACCGTAGCGGGGCAGAGTGATGTGACCCCAGTCCCCTGGAATGTGCGCTCCCGAGTCCATGAGTATGGCGGCGGAGCCTATACCGTTCAGAACGGCACCGCTTACTTTGTCAACAACAGTGACCAGCGAATCTATCGACAGGTCGGTGAGCAAGCCCCGGAACCGCTGACCAGCGAGAGTGATTGCGATCGCTACGCCGATATCGTCATAGATGCCCAACGGAACCGCCTCATCTGCATTCAAGAGAAACATCAAGATGCCGTCATCAATACCTTGGTCAGCATTGATCTGAAGGCAGAAGCTTCCCTTCAGACGTTGGCGGAGGGCCATGACTTCTATGCATCTCCCTGTCTCAGTCCTGATGGCACCCAACTGGCTTGGCTCACCTGGGACAACCCCAACATGCCCTGGGATGGGACTGAACTCTGGCTGGCAACGGTCACGGCAGCAGGATTATCTGAGCCGCAGTGTATTGCCGGTGGACCCGATGAATCCGTCTTTCAGCCCCAGTGGTCCCCCGATGGGCAGCTTTATTTTGTCAGCGATCGCACCGGCTGGTGGAATCTATACCGCTGGCGGGACAAAAATGCCCAGCCCCTTTGCCCTCGATCGGCAGAATTTGGCCTGCCCCAATGGGTGTTTGGGATGACGACCTACGGGTTTATCTCTGCCACTGAAATTCTCTGTAACTACAATCAGCAAGGACAATGGCGCTTGGGACGCTTAGCGATCAACAGTGGCAAACTCACAGAAATTGAAACACCCTATACCGATATCTCTGGAATTAAGGTGGGGAATACCATTGCAGCCTTTAAGGGGAGTTCCCCCACCCGCGCCACCGAGATTGTGCAGCTCAATTTGCAGACACAGCAGCAATCGGTCATCTGCAGCGCCAGCTCTCTAGAGGTTGATCCCGGCTACCTTTCTGTTCCAGAACTGCTGGAGTTCCCCACCGAGAATAATCTGACCGCCTACGGGTTTTACTACCCCCCCACGAATCAGGACTACCAGGGGCCAGCAACCGAGAAGCCCCCTTTACTGGTAAAAAGCCACGGAGGACCAACGGCCGCAACCTCTAGCAGCTTGAGTCTCAAAATTCAGTACTGGACCAGTCGAGGTTTTGCGGTGCTAGACGTGAACTATGGGGGTAGCACTGGCTATGGTCGGGCCTACCAGCATCGCCTGCGGGATCAATGGGGAATTGTCGATGTTGATGACTGCACCAACGGGGCCAAGTATTTAGCTCAGCAGGGGCTTGTGGATGGCAATCGCATGACCATCACCGGCAGCAGTGCAGGGGGTTATACAACACTAGCGGCACTCACGTTCAAAGATGTGTTTAAGGCCGGAGCCAGTTACTACGGCATTGGCGATCTAGAGGCGCTGGCAAAAGATACCCATAAGTTTGAGGCTCGGTATTTAGATCGGCTGATTGGTCCCTACCCTGAGCGTCAAGATCTGTACAAAGAAAGATCGCCCATCAACCATGTTGAACAGCTCTCTTGTCCTGTCATCTTTCTGCAGGGGCTTGAAGATAAGGTCGTGCCCCCCAATCAGGCAGAAGCAATGGTAAATGCATTGAAAGCGAAGGGCATCCCAGTGGCCTACGTCACCTTCCCGGAAGAGCAGCATGGCTTTCGACAAGCTGAAAATATCAAGCGATCCTTGGATAGTGAGCTGTACTTTTATGGGCAGGTGTTTGGATTTGCGATCGCAGATAATGTTTCCCCAATCACCATTACCAATCTAGGCCCAGCGTCTCGTTAAGTTGCCACACGCTGAAAGACATCGCGTTCCCCCTCCGCAGAACAGCCATTTTGAGTTAGTGGGAGGTTGATGCAAGCCTACGAACTTGATTGAGGCATCCTTACTCTATTTAATTTTGAGAACAAAGCAGTTTTGAGACGGACATTGCGCTTTAAACCGTTCCACGGCATTGGTTTCACGATTGGAGCTTTGCTAACAGGCGTCTTTTCCACCGCTCCATCAGTCGCTTATTTTCTGAGAGAACAGCACCGGAATTGTTGATATTGTAAATTTCCGTTTGACAGAAGCTCTGACCACTGACGATAATTATTGTTTGTGAAAACGTCGCATTCAAATAAGCTTTTGGCAAACGTAGTAGTAATTGGCGCACAGTGGGGCGATGAAGGCAAAGGGAAGATCACAGATCTCCTGAGTCGCTCGGCAGATATAGTGGTTCGCTACCAGGGTGGAGTTAACGCAGGTCACACCGTCGTCGTAGATGACCAAACCTTTAAGCTCCACTTGATTCCCTCTGGGATCCTTTCCGCCAAGACCGAGTGCATCATTGGCTCAGGGACCGTCATTGACCCCAAGGTCTTGATTGAAGAGCTAGACACGCTCAAAGATCTGGGCATCTCCACCGAGAACCTATTTATCTCGGAAGGGGCACACGTCACAATGCCCTACCATCGGCTCATTGATGGCGCGGCTGAGAAAAAAAGAGGCGATCATAAAATTGGCACCACGGGGCGAGGCATTGGTCCCACTTACGCTGATAAGTCAGAGCGCAACGGGATTCGTATCCTTGATCTAATGGATTCCAATGGATTCAAGGAGCAACTCTATCGGGCCATTGAGAATAAAAATATTATTCTTGAAAAGCTCTATGATTTGCCGCCGCTAGACCCGGCACAGGTACTGGAAGAGTACCGTCACTATGCTGAGCGGCTCCGGCCCCACGTTATTGATTGCTCACTTAAGATCTATGACGCTATTCAGCGTAAGCGCAATATTCTCTTTGAAGGGGCGCAGGGCACCCTCTTAGATCTCGATCACGGCACCTATCCCTACGTCACCTCTTCTAACCCAGTGGCGGGGGGAGCCTGTGTGGGGGCCGGTGTGGGTCCAACGATGATTGACCGGGTGATTGGGGTGGCAAAAGCCTATACCACTCGTGTCGGCGAAGGCCCCTTCCCCACCGAGCTCAAGGATGGGGTTGGCGAGATGTTGGGCGATCGCGGCGCTGAGTTTGGTACCACCACAGGTCGGCAGCGACGATGCGGATGGCTTGATGCGGTCATTGGTCGCTATGCGGTTCGCATTAACGGTCTAGACTGTCTAGCGGTGACCAAGCTCGATGTGCTTGATGAACTCGACGAGATCAAGGTCTGTGTGGCCTATGACATTGACGGTGAACCCTGCCATGATTTCCCCACGAATGCACGGAAGTTTGCCCGTTGTCGTCCTATCTATAAAACCGTTCCAGGTTGGAAGCAGTCCACTGAAAACTGCCGGAACTTAGAAGATCTACCGGCTCAGGCGCTGGACTATTTGAAGCTACTAGCCGAATTAATGGAGGTTCCCATTGCAATCGTCTCTCTAGGAGCCGATCGCGATCAGACCATTATTGTTGAAGACCCCATTCATGGTCCTAAGCGGGCGCTGCTATACCCCCACAGCAATCTATAGAAAGATCCTCCTGTAAACGCCTCCGTCGAGGCCCCCACAGATCGAGCAAAGATATTGCCTCGGTAGTGAACATTCATGAACCAACGGGAATTGGTGAAGCCGTCAGCCGACCCCCTCAAACGCGTCGTGCTGATGACGATTTTGGCACTGGCCTGGGTGAGTTCTGGGGTCGCCTGGGTGCTGATGGCATCGTTTGGCGTATCATCTCCCGCGCTGCAGGTGGTGTTTGGCCTAAATATAGTATTTCACCCAGTCGTATTTGTGATCGTCTGGAGAAACTTGCTGCCACTGCGGATCGTCGATCTGTCCTGTCTGTTGTTTGCTGCAGGGATCTGCGCTGCGTGTATGGCCCTGCGCCTCTACTCGCCCACCTATGGTGCGAGCATCGACCTCCAGCCCCTCTATCTCTGGATTCCAGTCATCTACGTCTTCGCATTCACTCTGTCAAGCCACAAGTCCAGCCTAACCCTCTCGCTAGTAGTGCTGGCGCTCTTTGTTTCGATCAGCTTACCCTACCTCGTTCACCATTTTGATCAGCCAGAGAGCAACTTCACCATTCAACTGCATATGGTATCTGCTGTCTTGATTGCAGCACTTTACTTCTTCTCCAGCTATCAGCGTCGCTTCCAGCTTGCTCAGCTCACAGCGGATGAACTGGCACGCCTTGCCAACACCGATGAACTCACAGAGCTTGCCAATCGTCGGCGCATGAACGAAGCGATCCGGTCCGAACGAGTTCGATTCGAGCGCTATGGGCACGCATTCTCGATCATCTTGATTGACGTAGACCACTTCAAGGCCGTGAACGACCGATTCGGACACAGCGTTGGCGACCAGACACTCGTGGCGCTGGCCGCGCGGATTATGAAGGTGTTGCGTGACGTCGATAGGCTAGGACGTTGGGGCGGCGAAGAGTTCATCGTGATTCTACCGGAGACGCAATTTGAAGAGACATTGCACAAAGCAACTCTGCTGTGTGGCAACGTCGCTGCACAGCCATTGGTCGGCAACCACACCACCACCATTAGCTGTGGGGTGACGATGGTCATGGTCGGCGACACGACCGACACGCTACTCCAACGCGCCGATGCAGCACTATATGAAGCCAAGCGCTGCGGACGCAACCGAGTGAAGGGCAGCCTCGATAGGCAGTCGGAACTCTCATTGGAATAAAACATGAGAATTCTGACCGATGTGATTCCCCCAAAGGGCAAATTGACCGGCTATTTTCGGGTGTACAAATCAAGAAGCATAGCCTGCGGAAAAAACACCTGGAGCACCTGGACGGATTCGATCACTCAAAACTGACGCTACGAAAAATTGCTAAAACGCAGGAATTCTTAATCCAAGACGCCAGAAGCACTGTATTTTGCAATGATGGCTATAGAGGGAACATCCCTGAACTGATCGCAACCGGAGGGCAGATCATGGGCATTGCAACCGTCAACCCCGCCACTGGAGAAGTCGTCAAAACCTTTGAGTCTCTTTCCACTGAGCAAGTGGACTCTAAAATTTTGTTAGCTGCACAGACGTTCAAGTCCTATCGGCAAACTGCAATGACTGAGCGCAGCCAATGGCTGAACCGAGCGGCTAAATTGTTAGAAGACGATGACAACGGCCGTAGTTATGCCCAGTTGATGACCCTAGAAATGGGAAAGCCAATCCAAGAGGCGGTTGCAGAGGTTAAAAAATGTGCCAGTGTCTGCCGCTACTATGCAGAAAATGCCCCAGATTTTTTAACAAATCAGTACACCGAAACTGACGCCAGCCAAAGCTTTGTTAGCTATCAAGCCTTGGGGATCATTCTGGCCGTCATGCCCTGGAATTTCCCGTTTTGGCAGGTGTTTCGGTTCGCTGCACCTGCTTTAATGGCAGGTAATGTCGGATTGCTTAAACATGCTTCCAACGTTCCGCAGTGTGCGCTGGCGATAGAAGACATCTTGTGTAAGGCAGGCTTCCCTGCAGGAGCCTTTCAAACCTTACTGATTGGAGCAGCACAGGTGGAATCGGTGATGACAGACTCAAGGGTGAAGGCAGCAACGCTGACCGGCAGTGAACCGGCAGGGGCTAGTTTAGCTGCGATCGCAGGGACCCAGATCAAAAAAACGGTCCTAGAACTGGGCGGTAGCGACCCCTTCATTGTGCTTGAAAGTGCAGATTTAGAGCTAGCCATTGTAACCGCCGTCAAGGCCCGAATGCTCAACAACGGACAGTCCTGCATTGCGGCGAAGCGATTTATTGTGGTGGAGGCCATCTTTGATGAGTTCAAGGAAGGTCTAGTTGCAGCCTTTGGCAACCTCACCATGGGTGATCCCATGGATGAAACCATTAATGTTGGCCCCTTGGCGACCGCAACGATCCGCTCAGAACTCGATCAGCAGGTTCAAACTGCCGTTAAGCATGGCGCTCAAATTCTTGTGGGTGGGCACCCTAAGTCTGGGCCTGGGAATTTTTACCCGCCCACTATTTTGACAAATATCTCATCGGATAATCCGATCTATCGTGACGAATTTTTTGGGCCTGTGGCGCTGCTGTTTCGTGTCTCAGATTTGGATGATGCGATCGCACTTGCCAACGATACGCCCTTTGGTCTCGGTGCCAGTGCCTGGACCACCGTAGCTGAGGAACAGCAGCGCTGCATTACCGACTTAGAAGCTGGAGCCGTCTTTATCAACGGCATGGTCAAGTCAGACCCAAGATTACCCTTTGGGGGCATCAAGCGGTCGGGCTATGGAAGAGAGCTAGGGATTCCCGGCATTCACGAATTCGTCAACATCAAAACAATCTGGATCAAGTAAGAGAACCCATGAATACTGCTGAGCTTCTGGTCAAGTGCCTTGAGAATGAAGGGGTAGAGTATATTTTCGGGCTACCCGGAGAAGAAAATCTCCAGGTTCTAGAAGCCCTCCGCCACTCGTCTATTCGATTTATTACCACCCGCCATGAACAGGGGGCTGCGTTCATGGCCGATGTCTATGGTCGGCTGACGGGACGAGCGGGGGTGTGTCTATCAACCCTTGGCCCTGGGGCCACCAATCTGATGACCGGAGTCGCTGACGCTAATTTAGATGGCGCGCCCTTAATTGCCATCACAGGCCAGGTGGGCACCGACCGGATGCATATTGAGTCTCACCAGTACCTTGACCTGGTGGCGATGTTTACCCCCGTGACCAAATGGACGAAGCAAATCGTGCGCCCCAGCAATACTGCAGAAATTGTCCGTCGGGCTTTTAAGATTGCTCAGACCGAAAAGCCAGGGGCTGTTCACATCGACCTGCCCGAAAATATTGCCTCAATGCCAGCCGAGGGCATGCCTTTGCATCAGGATAATGCTGAGCGCAGCTATGCTTCGATTCGGAGTTTAGAGCGAGCGGCCGAAGCCATTTCTCAGGCAAAAAACCCGTTAATTTTGGTGGGGAACGGTGCCATTCGCGGAGCTGCCAGTGAAGCCCTCACTCAGTTCGCGACTCAGCTCAACATTCCGGTGGCGAATACGTTCATGGGCAAGGGTGTGATTCGCTACACGCATCCGCTATCGCTGTGGACGGTGGGCCTGCAGCAGCGGGACTACATTAGCTGTGGTTTCGACCGTACCGATCTCGTGATTGCGGTGGGCTATGACCTGATTGAGTTCTCACCCAAGAAATGGAACCCTGACGGCAATATTCCCATTGTGCATGTGGGGGTAAGTGCGGCAGAAATTGACAGCAGTTATATCCCGAGCGCTGAGGTGATTGGCGATATTTCAGACTCCTTGCAAGAGATTCTAAATCGCGCCGATCGCCAGGGTAAGCCCGACCCCTATGCCGCAAGTCTTCGGCCCCAGATTCGTGAAGATTATGAGCAGTATGCCAAGGATGAAAGCTTCCCGGTGCGCCCACAGAAGCTAATCTATGATTTGCGGCACGTCTTGGGGTCTGATGATGTTGTGATTTCAGATGTGGGCGCTCATAAGATGTGGATGGCACGGCATTACCATTGCGATCGCCCCAACACTTGCATCATCTCTAATGGATTTGCGGCGATGGGCATTGCGATTCCGGGGGCGCTGGCAGCGAAGCTCGTTTACCCAGACCGCAATATTGTGGCGGTGACAGGCGACGGCGGCTTCATGATGAATATGCAGGAGCTAGAAACAGCGCTGCGGGTGGGTACGGCCTTCGTAACGCTGATCTTTAACGATGGCGGCTATGGTCTGATTGAGTGGAAGCAACAGCAGCATTACGGCGAATCAGCATTCATCAAGTTTGGGAATCCTGATTTTGTGAAGTTGGCTGAGAGTATGGGTTTAAAAGGCTATCGAATTGAAAGTGCAGAAGATCTGGTTCCGACGCTAAAAACAGCGCTGGAGCAGGATGTCCCGACAGTGATCGACTGCCCTGTGGACTATCGCGAGAATCTAATGTTCAGCCAAAAATCTGGGGAGCTGAGCTGTGCAACCTAGGATGAGCTGAGCGTTTAAATTTCATCTGGATCCACTGGATATAACCTTCTTCTTTCTTCAGTGCGATAGATATAGTGCTTGACTCTCTGGGTATCGCGCACCTGATCGAGCAGCCTTCTGGGTTTGGGGGCTTCTTTCATGTGAGGCGGATAATACCCGCTATAGGGTGAATATAAGGATGAATACAACCTAAATTGCTGCTATTATCTAAAGAAAAACGCCTGGAGTTCTTTCAAGGTGGGAATTACAGCTATTCTAAGCTTGGTTTCTATATTTAAACTTTACAGGATATAAGCTCTTGAAGATTTGGATATTACTTTTCTGCAAAAGTTGCCAAATATGGGCTGTAGCGATTGGTCAGCCCCATTAGGCTGGTTGTTTAGCCTGCAAAATGCAGACTAAATATAGTTAGGCGTGCCTCCTAGTAAGTCCCTTTTTTCCTGCTTTCAGTCTTTTGGTTGCTTTGTTTTCAACATTTGCCTTGCTTTGAGCACAAGCGGTCAGTTGAGGCGCTGAA
>JBHJNL010000104.1:0-39052 GCA_050330855.1 Thermosynechococcaceae cyanobacterium | reverse complement strand
GTCTCGACAATCAACAATCTTTACCAAGCGTCTGTCGAGTCGTGCGTCTCCGAGATTGCTAGCTCTCAGTTCCTGCGCTGCCCAGCTCTGCACGATTTACCCCTTAATCTTTGTAAGAGCTCCAGTAACATTCTACGATCATAAGGGAGATTGAAACTCAATCTATACAATGGTCTCAAGACTTATGGGTAAGACATAGCTCTCTATGTTGACTTTTATGATCCAGACCACTCCGAAGATGAGGAGCGATACCTTATTGCTGGAGAATCAAGCCGAGGAAACTTGTTGATCGTGTCGTATACAGAAAGAGGGCATTCTATTCGCCTTATTAGTGCTAGAGAAGTGACGCGCGCTGAGCGAGAAGCCTATGAAGAGGGATAAGTTAGAAATGGAAGATGATCTGCAGACAGAATATGACCTAAAAAGTTTACGAGTCAGAAGGTTAGGCTCTGGAAGAAAGAGTTTTGGTGGAACTACTGTGCGTTTAGAACCTGATGTTGCAGAGATGCTTCCCAGCGCTGATGCGGTCAATGAGGCGTTACGATTTTTGCTCAGAGTGATGCGGGACAACCAGACTGTTGCTTCCACAGCGCTGGCTAACACGTCGTTGGAGCGGACGGACGAAAACCTCTAGCCTGAGTCAAGGCTACCTGCCGCCGCTCAGCTATGCCGCTAGGCGGCTTTCAGGCTCCTTTATATAAACCACTCAAAGGCAGATGTTGACATTTTTCGTAGGATTGGCTAGTATGACAGCATAATCCTACTCGACTGTCGCAGGCATCTTGAACAATGAGTAAGAAAGTCAGCATCACTTTGGACGATGAAGTTTTAAGCTTTGTAGATGGGTTGGCAGGTAATCGTAGCAGTTTTATAAACGACATTCTTTGGAAAGAGAAGAGGAGAATTTTTATGCAAGAACTAGAAGATGCTTACAAAGATCAGGTTAATAACCCCATGTTTCAAGAAGAGATTTCTCTTTGGGATGTTACAGCGGAAGATGGTTTAAATGCCTAACGGTACCTTGACTTATAAGCGAGGAGAGATATGGTGGGTAGACCTTAAGCCCGTTATTGGCAGTGAGACTGATAAAGAGCGTCCTTGTTTAATATTGCAAAACGACATTGGCAACCAAAATGGGACGACTACAATAGTTGCCCCTTTTCTGCCTGGAATGAAGACTTATCCGTTTGTTGTTAATGTTGCGCCAACCTCACAGAATGGACTGGATGGAGATCGACACGTCAACTTAAGTCAAATGAGGGCTGTGGATACTCGAAGAGTCAAGAAAAAGCAAGGTGTTCTAGAAGACAACTATTGGGAAGAAATCGAGAAAGCTGTATGCATTGAACTTGGTTTTAGCTTGGCATTCAAAACTGTATAGCTTGCCTAACCAGGGCTTGCAGCGGATGGCCTCAACACTCTAGCGATGACTCGAAGACCCCTGCCGCCCCTGATGGCCGAGCCGTTAGGCTCAAGATGAGAGTTCTGTCGCTACTGACACTATTTTTGCTTGGGGCATGCTCACGTCAGATGGAGCAAGCAGCCCCTCCGACTGCGCCACAGCGTCCCACCTATGTCACGGCACGCCTTGTAAGCCACTCCACTGTTGAGGTCACGGCAACCGCAGCGGGCCGCCCTTTATATGTCCATAATTGCAATGAGCTGCCATACTTGGGGCTATACACGTCGGACTTCCGCCTGCTCAAAGAGTTTTCACCTGGGTACCTCGCCTGTCGCTCGAAAGACATCCGCATCGATCGGGTACCAACTTAAGGCGGGACAGCTTGCCCCGCATAGATTTTAGCTTTTGTCTGATAGAGTAAGCGCTTCAGCCATTTTCGTTAGATAAGACCCAGACCAAGGTGCCCCGCTTTAAGCTGTATCCCCATCGATCCGCACACAAGCCGCACGTTCCAGCAAAATATTGGGCCGCTCTCGGTGCTGCCTAAAGGCCGCTATCGCGTCGCGCTGAACAACTTGTACTACTCGCCAAGTCCCGGACAGGAACGGCCCCAAAATGAACTCGTTACTAGCGAGCCGATCGTTGTCATTCCGTAACCTTCAACCTAGCAATTCGTCCAACAAAAATACAATTGTCTAGGACAAAACTCGTTCCTGTGCATATAATATATGCACAGGAAATCGAGTGGGATCCGAACAAAGCAGCTAGTAATCTGCAAAAGCACGGTGTGAGCTTTTCAGATGCTGAAGCAGTTTTGTTTGATCCGAATGCGCTTTCTTTTGAAGATGAAACGGCTCAAGGAGAGCAGCGATTTGTTGTGATTGGGATGGATCATCTCTGGCGCTTGCTAGTTGTGGTCTATACAGATCGAGGAAATCGTGTTCGCCTAATTTCAGCTCGTCCTGCCACACGTTCTGAGAGAAGACAGTATGAAAGCGGAATATGATTTTAGTCAGGCTAAACGAGGAGCTGTTATTGCTCAAACAGGTAAAACACGCATCACAATCTATATTGATGACGATGTGCTAGAAACCTTCCGAGAGCGGAGTGAATCTGCTGGCAAAGGTTATCAGACTATGATGAATGAAGCTTTGCGGCAGTATTTAGAAAAAGTGAAACAGCCTCTAGATGAAGAAATACTACGTCGAGTGATTCAAGAGGAGCTTCAAGAACTTCGTACAGCAAAATAGGTGGGTTTTCAGCAGTGTCTTGGATTACCTAACCAGGGTTTGCAACGGAACGGAGCGTTGTGCTATGGGGCACTACCCATTTTCATACATCTGAGCCATTGCACTTCCAGCGTCTGCGTCTGAATTCCAAACCTGACCGCTATTGCTAACGCCATGCATGGAATCGGAAGCGTCAATTAGGGCATGACATATTGATGGAATAAGTTTTGCTGTCGTAGCCATATCGCCCTCTGATGCCTCTATTTGGGCCGCGACTTGGTTAAAGATTGGATAGAGTGGCGCAGTGTCTCCAAAGAAAGAAATGCAGATTTCTGAAGTAGTGTATTTTGTACCGATTATTCCCATCATGTCCAAGTTCTATCGCCAGATCAAAGATGACACTACAAAGGGTGAACGACATCACCCGTAGTCGAACAACTGTTTGATTTTACTTCGCGATGAGGCGATCATCGCTGCTGTAGGGTTTGCCCCAATCGCTTCACCCCCAGCGAATAGTCAAGGCGATCGAGATGAATCTCAATAAAAGATAGGCAACTCAGATTCTGCTGCGCCTTCTTTAGAGCTACTTCTAGCTCCCCTTCGGTCTGCACCTCACAGCTCCAGCCACCCCCAAAAACCTGTGGGATTTGGTGATACTTCCAGGGCTGGATGTCGTTATAAGAGCCTTCATGAATCGCACGCTCAATGCTGTAGCCATCGTTATTGATCAAGAAAAAGATCGGGTTGAGCTGATGTCGAATAATAGTCGATAACTCTTGGCAAGTCATTTGGAATGCACCATCGCCAACGAACACAATAGGGCGGCGCTCAGGCGCAGCCAGTGCCGCCCCTAAGCAGGCAGGCACTGCATAGCCAATGGAGGTGTACAGCGCTTGCCCAATGTATTCTGTATTGCCGTACAAAATCAGGTCAATGGTCGCGATCAGGGCATCTCCTGTTTCAGCGATTACAATCGACTCGCCCTCTAGCTCGTAGAGAAAACGATTGATTCGATCATAAAATCTTTCATTCGTGAGTTTCTGCTGAGGCTGAACCGTAAAGGTCTCTGACCACTGCTCTTTGGCGGGTTTAATATTCAAAGAGTCTGGCGTTTTGGGCTGCAGCTTCTCCGTTAGACCTTTCATGAAGACCGGCAGAGAGACGGGATGATAAAAGTGATGCTTAATTTTGACCTTGTCAGAGTTGGCGTTAATGAGTCGCGCGTCAGGCAGTTGGGCCGTAAACCCTCCCAAATTAATATCAGACATAAACGCACCCAGGCACAGGATACAGTCCGAGGTTTCGATCCGTTGCCGGACGTATTCTTGACTCAAGTTGCCCGCATAGCTCCCGATAAACTGAGGATGCATCTCAGAGAGAATCGATTTGCCCAGTAGTGTTGTGGCAAAGGGATAGCCCGTCTTTGCCAATAAGTCTTTGAGAAGATCTGAAATGCCATAGCGATGGAGTTCAACCCCCGCAAGAATTACCGGCTGCTCAGATTGCTCTAGAAGCGCAACCGCTTCTTCCACCGCTTCAGAGAGTGCCTGCTGATCGATGATGGGGCTGGGCGGCAAGTCTACGGTTTCAGCCACTGGACAGGGCTGATTCACCATATCGGTGGGAATTTCGATATATACCGGGCGGCGTTCTCGCAGACACGCTGAGATCGTGTTATCAATCTGTCTAGCGGCTTGAGTGGGGCTGGTAAGTCGAACGGCTGCAACTGTAATTTTTTCAAAGATTTCTAGCTGCAGATTGTAGTCAACGGCGGTGTGGTGCAGCAGTAAGTTTTGTCTTTGCTGAGTGGTAGACGGCGCACCGCTAATCACAATAGTCGGCACAAGTTCAGCGTAGGCTCCTGCCACCGCATTGACTAAGCTAAGGCCACCGACGTTATAGGTAACGCATACAACGCTGACGCCATTGAGACGGGCAAAGGCATCGGCGGCATACCCGGCGTTGAGTTCATTACAGGTGGCAATCAGCTTGAGGTCATGGTCTAGCAACACATCCATTAGACCTAGGACGTAGTCACCCACGACACCAAAGATCTTGTTAAGACCAATTTCGTGTAAACGTTTCGCTAAATAGTCGCCGACCGTCAGCACATCCTGTGGCATTATTGGGCCTCGCTCAATCAAGTTGTTTGTTGAAATCTGACCTTGCTTGCAGTGTAACGTTGTCTCTAGATTGCTTGCAGCACAAGCTTCAGGACTTCAAGACTTTATGCGTATCGGTTCTTTGAGCTAAGGATACTTTTCGCGCAAAACGCTCTTAGTCTGCATCAGGATTAAACTCCTCCACAATAATGAGCGGCGCGAAAGGGGGCACTCCTCACAAAATCCTCAAGTTTTGAGGCTACTTTTAAGCTTCCCCTTGCGAGTGCATCGTTCAGCTTTTAAGGGTTTCTACTATATTGCTAGCCTATTTTATAGATAACCTGAAAGATATGAGTCTAGTTGCTCTCAACAGTTCAGGAGAAGCCCTGTGAGAATCTTAGTGGTTGAAGATGATCCGTTAGTGGCGGAAGCGTTAACCATGCTATTTGCAGATCAAAATTATGCCGTTGAGACGACCGCCGATGGCCAGACGGCGGCGGACCTCGTGGATACCTTTGAGTATGACCTCATTTTGTCAGACGTGATGTTGCCGGGATTGGATGGTGTGAGTCTGTGCAGACAGTTGCGATCGCAAGGTCATAGAACTCCAATCCTGCTGCTAACCGGACAAGATAACGGCCACGATAAAGCCGTGGGTCTTGATGCCGGAGCCGATGATTATGTCGTCAAACCCTTTGACCCCGAAGAATTAGCCGCTCGAGTGCGTGCGCTACTGCGGCGGGGAGAACAGACCGACTTGCCCATCCTTGCATGGGAATCTGTCCGCCTCGATCCCAAAGCCTGCGAAGTCCGTTACGATGGTGCCCTGCTGCAGTTGACCCCCAAAGAATACGGGCTGCTAGAGCTGTTGATGCGTAACAGCCGTCGGGTGTTTAGCTGTGGCATGGTTTTAGAGCATCTCTGGGCCTACGAAGATGTCCCTGGCGAAGATGCCGTGCGAACTCACATCAAAGGGTTACGGCAAAAGCTAAAGGCCGCCGGTGCGCCGGCTGATTTAATTGAAACGGTCTATGGAATTGGCTATCGCTTAAAGCCCCTAGAAGAGCTAGCCAAGTCTCACACTGCACCTGTTTCTAACACCACTCAGGTTCATCAGCAAGCTCTGAACGCCATTACCGATATTTGGATTAAGTTCCAACCTCGCGTTAGCCAGCAAGTCGGTGTGTTAGAAGAAGCCGCCGCCGCACTCCAAACTGGCCCGTTGGAGGCCCCGATCCAGCAACAGGCTCGGCGCGAGGCCCATACCCTTGCCGGTGGGCTCGGAACCTTTGGCCTAGCAGAAGGCTCTCGCATTGCTCGTAATTTAGAGCATCTACTGCAGGTTGATGCCCCCCTTGGTGAAGCGCAATTGCTTCAGTTTCAGCAAGCGGTCACCGCACTCCGTCAAGAGGTGGACCAAGCCCATCGCCCCCAGGTCGCCTCCAGGAACAGTGATGAGCAACCCGTCATCTTAATCGTCGATGGCGATCTGGCTTCTATCGAACTGTTCACCGCCGAGGCTCCACAGCGGCAGATTCGCTGCCAGACTGCAACCAGCATCTCCCTTGCCCTCGATCAGATTCAGCGGCAGTCTCCTCATCTTGTTCTCTTTGAGCCAGGCGTGGCAGGCAGAGACGATCAGCGTTCAGCTTTTTTACAGACGCTCGCAAGCCACAACCCCACGATTCCCGTATTGATCTTCACGGCAGACGATAGCTTCTCCCAACGGATTACAGCAGCCCGTTCAGGGGGACAGGCTTACTTATCGAAATCCTTACCCAGGGAGCAAGTCTGGAATCGAGTTGAGCATACGCTCCAGTCAGTGGGGCTGATTGAAGCCCAGATTATGATTGTGGACGATGATCCCAAAATCCTGGAGGCCGTGGCCGCAATCCTGAGACCTTGGGGATTTGCGGTCACGGCGCTCAGCGATCCAACCCAATTTTGGGAGGCACTGACCGCTAGCCCGCCGGATCTGTTGGTGCTAGACGTTGAGATGCCCCAGATTAGTGGGGTCGATCTGTGCAAAGTGGTCCGCAATGATCCGCAATGGGAACAGTTGCCCATTATCTTTTTAACGGCCCACACCGAGCCAGAAGTGGTGAATCGCGTCTACGCCGTCGGGGCGGATGATTTTGTCAGTAAGCCCATTATTGGCCCAGAACTGGTTGTCCGTATTCTGAATCGACTAGAGCGCTCCAGACTCCAGCGCCAGATTTCTGAGACTGACCTTGTCCATCAAATCTTGCATCGCGAAACATCGACCGAGACGATGGAAACGCTGTTCGCAACCGTTGAGCAGCATCAACAGTCTCTGTGTTTCGTTCTGCTAGAGGTAGAGCGCATTCCCCAGATCAATGCCTGCTTTGGCTTTGAGACCGGTAATCAGGTCCTGCGATACGTGACCCAATCGATACTGAGCCACCTCTGTGAGGGGGATGTGGTGGTCCGCAGCGGTGGCACCCAATTTATGGTGGGGCTACGAAATATCTCGGATCCAGAGAGTGGTCAGTGGCTGCAACGGCTGATGACCACTCTCGATCACAAGCCTTTCTATGCCCCCAACGGCACACCTGTTCAGATTAGCTGTTGTGCGGGTATTGCGCACTATCCTGATCACGGGACAGAGGTGCAGGCTCTCTATCGCTCAGCAGAAATCGCGATCGCATCAGGGGCAGAGTATTGCGACCCACCCCAGACGGTCCTAGAGGATGCCTAAATCAATGGATACAACACCGCCACAGAACATGCAGGCAGAGGTTTTGAATACCTTAGATGCCCTAGTTGTGGTGTTAGATCAACAGGGCCGCATTGTCCAATTCAATCGGGCCTGTGAGGAATCAACGGGCTATTCCTTCGCTGAGGTCAAGGGAAAAGTCATTTGGGATTTTCTATTAATCCCGGAAGAGATTGAAGGGGTCAAAACAACCTTTGCCAACCTGAAGACCCAGAATGATACGAGCCAACATGAGACTATTTGGGTCAGCAAAACAGGGCAACGGCGGTTGATTGCTTGGTCAAATACGACCCTAACTCACCCGCAAGACCATGGGAAATACATCATTGGTACCGGCACTGATATCACCGAACGCCGTCAGAGTGAGCTTGCCCTCAAGCAACAGGTTAGATATGAGCAGCTTTGGAGTGAGATCGCCTCTCATATTCGTGAGTCCCTTAACCTGAACGATATTCTCAATACAACCGTCACCGAAGTCCGTCAGGTTCTTGAAACCGATCGGGTCTTGATTTTCAGGTTTGAGCCAGACTGGAGCGGCAAGGTGCTGGTGGAGTCCCTCGGCCCTGGCCCTTGGTTCTCTGCCTTTGATATGCATATTCGTGATAGCTGTTTTGCACAGTCCTATGTACATCGCTACCGCACGGGCCGCATCAAAGCCATTGAAGATATTCAGAATTCAAATCTAACGCCGTGCTATGTCGAGTTCCTTGAGCAATTTCAGGTACGGGCCAATTTGGTTGTACCGATTCTACAGGGCGATCAGCTTTGGGGGCTGTTGACGGCCCACCATTGCTCAGGGCCAAGACAGTGGCAACCCCAAGACATCACCTTGCTGACTCGACTGGCGACCCAACTGGCAATAGCACTGCAGCAAGCAGAACTCTATCAACAACTGCAGATCGAACTGGTTGAACGAGAGCAGGTAGAAGTTGTTTTACAAGAAGCCCGTAAAGACCTCGAACAGCGAGTTACAGAGCGGACCACCGAACTGATTACAGTCAACCAACAGCTCAACCTTGAACTCCAAGAACGGAAAGAAGCCGAAACCGCCCTACAGATTTCTCAAGATCGCTTCGCGGGCATTCTTGAAATCGCAGAAGACGCCATCATCTCTATTAATACCGATCAAAATATCACCCTGTTTAATCAGGGTGCCGAGCGCATCTTTGGCTATACTGCAGCCGATATTCTTGGTCAGCCCCTTGATGTGCTGTTGCCTTCCCAGTCAACCCAGCATCACCGTCAGCACATTCAAACCTTTGGTCAGGCTGCTCAGTATGCAAGGGAGATGGGAGAACGGCGCGAGGTCTATGGTCGTCGCCAAGACGGCTGCGAATTTCCGGCGGAAGCCTCGATTTCTAAACTTGAACTGGAGTCGGAAACGATTTATACCGTCATCCTGCGCGATATCTCTCAACGGAAGCAGGCCCAAAAAGAGCTTGAACAGTTAAGCCATCAAAATGAGCTGATTCTCAATGCCATTGGCGAAGGACTGTGTGGCCTGAACTCAAAGGGCCAGTTTACCTTTGTCAATGCCGCCGCAGAACAATATCTGGGGTACACCGCCACCGAGTTAATTGAGCAGCCCATTGAGTTGCTGCTGCCTGATATTCATGAAGGCGACGACTTTTCCCCCATCTACGCATCGCTCCACACTGGAATAATACAGACGCTTCAGAATGCAACCTTTTGCCGCAAAAATCAGTCTTGTTTCCCGGTGGAATATCTCACCACCCCGATTTTAGAGCGGGGCCAGGTTGTGGGAGCCGTGATTACCTTTAAAGATATTAGCGATCGCCAGATTATGGAGCGAATCAAGGACGAATTTATCTCCGTCGTCAGCCATGAACTCCGCACCCCTCTGACCTCCATTCATGGCTCTCTGCGAATGCTCGCCAGTGGTATGCTCAGTGCCCAGCCTGACAAAAGTCAGCGACTGCTTAAGATCGCGGCAGAAAGCACTGACCGTTTAGTCCGGCTCATCAATGACATTCTAGATGTAGAGCGGATCGAATCGGGGCAGACCAGAATGACATCCCAAGCCTGTGATGCTACAGAGCTAATGATTCAGGCCACCAACACCATGCAAGGAATGGCAAATAAAATGGAGGTCACCCTATCCGTCCATCCCATTGCAGCGCAACTCTGGGCAGACCCCGATCGCATTGAGCAAACCTTCACAAACCTGCTCAGTAACGCCATCAAATTTTCGGCGGCGGGTAGCACGGTGTGGTTAAGGGCCACCGAAACTCAAAGCGCTGGCTCTGATGTTATTTGCTTCAGTATTCAAGACCAGGGCAGAGGCATTCCGGCAGACAAAATCGATGTGGTGTTCGAGCGGTTTCAACAAGCGGATTCATCGGATACCCGCAACCATGAGGGTACGGGCCTCGGACTCGCCATCTGCCGCAGTATTGTCCACCAACACGGTGGCGAGATTTGGGTTGAGAGCCAGTTAGGGGAGGGGAGCACCTTTTACTTTACAATCCCTAAGCCGAGCCTCTCTTCTGTACCTGTGAGTGAGTGAGATCTATGAGCGCCAAACAAGTCCTCGTCATCGACAACGAAGCTTATATCCAAGAGATTATCCAAATTGCCCTCGAAACAATTAGCGGTTGGCACGTGATCACGGCTAGCTCAGGTCAAGAAGGCTTAGAGATGGCTCAAAAGCACCAGCCCGATGCCATTCTTTTAGATGTGATGATGCCAGAGATGGATGGCTTAACCACCTTTAGCAAGCTGCAAGAGGAAGCCGCAACACAGTCCATTCCCGTCATGCTGTTAACTGCAAAAGTACAGGCGGCAGACCGGCAACGATACCAGGCTTTGGGCGTGAAAGCGACCATTTCTAAGCCCTTTGATCCGATGCAGCTACCGACCCAAATATCAAACCTGCTGGGTTGGACCTAGCGATCGCATCTCTTACCCTGAACGGCTGGTGCAGGAGGCTTGATTGGCATCCTCACAGCTTTCACATATTTGTCAGATAAGCTCTACTCTAATGCGAAAAAATCATAGCTGAGGCGCAGAAATCGCAATCTCGCGTAATTGGAGTTGATTTTAATGATAGTACAATCGAACTGGGTAACCGCAGAGCCTTCTGAACGGACAGAACCATCCCAAGAAGCCCTGTGTCGCTACATCAACCGGACGCCACAGATGCAGATTGTCCGAGTTGCCAATGTTCCTCATTTTTGTTTTGAACGGACCGTATTGCCCGGAAAACAGGTGGTCTTCAACGCACGGCCAGAGGCAGAGCTAGAGGTGCATACTCACTCATTCGTCACGGCCATTTTGACCGCAAGAATTAGGTGCGATCGCCTCCAAATGCGCTGGCCCTGATTGCGACCATAGGGCTGCTCCAACACACCACTTCCATCACGCCTCATGCTCTAGAAGAACGCGAGGATAGTCGTTCGTGACGTGAAATCCGTACAAAACTCTGGTCCCATGCCAGCCATTATCGGCCCCAAACGCCCTCACAAGTTCCTCAATTGAGTGACCTACAACCTAAGTAGATGACCGTCCCATCAACACAGACCGCCATCGATCTGAGCACTCAATTAGGTAAAGGAACCTAGATTACTATGCAAGCAACCCAACAAACCCAATCGTCTCAACACCCCAAAGCTGAAGCCTTGTTGCTGTGGTTTGATGAAGTCGGAATAGACGATGTTCCCCTCGTGGGTGGCAAGAACGCTTCCCTCGGCGAGATGATTCAGCAGCTTTCTAGCAAAGGCATCAAAGTTCCTGCAGGGTTTGCCACTACAGCCGTTGCCTATCGCGCTTTTATCCAGAGAGCTGGGCTAGAACCCCAACTGCGTGAAATTTTCTCAGACCTTGACGTTGAGAATGTCAGGGATCTGCGCAGAGCCGGACAACAGGCCCGCAATCTGATTTTGAATACGCCCTTTCCAGAGGATTTGAAAGGCGTCATTACCCAGGCTTACCTCGATCTTTGTGAACGCTGTTCGACAGAACCTTACCTCACAGAACTTGATGTCGCGGTCCGGTCTAGCGCCACGGCAGAAGACCTCCCCGATGCTAGCTTTGCAGGCCAACAGGAAACCTATCTCAACGTTCACGGTATCAATGGTGTCCTAGAAGCCTGTCATAAATGCTTCGCCTCTCTCTTTACCGATCGCGCCATTTCTTACCGCACCATCAAAGGGTTTGACCATTTCAGTGTGGCTCTGTCCGTGGGGGTGCAGCAGATGGTCCGCTCTGACCTCGCTACCGCTGGGGTCATGTTCTCAATAGATACCGAAACTGGGTTCAAAAATGCAGCCTTGATTACCGCAGCCTATGGCTTAGGCGAAAACGTGGTGCAGGGGTCCGTCAATCCTGATGAATATTTAGTCTTCAAGCCCACGCTGCTACAAGGCTGTCAGCCCATCCTCGACAAGCGACTGGGTAGCAAAGAGATCAAAATGGTCTATGACCTAGAGGGCAGCAAGCTCACCAAAAATATTCCCGTCCCTGACCACGATCGCCAAAACTTTGCCCTTACCAATGACGAGATTCTCACCTTGGCGCGGTGGGCCTGCATCATTGAAGATCACTATTCTGCGGTGCGCGGTACCTACACCCCGATGGATATCGAATGGGCGCAGGATGGTTACACGGGGGATTTGTTCATTGTTCAGGCGCGACCTGAAACAGTGCAGTCGCAGAAGGCCGAGCACCTGCTTACCACCTATCGCCTCCTTGATACGGGCGAGATCTTGGTGAGCGGTCGCGCCGTCGGAGCCAGAATTGGTGAGGGCACGGTACGAGTGATTGCCGATGCCAGTCAGATTAGTCTGTTCCAGCCGGGAGAAGTTTTGGTAACCTCTCGCACCGATCCTGACTGGGAGCCGATCATGAAGCAGGCCGCCGCCATTGTTACCAATCAAGGCGGCCGCACCTGCCACGCTGCTATCATCGCTCGTGAACTCGGCATCCCTGCCATTGTCGGCTGTGATGATGCCACCACCAAACTCTCCACCGGCCAGGTGGTTACGGTTTCCTGTGCTGAGGGTGAAGGCGGCAATGTTTATGCAGGGCAGTTGTCCTTTGAGAAGCAGGAAACACTGCTGGCTGATCTGCCTAGCACCCGCACTAAAATTCTGATGAATATCGCGAATCCAGAGACCGCCTTTGGTCTGGCTTCTATTCCCTGCGATGGAGTGGGTTTAGCCCGTCTGGAATTCATTATTGCGAATCAAATTAAGGTGCATCCCCTGGCCTTGATTCACTTTGAGCAATTAGAGGATCCGCTGGTGAAGGATGCGATCGCAACCCTTACCACCCACTACCCCTACAAGCCCGACTTTTTCATGGACAAGCTGGCCCACGGCGTCGGCACCATCGCGGCTGCCTTTTATCCGAAGCCTGTGATTGTGCGGATGTCCGATTTCAAGAGCAACGAGTATGCCAATCTCTTGGGTGGACAGCAGTTTGAACCTCACGAAGAAAACCCAATGCTGGGCTGGCGGGGTGCCTCTCGCTACACCGACGGTCCCTACCGCGAAGCCTTTGAGCTAGAGTGTCGAGCCATTCGGCGAGTGCGAACAGAGATGGGACTGACCAATGTGATTCCCATGATTCCGTTCTGCCGCACCCCGGAAGAAGGTCAAAAAGTGCTTGAAGAAATGGCGAAGCACGGTCTTGAACGCGGTAAAGATGACCTACAGGTTTACGTCATGTGCGAGGTGCCCACCAATGTTATTCTTGCCGATCAGTTTAGCGACATATTTGACGGTTTTTCGATTGGCTCCAATGACTTGACCCAGCTCATCTTGGGCTTAGATCGAGACTCCAGTCTGGTGGCCCCTCTCTTTGATGAGCGCAATGAAGCCGTCAAAGAAATGATCCGTCAGGTGATTGCAAAGGCAAAAGCCAACGGGCGCAAAGTTGGCATCTGTGGCCAAGCCCCCAGTGACTATCCAGAGTTTGCCCAGTTTCTCGTTGAGCAGGGGATTGACTCAATCAGCCTCAATCCTGACTCGGTGCTCAAGACATTACTCGTAGTAGCTGACGTTGAGGGTCGCAACTGATGGATCGTCATTTTTGCCAAAAATTACAGAGGACTGAAATCCATGGGAGGTTGGTATGTTTCGCAAAATTTTAGTCGCAATGGACCATTCAAAAACAGGAGATGAGATCTTTGAACACGCCCTAGCCCTGGCCCAGCCGCTGCAGGCCCGTCTTATGCTGATCCATGTCTTATCGCCAACAGAAATTGATTCCCCTGACCTCCCTATTTTGCCCAGCCCCTATTACTATCCAGGACTCTCCGATCTCCCCCTTGAAGCCTACCGGAAGGCTTGGGAAGAGGTTGAAGCTCAGGGTAAAGAGCGACTCCAGACCTTTACCAATCAGGCGATGCGGGGGGGCGTATCGGCAGACTATACGCAAACATCAGGTAGCCCTGGGCGCACCATCTGCGACTTGGCCGCAACTTGGGGAGCCGATCTGATTTTGATCGGATGTCGGGGTCGTTCAGGGCTAGGGCAGCTTCTGCTTGGCAGCGTTAGTAACTACGTCATGCACCATGCACCTTGTTCGGTGCTGGTGGCGAAGGAACCCTCTGCTCAACCCTTACCCGCTGACCCTGCACCCAAGACCTCTGACCACCTCACAAACTCTCAATTAGCGGGGTGGCAATAATGTACCAAACCATTCTGGTCGCCGTTGACCTGTCTGACTTCAGTGAAATGGTGTTTCAACAGGCACTCCAGCTTGCCAAGCTGTGCAGAGCCAAGCTGATCGTGCTCCATGTCTTATCCAGTGATGAACAGGGTTTCCCCATCATAGAAACATTCCCCTATGGCGGATTCGAGCCTGTTCTCGCAGAAGGGTATCTCGAACGCTGGCACCAACACGAGCAGCAAGGGCTACAGCACTTAAAGCTCAAGGCTGAGCAGGCTCAGAAAGAGGGGGTCGCCGTTGACGCAATCCAGATCCCTGGCAGTCCCGGCACAATGATTTGCGATGTGGCTCACGAGCATCACGTTGATCTGATCATGGTGGGCAATCGCGGTCGCTCTGGCCTTTCAGAATGGCTACTGGGCAGCGTTAGTAATTACGTGATGCACCATGCCCCCTGTTCCGTTGAGATCATAAAATCGAAGAGTGCTGACGCTGTAAACCCGATGCCCTAGTTTTTCATGGGAGACGTCAGTTGATCCGATTCAGATTTTATTTGCGAGGAGACCATTATGTATAACCGTATTCTTGTGGCGATTGATCTCTTTGATCTCAGTTCGGTTGTATTTCAAGAAGCACTCAAGCTGGCAAAAATGAGTGGGGGACGATTGACACTGCTACATGTGTTGTCGAGGGATGAAGGCGGTTACCCTTCCGTGCAGCCCCTTGGGGTGGACGAAGCCTACTACGAACGGTGGCGGGCTTTTGTCCAAGAGGGTTTACGGCACCTGAAAGGGTTCGCAGACCAAGCCGAACAAGAAGGAATCGAAGCAGAGATGCTTCAAGAAATAGGCCGTCCCGGCCATGTGATTTGTGCAACTGCCCAAAACCTAAACATTGACGTTATCGTGATGGGCAGTCGCGGTCGCTCTGGCCTTTCAGAACTGGTGCTGGGCAGTCAGAGTAATTATGTGACGCACCATGCCCCCTGTTCTGTCTTGATTCACCGCCTCTCTGATGGACAGACTGCGCCTGCAAAGAAGGCCTAAACAGGTCCGATGACCGTAAACGCTTTGTGATTCAAGCGAGCACAACACAAAGCAGCCAAGCAACCAGTCTGCAGTAGTTCCTCAGCAGTCACGCTGACTCAATTGCTAAACAATCCAGGTAGGATAGGGACTGTTATTGAAATGAGGAACGAGACTCGATGGCCTACGAAATTGAGAAACAAGTTGCGATCGCAGCCGCCCTAGCCGCAGGCCAGCTCTGCGAACGGGTTCGTAATGAAATTTCACCCGAGGCCATCGAAAAAAAAGACCGTAGCCCCGTCACCATTGCTGACTTTGGCTCTCAGGCTCTCATCTGTCGAGCGCTAGCTGAAGCCTTTCCCAATGACCCAGTGGTGGGCGAAGAAGATGCCGCTGAACTCAAGCAGCCCGAGCTGGCCGAACGCCTCGCCCAAGTCACCGATTATGTGGGTGCCTTGGCCCCTGACGTCACTTCTGATCAGGTGATTAGCTGGATTGATCACGGCAATGGCTCCGTTGGCCCTCGCTACTGGACTCTAGATCCCATTGACGGCACCAAAGGCTTTTTGCGGGGTGACCAGTACGCCGTGGCCCTAGCCCTGGTTGAGAATGGTGAAGTTAAAGTGGGGGTTCTGGTGTGTCCGGCTCTGCAGCTAGAGGCAGACCAGCCCGGACTGATGTTCGTGGCGGTTCGAGGTGAGGGCACCACCATGTCAGCCCTCGACGCTCAAAATACTCAGACGGTGAAAGTCGTCGATTCAGAGCATAGCCCCAATCTTCGCTTTGTTGAAAGTGTCGAGTCGGGTCATGGTGACCAGGCCCAGCAAAGTGCGATCGCAAAGGCCGCAGGCATTACCCAAGACTCTTTAAGAATGGACAGTCAAGCCAAGTATGGAGCCGTTGCCTCTGGCTCTGCGGCCCTTTACCTACGGTTGCCATCGCCTAAATCACCCGACTATCGCGAGAAAATCTGGGATCACGCTGCGGGCACCATTGTGGTGGAAGAAGCAGGGGGCCGCGTCACTGACATGCACGGCAAACCCCTGGATTTTTCCCAAGGGGCCAAGCTTGTGGATAACCGAGGCGTGATTGTGAGCAATGGGCTGATTCATGACAAGGTTCTCGCCGCACTGCAGGCTCTATAAGCCAATCACATACTTACGCCATTCTTGGTGCAGTCCACTGCGGAGGTGTTTTGTAAGTTCAAAGTAGAGGCTGCTGTAGGGTTTGCGCGGCGTCTTCTTGAGCTTCATGCGTGCTTCGTGGGGGCGTCGGTTCCCTTTGCGAACATTGCAGCGCACACAGGCGGCAACCATATTCTCCCAGGTATCCATGCCGCCACGAGATCGCGGAATGATGTGATCGAGGGTGAGATTATCCCCCGTATCACCACAGTACTGACAGGCATGACCATCGCGGTGCAGGATATTGCGTCGCGTCAGCGGTATCTCTTTGTAGGGGACTCGCACATATTGGCGCAGACGAATCACCGTCGGCAACGGGAAATCTGTGTAAACGAAGTGGCCGTTATGTTCAACTTGCTCGGCCTTATCCTTAATCAACAGAACCACTGCACGACGCCAACTCGTGATGTTCAAGGGTTCATAGGAAGCGTTAAGAACGAGAACTTTGCCCATTGTCTGCTATAGAGGCAATTTGTCCCAAATGGTAGCACAGGGTTGCGATCGCAACCCTATTTTTAATCTTTAATCTTCTCTAAATCTGGTCAAGCTCTGTCAGCCGCATCTCGCTGCAAAATCTCTAGAAACCAACCACAAAAGCGCAAAACCGTCTACTCAGGTTCGGTAAATACCCCTTCATGATTGGGGTGCAATCACCGCAGTATAGATGAAGGAGACCAACACGCTGAGGCGGATGCTGTTACAGCCCTCCCAAGTGTTGTCTTTGCAATAAGCGTCGGCTAAGGCTGCTTAGACGGACTGATATTTTTTACAAGGAGCTGTAAGCACCCCATGGCAAAAGTAGTTGGTATTGATTTAGGAACAACCAATTCCTGTGTGGCGGTCATGGAGGGGGGTAAGCCCACCGTCATCGCCAATGCAGAAGGATTTCGCACCACCCCCTCAGTGGTCGCCTTTGCAAAGAATGGCGATCGCCTCGTGGGCCAAATTGCCAAGCGTCAGGCCGTCATGAACCCTGAGAACACTTTTTATTCGGTGAAGCGATTCATCGGCAGGCGGCAGGATGAAGTCAGCAACGAAACTACCGAGGTTCCCTACAACGTTATTAAAGAGGGCGGCAGCATCAAGCTCGATTGCCCTGCAGCAGGTAAGCAGTTCGCCCCTGAAGAGATTTCAGCGAACGTTTTGCGTAAATTGGTCGAAGATGCCAGTAAGTACCTCGGCGAAACTGTCACTCAGGCAGTAATCACCGTTCCGGCCTACTTCAATGACTCCCAGCGACAGGCCACCAAAGATGCAGGCAAAATTGCAGGGATTGAAGTCCTCCGGATTATCAACGAGCCAACCGCAGCCTCTTTGGCCTACGGCTTAGATAAAAAGAGCAACGAAACCATTCTCGTCTTTGACTTGGGCGGCGGTACCTTTGACGTTTCTGTTCTAGAGGTGGGCGATGGCGTCTTTGAAGTGCTGTCTACCTCTGGTGACACCCACTTGGGGGGTGACGACTTTGACCAGAAAATCGTTGACTTTCTCGCCGGGGAATTCCAAAGCGCAGAAGGCATTGATCTACGCAAAGATAAGCAGGCGCTGCAGCGACTCACAGAAGCAGCCGAAAAAGCCAAGATTGAACTATCGAGCGTGACTCAGGCCGATATCAACCTGCCTTTTATCACCGCGACGCAAGATGGTCCTAAGCACTTAGATACAACCTTGACTCGTGCCAAGTTTGAAGAGCTTTGCTCTGACCTCATCGATCGCTGTCGCATCCCGGTCGAGAATGCCGTTCGTGACGCCAAAATTGACAAGAGCGCCATTGATGAAGTGGTGATGGTGGGGGGATCCACTCGAATTCCGGCGGTCCTGGGAACCGTTAAGCGAGTTCTTGATAAAGAGCCGAACCAGTCCGTCAACCCTGACGAAGTGGTTGCCGTTGGTGCCGCCATTCAGGCCGGTGTGCTAGCTGGTGAAGTCAAGGATATTCTGCTCTTAGACGTATCACCGCTCTCCTTGGGTGTTGAAACCTTGGGCGGTGTGATGACGAAGCTGATTCCTCGCAACACGACGATTCCCACCAAAAAGTCTGAGGTGTTCTCTACGGCGGTGGACGGCCAGACCAATGTTGAAATTCACGTTCTCCAAGGAGAGCGGGAAATGGCAACAGACAACAAGAGTCTTGGCACCTTTAGGCTTGATGGTATTCCAGCGGCCCAGCGAGGCATTCCTCAAATTGAGGTGATCTTCGATATTGACGCCAACGGAATTCTTAATGTCACGGCCAAGGAAAAGGGCACGGGCAAAGAGCAGTCGATCAGCATCACCGGGGCATCAACCCTTTCTGATACTGAAGTCGATCAGATGGTTCGGGATGCAGAATCCAACGCTTCTGCAGACCAAGAGCGTCGTGAAAAAATCGAGGTCAAGAACCAAGCCGATACACTGGTCTATCAAACTGAAAAGCAGATTGAAGAGCTAGGTGACAAGGTCGAAGGTCCCGAGAAAGAGAAGGCGCTGTCGTTGGTGGGTGAACTCAAAGAAGCGATCGCCAGCGACGACACCGAGCGCATGAAAGCACTGACCACTGAACTGCAGCAGGCGCTTTACAGCGTCGGCAGCCAAGCCTATCAGCAGGGTGAAGCCGGTGCGCCTGCGCCAGACGGTGCTGAGGCTGGCCCTGAAGGCACTGATGAGTCTGGCAGTGACGACGTCATTGACGCTGAATTCTCTGAAAGCTAAGCGAGTTTAGCGCAAGTTCAGCCCCGCTCTTAAATAGCTCTCTGTCCCTAGTGCAGAGGGCTATTTTTGTTGAGAGGAGGCTACATATCTAGAACTAATATTAAATTGCTTGAGAATAGGTTGAGATTAAAATCAGGGTGCGCTAAGTTTAGTGGTAATTTTCGAACGCGCTCAACGTCTTGGCACTAGATATGGTACTTGCACAATCCTCTCAGATCGAACTTAGCGAATCCCAAAAAGCGGTCCTTCAGAAGTACCTCATTCATGACGAAACCTCCTGGGAAGACGTGGCACGGCGGGTGGCCCACTTTGTTGCTGGTGCTGAAGCGACACCTGAACTGCAGCGCACCTGGGAAAATAAGTTTTTGTCCATTCTGCTGCCGATGAAATTTGTCCCCGGCGGCTCCATTTTGGCAAACTCTAATCACGGCACCCATGGGATGCTGAACTGTTTTGTTCTCTCTTCAGAGGACCATATCCACGACATTACCAAGCTCGTCTCTGACTCTGTCCTCACCACTAAGTTTCGCGGCGGGGTCGGCATCAACATCGGTGCAGAGGGCACCAAGGGCTATATTCGAGCCAAGGGGGAACCCTTTCAAGACGGCAAGGCGCTGGGTCCCTGCGCGGTGCTTGATATGGTGTCTGAGAACTCCAAGAAAATCACCACGGGCAACAAGGCGCGTCGCGGTGCCTTTCTGTTCTCAATGAACTGGAAGCATCCTGATATCTGGGAATTTATTCAAGCCAAAACCCAGTCCACCATTGACGCCAATTTTGTCAAAGACATCATTGAGCAGATGGGGCAGTTGACCCTCAGCGAAGCGCCATCGGCTGAAAAACAGGCTAAGCTCACTGAACTCCAAAATAAGCTGGGCACCGCTTGGGTTGAGACGCATTTGAATCCTGAAGGGAAACGCGATCGCAGATGGCACAACGCCAACATCTCGGTACAGCTTGACGATGAATTCTTTGCCAAGCTCGATCAAGGAGACGAAGAGGCCAATCGTCTCTGGCAGACCATGGCGCAAAATGCCCACGATACCGCCGACCCTGGCCTGCTTTTAATTGACAACGCCAAACGCCGCAGCCCCATCCGTGACTTTGTGACCTGCACCAATCCCTGCGTTACCGCTGACACCTGGGTTCACACGGGTGAAGGACCACGCCAAGTGAAAGATTTAGTGGGCGTGCAGCACAGCACCTACGTCAACGGAGAGCTGTTTAGTACGACCCCGGAGGGGTTTTGGGCCACCGGTGAAAAACCTGTTTATCGACTGGAGACTCAAGCCGGATACTGCCTGCGGCTAACCGGGAATCACAAGGTTCTCAAAGTGACCGCTCAAACTCGGCGGCATCAGTATACAGAATGGGTTACCGCTGATTCTCTGCAACAGGGCGATCGCGTGGTCATCCATAACCATCGTCATATTTCGCCTTGGCAAGGTACTGGAACCCAAGACGAGGGTTGGCTTTTAGGGAGTTTCGTCGGTGATGGTACCTTTGCGAACAATGCATCAGGCGCAAGGCAGGGGATTCTGGCATTTTGGGGTGATCATCATCAACCGATGCTGAATCGAGCCGTGTCGCTACTCAATGATATTGACGGCACAAGTTCCGTTGGCAGATCGTACTCGCTCTCTAGTACCTGCTCCGAGCAAAAACAGAAAGGCGTTGTCTCAACCGTTCGTTTCGCCCGATTGGCTGCAACCTTCGGTATTGAACCTGGGCATAAGACGATCACCCCTGCCGTGGAGCAGGCCAGCTACAGCTTTTATCAGGGATTTTTGCAGGGACTCTTTGATGCCGACGGTAGCGTGCAGGGACATCAAGTCAAAGGCGTTAGTCTGCGCCTTGCACAGAGTAACTTACCCCTTCTAGAAGCCGTACAGCGTATGCTGCTTAGAATCGGCATTGCATCTACGCTTTACCGCAATCGCCGTGACGCGCAGGAACGCCCGTTGCCCGACGGCAAAGGAGGCATGGCCCTCTATCCCTGCAAGGCTCAGCATGAGTTAGTGATTGCAGGAGATAACATTCAACAGTTTGCCCAACACGTTGGTTTTCAAGATCCTGACAAAATTGAAAAACTAGAAGCAGCGCTCAACAATTACGTTCGCACCCCGAATCGAGAACGATTCTCGGTCACCATTGCGTCTTTAGAACGCGATGGAACGGAAACGGTTTATGACTGCACGGTGCCGGGGCCAGCTTGTTTCGACGCCAATGGGCTAGTGGCCCACAACTGCGGGGAGATTTTTCTGCCGCCTAACTCTGCCTGTAACCTGGGTTCCCTTGTTCTTACCAAGTTTGTCCGCCGCAATGAGCAGGGCGAGATTACCGTCGCCTGGGATGACCTTGCTGATACTGTTGGCATTGCCATTCGCTTTTTAGATGACGTGCTCAGCGTGTCTGAATTCGCCACCCCTGACCAAAAAGAAAATGTGACCAATGTGTTTCGACAGTTGGGCCTCGGCATCATGGGCTGGGCTGATTATCTCAAAATGGCCCGCATTCCCTATGATTCCCAGGCACATCTAGAGGCTATTGACCACTGGGGAAGCTGGATTGCCAACCATGCCTACCGAGCCTCAGAGGCCATTGCTGCTGAGAAAGGCCCCTGCGGTGTCTGGGCCAAAATTAAAGAGATTCACACCGGCAACCCCTTTGAAATGTGGGTTGATAGTGAAGGCAATCACTACAACGGGGAAGAGGTTCTAGAGAGCGATCGCCAAGACCTCGCCCAAGTCCCTCGCCGCAACGCCACCGTACTATCCATCGCGCCCACGGGCAGTATTGCTCAGTTGGCCGCTTGCTCTTGGGCCTTTGAGCCTGACTTTGGCTTAACCCTATGGAAGCAGGTGTTTGTGGATGCCTCTCAAAACAAGCAGAACTGGGTCCAGATCCTCAATCCCTACCTTGAAGCGCTAGGTCTCTCGGACGAAGATGCCGCAATCGTTAAGCAGAGTGGGTCTCTAGAAGGTACTCAGTACGCAACGGATCATCCAGATGTGGCCCACAGCTTTAAGATTGCCCGTGAGATTCCACCGGGCTGGCACATTATCGTGCAGTCTAAATGGCAAGACTGGATTGACTCGTCTATCTCTAAGACAATCAATTTGCCAGCAGAGGCCACGGTAGAAGAGATCAAGCAAATCTATCGCCTTGCCGAAAAAGCCGGACTTAAAGGTGTTACCATCTATCGATCCGGAACCCTGGACTCTGAACCCATTAAGGTGGGCGAAGCTGAAAAATCAGATTAAATTGCCTTAGTTCATCAATCGAAGCGCTCTTTCTTGCCGATTGATTGCTGATTGATTGCTCTCTCTAACATCACCAAGGAACCCTCATGGCTCGCAAAGGAAAGATCATGGCTCATACCGATAAACTGCTGAGTCTGGTTGAGCAGTTTCCCCAAGCCTTCTCAGACTCGGCGGAGCCATTTATACCTCCCGCAACAGCGGCTCAGTCCAGCCATGAGTCGGAGCCGAGCCAGCCCCTTGAAGAGCCGAGCGCTGCAGAGGTGGAACCCGATGCGGTGCTCAGCGCCCAAGATGAGCAACATGACCTCCCATCTCCTATCGCGGCAGCACCAGCGGTAGCAAAGGTCGATCCACCACAAGTCGAAACGCCTCCGGCAGCGGCGATCGCAACAAACCATGAGGCAGCGCCTGCTGCACCGACGACGGCTCAACGGACACCTTTAAAAGTCGTTCCCAACATCTCCCAGCCTTCTGCAGAGGAGCGAGACAGCAGACCGATGCAGCAAAGCCAAAAAGTGGTCTCTCTGCAGCGACCAAAGCCCCAACCTCGTCCCTCACAAAATAATCTCTTGTCATTAATGCAGGAGTTTCCGCAGGCTTTCTCGCAGGAGGGTGGCGCTATTGCTGAAGCCCCGGTAGAAACGGCTGCGCTTCTCGACAATCAGCCCCCTCAAGATCCAATGCTAGAACAGGCCGTAGACGAGCGCCTCCCCTCAGCCGAGGAGCTAGCTTCCACGATCGCCCATCTTCAAGATCCTGAACGGCAGGAAGCCGAACCCCAGGTTTCCGCAGCCCTATCTCCGATGGTGGAGCCAGAGCAAGCCGAGATTGCTAGCACTGAAAACCCCACTGCGGCCTCTCTACCCTCAGAGCCTGTTGCAGTAGAAGCAACGCCTGAGACGGCCCCCGATCACTCGCCGGATTCTACGCCCCTTGAAGCGGCGCAAGCGGAAGAGACTCCAGAGCCACTGACTCTGGTGGATGAGCAGACCAACCACACGGAAGTTGCGGCTAGCGATAACGCACCCGCAGATCTGGTACAGCAAGAACCTGAACTCTTTGTACCGCTACTGCAAGATTATGACCGCGCCCTGCAGCGTCACATCCAGACCTTTACCTGGGGCGAAGTGCTGGTCTATTTCACCTATAGAAACGACCGCCTGCGCTCTATGTGGGTAACGGTGGGCAAATCCGGCACCGAAGTCCAGTCTCTCTGCGAAGCGATTGCTCGATTGATTAATCTGTTGCTGTCCAAGCAGGTGCCGATTGCTGAGATTTGTCATCAAATTCGAGGCATTCGAGGGGCTGACTCCGAGGGGTTAGGCCCCCATCGCATTTTGGGCCTCGCTGACCTGATCGGCAAAGCACTGCAGGAAGCACCTGAAACGCTTACGACTGATTTAACAGCGCCCCATCACAACGAAGTAGAACCGGAGACTGAAGACGGTGAGATCGCATCTTCTTCTTCTTCTTCTCTTGCCACTGCCAACGCCACGGCCCTCGACGCCCCTATCGCCGCATCAACGGAGGATCTAGGCCCATCCTTAGAAACGCATCCTCTGGCAACTGCAGCGCCAGTACCGGAAGCTCCAACGACTGATCAGGCTAGCACTTGGGCCATTCCAGAGCAGAACTTAGTGGCGATGCTCTGTCCTGAATGTGGTGCAGAATTACAGCACATGAATGGTTGCTCTGGTGGAGCCTGTCCCGTGTGTGGATTTAGTAGCTGCAGCTAGGGTATAAAATGACGCTTCAACCTCGACCGAAAGATAGAGAAACGTCATTCTTAGACAAAAAAAACTAAAAATTCAATTAAAAAAATAAATCAATATAGCCTTAACCTATTAGATAAGCTAATAATGGCGAGTATTTATACTTAGTCCCTAGCCAGTGGTCAGGGCGGTAGATTGAGGGGATCGTATTGAGAAAATTTGGGAACACTGGGTCAATCTAACTTGACAGGAGCGAACCTTTCTGCGCAAATTCCCGGATTCCAAAATGAAAACCGGCGTGGTAGGTTGATTAAGTTGTGTAAAGACAACACGCATTCGTAATGAGTACAGATTTAGTAGTTGCCACAGGACATCAGGGATTACTAAGCGCCCATTGCCCCTTACAACAGCAATATGAACAATAAACCTTTAATTTCAGGCCTTGCTTCCGCTCTTGTCGTTTCAGTCCTCTGCGCTTTATCCGTCAGTCAAGCCAGTGAGCGCAGTAGTGACGCCTCTCCAGTTGCCCCGCAGCAAGCCATCGATCAGCCCGTCACCGACAACGAAGCACAGCCCCCGACAGCTAGCGAAGAAAAAGTTGGAGAGGGCCAAGCCGAAGAGTCTGCTGCGCCCTCTTTAACTCGTCTCTATAGCCATAAGATATCGGGCAGAGAAGCCGTCACCCTTTACGTCCGTAGTATTCCCGTCGTTACTTTTTTGGGAGAGGCCGCCAAGGCCAAGGCCGGTCAAATCAAGGTTGCCGAACCCGGTGATCAAAAGGCTGAGCAAGAGTCTGGCCCCATGTGGCGGGCCACAACAGTGGCAGCAAAAATTAATCAGCTCCAGACCTCGGCAGGAGATACAGTACGAGTCTCTTGGGATAAACAGCAAAATACCTATGTGATTCGGATCGGCGATGAGCAACTGGTGGCAATGGATAAAAACACGCTGCTGCCCAACACCACTAAAGATGCTGCCGAGGATGCGCTCCAGATTACCAATCGAATTCGTCGCCAGTTGGGGAATGCAGATCCCCTCACGACTATTCCAGGCCGTCCCAAGCCCGCAGTTGTTGCCAAGCCCAATCCTGCCGAGAGCGTGGCGGTCCGTTCAGTGGTTTCGACCCAACGCGGACAGGCTTCGTGGTATGGCGGTGGATTTCATGGTCGTAAAACTGCCAGTGGTGAGCGGTATAACCAGAACGAAATGACGGCAGCCCATAAGCGATTGCGATTTGGCACACGAGTCAGGGTTACAAACCTAAGCAATGGTCGGTCAGTCATCGTTCGGATTAACGATCGCGGTCCCTTCGTTCGCGGTCGCGTTATTGATTTGTCTCGCTCTGGCGCACAGGCGATCGGCATGATGGGAAGTGGAGTTGCCCCCGTGAGCGTAGAAGTTCTGAAGTAGCCCCTCCCTACCAACAGGTTTCTTTAAAGCTCCTGACTCATTTCTGAGTCAGGAGCTAGATGCGTTAGATTGCAGCGACTTTACCCCTAAGATTAGAACAGTCGATCAAAATTTAGAGATTGGGGCTAACCCAAGTTAGATTGGGCGGTAATTGTTAAAGCATGTATGGAGAGTACGCAGATGAGTGAGTCAAGCGATCGCGATTCAGATCAGATGCCTTCCCCAGAGATTGATCCCACTGACTCTGACACCACCACCAAAACCAGTATCGAAGAGTTTTTGGTCAATGCCAATACCGTCATGGTCCGGATCAAAGCATTAATTGGGCAAGGGAATCTCCGTCAGATTGTGATCAAGACCGAAGCGGGACGTCCACTCTTAAGAATTCCCTGTACCGTCGGCGTGGTGGGCGGTACCCTAGGATTAATGTTTTCACCCTTCTTGATGACGGCGATCGCAGCCTTGGGCGTCTTAGCCGGTCGGTTAACTCTCGTCATCGAAAAGACTGTCGATTAACACCGTCGTTCACAAATCTACTATGGAATTTCAAACACAGGCACAGCAAGATTGCTTCAAGAAGGTAGAAGGCTGGATGGATGAGCTATTCGGCCATATCCCTTGGGAGACGCTGGATGAACCGGGGGTGGGGCTATTTATGGGGTCCGCCTGGGTTGAGGTCAAACTTTATCCCTGGAAGGATGACGCCATGATCAATATCCGTTCGACCGTGGTGTCAGGCGCTACTATTGACGCCACATTGCAAACCTTTCTGCTGCGAGAAAATGCAGACTTACGCTTTGGGGCATTCTCCCTGAGTCAAGCCAACGATATTTTGTTTGAGCACACCATTGTTGGTTCAACCTGCGATCCCCAAGAGCTAGAGGCCTCAGTGCTTGCCGTTCTGCAGGCTGCAGATGACTACGATGACAAAATTGTCGAAAACTGGGGCGGTAAACGCGCCTTAGATCAGCGCCCCTAGAGCGATGGCCTGACGGAGATTCTTAAAACAATATCAAGAGTGGATTTTATCAAGAGCGGTTTACTTTATTTTTGTTACAATAAGTAAACATTATGATAATTCTACTTGCTACTGCCACCGGCCTTGTTTTTTGGTCATTTCAGCTCATGCGATCAGCTCTGAGATTGCGTGAAGCGTCGCTGATCTTTGCCGGTACCTTAGTCGGCTTTTCGGCAGTAGGATTGGTGGCCGTTTACCTGCTTATGGATGGCTGCATGGGCTATTTATCTGATGCGACGACCCTGCCCTCTGACGCCTCTCCTCCGATTGTGATGCAGCAAAGTATTTTGCCGGTGGATGCACCGTCTCAGGTTTATCGGGTTCCATCAAAAGTTTTTTCGTTATAATTGCTCTCGTTTAGGGCATTCTGGGTTTGTGCTTCTGCGTTTAGATTGTCCTTTGTGGAAGGTGCTGGTCTAGAATAATGCAGAGCGCTAGAGTCGGTGAACCCCTCACCTGCCTTTAAATCCCCTAGGGGGTTGCTCTAAGTCAATGCCCCAAATGTACTGAACCGATAATGCCCATTGAAATCCTGCAGCCGCTGGCCTGGACTGATTACCGTCTTTCTCTTCTCTTCGTCGTATTAGCGCCTCTTGGGCTGCTCGTTTGGTCTATGCTCAAGCGAGCTAAGGCCATTACCCATTTACTGGTCATCTACTGGCGTGTGGCAAGTCTGCTGCTGATTTCGGTATACTTAATGATGGCAGAGCTGCCCTTTAGCTTTATCATTCGTTTCTGTGCCCTTATACTAGTGGCCGTTAGTCTCTGGTTTTGGGCCGATCTTAATGAAGAAATTGAAGATCGGCGCGGGGAGTTGAAGCTGGCCTTTAGCGCTTGGCGATGGGCGACGACACTCTACTGTGGGTTGGCGGCAATTGGACAGATCCCGTTTTTGCGGTGCGCCCTATCGAGCGCTGCAATTTCAGACTCAATGTGTCAGGTGTGGCTGAAGGCTCCGTGGGGCTATAAGGGGCTGCTCCATAGCGGTACCAATGCCGGTAAGTTGGGCCTTATAGCGACGATCGCACTGATTCTCTATGGGTTGTATTTCTTGTATTTCTTACTGTTTCGCCTTGCGAAGCAGGGGCGCTCAGCAACGGGATTTTAGCGCGGATGGCAAGCCCCGGCTCTCGCTTGGAACAATACACGCTGCAGCGGCCCCAAGAGGTGCTGTTAGTCACCGCTGAGATTGAAGGACAGGTGGATGAAGTTGCTATTTTCAAAGGCTTTTCTAGCTCTTTAACCCGACCGACGGCCTTTGATCCGGATGTGCCGATTTTGCCAGAGGGGGCAAAAATTATCTCAGTTGATCGGCTGGTGGGTCCCTACGATCCGGCGGCACCTCAGTATTTAGAGCGAGGTTTATCGTGGTCTCAAATGCAGGCGCTCTTGATCGCTGAAGGACTTTAATTCAGGCTGGGAGGACTTGCCCTATGTCGATGCTTCGATGTGTATTGCTCCCATGCCTAAGCTTGACCTTTGCTGCAACTGCATCAGCGGCGGAGTGGTCCGAGATTAAAAATCGGGGGCATCTTGTGGTGGCGGTTAAAGAGAATCTGAGGCCGTTGGGGTTTCGAGATCACCAGGGGCAGCTCCAGGGGTTTGAAATTGAGATTGCACGGCAGCTCGCGCAGGATCTCTTGGGGGATGCGACGGCGGTGGTGTTTAAGCCGGTGGCAAACCCAGATCGGCTGAAGGTCGTGATGTCGGCAGAGGTGGATATGGCGATCGCAAACCTCACCGTTACCGATAACCGGAGGCGCGTCGTCAATTTCAGCCAGCCCTACGCGCAGAGCGCCACGGGTGTGATGACGCAATCTCCTCAGATTCACACAGCTCAAGATTTAAGGGCGATTGCGGTGCTACAGCGATCGAATGCAATTGCCGTCATTCGTTCTGCTTTCCCTAATATTCGATTGGTGGGCGTCAGCAGTTACCAAGAGGCCCAAACCCTGCTAGCGAACAAAAAAGCCGATGCCTTTGCCGGTGATCAGATGGTATTAACGGGTTGGCTGCAGCAAAACGCTAGCTATCACATTGTGGTGCAACCCCTGGCACGGCGTTCTCTCGCCATTGCCCTGCCCAAGGGACTGCAGTACAACCCTTTACTAGAGCGAATTAATCAATCGTTACGTAGGCTCAGCGAATCGGGGTGGCTGCAGCAACGTCGGCAGCATTGGGGCTTAGAGTTAAGTGAGGAAACGTAACTGTATCGATGGGTTGCGATCGCATTCACATCGGTAGATAAAGTGTCTAAGCTAAGAAGAGCGTCGTTTATAAAAATTCTTGAATGCAAGCGATTAAAAATCTGCCCTTGGCCTGGATCTATTTGGCACTGTTGCTGGGTCTATTGCTATTCGCTGTGGTGATGGTCATTCGACAGGTCTTACAAACCCGAAAAACGGAAACCAAGATTGAGCGTCTGCAGACTAAAATTCGAGGCGGCTCAGGGACGGTTGAAGACCACTTTGAACTGGGCAGCATCTACCTGATGAAAAAGCTACCCGGCCAGGCGGCGGAGCAATTTAAAAAGGCCATCAAAATCATAGAAGTCGACGAAGAGATTCCGCCAGAGAGTGCGCCGGTCTATAACGCCCTAGGGTTTGCCCTGTTTAACCAAGATCAGTATGATATGGCGATTCGACAGTATAAAGAAGCCCTCGAACATCAGCCCGACTATGTGACGGCTCTCAATAACTTGGGCCATGTCTATGAAAAGAAAAACCTGATGACCCAGGCGCTAGAATCCTATGAAAAGAGTTTAGAGCAAGACCCCAAAAACTCCACCGCCACTCGTCGGGTGAAGGTACTCCGGCGGCGGCTGGTGCCCTCTAGCTAAGGTGTATCACCATGCCTGATTCGTTAATGTACAGCGAAGAGATGTACGTGATCTTAGAAACAGGACAGCCAGAACAGTTTTTGACGGCGGCAGAAATGCTTTTGCGATTAGAAGGACTTCTGCAGCAATATCCTGAGCAGGCAGCAGACCTGCAGCATTTGCCGACGGTGGCTGCTCAGGCCCAGCATTTGCTTGATACAAGCTGTGAGCTAGATTTGGGGAGTGAGCAGTATCTGCAGTGGTATGCGGTTCGGCTAGAGAAATAATAAGCACTGGTTGGTGTTCTATGGCTTGTTGCAAGTGATGCAGCATGCGTCACTCTTGCCGTAAATTTTTCTTACATGAGCTGTGGAATGCCGTTGGCTGTGACAACGCCAAGCATTGCAACGGAGGGTGCCGCAATATTAATCATCGATGCAGACGTTAGATTGAGTGGCCCTGCGGAAAAAGCAGTGATGGTGCCTAATGCATTGATACTGACTGCGCCACCGGCTTTGACACTAACGGCACCGCCTGCGCTAACATCAACGGCACCACCGGCCTTAACACTAACGGCACCACCTGCATTAAGGTTTATTAGCCCAGCGGTTCGGAGCGAAATACTCATCGTCGGATCGCTGAAAGTCAGAGACTGTTGTGTTTTCGTTTTTACTGTAATGGTTGATGTTGTGTCATTAAGAGTCACCTGATTCCGGCCTGAGGTTTTGATCTCGATCCCCTTCGAGATCGGTTTGTCATCCATACGAATGGTGTGGTTACCGATGGTTTGAATTTCTATATATTTTTCGCTGTCATTGAGATCGATATGATGCCCATCCGCTGTCGTGATATAGATCCCAGCTTTGGAGTTGAATTTGTCTTCTTCGACAAACTGAATGGTGTGTCCGGTGCGAGTTTTAATGGTGCGTAGCCTGACTTTCCCGTTATCAATTGTGTCATTTACTGTTTCAACGGTTTTGTCCTCTCCGCCATTCCAGACACCGCCAATAATATAGGGACGATGAATGTCTCCGTGTTCAAAGGCAACCAAGACCTCATCATTGATTTCAGGAAGGCAGTAAAAGCCTCGATCCTTAGCAGCTCCTAAGCCAACGACTCTAGCCCAATGGCTTTCGTCTTTTTCACTCAAGGTCGGGAACTTCACTTTGACACGACCCCAGCCCTTCGGGTCATCATTATTGGTTACTATGCCGACTAGGTTTGTTTGACCGGGCTGCAGATGCGTCTTAGGCGGCAGGGTAGAGAGTAAGCTACCTTGTCTTAACCCACGCACGTCAAAATGGGTCTTTAATACGCCTTGGCAATATCGATGACAGGTTTCGGTCACATAGTATTGACCGCTATAGCGGGTGCCCATTTTTTCGAGTTTAACCACCTTGCCAGGGCGGATTTCGGGGTTGCCCTCGGCCTTCGCTTTGGCTGTGACGAACTCACCCCCTAGCTCATCACAGAGTGCTTGAGCCATCTGCTTCGCTTCTTTAGAACTCTCTACTGTTTGATCCACCACAATCATCTGTGGGGATGGCATGGACTTAAAAACCGTGCTGCTGCTGCTCCCTTTCTGATTACCTGTGCTGGTGACAAGCTGCTCTGTAGAGGCTTTTTCTGAGATCAACTTTTTTTTGCTATAGTCCCAGCCGTGGACCTCAACGGAGCTAACTTGCTCGGCTGTGGTTGTCCGCACGTCGAAGCTGCTGATGTCTGTCAGCCACTCTAGGGTTAGAGAGCCATTATTCTTTGGTTCACGGAAGTAAAGTTTATTGTCCTGCACAAAGAGTTCAAATCCGACCCTGGCAGCCCGCTCGCGCAGAAACTCCATATTGGTTTGATTCTCTTGAAACGTATAGTCACGGGGAGAACCACTTGAATCGACTTGACCGATCTTGAGTCCGGCTTCTTTGGCAACTATTTTGACAATGTCACTGGCGGTCTGGTTGAGGAAGGAGCGATTATAGCGGCCCCGGTGGAGGCGATGGGAAACGTCATAGCCCCGAATGATGAGGTGCGCTTTAGAGGTATCTGAAAACTTGACTTCAATGCCGGTAATTTCACCTTCTATTAACCGCAGCTCTTCTTCACTCTCTTTAAATTCAAGATCTTCTGTTGTACTCCCTTTGAAGCCAATTGTGATCACATCGCCAAGCTTGAAGTATTTCTCATTTCTCCATTCTTCACTGTTTTCACTGGCCGGAACGTAGGCGTTGTGAATCTTAAGAACAAACATACTGGGCAGATGTAAGCTCTCATCGACTGTAATGTCTAAAATATCTTGCATCAGTTCTGCCGAGGCGGCACCACCATTGATCTTGAGAATGGGTTCTGATAAATACAGGGTTTTGTTTTTAGGCATGGGAGGCTACTCTCGACTAAATTCACGAACGATTTTTGTTCTTTTGCTGACGGATGTCGGTTCTATCCCAGTCTTTTATCTTGGGTTCCTTGAGTAGACGGTCTACCGGCGGGCAGAGCGGTGGGATCGACTTCTTGAAGACCAATATTGACGATCGCTTTGACTGGGGTACCGTCTGGCAAAAAGAGGGTGAGCCGATAATTGAGGCTGGTCATCACGCAATGAAAATATTTCTCAGACCACATTAGGGTGTAGACCGGTGGTCGAGTAATGGTGCTCGATTTGGCGGTCACCCCTTCTCTAATATTATTGATGTATTCTGTGAGGACACTTTTTTTCGTTTCGTAGGTGTCAAACAGTAAGTTCTGCAGCGTGCAGGTATAGGGTTCCACGCCTGAAAAGTTGACCTTTGGTAGTAGGGTGCTGCTGCGGTTGCCGCGATCGCTATCCCAAGAAACCTGACGGGTAAATTCGAGTTCTGATGGATTAAACATGAACTCTATTTTTTGGGGATTACCGCTGAGAGCGCTGTGGACCTCCAGTTTGGCTTTTATCAGTGCTGCCATCGTATTTACCTCAGAATTTTGATGCGTCATGATCTCTCAGAGCGAAGCATTTACCAGGGCAAACACCCTTGGGTGAATCCCTGGCGCTCTTGCTCAATTTCTAGTCGTCGGTAGAGTCGGTGAGTCATCGCTTGAGTCAGCCGTGTTAAAGCATCTAGCTGGAGCTGACCCGATTGACCGGGGCTTGCTGCTCGCCATAGAAGGCTGGTGCTTTTAGGGAAGCCATTGCGCTCTTGCTCAATTTCGAGGAGAGGGGAGATGCGATCGCAAATTATCCTAGCTAAACGCTCTAAATCGACACTATTGATCGGGCCTGCTGTTTCTGAGGTGTCGTCAAAAATGGGAGCTTTAGTTACAGCGGTGTCGGATAGCAATTCCTCTGCTGGCTCCACAAAATCGATGGCAAGGTCGTCTGTCTGCGCCCCCTCCTCGGCCAGTAAGTCTTCAATACTGATCCATTCCATGGTTGAACTCCCGATTTATGATCATTCCCAGGCGCTGCTGGCGAAATATCCTTTGTCATCTCTGTAGGCTGTTTCGGTTTTCCCGGCTTCTTTCTTGGCAATCTTTAAGCCTTCAAAGGCGAGGGTTAATTCTTCTACCGCCACCGTATTGCCGTCTGCTTCTAGGCTCGGTAACGTCCAACCCACCGGAATAGCACCAATCAGGCTCCAGCCTTTCATGATTTCTCCGGCCTGGTTGTAGGTGGTGATCGTCACATTGCGCCGCTTAATCTTGTCCTCGAAGACTTCGCCCAGCCATGCTGAAAAGGCGGTATCGTCTGTGACGCCTCGCTTGAGTGTGATATTTGAAAATTTAGTTTGACCTAAACTAATTCGTTGCTGATCGTTGACGCCCCCCTCATGGTGAACTTCTTTCTCAATTTCAACGCTGATGCCTGAACATTCAGAGAATGAACCCAGTTCGTCTCCATCGACTTCAATATGGAATCGATTGGTGGTGACGTAATTTTCATGGTGAGCCATTTTTATTGTCTTCCTGTACTAGGGTTGCCGATTCTCTCTCGCTGAATTCTGAGATCTGAGTAAAGTTGGTCGTAGATGCGATCGCACAATTGCTCTGCCAGAACCTCATCCTGGAGACAGTGCTCTGCTAACTGTATTAACGGCTTGTTTGAAGCATTCATATCGTCTCCCGGTGGCAGACTATAAAGTCTTGCTGCAGTGGATAAGCCTATCCTAGAGCTGACCTAGAAGAACGAGAATAGCCGAAGGTCTAGGCTTCTTCTAACCCTAAAGCCGCTGCCAATTCTGGATTGACTTCTGGGCGTCTTTGTACAAACGACTTGTTTCTTGGATTTGTTGAGCCGTTGCGATCGCATCACGGAACTTACCATTCCGAGCTAATTCTCTAGCAAAAGAGAGCCGACACTGATCGAGTTCTCGCAGAGATTTCTGATGCTGCTCTGCACTCACCTGCGCCTCTGCCGAATGGACCTGTGAATGAACTGGGTTGTGAGCGGGCTGACTTACCCCGGCTGCAGGCAGTTGAGGAACCGAGCGCCACCGCCTGAAATCCAGCATCCTGCGGAGGCCATAGAAGCATCGCCCGGTGACATTGACAAACAGCGAGGTGAAATTTCGCCGACTTCGCCACATCGTTTGCACAAAGGCTCGGCCCGGAAGCCGATGCTGGGTTTTGACCATCGCCAGGGTTGACGACTGCACCGGCAATGAATTCTGTTGGCACATCGTTTGGTCAGCAGGTTGCTCATCAAGGGGAGCCAGAACCTGGGCAACGGTTTGATCGGCAGGATTATGGATTGCGGAATCTAGATACTGAACAATGGTTTCCTCTACGTCTGGAGTTGCCTCAACATGAACACCTGCGTCTTGGGTAAAGGTTGGGGCCATCGTTTGATCAATGGGGGGCTGGGGCGCTGGGTTCGCGTATTGAACAATGGTTTCTTCAAGTTCTATATCTAGAACAGCAGTGTCAGCAGGATGCCGTGCCTCACGCTGACCGGACCAGATCCTCGGCAGACTGAACTGGGTGGATGATGACTCACTCAGATCAGGATGCACGGCATCATTGTTTTGGATCATGGTTTCGTCTGGGACTGCCTCTTGAGGTGAGTTTGAGGTGTCTCCGACATTTAATCCATTGCTCAGTTCATTGAACGGTTGCTGGCTAAATGAAAGGTTATTTATCCCAACCGTTGGCACGGTCTGAAACGGGGGCCAAATTAAGTTAGCCTTTTCAGTTTTATCGAAGGCAAAAGAGAATTGCTGAGCTAATTCTGTATGAGGAGCCGCCTCTGGGGTTTGAGGTTCAGACTCTGCTTGACGAATGTTCTGCTCAGCAGTGGTGAGCGGTTCAATGGCAACATCCGGTGGTCGCACATCACTCCATTCAACTTGTGACAAGGCTTGGCGTAAGGCTTTAATCGAGCAGTAGCGATCGCTAGGATCTTTTGCCAGACACTTCATGACAATTTCTGACAAGTCAAGAGACGCCTGACTTTCTCCCGGCGACGACCATAGTGCTCTCGGTGCCTGCAGTGCATGGGCCTGTACCCAAGAGACCTCACCCACTCGCCGTGAATTTAAACCAAGACCAAAGGGATCGGTCCCGCTGAGCATTTCATAGAGAATGACGCCCAGCACATAAATATCTGTTTGATGATCGGTCTGCTCACCCGGCTCTAGCTGTTCAGGAGCCGCATAGTGAAAGGTTCCCGGCAACACACTGGGGCCGCTTTCACGTTGAGGTTCATGGCAATAGTTACGAAGCGTTGTCGTAATGCCACAATCTAACAGTGTGACCTGCATACCTGCCTCGGTCGGCACCAGAAAAACGTGTGAAGGTTTTAAGTCATGGGGCACAATTGCAAACGGCTCATCACGGTTGAGCAAATACTCAAATCGACCTTGGTGAGCAGTCTCTAGTGCGACACAGATCTGATCTGCAATCTCAATGGCCCGCTGGGGCGATAGTTTATGCTCCCGCTGCAGACACTGTTTCAGACTCTCTCCCTGCAGATATTTCATCACATAGAAAGGGAACCCCTCTGAGGTCATCCCTGAATCTAGCACCTGTGCAATATGCTCTCCGCTAAGTGCTGCACGCAATTTGACGGCCTGCTTGAACGCTCGATGCATCTCCGCAGAATCTACGAGAGGTTCTTTGAGCGTCTTAAGCACCACTGACTGATCGAGTTGAGTATCCCTTGCGAGAGAAACCTGTCCGATTCCATTTGAGTCGAGGATACGCTCAACAATATAGCGATCGTATCGATGTGGAGCCTGCTGTGAAGTCTGGTTAGAAGTAGAAGTCATAAGCCTTGCCTATATAGGGTCAGAGCACCTGAATGTTCTAAACCTGCTGTAAACATTAGATCGTCTGACTCTATGCAAAGGGAGTTCACAACAAAAGAGATCCGACTTCTGTCTAATGCCTGGACTAAGGGTGCAGGGACACAATGAGCACAGCTAACGAAAGCTGGATTGATTCAGCGACGAGAGATCCTCCATTCAATGGTGCTACAAGTGACTCATTCATTGATTTGCCAACCTAACGCCTTATCAGGTCGCTTCATTGGTGACCACGATCGATATCGGCTTGAAACCCAGCTCGGCAAAGGCGGGATGGGGCATGTCTATCAAGCCACGGATACTCGCTTAGGAAAAGCAGTCGCGATTAAGCTTCTCAATCCTTCAATGAAGTATGAATCGACCACTGCAGAACTTGATTTCAAACGGCGATTTGAACGGGAATGCGCGATTTGTGCTGCTCTCAAGAGCGAAAATATAGTCCAAGTGAGTGACTATGGTAGAACCGCAGAAGGTCAACTCTTCTATGTAATGGAGCATCTTGAAGGGCAAACTCTAGAGCAGGTTTTAAAGCAAAAGACCAAGCTCTCAGTAGAGCGAACGAAGCAGATCATGAAACAGATCTGCGCGGGATTGAAATCAGCCCACCAAGGTGTTCGGTTCAAAACCTCAGAGATGGAGACTGATGAGTGCATAAAAATCATTCATCGTGACCTTAAACCCGCCAATATCTTTTTAGTACCCACCGACTCGGGAGAACGAGTCAAGATCATCGACTTTGGTATTGCTAAGGTTCAGTCCTTACAGCCAGAAAATACGACCTTAGCCAGCTCTTTCTTAGGAACACATCACTATTCGGCTCCAGAACAGTTTGACGATCAAGAGCAAATTGATGAACGTGCAGATATATACTGCTTAGGCATCATTCTGTATGAAATGCTGACGGGCGCAGATCCCTTCGGATTAAAATCTCAAGATCATCGCGTGACAGGTGAGTCTTGGATAAAAGCTCACTTACTCAAACCAGCACACCCACTTCGCTCTCAACCGGGTTGTGAACATCTACCCGTAGGACTCGAACGCATCATCAAGCGTTGCTTAGAAAAGCATCCCGACCAGCGCTTTCCTTCAGTGCAAGCATTGGCTCAAGCCCTTGATCTTGAACCAAATATATTGCCCAGCAGTTTGGTGGCAACATCAAAAAAGAATCTAGCTTATGTCACTCAGACCTTAAGTGAGATCCCTAGCTATTTTCAGCGGAATCAACAGTTTTCAAGGGCAAGGCAATGGCTTAAAAAGCATGCATATTCAAAGCACCGTATCAATTCAGATCAACATCAGTCAGAACTGGCATTGAACCAACCTGCGCAGATTCCTGAAAAAGATTCATTTGTGCCGACAACATGCTCAATTATTCACTCACAACTCATTGAAAGATGTCGAACTGAGCTAGCCCTTCACATTGGCCCTATCGCCAGCTTAGTGATTGAGCAAGCTCTTATTAATCGACAATATCAACAACCCCAAAAATTTATTGAAGTTCTAGCTCACCATATTCCTGACGATGATTCCGCTGTTCATTTCCGGCAAACTCTTTTATCTCCAACACCCACTCAGTTGGGGTAATCTATCTATTTAAAGCAGAGACAGAAAATAAACAGAGACTAAGACGGCAAGCAACAATGGCTTAGGTTCAGTCCGTGAAACTCAAAATGAATAGCCCACTCAATATAGTAGGAGGATACGAATGAATAATTTGAGACAACCCAAGAGAATCACAATTGATCCAGCCTGTTGGCCTAACTCAAAACCTCCTGAATATCCGCTGCCAGTGCCGTGTCAGCCGAAGCGTCAACAACCGAAGCATCAACCGCAGACTAGCTCTACAAATCTGACACTAGAAGCCCTCCCTAGTTTTCCAAATTCTCTATTTCAATTCAGAGCCTATGATGGTGCCAAAGCGCTAACCGCTATTTTCCTTTTGCTTTCTACAACCTATCTATTGGCGGGTTTTGCAGGTTTCATTATTGATCACACGGCCTGGCTACATGATTTGTTCTATCACCAGCCCCTACCGAGCACAGAAACCCACTCAATTTGGTGGAAGATATGGAGTCCGGTCGGTTCAACGTTGCACCATCTAGCATCCTATGTTGATCTAGCGGTTCGTGGTTTCTTGTTTGTTTGTACCTATTGTCTAGCTTGGGCGACCTTTGACCCTCGAAATATTGAGGGCTATGTGATGGGTTGTTTCAACGCACTGATGGGGATAGTTTATCTGATTGCCCCCATCGATATGATTCCTGATTTTGTCCCAGTTGTCGGAGGGCTTGATGATACATTCATGGGTTTTGGCGTTCTTCTTCTAGGTTTATCTTCTATCTATCGAAATAAGTTTAGAGATGTAAAAACAAATACAATTCTAGAACTAATCGATGATGGAAATAATCAAAAAGCATTAACAATGCTTCTTGAAGACAAGGGGATTGCCCTCAATGAGAGAAAGTAGCGGTCTTCAATTATGATCTATTTTCTAGACTTCACTCCAAACTGAATGAATACAAATGATGTCTATACAGCATAAAACATGACTAACACTACTATCGATCCAACAAAAAGCTCTAGTAACCAAGCTAACGAATCTAAAAATATCCATAGTTCTGAAAACCAAATCATGAAATCAGCAGGAGACAACATGAATACATCTATTAACCAAAGCACAACAGAAAATACAATGAATACTTCTAGCGATCAAGCGACCATCAAAGCAGAAAGCAGCATGAATATTTCTGAGCAATTTACTAAGCTCAAAGATCTATTCTTGCTCCAAGACACAGGAAAGACATTTATTAAAAGCTTAAGATTGTTGTTTATAGTGATTAAGGAGTCAATGATATTGATGTGGCTTGCTCTATGCTGGTGCGTTGTCGGCATAAGCCTGATGGGTAGCAAGACAACTCAAGCTTCAGAGAAGATTGTCTCCTGGTGGCATTCTTTGTCAAATCAAAATAAGTCTACAAAAGAAGTTGCTGCTACGACCCTTCGTCAGGCTGCACAGAGCATTATTTCTAAGGCAAGAAAGCAAGTTGGTCTACAAATTGACTGATTTTAAATTCGCGTGATAAATTCGAGCGAGTCTGCTAGTTGAACAAGTTAACCGTATTAGCGAATTAATTGCCTATCTGATCTTATAGAGAGATAAGGTATAGAAAACCTTCTTTCAAATCTGGGAGAAGGTTTTTTGTGGATATTTCTATAAAGGATTATGCAAAATTTTGATGTTAGATTTTAGAGATCTATGATCATGTCTATAGAATTAGAGTACTTTAATATGCTGCTCTCAAATCTGCCAGAATATCAAAAATAATGTACTCGTTTCCTTGCTTTAAAGGAGAGAATTCTCGATTAATTTTAGCCTAGAAAGGCTGTGCTTTTTTTGTTCTAAAGGAGGGTTGATGTACGAGTTATTAGACGTGAAAGGCGTAATCGTCCAAGGGTCTACGAAGCAATGAGGAGTGTAGCCCTCTTCTGTATTGTCTTTTCCTTCACCATTGGCAATAGCGAGGGGGAATCCGAGCCAGAGCGCAACGCTTGAACA
>JBHJNL010000103.1:0-16536 GCA_050330855.1 Thermosynechococcaceae cyanobacterium | reverse complement strand
TGTATGGCATCCTTATTGAGAATTTTGAGTTTTTCAGGTGCCTCAATACAGGCGACAAACGCCATAGGTAGCGCTTGGGAAATTTTATAATCTAAATCTAGAGCCTGAGTAGTTACGATAATTTAATGGGCTGTCAGCGTAAGTAAAGGTCAAGTGTGGGTATACTTCGAGCAAGTATTGGGAAGTATCTCGTCAAAAAAGTGTGCCTTTTCCGTGAAATTATTTTCTCTTCTAAGTTTAAGTGCCCTTGTCTGGGCTGTAGGATTGGCTTGGGAGCATCCCACTTTCGCAGATGATATACTCTTTTAGGCAACAGTGGAATCAATGGTTTTAGATCATCTTGAGAATGTTTTGTCGAAAGTGGGATGCTCCCATTGGCTTAGGTGGGTCTGTACTATTTCTGTTTCAGCTATGCGCTTTTCCCGTCAACGCGCAAGTTGTTCCAGACAATACGTTGTCAACAATGGTCGAGGGTGATAGATCTGCTATTGAGGTTACTGGCGGTGCTCAACGTGGGAGTAATCTATTTCACAGTTTTGAGTCATTTTCGGCTCTGACAGATCAAAAAATAAACTTTCAAGTTCCTAGCAATGGGAGCATTGAAAATATATTCAGCCGTGTAACGGGACGCTCTATTTCACGGATTGACGGCATACTTCAGGCTAAAGGAAGTGCCAACCTGTTTTTGATTAATCCTAATGGCATTGTCTTTGGGCCAAACGCAACGCTTGAAATTGGTGGCTCTTTCCTGGGCGGTACTGCAAGTGGCGTAGTGTTCGCTGATGGAGTCATCTTTAGTGCAGTATCATCTCAAGTCTCTCCTCTGCTAACGATGAGTGGTCCTGTAGGAATCCAGTTTGCTTCTGCTCCAGGCAGCATCACGAATCAATCTAATGCAACACCAAATGGTGAAACTGACCTATTTGATGCCCCAGTTGGTTTACAGGTAAAGTCTGGTAATGCACTAGTACTTGTCGGAGGTGAGGTCAATATTGAAGGTGGGCACCTTAGTGCTGCCAGTGGCAGGATTGAACTAGGCAGCGTTGGTGATAATAGCTTTGTTGGCTTAGATCACTTGGATAATAGCAGTAATCAAGGCTGGAGTCTTAATTATGATCAAGTGTATAGTTTTCAAGATATTCACTTAGGTTTAGAGCCGACAATAGTTCCATCTTTATCAGGTATTGATACCTCTTCCATCAACACAAGCGGTGCAGGTGGCACCGTGACATTAAGAGGACGAAATGTATCTTTAAAAAATAGCTCGCAGATTTTTAATGTGACAACTGGAGCAGAAGATGGGGGAATCATAAAAATTATTGCAGCAGAATCAGTTGTAATTGATGGCGTAGGTAGCGCCTTACTCTCGCAAGTTGGCATTGAGCCTGATGCCGAAGTGGCAGGTCGTGGTGGTGATATTAGAATTGAAACGAAGAATTTCTTCATTCGTAATGGTGGAGCCGTATCCTCTGCGACTGGCAATCCAGGCAATGCTGGTAACTTGCTCATTAATGCTTCAGAACGAGTAGAAGTAACGGGTACCGGGGCGCTTGCTACTCCTTTCGGCTTGCTCCCATTCCCTAGTAGATTGACGACGGCTACTGCTTCTATAGAAGACGCTGGAGATGGTGGTACCGTTACCATCAACACTCAACAATTCGTGATCGGAGATGGCGCATTTGTTGATGTTGATAGCTTTGGTTTGGGAACCGCAGGTATGATCAACATCACTACTAACGCACTTACTCTTGATCAGGGTAATATCAACGCAGCGACAGTCTCAAGTGATGGCGGCAATCTTAACCTGCAAGTCTCTGATCTACTTTTATTGCGTAACGGTAGCCAAATTACAGCCGCAGCCGGAGGAACTGGGACTGGCGGAAATATTGATATCAATGCAGGCGTTCTTTTCGCAGTTCCAAATCAAGACAGCAATATTGTTGCCAATGCTTTTATGGGGAATGGTGGTAATATTACCATCGCCACACAAGGAATCTTTGGCTTGGAAGAACGTCCAGCCATCTTAGGGAACGGCACCAATGATATTGATGCTAGCTCTGAATTTGGTGTGGCGGGTGGCGTTGAAGTCAACACGCTGGTGCCTGATCCTGACTCTGGTTTAGTCAACTTACCCGAAAGTATCAGCGACGCCAGCCAAAAACTTGCTGTGGGCTGTGCCGCACAACAGGGCAACCGCTTTGTTTTTACGGGACGGGGGGGCACTCCGCCCAACCCGCAGGAGCTAGTTAGTAACCCACAACCCTGGAAAGATTTAAGAGACCTTTCTGCTTTTCGTACACCCCAGCAACGAAGTGAGAGTTCTAAAGGGTATGTTAAGAAAGCGCCTGTCGCTCAATCTTCTCTAGTTGAAGCAACCGGGTGGCAGCGTGACGACCAAGGACACATCACACTCGTTAACCTTCAACCTAGCCTGTATGCTGTGGGGCATGCGGCTCACACATGCTAGCTTCGGTCAATCATAAACCTATCCTTTACTCGCTCTGCAAAAAATGGACGCCCTCTCTGGGCCTCTTTTGCTTTTGTCTCGCAGTGCTGCTCACACCTGGGCTGGCACAAGCCGCTGGCACGGTTGCGATCGCTCAGCAGGGTCAAACCACTGAAACCGATCACGCTTCGTTGCTGCAAGACGGTCGGCGTCTGTATGCTGCCGGTCAATTCGCTAAAGCCGCCACAACCTTTCAAGCTGCAGCAGAGGCCTATGCCCGTCGTGGCGATGCGGCAAATCAGGCCTTGAGCTTAAGCTATCAATCCTTGGCCTTTCAAGAGCTGTCTCAGTGGCAAGTAGCATTACAGAGCATTACAGCGAGTTTAAAATTACTGGAGTCTCAACCGAAAGCAGAACCCATTTTGTTGGCCCATGCCCTCAATACTCAGGCCAGTCTGTTACTGGCGATGGGCAAGGGTATTAATGCGATCGCAACCTGGAAAAAAGCCCAGCAGTTCTATCACCGTGCCGGTGACACTCAGGGTGCTTTAGGGAGTCAAATCAACCAAGCTCAGGGGCTGCAAAGCCTCGGATTTTATCGACGGTCGCGCACGCTGCTCACCGATCTGGCGGAGCAGATTAACCACCAGCCGGACACCACCCTAAAGTATCAAAGCCTCCATAGCTTAGGAATCGCCTACCAAAAACTAGGGGATTTTGAAGCGAGTGAAACGACCCTACAGCAAAGTTTAGCGATCGCCCCAGTCCTGGCCCACAGCCCCATTCTGCTCAGCCTCGGCAATACGCTCAGCAACTTAAAGCAGCCTGAAGCCGCCCTAAAATCGTTCCAACAGGCAGAACAAACTGCCACTGGTTCGCAAGAGAGATTAGACGCCCAGCTTAATCAACTGCGCCTTTATCTCGATCTGGGACGAAAGTCCCAGGCCGAACGCCTCATACCCAGCCTCTACGACCAGTTGGCAACGCTCCCTGCCAGTCGTCATAGCATCTATAGCGCCGCCAACTTCGTCAACAGCCTGCTAGCCTGGGAACCTGAAGCCGCACCCCGCTCCCTAGAAGATCTCCATCTGCTGTTAGTCGAAGCCGCTTCCTCTGCCGACCAATTACAGGATCGACAGGCCATCGCCCATCTCTTGCTACAACAGGGCAAGCTCTACAGCCATTTCGGGCAAATACCGCAGGCTATCGCTTTCACTGAAGGCAGTCTAGCCACCGCCCAAGGCATTAGGGCCACTGATATTACGGCCCAAGCTGCCGGACAATTGGGGTATTTGTTCCACCGCCAGGGGAATCGTGGAGATGCGATCGCAAGTTATCGTCAGGCTGTGCAAGCCCTTAAGACACTGCGTAGCGACTTGGCCACCAGCAACCCAGGTATACAGTTTTCGTTTCGAGACAGTGTCCAACCAATTTATCGAGAACTCGTGGAGCTATTGCTGACGGGTGATGCACCCAGTCAGGACAATTTAATTGAGTCTCGGACGCTGATTGAATCACTACAGCTTGCCGAACTTGATAACTTCTTTCGAGAAGCCTGTCTCGATCTGCAGCCCCTTCAGATTGACGACATTGATCCCACCGCTGCCGTTATCTATCCCATCATTCTTCGAGAGCAGACCGCTATCTTGATCTCGCGACCACAGCAGCCCCTTCGCTACTACCGCATTCCCCATCCCCAAGCCCAGGTTAAAACACGCATTAATGCTTTTCTAGAGTCCTTAAGTCCGGCCTTCGATGATACCGCTCGACTGCAGCGATCGCAGCAGCTCTATGACTGGTTGATTCGTCCTGCAGAAGCCGATCAAAGCTTAGCGAACGTCAAAACCTTGGTCTTTGTCCTCGATGGCGAACTCAGAAATATCCCCATAGCAGCGCTCCACGACGGGCAACAGTACCTCATTGAAAAATATCGTCTTGCCCTTTCGCCCGGTCTGCAGTTATTGGCTCCTCGCCCCTTAACGGCGACCAAGCTGCGTGCCATCTCAGGGGGTATCAGTCAAGCACGCCAAGGATTTAGCGCTCTGCCCGGTGTCGAGTCTGAAATCAAACAAATCAGCCAAAACGTCCCCACCACAGTCCTGCTTAATCAAGACTTTACCCAACAGAATCTCGCCAATTCCATTGCCAAAGAACCTGCGAATATCGTGCATTTAGCAACTCACGGGCAGTTCAGTTCAGAGGCATCTAATACCTTTCTTTTGACCTGGAACGGGCGACTCAACGTCAAAGAGTTTAGTGAACTGCTATCCAAACATGACAGTCAGATGAGTGGAGCCATTGAGCTGCTGGTCTTGAGCGCGTGCCAAACAGCAGTCGGAGACGACCGAGCCGTCCTGGGGCTAGCAGGCTTTGCGGTTCGATCTGGGGCCAGAACGACTCTAGCAACCCTATGGCCGGTTCGAGATCAGTCCACAGCACTGCTGATGGGTAAGTTCTATCAATTCCTGCAGACACCGGGCACAACAAAGGCTGAGGCGCTTCAGAAAGCCCAAACCTCCTTGATCACAGAGACAGACTACAATGACCCATTTTTTTGGGCACCGTTTGTATTGGTGGGCAACTGGCTCTAATCCATCCCTCTGCCCATCAAAGACTGGCGATCTAAGACATTACAGTGCACAATAGAATTGGATAAGGTTATTATTTTAATGCAAATTGTTAATTCATTCTCAGAGAGAATATTGACGATTCAAAAAGCATCCTGTTTGCTTCAATACACGGAGCATTCAGTTCAGGGGTTGGACTCATTTTCAATTTTCGCGACAGTGTCTTAGAACATTGTCTTAGAGCGTTGCCTTAGAACAGACGATTAGCTAATTTAATGGGGGATTTTATAGTCATGTATCCAATGATACGGTCAGCAGCATTTGGGTCTATTGCTTTTGCGGTGGGCTGCTGGATGGTAACGCCCCTGGCAACGGCCAGGGTAAAAATTCCTTTTAAGGCTCCCCTCAGCAAGCCTGCCCCCAGACGAGCATCAACCTCTCAAGGGGCTTCAAGAGGGCTGCTGTGCGCGCAACCGGCGGCTCAGGCGATGTCGGTAAAGGCATTGGTGCCTCAAAGTCACTACGGGCTAACGTCGGCAGAACGGCCCACCATCCTCGCCTATCTTCCTGAGACCTCGGCCACAGAAGTCTTCTTTAGTATTAAAAGTGAAGATAAGAAACTTCATTATGAAACCAACCTCCCCATTTCAGGCAAGGCTGGACTGTTGAGCGTCACCCTTCCTGATGATGCGCCTGCCCTAGAGTCAGGCAAGCACTACCAGTGGTTTTTAGCCGTGAAATGCAATAATGAACTACGACCCAGTAGTCCCTTTGTTGATGGCTGGATTCAGAGAGTACCGGCGGATAGGATGGTTTCATCGGTGGCAACCCAATCACCTTCTCTTCAAAAAGCGGCCTCTCTCGGTGCCGCCGGTTATTGGTATGACACCCTGGCAACCTTGACGCAATTGAAGCAACAGCAGCCTCACAACCGAGAGATTGCCCAATCTTGGCGCGATGTGCTGGAATGGACTCAATTTAGCGCTGGCGACTTAGAGACGCTGGCGACTTCAGACGTTCTGAAGTGATGTTGGTCTGTGGGCCGTACCCCTAAAAGATGGAAACTGGGTGCTGTTTTAATTGCACCGACGGTGGCAACCTTGGTCCTCAGCGGCAGCGCTTTGGGCCTTTTCCAGCCTTTAGAATGGGCCACACGGGACTTGTTTTTTCAGTTGCGCCCCCAAAGTAAAGCCGATCCAGAGATTGTTCTGATTACCATTGATGAAACCGATCTCACCAAAATTGGAGATTGGCCCATCCCAGATGCAGTTCTAGCCGAGGCGCTCACTAAGGTGCGATCGCTCGAACCCAGCGTCATTGGTCTTGACCTTTATCGCAATCTGCCCGAAGGCAAAGGGTATGACAAGCTGGAAGCGGTGTTCCGATCCACACCTAATTTAATTGGGGTAGAGGGGGTGCTGGGGCCACAACGCGTCGCTCCTCCTCCCGTCCTTGATGAGGCAGGACAGGTTGCAATGGCTGACTTTCAGCTTGATCCAGATCGAAAAATTCGGCGGGGTCTGCTCACCGTCCAGGATCAAGGGGTTGATAAACATGCCCTTGCCGTTTACTTGGCCTTTACTCATCTTCAGGCCCAAGGCATTACAGCCCAAGAGAATGACGGTGCAGAAATTCGAATGGGTAAAGCGGTCTTCACGCCCTTAGATGTTGCCTCAGTGGGCTATCCGCAAACAGAGGGCGGCGGCTACCAAATTTTGCTCAACTGGCGTGGACCTCAATCGAGCTTCCCATCGTATTCGTTGTCGGCATTATTGGCAGGGCAGGTTCCCAAAGCGTTCATTCAAGACCGCATTGTTTTAATGGGTTCCACTGCGGTGAGTACCAACGACTTCTTTAGCACCCCCTTCGGCAACCGAACCTGGCTTAGCAATACTGAACCTATGGCGGGGGTTGTCGTCCATGCCAATCTAACCCACCAAATCGTGCAGGCCGCAACAACAGGTCAAGGCCTGCTCAGGGGATGGCCTCTGCCCAGCCAGTGGATCTGGATCTTGTTTTGGTCCACCGTCGGCACCACGGGGGGGCTATGTCTAGATCGGGTCAATGCCAGTCAGAAAAAACTGTTTGGTCTTCGAGAAGTCGGCGGTCTCCTCTTTATTTCTAGTTTTTTAGTGGGGGGCACCTATCTTGCCTTTCTGAGCGGCTGGATTATTCCCACCATTCCCGCCCTGGCTGCCTTAATCAGCAGCAGTATTACCGCCATTAGCTGGCACAAGCAAGAGCGACTCGAAGCCGCCAATACCCAGCTCGGAGATGCCAATCAACAACTACTCGGCTATACCAAAACCCTAGAGCAGCGCGTGGCTGAACGCACCCAAGATCTTGCTGAAGCCAAGGACTTGGCCGATGATGCCAACCAGGCCAAAAGTCGGTTCCTTGCCAATATGAGCCATGAATTGAGAACACCCCTTAATGCCATTCTGGGTTTCACGCAGCTTTTACTCCGTGATTTGAAATTGACGGGGGACCAACGAGAACGAACTGAAATCATTGGCCGCAGTGGCGAACATTTACTGGGTCTTATTGACAACGTCTTGGTACTCTCCAAAATCGAGGCCGGACGCATGACTCTCAATATCGATCAAGTCGATCTCTATCGCCTGCTCCAAACCCTAGAAGAGATGCTGCAGTTAGAGGCCACCGCCAAGGGTCTCAAGCTGTCGGTCCAGTGGGCTACCGATGTTCCTCAATATATTGAGACCGATCAAAAGCGACTACGCCAGGTGCTGCTCAATTTACTGAGTAATGCCGTCAAGTTTACCCACGTTGGTACTGTCACCTTACGGATTCACGTCGTGGATTGGTGCAAATCGATGCAGGGCAACAATGCAGAGTCGACAAAGCAGAGCGCCACAGCCTGCCGACTCTGCATTGAAGTAGAAGATACGGGGCCGGGTATTGAAGCGGAGGAACTCCGCACTATCTTTGAGCCGTTTATCCAAACTCGAACGGGACTGCAAGCACAGCAAGGAACAGGGCTAGGCTTAGCCATCAGTCAACAATTTGTACACCTGATGGCAGGCACCATGACCATCAATAGCTCACCGAGCCAGGGGACTACGGTGAGCCTACTACTGCCGGTACAGCTCACCGTAGGGCAGACCATTGAGCACACCAAGCAAAAGGTTGCTCAGCTTGTAGCCCCTGTCCCCTGTCGCATCTTAGTGGCGGAGGGGCGCTGGGAAAGTCGTAATCTACTGGGAGCACTATTGGAGCTAGTCGGATTTGAGGTTAGAACCGCTGAAGTCGGGGCTGATGTGATCGACGCTTGCCAGCATTGGCAGCCTCACGCAGTATTCCTTGACCTGCAGATCCCCCCTAAGGGTGGGGTTGAGATTGCAAAAACGTTGGCGGAGTTACATCCGTCCCTAGCCATCATTGCTCTAACCAGTCATGCCTTTGAGCAGGAACGAACCCTTGCGATCGCAGCAGGCTGTATTGACTGCCTCTATAAGCCCTTTGACGAAACCACCATTTTTAACGCTTTAGCTGAGCATCTTGGGGTTGAATATCTCTATCAAGATGACAGCCCCAACCACACGAAGACCACATCTGAATATTCTTCAGAACCTCTTTCTATCAAGGGTCTTGCTCAAATGCCATCCGACTGGCTCTTACAGCTCGATTGGGCGGCTCAACACCTCGATACCGAACAAGTCTTAGACTTGATCGGACAAATCCCAGCGCAGCATAGTCGACTGGCACATCGACTTAAGCAAACCGTCAAAGAATTTGACTTTGGGCAACTGATGACCGCAGCCCAAGACGCCCAAAAAGCCAACCAGCAAGCACCTTAAAAAGGACTGTTATTAACTTTGCAGTCGGTAATACCCGCGCAGATCTGGTCGCGTGCGACGCTCCCGTGGCGTAGCTTCCGTAGACTGTTGCTTTGCCCACACCACAGGGTCAGAGCTGCTCACAGAGAAACTGCCACCCAAAAGCTTGATCTGTAATTTACCCTGGTCGCAGTCGATGCCGCGCAGGGGTCGCCAGTTTTGCGGGCTACGACTAGTACCACCGCCCCAAACCAGCAAATCAAGGGGAATACCGGACCGAACACTAAATCCCCGTCCCCAGCACACTCGCCATAATTCTTTTGCGGTTGTGCAACGAATATCGTAATTCTCAGGGGATGAACAATATTGGTAGATGTACTGGTGAGACTGCCCCGTGCGGGTGAGCGGATAGAAACTCTCTGCGATCAGCGCCTCTTGGAGGAGGGGACCATAACTCGTGGCATGGTTGACAACCACCTGAATAGGAGGATCTTTTAGATTTGCGGTGGCAATCACATCATGCCCCGCCATCAACTGCATGCTCTTAAATAAGGGTTCCGTCCGCAGTGATCGATTAGAGAGCAAAACAGAATTGCCCTGAATAAACCCTTCGACAAAGCGCTGAATCAATTCTTCATCTGTAGAGCAGGATGAAGAGGACTGAGAAGGGGTAGTTTGTGAAGCTAACATCATCAAATACAACCTGGAACCGATCCAGTAGAGTGAACAATTTTTAAACTGTGATATGCACTGTTTCTGTCACTCCCCCCATGAGAGGTTCCAATATAGCACTCGAATTTTAGAACGGCACATGAAATCGGGCAGAGACATGAAGGTTAAGGCCGCATTAACAGGTGCTGGTTGATATAGATATTATTCCCAGTTTCCCTTTACAATACACAGGCTCCACAACATCTGGCGTGAGCGTCGCCGATTTCTGCGGGACCTTCTGATTCAACCCGACAGCTAATGCTTCTTGCAAATCACGCTGTAGTGAACGACTACGAGCGCTCAGTTTAGTTTCAGAGAGATAATGGGGAATGAGTGACAAGATTCGAGTCTATCAACTTAGCCAAGAGCTAGACGTACCATCCAAGTTTGTTCTAGAGCAGTGTCAGCGACTTCAAATTATGGCGCGCACCGCTGCCAGCTCTTTAACCTCTGCAGAGGCAAGCCAAATTAGAACGGCCTCGACCACCCCACCCAAGGACCAGACGCTAGTATCCCCATCAAGAAGCGATAACAATACAGAGGTCTTCGATCTCAACGATCAGAAATACTACTTCAATCGTGAAATTAGCTGGCTGCAGTTTAATTCTCGGGTGCTTCACGAAGCCTTTGACCCCCGTACACGTTTGTTAGAACGTCTTAAGTTCTTAGCCATTTATAGCTCTAACTTAGACGAATATTTTATGGTGCGCGTTTCGGGGCTAAAGCAGCTTGTAGAAGTAGGGGTAACACGACCGTCTGATGGGCTACCCCCCACAGAGCAGCTCCGTGTCATTCGGGAGCAGCTTGAACCAGAGGTCGTCCGTCAGCATCACTATTTCAATCACAAACTCGTCCCCCAGCTTGCAGAGATTGGGGTGTATCTTGTCAACTATGACAAGCTTAATGAGAGCCAAGCAAGCTATCTTAAGGACTACTTCTTAGAGCAGATTTTTCCGGTTCTAACGCCATTGGCGGTCGATCCAGGCCATCCCTTTCCCTACATCTCGAATCTGAGTCTCAGTCTAGCCGTCATTGTTAAGGATGAACACACCGGAGAGTCTCATTTTGCTCGGGTAAAAGTCCCTAACATGTTGCCTCGGTTTATCCCTTTGTCAGGTATCTGCGATGATGGTACCCCCTGCACCTGGATGGGGGTACCCATAGAGCAAGTTATTGCCCATAACCTGCAGTTTTTATTCACAGGGATGACCATTGAAGCCTGCTATCCCTTTCGAATTACCCGCAATGCAGATCTAGATTTAGAGGAAGAAGAGGCAGATGATTTACTAGAAGCCATTGAGCAAGAGCTACGCAAGCGTCGATTTGGGGCTGTGGTGCGGGTTGAAATTCAAGTGGGCACCCCAGACTTTATGTGCGAAAAGCTGATGCGAGAACTGGCACTGCATGAGAATGACGCCTATGCCGTCGAAGGGCTATTGGGCCTTCATGATCTGATGAGTCTTGGGAGCCTTCCTTTACCTGAGCATAAGCAAAGGGCTTGGGTGCCAACGGTACCCAAGCCTCTGCAGCAGCTTGATAAGTTTGATAAACCCATCGAAGACGATCAGGTGGATATCTTTGCCGTGGTGCGAGAGCGAGATCTGCTGGTTCACCACCCCTATGAATCCTTTTCTGCAACCGTTCTACGCTTTATTACCCAGGCTGCCCACGATCCTGATGTACTGACCATTAAAATGACCCTCTATCGAACCGATGGCGATGCGGCGATGGTGGGGTCACCCATTGTTAGCAGCCTGATTGCTGCGGCTGAAAACGGAAAACAGGTGGTGGTGCTGGTGGAGCTAAAGGCGCGGTTCGACGAGGAGAACAACATCCAGTGGGCGCGCAAGCTGGAGCAGGTCGGGGTGCATGTCGTGTATGGCATCGTCGGCCTGAAAATTCACACCAAGATTGCCTTAGTGGTTCGCCGAGAAAAGCAAAAAATTCGCCGCTATGTTCATATTGGGACGGGGAACTATAACCCTAAGACGGCTCGCCTCTACACGGATTTGGGATTGCTGAGCTGTCGAGAAGATCTGGGCGCGGACCTAACGGATCTATTTAATTACCTAACAGGCTTTGCCCGCCATGAACAGTATCGGAAACTGCTAGTGGCTCCGGTGACGTTACGCGATCGCACCCTAGCGCTGATTGAGCGCGAAATTACTCACCAAAAGGCGGGCCAGCCCAGCGGCATTATTGTCAAAATGAATGCCCTCATTGATAAACAGATCGTGAGAGCACTCTATCGTGCCTCGCAAGCAGGGGTTCAAATTGACCTGATTATTCGGGGGATTTGTGGGCTGCGTCCGGGCGTGGCGGGGGTGAGTGAGAATATTCGCGTGATTAGCATCATTGGCCGCTTTCTAGAGCACGATCGCATCTTTTATTTTGAGAACCAGGGTGACCCCACGGTACTGATCGGCAGCGCGGATTGGCGAGCGAGGAACCTAGACCGTCGTGTCGAGGCCGTTGTGCCCATCGAAGACCCCAAGCTCATCGATCGCCTTTATCAATTGCTGCAGCAAATGCTGGCCGATACTCGCCAAGCCTGGGATCTGCAGCCCGATGGTGACTATATCCAGCGACAACCAAAAGAAGATGATCCTGGCATTCATATCCGGTTGATGGAGAAAGCGCTGAAGGCTTCTCCGATGAGCCAATAGCTATCCCAAGCGGCACGATTCCACGCCGTCGTTAGCCTCTGATCTAAGTTTGAAGTTTGACGACTGAGCGATCGTCCAGGCTACTGCTTTATGCTAGAAGAGGTTGACCTTACGGATGGCAAAGAGAGATGGGTCGTGTATTCGCCAATCCACAAGCGATTGACAGCTTTGATGACTTGCTGGAGCTGGAAGAACTGACGGGCGTTAAATACGAGCTAATAGACGGCCAAGTGGTCGCGATGACGGGCGGGACAAAGGCTCATAATTTGATCGCGCTGGGTCTGTTTACAGAAATTGATGCCCAAAAAGACGAACAATGTCGGCTTTATGTCGCTGATGTGAAGTTACGCATCAATGAACAGCTTAGGAAGGGTGAGAAAGACACGTCAACCTATCCTGATGTCATGTTGGCCTGTGGCGAAGAAGAGTCTGATCTTTATGAAGAGCATCCTTTGCTTTTGGCCGAGGTTCTATCTGATAGCACGGCACGCAAAGATAAAGGAGACAAACGTGATAAATATCTTGAATTGCCTTCTCTGTATGCTTTTCTGATCCTTTCTCAAACTGAAATCATGGTGACGCTTTACCAAAGAGAAGGGAATGAATGGGTACAAAACGTTTTTTTAGGGAAGGATACAACTATTCATATCCAGCTAGGCGACAACCATAGGCCACTGACACTTAGTTTGGGCAAAATTTATAGGTCTGTAGCAGACAGAATCTAGATCTCATCCTGGGCCGGTAAAGTCTGTTGCTCATCATCTTCACTCTCTTCAAACCACCGAACGACCATCCCCGTCAGCGGTATCGACAAAAAAAGTCCCAAAATTCCAGCGATTTTTTCGCCGATAAAGAGAGCCAAAAACATCAAAATGGGGTTGATGTTAAGGGAGTTCTTCATCACTCTCGGATGCACGAGGTTATCTTGAATCTGCTGCAAAATCAGAGACGCGATAATTACCTTGATTGCCAGAGTAACGCCCTGCGATGCAAAAACTAAAACAGTAACAATCAGGACGCCCAAGGTTGCACCAATGCCAGGGATGGCATCTAGAACCCCCACCACAATCGAGAGCACCAAGGCAAATTTAACGCCGAGAATGGTGTAAACCACAAAGCTGAGGCTTGCTAAAAACAGCATCAAGAAGATCTGAGCCTGGAAAAAGCCGATGAAGCTGCTCTGGACGGTTCGGTCAATGCGATCGCGAATCTTGACGGGCACAATCTTCAGACAAGTGCGCCAGATGTTGCTGCCATCGGCGAGCATATAAACAGCAATCACCAGTACAAAAATAAAGTTAAAGGTGTTTGAGAACAGCCCCCCGGCAATCCCTAGGCCGGTGCCTAGGCTAGAGGTCAAGACATCAATCAGGTTTTCAAAATTCAGCTTTTCTAGTAGGTTCTCAAAGGGTAAGTCGCTGGTTTTGAGCGTGGCGGTGATGGTGTTCACCAGTCCTGCGCCCTGGTTCAAGATTTCAAGGCCAAGGATAGTGATGAACCCTGACACAATCGCAAGCGTGGAGAGGACAGTGGTTGCGATCGCAACCCCGCGCGGCACAAAGCGGGTCAACTGATTAACGGGATAGTTAAGCAACACCGCGATGATAGCCGCCGTGGCAAACATCGCAATTACCCCATAAAAAAACTGGATGAACTGCACCGTCACCCAGCCGCAGGCCGCTAATAATAGAAACCTCAGCAAATCAGAATTGCTCAGGGCGTCCCAGCGACTATTTGGATTCGGTTCACTCATGAGGTTGCGATCGCAGATGCCTCTAGAGCATGACATCGAGCGGGGAGCAGAGCAAATCCTCTCTAGCAGACTTATTATGGGCTGCACCAAGACTTTTAGTGACATCATGGAGTGCCACAACAGCCATAGAATAGAGCTTCCCCTTAAAAAACGGCCCCCACCCATCCCATGAGTCGCACCCTATCCCGCTCTGCAGCGATCTTGACGCCCCTTCGGGGATGGCTCTTTCTGCCGATGCTGCTGCTCACCGCCTGCAACCACGGGCTACCTCAAGCATCGTCGGCACCACTGCCCCAGCATGAGGCACAGGTTCAATACAAACAGTATGAACGGCCCCATGCGACACTTCACGTCTTGACCATTCCCAACACCCCCCGCTACCGGCTCACGGTGGCTTCTTCCGATCAGTTGATGACGGTGGATCGCTTTGCCCAAAAGGACGCTGCCCTTGCCGCCCTCAACGGTGGCTTCTTTGACCCCATCAATCAAAAGACAACGTCATACATCACCATTGATGGGGCGCAGATCGCCACGCCCAGTGAAAACGAACGGCTGGTTAAAAATCCAAAGCTGGGGCCATACCTCGACAAAATCCTCAACCGCTCAGAATTTCGACAATATCAGTGTGGTGAGCGCATCCGCTATGACATCCAATTCCATCAGGCAGATGTGCCGGAGGGCTGTAACCTGATGACGGCTCTGGGTGCTGGTCCTCGCCTATTGCCCACACCCACCCTAGCTGAAGAAGCCTTTCTCGACTCTGCCAATGGTGTGATCACCCGTGATCCGTTAGGGAGCCGTCAGCGGAATGCCCGTAGCGCCATCGGTCTCACCGTAAAGGGCAATCTTCTTTGGGTTATGGCAGGTCAAAACACTCGATTGTCTCAACCCACAGGCATGACGTTGGCAGAACTAGAAGCCTTCATGAAAGAGCTGGGAGCGGTGCAGGCGATGAATCTAGATGGTGGCACCTCTTCAACTTTGGTCTACCAAGATCAGGTGTATGCGGGTAAATCTGATGCGTCGGGTCAACCGATTCTGCGCCCTGTTAAATCGGTCCTCTTGCTGCAAGAGAACCAAGAACAGGATTCTCGATAAGATGGGGCAAACAAAACAATCGGTCAAGCCATAATGAGTACGCTGCGTGTCGGTATTGCAGGCCCGGTAGGGTCTGGTAAAACAGCCCTAGTGGATGCCCTGTGCAAGGCCATGCGATACCAATACCAACTAGCGGTGGTCACGAATGATATCTATACTCAGGAAGATGCTCAGTTTTTGGTAAAAAGTCAGGCGCTGGAGTGCGATCGCATCGTTGGCGTTGAAACCGGTGGCTGCCCCCACACAGCAATTCGAGAAGATGCCTCAATTAACCTCCATGCCATTGAAGCACTAGAGCAGCGCTTTGACGATTTAGATATTGTCTTTGTTGAAAGTGGCGGCGACAACCTCGCGGCTACCTTTAGCCCAGAGCTGGTGGACCTCACCATCTATGTTATTGACGTGGCCGGTGGCGACAAAATTCCTCGCAAGGGTGGCCCTGGCATTACAAAATCGGATCTGCTGGTGATCAACAAAATCGATCTGGCCCCCTATGTCGGCGCAGACTTAGACGTGATGGACCGCGATGCGAAAAAAATGCGAGGCGATCAGCCCTTCGTCTTTACGAACTTAAAAACTCACGTTGACCTCGGTGCCATCCTTGACTTTATCGGTCAGCACCTCATCCCTAGGCCCTCTGTTACTGAGACTGAAAATTAGGTAAACGGGTCTTACACCCACGGTTAAAGAAGCCGTCTAGCCCCCAAGCGGCACACTCAATCGAGCGGGGGGTATCGGGCTGAGAAGCCGTTGTATAGTCGCAAGAAACGTAGCCGTTTTTGTCGGTGTCCATGGACTGACAGTTGACTCCGTTCACTTTCTGGCTCAGTACTTTGGCAACATATTCAGTGAGCTGGGCCTCAGCAAAGCTCTTACCCATCATGAATTGTCCCATGGTGCGGCCAATGGTGACTAGAAATACTGCGCCTCCAAGCACAAGGACGCTGCCACCAATCAAGGCGACGTAGAGCTTTGTTTTTTTCATGGGAACCAATGAGTGAGTGTTGCCTGAATCTACCGCGATTAAGTTTGAGTCATGAGAAGTGAAGTTTTGGCTCTATCCTCTGCGAAGTCGCCGGATAGAAATGGATACTCTCAAACAAGAGTTAGACTTGTTCCCCCACCGATGAGTAGTTTACTTTATACCAGAGTTCCTGTACCCACGTAAGTAGGCTAAAGCAAGCATGACAGCCAAATATCCCAGCTCTATGATCAGAAAGCTGAGATATGGCTCGATTGCCATCGAGATCAAACTCAATGCGGCCTCAAAAATGATTTGAGCCTCGTTGCAAGGTGGCGCTTGATGTTGTCAATGACCGGCTCTAATGACTCTGAGTTCAGTTCTTTGAGAACAGTCTTGGGGTTGCTGAATATCCCAAGCTAAGGATCGTGGATTAAATAACAACCAGAATTAGGTCATCTGAGGTTTAGCCGTATAGTTCCATTTTGGAAGGTAAGTATCAAAAACAATTTCCATTGATTCCTTAAATTCCTGGGT
>JBHJNL010000102.1:0-14893 GCA_050330855.1 Thermosynechococcaceae cyanobacterium | reverse complement strand
TTAAGGCGGGACAGCTTGCCCCGCATGGATTTTAGCTTTTGCCTGATAGAGTAAGCGCTTCAGCCATTTTCGTTAGATAAGACCCACACTAAAGTGTCCCGCTTTAAGCTGTATCCCCTCAATACTTTGGTATACATACAAGTTAGGAATAAATATGGGCAGTGCAATACTATGCCGTCTTTTGCAGGCTTATCTAGAGCAATGTAATGCTGCGAGGTCTGCTGGATAAGGCTTTTCGGCAGGCAATTCCAAAATGAGAATTGCTGTAATACTTCTCTAGCTCTAGGCAGCAAGCGCTTTGGCATGGTGCCGAATATGATCGCCGATGAATGTAGCGATGAAATAGTAGCTGTGATCATAACCCGGCTGCATCCTTAGCTCTAGCGGACGCCCCGCCTGCTGACAAGCACGCGCAAACACTTCTGGGAGCAGTTGACCCTGCCCTAAGAATTCATCTTCAGCGCCTTGATCAATCAAAATAGGACGATCATCCTGATAGCGCAGGACTAGCTCACTGGCGTCATAGGCTTGCCATGCCTGCGGATCGGTCCCTAAATACTCGGTCAATGCCCTTTGTCCCCAAGAACACTGGGTTGGCGCTGCAATGGGAGCCAATGCTGAAATCGACTGGTAGCGATCGCCATTCCTTAACCCACACACCAGCGCCCCATGCCCCCCCATCGAGTGCCCAAAGATCCCCGCTTGAGGCAACACCTCAAACAACTGGGCAATCAGCGCCGGCAGTTCATCGACGACATAGCTATACATCTGATAATGCGGCTGCCAAGGCGCTTGGGTTGCATCCACGTAGAAACCGGCCCCAGAGCCTAAATCCCAGCTCTCATCTGCTCCCGCAATCCCCGTATCACGCGGACTGGTATCAGGAGCCACCAGCATCAACCCATGCTCCGCCGCATAGCGCTGGGCACCGGCCTTAATCATGAAATTCTCTTCAGTGCAGGTTAGCCCCGACAGAAAGTAAAGCACGGGCATTGCAACCTTACCAAGAGGCCGATAGACCGAAAAGCGCATGGTTGAGTTACACACCTGTGAATCATGCTGGTAGTAACCGACCGTGCCACCAAAACAGGCATAGTCTCGAACGCAGGTCACATCTGCTGACATAGGGATCCCCATTCAAATGAATTGAGGGCCAACATCTGCGAACAGACATTGACCCTCAATTCAAATATTTAAGAAAATTATTTTTAGAGCCTTTATTAAGCTGGCTCCATTTGAATAAAATTAGTATGACCGATCTAAGTCATAACTAAAGCTTCTCTAATGTTTTCTTTATATTTCAGTAGATAAAGGAACGGCACTGTTCTGTGAACTAATGTGTCGAAGTTTTGGAGTGAGCGCTCAGGCATCGCAGAACCTTGATTTCTATGGTTCTGAGCACGCTGGCATGATCAACGGGATCAACGAGAATCGTAAACATGCCCAAGCGATTACCGGCTAGAACATCGGTAAAGATGCGATCCCCCACCATCGCCACCTGCTTGAAGGGTAGGCCCATTTGGGCCACGACGGGTCGTAGCTTGCGTCGAGAGGGTTTGCCGGCCCCAAAGGCATAGGGCACCTCTAAGGAGTCGGCAATACGGGCAATGCGATTGCGGCTAATGTTATTGCTCACTAAAGAGACCTGCACTACCTGCTTAACGTCTTGCAGCCAGTCGATAAACTCAGGCAACATATCCCGCGACCGAGAAGCCACAATGGTGTCGTCCACATCTAGGACTAGCCCGTGAAGACCCAATTGACTCAAAAGCGCTGGCGTCAACTTGAGGATGCGGTCTTCAAGAATAAGATCAGGCTGCAGCAGTGACATGAAGCCGGGGGAGGGCATGGTTGAACTCAATGCAGAACAAATAATTGAGGCAAATCTACTGAGCGTTTCTCTGTTGACGAATCGATGCGATCGCACGTTCATGTTCAGCCAGGGTGCGACTAAACACATGAGTCCCATCATACCGAGCCACAAAGTACAGATTCGCCGTGCTGTCAGGATTCAAGGTGGCCTTCAGGCTCTTGATTCCTGGGCTGGCAATGGGAGTGGGAGGCAACCCTGCATTGATATAGGTATTGTAGGGTGACTTCTGTTTGACCTGGGCATAGGTGAGGGGTTGATCTGGCGTTTGGGTAATCCCCAGGCCATATTCAACGGTGGGATCAGACCCCAGCGTCATCCCCTTGCGCAATCGATTCCAGAACACCCCTGAAATTTCAGCACGCTCACTATCCACCACTGACTCTTTTTCGACAATGCTCGCCAGCGTGACCCAATCTAAAAGACTGAGCTTCTCACCGCCCTGTTGTTGGTAGAGGGGGAGTGCCGTTTGCTCAAAGCGTTTGAGCATCACATCCACCGTGGCCTTGGGTGTGCGCTGATCTAGAGGGATTTGATAGGTATCAGGATAGAGAAATCCCTCTAAAAACGGAACCTTCTCTGGGAGCCAAGGATAGCGAGTCCGATCCACCTGCTGAACTGCCTCTAAAAACTCAGCAGCGGTAAACCACTGTTGTGCTTCAAAATACTGGGCCATCTGCTTCATAGACCAGCCTTCAGGGATCGTAAAGCTCTCTTCGAGCACCTTCCCAGACCAGATTTTTGTAGCAATGTAATCGAGGGAGTCCTGGGGTGATAGCTCATAGGTACCGGCTTGAAACCCGGCCTGTGGCTCTCGCAGCATAGAAAGGCGTGTCCAAAGCTTCCAGGCCTCTTGGGAGCGAATCAGACCGGCCTGCTGCAACATCAACCCGATCTGCTGAGCCGAGGCTCCGTTCGGGATCTGAATCTGAGTTTTGTGGGCTGAGGCCTGCACTGGTGCGATCGCAGAACGCCACCACATCCACCCGCTCCCCGCTCCGATGCCGGTTAACAGAAGTAGGCTCGACACCCCTAGCCCAAGGCGACGCAGCAGTTTAGAACTCGATTTAGGGTGAGAGGGCGAGAGATCTCCCGGTGTGCGGATATCAGGCATGGTTACTCAAATTCGTCGAGCATCTGTTCTTCAAAGAGGGGCTGGAGCTGAGGCTGAATGGACTGGAACTCTTCTGGCGAGAGCAGTTCAGGGGGACCACTGCCCTGTAAGCGAACCACAAACAAAACCGGCTCAAGGGGCGTATAGATCACGTACTCTTGATCGTCGTGGTAGAACGTTGCCAGGAGTTGATACTCGTCCGGCTCATCCCCTGCACTGGCATCTTCAAGCTCTAAGACTAAGAGCTGCTCTTCATCAACGTCGGGCAGGTCACCCGTTACCGTCAGCGACAGCGCACTGCGATGGAGCTTTAGATTTTGTTCAGCAAGAACCGCTTCAGCCGTAGAGAACACCTCTCCCAGCTCAGAGTCTTCCAGAGGGACGAGCATTTCTTCGTCATCTTGGTCACTCTCCATCCAGGAGAAAATATCTACCGGATAGTCGGCAGGACTCAATAATCCGTAGGATGCACCGCCTAAATCCACTGCCATTTCAATCTGACAGACCAGGGACCGTCCGACCTCATCGGTCAGGGTAATCATTTCACCCTTCATTGCCATACGCTTTGTCCCTCAATTCACTGCTGCCTGCTTCTTCAGGAGCAATCTTCTCACGAGATGGGGCTTGCTGTCGTCGTTGATCTAGCCACTGCTGCAAAATTAAGGCGGCAGCCTTGCGATCAATCAGGCCGGTATGACGAGACAAACTCAGGTGCTGATCCTCGATCATCAGTTCAGCTTCATAGGAGGTTAACCGCTCATCCATGTATTCCAACGGGAGCTGTAGCGCGGTCGCAAAGCGTCGGGCCAGTTTTTGAGTGCGCCGTGCCTGCTTCCCGATGCTGCCGTCCATGGTGTAAGGCAAACCCGCCACTAAAAGTTCAATGTGACGCTCGTTCACCCAATGTTGCAGTTTAGCCGTATCTTCAGCAAAGGTGGTGCGATGAATGGTGGTGAGGCCCGTGGCAATCAGGCCGGTGCGATCGCACCCTGCCACCCCAATCCGGCGTTGCCCTAAATCTAGACCCAAGGCTGAAATCAAAATCTCATCTCTCCCTGTAGCACCGTTACCGCCTGCCCGCCCAGCTTGAGGCTTTCTTTGCCAAGCTGAATTTTGACCCGTCCTGGCCGCTGTAAACAGTCCCCTTGCTCTAGCACGATCTCTTGAGAGGACTGGGGTAACAAATAGAGGGCCAAGGGACCGCTGACCGACCCCGTAACCGGGTCTTCTTCAATTCCAGACTGCGGTGCAAAAAATCGAGAGTGGGCACAGTGGGCCGGATCTATCGTCTCTGTCGTATAGACACAGACGCCACGCCATTGCTGTTGCCACCCCAACTGAGCCAACTGTCGAAAGTCTGGGGTCAAAGCCTGGAGGTCTTTCAGGGTCTTGATCTCAATGAGCACATCGTGATTTAAAGAATCCACGACCGGCGGCGGCGAACCGGGGAGGCCCAGCATTTGGGCCAGATGGGTCGCAATATCTGTCGGCACTGGCGTAAAGTCACACCGAGGTAAGGTCAACCAAACCCAAGGGGACGCACTGCCGTAATCAATCGCCACCGATAGAACACCGCTGCGCGTCTCAATGTAAAGAATCTGGTGGGTTTGCGGACGCAGGTTAAAGCGACCTAGCTCTGCGAGGGTATGCAGCGTGGCAATGGTGGCATGACCACAGAGATCAACCTCTTGAGTCGGCGTAAACCAGCGGAGCCGAAAGTCAGCTTCGGGGTTCTGGGCCGACAGAACAAAGGCCGTTTCTGAGCAATTAACCTCACGGGCAATGGCCTGCATTTGCTGCTCACTGAGGACGTCGGCTTGCGGGACGACCACAGCAGGATTACCAGCAAAGGGAATCTGGGTAAAGGCATCGACCCAATACAGCGATAGTCGTGCGTCAGAGGTCATCAGCAACTGGGTGAATCGGGCCAATCATAGCTGGACTGTGGCCCCTGATCTGAGGGAGACACGGGTCGCGAGGGTTTAGATCTTGCAGAACGGGGCGCGATCCGCGATGCCCCCCCATCCTGACTCGGCGGGGAGGGCTTTAGCCAAGTGAGCCGATTCGGAGCAGGGGTTTGATTGGGCTGCAGCCCCTGCAAAACATCGGTAAGCTGCAGACCTTCAAGAGACAACGTTTTGGACTCTCGCAACTTATGCCACACAGAACGAGACATGAGTAACGTTTGCTCTATCCGAGCTGCACCCACCTGCACTAGATATTCTTCCCGTTCGGATTGGTAGTCTGTGGAGGTCAAAGACAAGGGCGCTGGGGGCATCTTCTCCGTCAAATGGGCCATGTGCGCCAGCAGCTCAGGGTAGAGCCACGTATAGGCAGGATGAACCGTGAGTCGAGCTTGGTGAGGCTGACTCCCATCTCGACTGAGGTATACCTCAAAATAGCCAATCGCCGCCTTACGTTGTGGCTCAAAGACATATCCCCGCACCGGCTCAATGCGACGGAAACGACACTGAGCTTTCGTGACGAGCCCCCCTAAAAGACTTGTTTTAAAGTCTTGCATGTGGCGATCAAATACCTGACGCACCAGAGGGGGCATCGATGCGGTATCCAACTGACATAGAAGGGCCGCATCTGCATTGCTGACCGGCAGAAGGTTCGGCAAAACCGAATCGTGCATGGCGAGCTGCTGTAGCTCTTCCGGCTGTAAAGACCAGTAGGTAATCTGAGCGAGGGGCTGAAACCCATTGTGCCGATAAAGGCTCAAATGATCGCTGTGATCTGTACCAACTTCAACGAGCCAGGTGCGAGCTTCCCAGATTTTTTCGAGACAGTGTCTGAGTAATTTTGTCCCCCCTTCCTGTCGGCCAACGCTGGGGGCTACGCTGATATGGTTGACGCGCCAAGTACTGCGGGAGTGGTTAAAGGGCGAAACTTGAATTGCGCCGACCACTCGATGGGCTTGTTCAAGAACGTAGGTCTGCAATAGATGCGACAGCGGGTTCGGTAGGCCGCGCAACAGCTTCAGGAGGGTGCCCCACTGTTGAATGACCCCAACGTTCTGATCGGTTTCTGCAAAAAGGCCCAGATTAGATTGTTCGCGCTCATGGTCGAGCAACGCTTCTACGGCGGTGAGATCTCGATATTGAACGGGTCGAACAGTGGTGTCTGTCTGAGGTGACAAAGAAATCATACCGATCGCAATCCATGATGCATAGCGGAGAACCGTTCCAATGGCCGACCAGATTATTGCCCCCAATCGGTTCAACGACGGTTGAACCTTATCTCTAGACCTTAACGGATCTGCACATTGATATTCAATTCTATGATATTTGACTCTTATCTGAAAAGATCGAGAGCCGAACGATGTCAAAGCCAGGATAAGCCACGAACGGTAGCGCCCTCGCTTCCATTGAGCCAGGCCAGGAGCAAGAGCAATGGTAAAACGGAGAGGAGAGGATTCGAACCTCCGGAACCCGCAAGGGTTCATCTGATTTCAAGTCAGACGCAATCGACCAACTCTGCCACCTCTCCACGGTGCAGGCCTAGGCCAGATCTTATCTTATCGTAAGCCGACTTTTAACGTAAGCCACAGTCGCATCTCAGTTGAATTTGTTCGAGACGCAGCAACCATAGGATGAAGGATCTATTAAGCAGCACACACTATGACGACGAATCCTCTCTCGACCATTGCCCCTGATGGCCTTCAGCCCCCTGTGATCCTAGGGTTCGATCCCGGTCGAGATAAATGTGGGGTCGCGGTGATGGGCCGAGATAAAACGCTCCACTGGCATGAGGTGGTGCGGTCAGAGGATGCGATCGCAACCCTTCAAGCCCTCTGCCGCGAATACCCCATCTCTCACTTCGTGATCGGCAATCAAACCACGTCAAAACAATGGCAGCAGCGCCTGCAGCCTCTCAAGGTAGCGGTGGTGCCCGTCAATGAACGCAACAGTACCCTAGAAGCCCGCGATCGCTACTGGCAAATGTATCCCGTCCGTGGTCTCGCTCGTCTATGGCCCCAGGGTCTACGCACCCCGCCTCGCCCGATAGACGATATTGTGGCAATCCTTCTTATTGAGCGCTATTTAGATGGTTCAGAGCAATGCTAAGTCAGGGGCTGCAGTACTTCTGCAACCTGAAGCGCTGATTCATACCGTTGCGCCGGCTCTGGATGCGTGAGTCGCGCCAAAACCTGAGCCATATCAGCATCAAGGCCCGGAATATCCTCCACTGCAAGCTGAGCCTCTTGGTTACCCAATCGATAGAACGCATCAGGATCTTGCTGAGTCAGCAAATAGATCATTGTTGCCCCCAGCGAGTAAAGATCTGACGCAGGGCTAGGTTTCCCGATCGGCTGTTCGGGAGCAGTATAGGCCACCGACCCAATCGCGGTTCCCGCCTCACTCGGAACTGACAGATCGCCAAAGTTAACCAACACCACCTGGCTCAAGCCATGGGGAATCGTAGGGCGAATCAAGTTAGAGGGCTTTAGGCTTTGATGCACCAACGGCGACTCTTGCTGGTGGAGATAGCTGAGCAGATGACTAACATCAATAGCCCACGCCGATACCTGCGGCGGCGATAACGGTCCTTGACTGACCACAAGCTGCTTGAGCGTTTGGCCATAGATCATTTCGCTGACCAAAAAAATTTGCCCCTGGTGTTCAAAGGCTTCGTAGATTTTGGGCATGCCTGGGTGGCTGAGTTCACATAGAGACTGAGCCTGCTTACGAAACAACTGCAGATGACTGGGATCGGACAGGGTGGGATTCAGCGTCTTGAGAACGACCACATGCCCACCGCGCCATGCGATAAAGTTCTGCTCACGGGTGCCCAGGGCTTTGAGAACCTTGTACTCACCGACAGTATGTAGCACATGGAGGGGCTGACCACAGTCAATACAAACCAGGGCACGGGGTTCGGCCCGCTGATGCTGGCAGTCTGCCTTCGCCGTATCAACTTGGGAGCGCGGGGGCCACACATGTTGTCCAATCACGTGAAAGGCGTGGAGATCTGGCAGTGGCAGGCTCGTGGCTTTAGGATCTGGGTCTGCGGTGATGGGCGGCGTCACCGGGGCAGTTTGCACAATGAGTTCGGGGGCAGGAACCTCTGCTTGGGTCGGCTTTGATTCTAGGCTATTCGGATCAGGCGCATTCCCCAGCCGAATTTGAAGATTGGGACCCGACCGGGCCAGACGCAGAATGCTCCCATCGGCTAAGGGCGCTTGATGGACGCGCTTGCCGTCTAAGTAGGTACCGTTGGTGCCTTGATTGACCACCTCCCACTCAGAGCCATTTTGGCGTAATTCAACGTGATAGCGCGAGACCACTGCACTGTAGAGGACCACGTGATTATCCACGGCTCGACCAATTTGAATCACTGGATTTTGATCAAAACTCCAGCTTTGTACTGGGGTCGATTGAACAGGATGTAACAGGGTTAGAGTAATCACGCCTTCAGTCCATTTGAAATAAGAATGTTACTAAATCTCCTTTGCCTAACGAAATATGATCGCCAGACTTCAGTCGGTGAGGATGAGCTGGCAATAATGGCACGTTATTGATATAGGTTCCGTTTGAGCTGCCTCTATCTTCAATGAAAAAGGCTCCACTTTCAATACGAATGTCAGCATGGGACCGCGAAACCACCTCCGCGTGAGGCAGATCGGTAATATCAATATCAGGTAGAACCTGTCCGTTGGGTTTACCCATATGGATGGTGCCGTTCTCTTGGGGCAGTTCAATAAAGGCGTTGGTTTGCAAGTGAACCAGCCGCACTGAGAGATCGGACGTGAGGGCTGGCCGAGCCGGTGCCAGTGGAGCAATCGGTGGAGCAATCGGTGGCAATGGCTCGGCCTCTTCTGCAATAAAATCAGCCCCGTGAGCTGGCATCTGATGGCTTGTTCGCTTCGGGCTGGGTTGCGGCGGACGTTGGATGGCTGTTTCAAGTTTGTCGGTAGCCAGCGGAGAGTGCTGAGCAAGGCTATGCCCACATTGCCCACAGAACTGCGCGCCCGACTGAATGGATGCGCCACAGTTCGGACAACTCTGCATCGATGGCAGCACAAGATCGCAAACGGCGCATTGCCTAGCATCAGCAAGGTTTTGGTATGAGCAATCGGGACAGATGATCATCTTGGCAGGACTATCTTCAAGCAATAGGCTGGACATCGTTTCTAGGGAGGGGCAATTTGACTGCGGCCAGAAAACCCGCTCCCCCCAAAATTAGATCAAGCACCGTTTTAGGGCCACTGCTGAGGTCGCGGCGAAGCGACAGGCAACAGCAGAGACTCTGATTATTGATACTCAATCCCCCATTGCTAATATCCTACAGGAGGGTGCTGATTCTTTAGGGTTTCAGATGCTGCCCTGCCGACTGATCTAAAAGCCAAAGGAGCTTGCCCCCTTGAGGTTGGACCAGTCGAGCAGGCCATTGGGAGGCATCTGCCTGCGCTGCAAAAATTTGGTCTAGAGCCGTTTGCTTATTGGCTCCGGTCACCATAAAGATGACGCAGCGGGCGCAGTTAATTAAAGGAATCGTAAAGGTAATGCGGGGCTGGCCGTCTTTGTTGCCCACCGTAATGCTGCGATCGCAAACCTGCAGCGCCTCAGTATGGGGGAATAGCGATGCTGTGTGACCATCAGGACCAATCCCTAGCAGCACCACATCAAGCTGCGGAAACTGGCCCGGTTCACTCTTGCTGCCAAAAAAGGCATTGAGATGATCTTCATAGGCCTGCGCCGCATCAGCCGGATCGGCAGCATGGGTGTCCATCAGATGAATGTTATGGGCAGGAATAGCAACCTTGTCTAGCCAAACCTGCTGAGCCATCCCCGCATTGCTGTCAGGGTTATTAACGGGGACATATCGCTCATCTCCCCAAAATGCATGGACCTTGGACCAAGGTAAGTCTTGGGTCGCCAGTTGCTCATAGAGGGGCTTAGGTGTGTTCCCCCCAGCCAAGGCAATGGTAAAGCGATCTCGCTGGGCAATCGCATCATGGACTTCAGCCGTGACTAACTCGGCGGCACGCTGCACCAATTGAGCTGCATCGGCAAAGATCTCTACCGTTGGTTCAGTCATGGGCGCTGGGTACTCCTAAAGGTTGAAGAAGACTTGGATGACTTCACCGTCAGCACTTGCGGAGGCGTTGCATCGGGGGGGTAAACAAAATCAACCGTCACAACTCGCTGTTCTTTGGGCTGTAGGGTGAGGGTCACGAGGTCACTCCCCAGAGAACCCGCCGTTTGCACAATGTGAAAATATTCTCGTCGGGGGTTCGCTTCATCGTCACTATAGCTAACGCGCACGGTACCCCGGAAAAAAACATTAGGAGAGGGCGATCGCAAAAATCGCAGCCCCTCGGCTATCTGATTGTCTTTAAGGGGGGTTTGAAATTGTACCGTTACTGTACGCGGCTCTGAACTGGGGTTATACAGCGGCATCGATAGATCATAATGCACCCCATAGTTGCCATGGGCCAAATAGGCCGTATCGGGATAACGCACCAACATCGGTGCGCTTTGAATCTGGGCTGTTCCAAAGGTGCCGCGATTGAGCAGGCTTAGCCCATAGGAAAACGCACTCCCCGGTTCTGGAATCGTGAGCTGACTGCTTTTAGGATCGGTGAGCTGACTGCGCCACTGAGACCCTCGACTGACGCCAGCCACCCGACCATAGAAAAATCGAGGTCCGTCGGTATTGAGGGGCGATGGCTTAATGTCCCTTGGCTCTAACAGTTCTCCTGTGAGTACAAGCTGCTCCCAGTCTTCTTTTGTGGGGATGCCTTCGCTACCATCTGGCCGTTTAGGGGCTTTTAGCGCCAAGCTTGCCATGTAGATGGCCCCCGATGACTGCAAACGCGCGAGGGTCGACCTGGAATTAGAGGAAGGGATATGGGCAGGAGGAGCCTCAATCGCAGGGGAATCTAGAGTCGTGACCAATGCAAAATTTGTCTTTGGCTCGGTTACCGGCTGAGCGGCCTCTGACCACACCGGATCATTGTTTGAGTTGGTATCCACCGGCACCGGAATGGGTAAATTGACCAGCATTGTAGACTGCCGAGGCTTTAGCTCTAGGCGAGAAGGCCAATAGGTTTGGCGCTGGCCCCGGAGAATTTGGCCTGAGGTCCGGTCCCCTGGCCCCGAAAAAACGCGCCCACTGTCATTGGAAGTGATCGGGGGCAAGGCAATGAAGGGGGCATCTGGCGTGCCCAGATAGCTAGCTGCCTGCAGCACATTCACCGTCACCGTTTTGGTCTGGCTGGGATTGTACAGCAAAATGCCTTGATAAAAGGTGGGGGTTTCGCGGGGGCGATCGGTTTTGACAATGTGGTGGGCAAAAATATCGAACCGGCCCTGAAATGGGTAGTTGAGATGGGCCTCTGGATGCTTTTTACCCGCCGCCGGGAACGTGGAGAGCAAGATGCCGGACTTACGGATGACTTCGGGACTATTGCTATTGAAGACAGGGACCGCATCTAAACTGCCGGTTAGCGGTCTTACTTCTTGGGGGTACACCAGCTCTCTGAGCGCCGCAGGAAGGGGTCTAGGCTCTGAGATAACGGACTGGATCTCTGGGGCCGTTGCATTTGCAAGAAATGGCTTTTGTGGAGAGGTTTCGTAGGCTGATACAGAAGCCTCTGAGATCGAGGGCCAATCAGAGGAGGGAAGAGACTCCCGTCTGTTTTCAGGCTGTACGGCCTGCTCTTCTTTTTGTTCTGATCGGACCGATGCCTCCGTTGCCCCGTCAGCGTTCTCTGCCGTCAAAGGGGCAAATTCGTAACGCTGCTCAGTTTGTGCAGACAAAGACTCAGGATTTGATTTGAGAGGTAATTCTTGCACAGGAGCCGCCTGGGTAAGGACAAAACTTGTCAACAGTGGAAGCATGTAGCTTTGCTCAAAATACTAAAAACAGATCGGACAACCCGCTACGCCCACCTAGGCGATACCCTCGACCATTATATCCGAAGACCTTTCTTAACAAAAAGTGACGGTCAAACATAATGCCCATCAGCAAAAGACGACATCGGCAGGCAAAAAGTTCACAGTTTGAGCAGACTGCAAATTAAGGACGCTTTTCACCACTGAGAATAAAGATGGGATCTACGGCGGCAAAAATTTGGTGACTGCCTCTGGTCTCAAGGCGATTGATCACGGACTGGACCACCTCGACATTGCAGGCCTGAAGCTCAGCAAAGGTTGCTGAGATCGTATAGAGATTTTCAAGGCTGGCGGCGGTGGCAACGACGCGCCCCCTCGGCTGCAGATGGGTCCAGGCCGCTTCTAGAATCTGGCGGATGGGTCGCCCACCTTCAATGCAGACGCGATGGGGGGCTTGCTTAAGTTGCGCTAAGCATTCTGGGGCGCTGCCCTGCAGTACTTCGACATTGGTGACGGCAAAGCGATCGCAATTCTCTTGAATCAGCTTCACCACTTCTTCATCCCGCTCAATGGCGACAATATGGCCTTTTGGACACAGTAACCCCGTTTCGACCGGAATCGTGCCGGTGCCTGCGCCCACATCCCAGAGAATGGTATCCGGTTCTAGACGAAGCTGGGCAATCAACAGCAGCCTTGTTTCTCGCTTCGTCATCGGGATGCCAGGGAGGCGTTCAAACAGTTCATCTGGAACGCCAGGACTGACGTAGGGCCAAACAGAAGAGGGCATGAAGGATCGAGTCATGAGGGGGATGTTGTCAGTCTACAGTTGCACAACCCGAAGGGTGTTGAGATCGGGGTCTATACACCCTGTAATATGCCCCCCAACCGCCTGAATCTGACGCAGATAATCTAAATCAGCCATCGTAATTTTCCCGCCGGGATAGAGAACCGGAATGCCTGGAGGGTAGGGACAAACAAGTTCGGCACTAATTCGATCAGCGGCCTGTTCCCAACCAACCGTCTCTTGGGCCGCAAAAGAGGCAGTTCTGGGTGAAAGTTGAGGTATACAAATGGCCTTACGCTGCCAAATCGGAGCGGTTGAGTTTTGTTGGGAATGCTCCTTCGCTTCCAGCGCAATTTGACGGAGTGCCTGCACAAGCTGATCGAGATCGACCTGAGTGGTTCCCAGGCTGGGGATAAAGGTCAGATGGGAGGGGGTCGGTAGTTCTGCAGTGACGGCAAGATGGTCGTGGAGTCGCTGATCAACCTGTAGGCCGTTTAGCCCCAGTGGGTTGACGCCCACCGTTAAGCGAGTGATATCAAGGTCAGCAAAACCAGGAGCGGGGCACTGAAAGTTCAGCAGTGAGAGTCCTTCAATCTGCTGGAGCTGCTGACGGGTGGCCTTGACGCTGCCGATTAAATGCTCAAGAATCTGAGTGCCTTGAAGCGCCATCTGCTGACGGGCCGCGTCGAGGGAGGCAAGCAGCAGATAGCTGGGACTGGTGGACTGCAGGCATTGCAGGGATTGGCTAATGCGCTGGGAAGAGATGCGATCGCCCTGGGTATGCAGCATTGCTGCCTGGGTCAAGGCTCCTAGCACTTTATGGGTAGACTGAATGGCGAGATCTGCGCCTGCAGAAAGGGCTGAGGGCGGCAAGTCTGGGTGGAAGGCAAAATGGGGACCGTGGGCCTCATCTACTAAAAGTGGGATGCCGTGGTTGTGGGTGAGGGTTGCGATCTCATCCAAGTCCACACAAACCCCTTCATAGGTCGGCGAAGTGACCATGACGGCTTTGGTCTGAGGATATTGCTGCAGAGCTTCTGCAATTTTTTCGAGCGCAAGACCATAGGCAAACTCTGGCCCTAGTTCTGGCTCAATGAAGATGGGCATGGCCCCAGAGAGAATCAGCCCTGAAATTACAGATCGATGACAGTTGCGAGGAATGATGATGCGATCTCCTGGATTGCACACGGCCAGGATTGCGGCCATTACGCCACAGCTTGAGCCATTGGTGAGAAACCAGGTTTGTTCGGCACCAAAAGCTTCGGCAGCTAAGGCTTGAGCATCACGAATGACGCCATCTGGCGCAAAGAGATCGTCTAATTCCGGTAATTCAGGTAAATCTGTCTGCCAAATGGATTGCCCCCAAGCTTGCAGTAGAGGCGGGGGCGCACCTCGGCCCCGTTTGTGCCCTGGGATGTAGAAGGCTGCATGATCACGAAGACTCGAAGCGGTGAGGGCGCTGAGCAAGGGGGTTTGTGTTTGGTCCATTTAGGATCTAGCAAGATTCATTGGGCGTTAGTGAGGGAGGCGATCACATCCCTCATCCTTGTACCTTGAGAAAAGGACTTTGACTCTCGCTCCCTTCTCCACATTCGTTAAGATAGACGAAGCCTTTCTGGCGCAGCAACTCTTGGTGACGCTGCCGTAATTAGCTTCAGTTCTTTGATGCACAACTGGCTATATCAGACATGTCGAACTTAGATATTGCAAGGCAGACCCTCGACCATCGAGACAATCACCTTGAGAAAAAGCAGCAGCAGGGGCTACAGGTCGCCCGTCAATGTGCAGCCATTCTCAAACGAGACTTTGGTGTTGAGAAAGTTGTTCTATTTGGGTCTCTATTGGCTGTAGAACGAATGTGGTGGGGGTCTGATATTGACTTAGCCGTTTGGGGGTTAGCCAAGCGGGATCTATTCAAAGCTGGGGCTGTCATTGAACACGGCCACGACTTTGAAATTGATCTAGTACCCGCAAATGATGCTAAACCCCATATTGTTGCTGCCATTGAGCAGGGTTTGATCCTGTGAATCAAGTCTCTCTGAAGCAGCGGGTTGAACTTGAATTAGCCGAGTTAGTCGCAGTCGTCGTTGACGTTCAGCAAATTGTACAGAAATATCAACACTCTCAGGATTCTGATTTGTTACCTGCGATCGCAATGAATTTGCAGATAGATCAGGAAATGGTGTCTGCTAAGCAGTGTAAATAATCAGAGTATCCAGATTGCCCACCGTGCATAGGTTAAGCGCCTCCATCCAAGGAATACCGTTGAGCTTAGCCCCGAA
>JBHJNL010000101.1:0-2178 GCA_050330855.1 Thermosynechococcaceae cyanobacterium | reverse complement strand
TATCGCTCTCAAAGACCGCCTGGAATGCCCACCTTAGTTCATGGGCTGAGGCGGTTTGAATCCATTTTTATCGGGTGGAAAACCGCTCTGGGAGGACTTGTGTGTACACCGTAGCCCCAACAGGGCATCTTGGAGCCTGCCGAACAAAAGGATATGAACCCGGTTTGGGCAGTTTGTAATTGGCCCTACTTTTGGTCTCAGCTAGAGCCACAGTGTGAGAGTATCATCAAGCTTTCCTGCCAAGATACGGTGCAAGGGCTAGCCCATTTTGGAATGTACCCCTATCCTTTCGCTGATGACAGCCCTGAAGTTATTGAGATTGGTCACCTCGAAACAACCAGCGGAAAAGATAGGTCAATAGCTCCCATCGGTCTTTGGCTTATTTGGTACGCTGCTAGACTGGCCCTAGAACGCTGTGTTGGTGATGAACAGGAGTCTATACTCACGTTAGATTCGCTGACCGAAGCATCAGGTTATTATGGTGGTAGTGTCGGGATGGACTGCCTAGGATCAAGAACTATCTCTCCATACGAGGAAGGTTATGCTTTTCGCTTTACGCAATCTGGAGCCACTGAGTTCTGCACAAGGCTTGAAGAAAAACACGGATGCCCCCAAGACGCTGGACGCGCATGATCGCTCGTTACAGGAAGATTGGGATGAGAAGATCGTCGGTGGCTCCACACAGTCTATGTCCTATGCCGAACGTAATGAGCTTCTGAAAAATCCTCAGCGTCAATCGAAAAAGGGCACTGTGTCAGCGTAGGAGCAGTTTCTGACGTATTTATTTTTTCCTATGTTGCTGTGACGGTCAATCCTGACTCAAGTACTTGGATAACTTCAATCGGGTCAAGATACTTTTTCTACAGCATCTAAGACGTAGGGTTAAAATCAGTGAGCAGTTAAAGTACGCCCATCATGAGTTTGACTCGATATCGCAACATTCTGTTAGCCATCCTTGGCCTTATCTTGGTCATTACCGTCGGGGTCTTGAACTCAACGGCTCAAGAAACCTGTAGCTACCATCCTGAAGCCTATCAGGGACTAGAGGCAGCAAAGCTAACGGGCGAATTGGAGGGCACTGGATTAGTGGGCAGCATCCATGGGGCGGCGGCAGATGGCAATTTGTTTGTGCTGTCGGTGCGAGATCCTGAGAGCTTTTTTAAGCACCGTGAGTTTTCGCTGCTGGCTCGCGATGAACAGGCCAAGCAAACCTTGAGTCAGGTCAATCGTCATGATCGCGTCTGTGTTCAAGGAAGCTTGACCCAAAACCCGAGTCCGCAGCCGCATATTTCTCTGAAATCTGTGCAGGTGTTAGACCACTGGGCCGGTCTTGATGCATACCCTGCCTACGAGCATTCAGCCAAGCTACCAGAAGAGCTGCAGTCTCAGTCCAGTTTTGTCGGTAAGGTTCACGCTATCGGGGCTGAGGGCAAAATTCTGGTCATGGAATACAAGGATGGAGTGCTGCCTATCTACGTGCAGACGCCTGAACTGACGAAAGCTCTATATCGGGGTGATATTGTTCGCCTTGCCTACAAAATTCAGCAGTCGCCTCAACAGCCCACCCACCTACAGCTTGATCCTAAGGCAGAGCAGCCGGTGGAAGTATTGGATGCGATCGCATCGCTTCACAATCAGCCCAAAACCTTCTCAGGCAAGCTGGTGAAGTTTCCCCAAAGCCCCCAAATCAAGTTCGATGTCTATGCGATCGAAGTAGAAACCTATGGCGTCAATCGGACCTTTACGCTGGTTAACTTTGAAGATATGACCGAGTTCCAGAAAATTCGGGACAAGCTTTCAGCAATTTGGGATAGCCATGCTAAGACGGTCACCACCGGACGCAACCTATTGATTAACCCAGAGGTTATTGTAGAAGCCACTGGCAATATCAATGTGGTGTCAACCGAGCAGGCTAATCCTCAAATTCTGCTTAAAACGGCAGAGGACTTTGATGTTAAGGAATCCTAGGCACCGTTAATCAGGAAAAACAATCTGATTGCGATCGCAACATTAGGAAAAGCCTGTGGGCAAAGGGTACCACTGGTGAAGGTAGATTTTGTGGTGTAATCACCTGCTTAGGGTCCAAACAACACAACAAGCCGCCAGAGCTTGAGAGCAACCACCCAATATTCAAGAATATTTTCGGAGGCATAGATCTTCCGTTTCAGCGACTGCGAT
>JBHJNL010000100.1:0-2756 GCA_050330855.1 Thermosynechococcaceae cyanobacterium | reverse complement strand
GCAGTACGGTTTTGGTAGGTTTGCTTTACACTCATGGCTTACTTGCCTCGCTCATAGTGACTGAAGTATAAGCTTTTCAGCCCTGTATAGCTCTAGACACCATTTCCTGATCTATCTGGAATTTGCAGAGCTTTTACACAGGCACCGAGCGAATAATGGTCTCTATTGCTCTCCACTGCGAACAAAAGATTCCAGAGGGGAAAGACTGGCATCGACAACTGTTGGAGCAAATGGGACGCTCTGTTGCTCAAATACGACCTGCCTTAATCCCTAAATCACTCATGCTCGATCTAGACGAGCTGAGGCGATTCCGGCACGTTGTGCGTAGTATTTATGCATTTAAGCTAGAGCCAGATTTACTGTTGCCAATTGCACAACAGTTATCGCAGGGATATCAGCAATTTGAAGGAGATTGCACTGCTTTTTTGAAGCAGCTTGATCCCTAAGTAGCTAAGCCCCAGAAGCCCAGGACACAATTTTATAGACCGTATACCTTATTTGATCGGCCTCCAGTCACCCGACGGGATAAACGCCGCCCAGTAATAGGGGTGCTGATACTGCTGACCTTTGAGCATCTCTAACTGCGTCTTTCGCAGCGCTTCACCTCGACCCTCTTTATTGAGCAACCGCTGGTAATACTTCACCATCAGATCTTTAGTCCCGTTATCATCCACCTTCCAGAGACTGAGCACTTGGCTCTTGGCTCCAGCCATCACAAAGGCCCGCCGCAGGCCATAGACCCCCTCGCCATTGGCGATATCCCCTAACCCTGTCTCACAGGCAGAAAGCACCACCAGTTGTGTGCCCCGTAGATTCAAGTTAGTGGCCTCTAATGCGGTAAAGATGCCGTCTTCCGTTCCACTTTTGCGTTGATTGGCCCCCGCTAAGGCTAGACCTGAGCGCAGTAGGGGGTTCTCATAGTTTTGCGGATTAGCATTAGTCTTTTTCTTTGAGATCACGCTAATGTTGCCTCGGTCGTCACTGGATGTCAGAGCAGCTTCTAGATCGGTTTCTAGAAAAAAGCCGTGGGTGGCAATGTGGAGAATTTCTGGGGATTGGACTTGCTTGAGGGCAGTTTCGGTGGCCTGAGCTTGAGTGAGCAATGTAGATTTGGGCAAGAGCTTGTGAAGCTGGTCGGCTTCGGCTTCGGTGCCGGGTAAGGGACCAAAGTTGAGGTCAAGGTCGCGGGAACTGCGGTTTGTTTCTTTTGCGGTGGTGGCAATTTTAGTAACCCCTGGGTTTTGGTAATCGGGGTTGGCAATAATGACAGGCGCTTGGAGCTGCTGTTTGGCTTGGGCTGTTGTTGGAAGCTTGAGCAGATCTCGACCGGAAGATAGATAAGTAATGTCGTAGTTTTCGACTAGATATTGATTGTTTCCGTCAACGAGGGCAGCAAAGGGAATCAGATTGAGTTGACTATCGGGGGAGAGTAAAAGCTGTCGGGTGTTGCCCAGTTTGGCTCGAATGGGCTGCATGAGCTGCTGGTCGAGTTGTCGGGCCAGGGGCTTGATGTTAGAGGTCTTGGATTGGAGGGCTTGGCGGAATTGGGCAACGGTTTGGTCGATGGGTGCCGCTTCGCCTAGATCGGTCCACTGCAGGTTGCCGTCGGCGTAGAGGAGATAGGCAGCATAGCGGGGCGCTTGCCATTGAGGTTCTTGCTGAATGGCTTTGGCATTGAAGGGCTGGTATTTGACCAGTTCGACGAGGGCTGCACCTTCCGGGATTTGTTGTTGAACGGTGGCAAGGGTGACGGGTTGAGTTTCAGCTCTGAAGTCTGCGCTTTTGCGGGCCAGTTGAGTTTCGAGGTCGTCTTCTTGGGTTTTGAGATCATTGAGAGTAGCTCGATATTGGTCAGGGGACAGTTGCCCTGGGCCTTGGAAGGTGAGGGTGGCGCGTTGAGAGCGGAGGGCTTGGAGTTGATCGAGGAGGGGTCGGTCGGCGGGGGCTAGGTTTTGGCGGAGGGTTTGGAGGCTATCGGTGAGGGAGGCGAGGACTCGTCCTTTGCGGCGTAAGAGGGTGGTGAGGGCGAGTTGAGCGGAGAGAAGAGAGGTGGGAGAATCTTGAAGATGGAAGGAGAGTTTTTGGCCGGTTGCTCCTGAGAGGGTGGCGATATAGGCTTGTTTGGTCGCTTCTGATCCGGTGGAGAGGGTCAGGTCTAGATTCCGTTCTTCGATCTCTGCGGCACGGCTGAATTGTTCATAGGCTTGAGTTGGACGCTTCTGAGAGTTGTACAAACCTGCCAAGTTGTTGAGGCTGAGGGCAACATCAGGGTGGTCTGGGCCGAGCGCTTTTTCCCAAATGCTCAGGGAGCGCTGGTAAAGGGGTTCGGCTTTTGAATACTGACCCTGAGAGGTGTACAACAATGCCAAGTTATTGAGGCTTCGTGCAACATCAGGGTGGTCTGGGCCGAGCGCTTTTTCCCCAATGCTCAGGGCGCGCTGGTAAAGGGGTTCGGCTTTTGAATACTGACCCTGGGAGTCGTACAACGATGCCAAATTGTTGAGGCTTTGTGCTACATCAGGGTGGTCTGGGCCAAGCGCTTTTTCTCGAATGCTCAGGGCGCGCTGGTGAAGGGGTTCGGCTTTTGAATACTGACCCTGAGTTCGATACAACTCGGCTAAGTTATTGAGGCTGACGGCAACATCAGGGTGGTCTGGGCCGAGCGCTTTTTCCCAAATGCTTAGGGAGCGTTGGGCTATCGGAATAGCTTCTGAGTAGCGGCCCTGCTGGTATAGCTGGATGACCTGTTCATTTAA
>JBHJNL010000099.1:0-50028 GCA_050330855.1 Thermosynechococcaceae cyanobacterium | reverse complement strand
GCTTCTTTGGTACACTCAAAACTGAACTCATTCACCCGATGAGTTTTGACACCAGAGCGAAGGCCAAAACGGTCATTGCTGAGTGGATTGAAGTGTTTGATAACCGACAGCGAATTCATTCAACGATTGGATATCTTGCCCCTGTACAGTTTGAAGAGCGCTACTGGCTCAATCTAGAGCAACCCATTGCTCTCTAACTTAACTGTCCACTTTTTCGTGACAAGGTCACAAACCGTTGCCAAGACCACATCTTTAGTAGTAGAGCAAACCATTGATATCCCCCGCATTCTCGTTGCCCCCAAAGGCATAGTCAGAATTAGCTGTCATCCTTTTCGACTTCAGCTCGACTTTAAGCTCCCACCGCCTTCTGAAGAACTTTGGCTCCAGAGTTTAGCCACCCGAGCGCAAGAAATTGTGAGCCTAGGACAGGGTGGAATCCACGAAAATAGGTTAGAAGATTACGTTGTGAGTGGCCTAATCGACTTTGACGATATTTCCTATGACGAAAATTCGACCCTACTTTATGACTTGGCAAAACAAGTCGTTGATCACTGTCGTGGTTATTTACCTGAAGAAGATGCCATTCACAAAGTACTGCGGTATCACCAAAGGCAGATTTCTAATCTAGTCCATAGCCAAATGCAAAAACACCTCTGGGAAGATGATATTGAATATGAGGTCAAAATTAGCCAAGGCTTCACCGGACTCAAAGACAGCGCCTATACTGCTTCAGCGAACCAGGAAATCTTGAATTACCGACAAGCGCCCCAAGATAAAAGCAATATGGCGAAGTGCTTGTTCGGAGGATTCAGCAGATGTCCATATTCAGTTTAAAAGTTCCAGTCCAATACAGAGTGAATGCTGGCCGTGATTTTAGAGCGCGATGCTCTGAAGTAGTTTCGACCTGCCAAAGGACAATTTCAGCTCTTTTACCAATGGCAGGGTAAACCCTCTGAATATCAGCCAGATTTTGTGGCTGAAACAGATGATGCCATTTACATGATCGAGCCCAAGATGAAATCTCAGATGGCTGATGATGAAGTGCTTGCCAAACAAGAAGTGGCGGTAACGTGTTGCAAGCATGCCTCTGACTATACTCAGTAACACAAAGGCAAACCTTGGGTGTATGCGTTGATTCCCCATGATGCGATCGCAGAGAAAATGACGCTTGCAGGTCTTGTACAAATCTTTGGCCTGTGACTGAGTTTCGCCCGTAAACGCGATAACTAAAGAAGCTGCCGTCGCAGTACATCTAGGGCATGAGCAATACTCAGGTTGCGAATCCAGTCTCGTCCCGGCAACGCATTAATACGATAGGCCCAGCTTTGGGGCGGGCCTTGAGGTCCCACCAAACCGATATACACCAATCCCACAGGCTTGTTGGGTGTGCCACCCCCTGGCCCTGCAATCCCCGTTGTGCTTAAGCCCCAAGTGCTGCCGAATTGCGATCGCACCCCCACCGCCATCTGCTCTGCTACCTCAGCACTCACCGAGCCATAGGTGTCGAGGGTTTGAGACTGCACGTTCAGCAACGCCACCTTACTGCTGTTGGCATAGGCCACCAAGCTGCCGACAAAATAGCCAGAGCTGCCGGGAATCGCCGTCAGCCGTTGACCGATACCACCGCCCGTACAAGACTCTGCCACAGCAATCGTTTCCTGACGCTGCCTTAGCAATTGACCCACCACAGAAGCCAACGTATCCTCATCGGTTCCATAGCAGTCGGCCCCGCACTGCTGGCGAATCTGCTGCTCAACCGGGGCCATGATGGCCTGTGCTGCAGCCTCAGAAACAGCGCGGGTCGAAAGGCGCAGACGTGCTTCGCCATGGATAGCGTAGGGCGCTACGGTGGGATCGACCAGATCAAAAACAGGAGCAATTTTTTCGGCAAGGTTCGATTCAGGGATGCCAAAGAATCGCAGGACTCGACTGTGGATTTGAGTCTCTCCCCAGCCTTGGCCGCGCAGGTACGGCTCTGCGGTCTTCTGCCACATATCTTTCATCTCACTGGGGACTCCAGGGAAGGTGAGCAGAGTAAGTCCCGATCGAGGTTCCCAGATTAGGCCGGGGGCGCTGCCGGTTTCGTTGGGTAAAATCTCGGCCCCTTCGGGCAGTAATGCCTGCTTGCGGTTATTAGCGCTCAGAGCATGAGGGCTGTGGGCAAACTTTTGCTGGATATCGGCGATGATTTCAGGACGCTCGATTAAGGGAGCCTGAAAGAAGGTTGCGATCGCATCCGTCGTCAAATCATCCGGCGTTGGCCCCAGCCCCCCAGTGAAGATAATGAGGCTGGCGCGTTGACAGGCAATTGCGATGGCCTGCTGCAGGCGAATTAGGTTGTCACCGACTACGGTTTGGTAATAGTGGGGAATTCCTAGACGAGCCAGTTCTTGACCTAAGAACTGAGCGTTAGTGTTCAGAATTTCACCCAAGAGCAGCTCTGTCCCCACACAAATAATCTCAGCACTGGGGGATGTCATGGATCGGCCTGACCTCGCTTGAGTGGATACACCATTGCCTACTTTTTATTTTTAGATCGCCTCACACGCTGTAGCGCCTGCCAAGACGCATACCCCAGCAACAGGGTTGCACAAAAGGCGTAGGCGTTGCCTCCCGGCACCCCGGCATAGACCATCGCCAAGCTGCCCACCCAAAAGGCTAGGGCATAAATAAATAAGACGATGCGACGCTGAGATAAACCAGCATCTAACAGTCGATGATGCAGATGGCCCTTGTCTGCGGCAAAGGGTGATTTTCCCTTCCGCAGGCGGTTCAGAATAACGGTGGAAGTGTCGAGAATAGGAACCGCCAAAATCACAAACGGCAGCACCACCGCCACAGTGGTCACCGTTTTGACGAGGCCAATAACGCCAATTCCGGCTAGGGTAAAGCCCAGAAAATAGGCTCCCCCATCCCCCATAAAAATTTGGGCTGGGTTGAAGTTGTAGCGCAGGAACCCTAACGCACCCCCCGCTAGAGCCGCCGCCAACAGTGCCGCCGCCGGTTGGTTCATAAAGAGACTCATCACCAACATAATCACCGCTGCGATGCCCGATAGCCCTGCCGCCAAACCATCCAGGCCATCCATGAAATTAATAGCGTTCGCCATGCCCACCAGCCACACCACCGTGATCGGCAAGCCCCACATCCCTAAATTGACCAGTCCCTGCTCGATCAAAGGGATCGTAAAAAACTCAATGCGAACCCCCATGCTCCAGGCCATTACCGCGACACCCACCTGCATGAACAGCCGCAGGAGGGCCGACAACGTAAATAAATCGTCGAGCAGGCCGATGGCGAAAAAGAGCATTCCCCCTAACGTGACGCCCCAGATCTCGTACTCAGAAGGGGGCGGCAGGTACCCAAAACCGCCGGAAACCCACACCAAGAGCAGCGCCGTGAGACTACCCAGATAAATCGAGACCCCACCCAAGCGCACCATTGGACGGCTGTGCACCTTCCGGGCATTGGGGAGGTCTACATAGCCACTTTTAAGGCCAATCTTTTTAACAATCGGCGTCGTCCACAGGACAACAAGGGCGGCCACAATGAAGGCAACTAGATGAAAGGGCATCTATAAAGAATGGCCTGTTTGATACAGCATGTTTCGCTGAGTCTACAATAGACCCTAATCTGTGTCATCTGCTATCCCAAGCGAACAGTGAGCAACACAGGTCAAACGTTTCAATGCTCTAAGCAGTCACGGGAACAGGGGTTTGTAGGTGAGGGTAAAGGGGGAAGCGATCGCACAACATCCCCACCCGTTCTACACAGTTCTTCGCCACGGCTTCGTCATCAGGGTTCAAGAGGCGGTCAGCAATAATATTGGCAATTTCAGTGAACTCGGCCACGCCCATGCCTCGCGTCGTCATCGCAGCAGACCCTAGCCGTAGACCACTGGTAACAAAGGGTGATTCGGGATCAAAGGGCACCGTGTTTTTGTTCGCCGTAATTCTGACACCACTGACCAGCAAATCAGCCTGCTTACCCGTCATGCCAATGGAACGCAGATCCACCAGCATGAGGTGATTATCGGTGCCATCAGAAACGATTTTAAAACCGCGATTTTGGAGTTGCTTGGCGAGCGCCTGGGCATTTTCAATGACGTGCCCTGCATAGGTCTTAAACTCAGGCTTGAGGGCTTCGCCAAAGGCAACGGCCTTGGCTGCAATAACGTGCTCTAGAGGACCACCCTGGCTACCGGGGAATACCGCCTTATCAAACTTTTTGCCCAGATCAACATCACGGGTCAAAATTAAACCGCCGCGAGGCCCACGCAGAGTTTTGTGGGTAGTCGTAGTGACCACATCGCAGATAGGCACGGGGTTAGGGTGATGCCCGCTGGCAACGAGGCCCGCAATGTGGGCCATATCGGCTAAGAGATAGGCTCCAACCTCATCGGCAATGGCTCGGAACTTTTCAAAGTCAATGATGCGGGGATAGGCGGAGTAGCCACAAATGATCATCTTGGGGCGATGCTCTAGGGCAATCTCACGAATCTGGTCAAAGTTGAGCTGTTCGGTTTTGGGGTCAACGCCATACTGAACGACTTCAAACCACTTACCCGATACATTAACGGGTGAGCCATGGGTGAGGTGGCCCCCGTGGGATAGATCCATCCCCATAATCTTGTCACCGGGTTTGAGCAGCGCCAAGAAAACCGCAAAGTTGGCCTGCGCCCCAGAGTGAGGTTGAACATTAACGTGGGCAGCGCCAAAGAGTTCTTTGGCTCGATCAATGGCAAGCTGCTCAACAGAGTCGATATGCTCACAGCCACCGTAGTAGCGTTTGCCGGGTAGGCCTTCAGCGTACTTATTGGTCAACACCGACCCTTGGGCCGCGAGGACAGCGGCTGAGGTGAAGTTCTCACTGGCGATTAACTCTAGGTGATCGCGCTGCCGCTGTAGCTCTTGCTGCAGCATACCGGCAATGGCTGGATCGGTACTCGACAGAATATCTAAGCTGGTTTGTGTCACAGAGGACTCCTTTCTTTCAGATGGCACAACAACCGGAAGCAGATAGCCAAAATTCGCAAAGGAACGGCCCGCTCAGGCTAATATCTTACCCTTGATCACTCCAGTTGTGGCTGGGGGTGAGCCGTGCCGCATATATTAAGTTCAATGCATAAATGTTCAAATGCCTTGGATCTCTGGCCTACAATGAGGTATAGGGGCCAAAGTCCTGGAGGGTTTATCGTGTTAGTGATTGTCACCGAAGAGCAAGTTCTATCGCCTCAGCTCGTGTGTCGAGATTGTGTGCTAGCAGACCACAGCGGTGGTCCACGCTGGCATCAAAACAAACTAGATTGCGGCGATCGCTTGCAATCACCACCGGAAGACCCGTCGCCACAGTACCGTTGTCAGATGGGCTTTAGAGTCACCAATATTGAGGAATGAAGGGTAGCATAGGGGATGTGAGCATTGGCTTACGCAACCAGAATTTGACAGAGGGTTCCCTATGACTTGGCGCGGTACAACAACGATGGGCGATCGCATCTTTGCAAGCCTACCTTACCTATTGCCCTTGATGTACGGCATTCCTTTCGGCGGGTCATTACTGGCAATGTTTCCAGCATTGGGACTGATTCTCTTCCCTCTGATCGGCCCCTTTGCAGTCGTGTATTCCACTATTCCATTTGCGGGCATTGTCGTTTTCTTCGCGCTGCTGCTATTGGTAGTCAGAAACGAACGGATTGCTCACTTCATTCGATTTAACACGATGCAGGCATTGCTGATTAGCATTGTGCTGTTTTTGTGTCAGCTTTTAATCGGTGTACTTGCCAATATGGGGGGTAGTATTGCGCTCATTGTGCAGGTGCTTAACAACACTGTTTTTATCGCGGTTTTGGCAGTGTTTGTATACGCAGTAGTCCAATCTTGTCGAGGTCGCTACGCTGAGATTCCGGCAATTTCTGAAGCCGTCTATATGCAGGTACGCTAGCAGTCGCCTCAAGTTTAGATCTTTTTTTCAAGGCATCACAATTGATCATGGCGGAGAGTGGCTATCGTGTCAGAGAAGACACAGTTCAGGGACAGCGGTTAGATCGCTGGCTAGCAGGACAGGTGACTGAAATTTCGCGATCGCATCTGCAAAAGCTGATCGAGCAAGGTCACGTTCAGGTCAATCAACAAATCTGCAGTTCCAAAAAGCATATTTTGCAAGTGGGCGATCAGGTTCAGGTCACGATTCCAGAGCCAGAAGCGCTCAATCTCCAGCCAGAGGATATTCCCATTGATGTGCTTTACGAAGATGATCACTTTCTAGTGGTCAATAAACCCGCAGGGCTAGTGGTTCATCCGGCTCCGGGCAACTACACCGGCACGCTGGTTCATGCCTTGCTGCATCACTGCCAACAGCCCGACGGCACCTCTTCTCTCTCCGGCATTGGTGGTGTCGAACGACCGGGGATTGTGCATCGGCTCGATAAAGATACAACGGGGGTCATTGCGATCGCAAAAACAGATCAAGCCCATCGCCACCTCCAGGCGCAAATCGCAGCGAGAACCGCCAAGCGCGAATATCTAGGCATCGTTTACGGTCAACCCTCCACAGACTCAGGACAGTTTGATCAGCCCATCGGCCGGCATCCGGTAGACCGCATTAAAATGGCCATCGTCTCCGAAGAGCAAGGGGGGCGGCAGGCCGTGACCCACTGGCAGATCAAAGAGCGACTGGGCAACTACGCACTCATACACTTTCGTTTAGAGACGGGACGAACCCATCAGATTCGAGTTCATTGTGCAGATCGGGGCTGGCCGATTATTGGCGATCCGCTTTACAGTCGCGGTAAGTCCATCGGCGTCAATCTCACCGGGCAAGCGCTCCATGCATGGCGACTGACCCTAGAGCATCCCGTCACCGCTGAGGTGATTGAGGTACAAGCCCCCTTGCCAGAACAATTACTGCGCCTGATCACTGCGCTCAAGAACCGACAGTAGCCCACAGGCAGGGCTGACGGCCCTAAAACAGATTGAATGGCCTTACCCTTGTCGCTCTATTGCTGTTTTGCAACCCAAGTTCTGAGCGATCGCACGGCATCAACCTCATCTTCTTTAGCCAGTTCTAGAAAGCTATAGAGCCAATCTTTCGGCACCTCAGCAAAGGTGGGACTGGTTTCGACCTCAACATAAACCCCACTCTGGAGCTGATAAATTCGCCATTCCTTGCCATTGAATCGCCAGAACTCCGGTACACCCAAGCTGGCATAGAACTGGTTCTTAGCAATATCGGTGTGGGTAATATCCACTTCAACCACTAAATCTGGGGGCGGGTCTTGGCTAAAATCAACATCTCGCCCCTTGACCAAGGGTTGATTTTGGATGTAGTACGCATTATCTGGCTCCGCCCCCTTTCTCAGATGCGGATAGTTCATCGTCGTAGACCCCATTGTTTTGATGCGTAAACCCATCTGTTCCACGAGGGTACGGATGAAACACTCAATTAATCGGCCCGAGAACTCATGGGCTTCTAAAGGCACGGTTATTTCTAAGACTCCATCGTCGTAGGTTAGTCGAGACCCCCGTGATTGAGAAAGTGTCTGTAGAATTTGCAGGTACCCTTCCCAAGAAACACCGTGGAGCAAAACCCGCTGCTCTCCGATGGGGCGCAACTGTGCCTTAGGTTCTGGTGCAGCAGTGACCATGGCCGTGCCTCCTGATGATCGGTCTACTCTATGATAGCGCCTAGGTTTAGGCCCAAGAATGAGGCCCTTAAAACCCTATTCATCAATTTGCCACAGCTCTTTTGTATAGCTTTCATCTAAGATTTTCTTGGGCCTAACCACTAAAATGACGCGGCCCAGCAACTCTTGCTCAGGGGGTTCAGCAAACCACTGCGTTGTAATCTGGTCATCTTGCTTAACTAGAAAATGGCTATTCGCATCCCACTGTTGTTGATCGCGATCGACCACCACAATCACCTCTTCCACGGCTTTGTTGGGTAGCGGGGCCGAGAGGGCGTCACTCTGACAGGTCAGGGCAATCGGTTGGGTTGCTTTGAGCAGCACATGCCATCCAGGCAGCGCCACCCAGGTTCGTTCGCCCTTCGATTCAAGCAGTCCAAAGGCACCGATGGCTTCCACCGATGAATCAGCCTCAAGCTGGGCTGCCGGTAACGGAAGCTCGCCGACCAAGGGCAAAATTCGAGGCATTTCAGTTTCTGACTCCAGCCGATAGACCGGCAGTGGCGCGGCCTGTTGCTCTGGCTGTGCCGTGAAGTCTGTCAGGAGCTGTTCAACCGCTTTACGGGCGCTATCGCTGTGGGCGAATTTTAGACCTCGGGCAATCAGACGCGATCGCACCTGCAGATCGCTTTCGAGTCGGGCCACCCGCCAGCACTGATAGGCCACTGCATCCCCAGGATTTTTAGTAAAGGCTTCTGGAGGCTGACGCACTAATGCAAAATCTTTGACCGCCTTCGCTGCAGCACGGGCCTCATCAGCGTCTAGCTTTTTATCGAACGTTAGCGTTGCCGCTGCGACCCGCGCGGTGGGACTTAAAATCCGAAACTCATAGAGGCAATCACTGCCCCGTTGCTCATAGTAGCGAATCACCTGATCAGAGGCAGGGACATCTAACAGGGTTTGGTAAACCTGAGCGCCCACAATAATTTGGTTCTGGTGAATGGGTTCAAACCCAGTGGCCTCAAAGATCGCCTGGGGATTGTAGCCCTCTTTTTGGAGGCGTTGACAAGCTTGCCCCCACTCAACCCAAGTTCCTTGCTTGCGGCGCAGAGACAGAAACAACGCCTCTAATTCTGGATTGGGTTCGGGCGAGGGGCTAGTAGACATAGAACAACTCTTAGGATCGAGGACCAGGCGGAAGGGCACTATACCCATTCACAGCCTGTCGGAAATCTTCGACGGCTTCGGTGTAGTGAATATCCATCACCGCTTCGACATTCTCGTGGGGGCGTGGAATCACAACCCAGGTTTCTAAGACACCGCCGGGGGTTTTCTTCGCCGCTTCAACCCCAGCTTCCATTGCCATTTTGACTTCTTGAACATCACCCCGAATATTGATCGTGAATCGAGCGCTTCCAGCTCTCACGTAGCTAACTAGCGTGACTCGACCCGCTTTTACCATGGCATCGGCCGCAGCCAATACGGGCGGAAATCCTTTTGTCTCAAGTGAACCAACGGCCTGTGGCATTCGGTGAACTCCTAAAAATAATTGTCTGATCCGGTCTCAATAGATGGCCCTCAACCATTTTACGTGGCTAGAGCTTTAAAAAAACATTTCCCGAACTCGACTGAATAGACCCGTCTTGCGAGTCTTCAAATCACCCGGTAAGGTTCAGCCTCTTCGGTGTAGTAAATTGGCAAGACCGCCTCTATATTTTCCGTCGGATTCGGGATAATAGTATAGGTCTCCACCTTAGCCGCCCCCGGCAGTTTCTCTACCACCTCAATACCAGCCGCCATCGCCTGCTTTACTTCAGACACTGGACCGCGAATCGAAATCAGATAGCGACCACTGGCACAGCTCTCATACTTCGCCAGCGTCACCCGCCCCGCCTTCACCATGGCATCGGCAGCCGCTAACACAGCAGGATAACCATAGGTTTCAATCATTCCAACGGCGGCTGGCATCGCAATTCTCCGGTATTAAGATCGGCAGTAAAAACTATATCCTGATTGCACCACAGTTCGAGGCGAATGGTGCTCACTTGAGCGCAAAGTCTAATCCATATACCCCACAAAATCATCGATATCTTCGTCACGGTTTGATGAAATGGGACGATTGTTGGGCAGCGTGTTGCGAACTGCCAAATTCAATGGATTCTCTGATGGATTTGACGGTAACTCTAAAGCCTGATTTTGTTCTTCGGACACCGATGATGCTCCATGATCAATACTTCACTTATTGATCATGGCATGGTTTGTCTCGTTTTTTCACAACTCTGATCTCAATGCAATCAGAGCGTTATGGCACCCAGCATTTTACTCCGTTAGCTCTAATTCATTGGCGAACTCATCGTCGTAGTCATCAAAATCATCATAGTCAATGACGGGATCAACGAGAACGGCCTGCTGCGCTTCAAATAGAGAAACCCATTTGCCTGGCTCTCGAATCCGCACAGGTGGCTCTTCATAGCGGGCATAAAACCACGGTGGAGAGGTGGGCTGCGTCAGAACAGCCTTCACTCGGTAAGGGTCAAGGTCAGGATAATTAGGATCTCGCTCAACGGTGAGCCATACCTTTTGTCCAATTAATTCATCTGGAGAGAGCACCGTTGCACCTCACTTACTCGCATTTTCAACGCTTCAAGATCCCCTTTGCTTAGACCATAGTATAGCGTCTACTGAGACAGCATAGGGATAAAAGACTCGACCAGTAGGTCTTTAAAAGTGTTCCCAGAGGCCTGAATAACAATACGATCCCCACCGAGAACAATGGTCTTGTATGAGGTATTGATCCCATGCTTGAGTCGTCAATATGTTGTATCCATAATAGAAAGAGACTTTTGCGTTTAAGGATGTTGCTGTGACCGTTGCCCTACCCCCTAGTCAATCCCAAGAAACCTATTGGACTTGGGAAAATAGACGGATTCACTATGTCCACAAGGGAACCCAGGGGCCGTGTTTACTGTTAGTGCATGGCTTTGGTGCGTCAACAGATCACTGGCGCAAGAATATTGAGGTGCTGTCGCAGAATTATCGTGTTTGGGCTATTGATCTGCTGGGGTTTGGGCGATCGCAAAAACCCAATATCTTCTATACCGGCGAACTGTGGCGGGATCAGTTTCGGGCCTTCTGTGAAGAAGTGATCCAAGAGCCAGTGTTTATTGCAGGGAATTCACTGGGCGGCTATGCGTCACTTTGCTTTGCGGTAGATTGCCCCCAATGGGTGCGAGGCGTTATTTTGTTGAACTGTGCCGGTCGGTTTACGGTTCCCGAAGTTCCTCAACCGGCCTGGAAGAAACGCATTGGGGAAGCCCGACAGAAGATTTTGCGATCAGGGTTGGTAATCGATACGATGAGCCTGTTTTTGTTTTTTAATGCCAGACGGCGATCGCAAATCAGAAAAGTTCTGCAGCAGGTCTACAAAGACAAAACCGCCATTACCGATCAGCTCGTGGAAGATATCCGTAGACCCGCCTTAGATAAAGGAGCACTTCAGGTGTTCTCTGCAGTTTTCAAGTCGCCGCCTGGACGCACGCTTGATGTCTTGCTCCAGGCACTGGACCGCCCCCTCTTCTTACTGTGGGGCGCTGCAGACCCTTGGATGACGCCTGCCAAAACGGAAACCTTTCGAGAGTACTATCCAACGGCAGATCTAAAACTGCTGGATGCGGGTCACTGCCCCCATGATGAGCGGCCTGAACTCGTCAACGCTGCGATCGATCGATGGGTTACAGAGCAGTGCTAAGCGCCTCAATCAATGCAGCGGTCTAGCCCTGTTTAAGGGATACTTGCTACGGAGACCATCATCACACCACGCATGACCGAGCAAACGCCCATCATCATCGCAGAAGATATTCACAAGTGGTATGGCAAGTTTCACGCTCTGCAGGGCGTCAGCTTAGCAGTACAGCGTCAAGAGGTTGTGGTGTTAATGGGACCCTCTGGCTCAGGGAAATCCACCTTTATTCGCACCCTGAATGCCCTAGAAGACTATCAGCAGGGCCGCATCACCATTGATGGCATTGAGCTATCGGCTAATTTACGTAACATTGATGCCATTCGCAGTGAAGTGGGTATGGTGTTCCAGCAATTCAATTTGTTCCCCCATTTGACAGTGCTGCAGAATATTACGCTGGCCCCAATCTGGGTGCGTAAACAGCCCCGTGCTCAGGCTGAAGAAACGGCTCTGCAGCTCTTAGAGCGCGTGGGAATTCTAGAGCAGGCGAAAAAATTTCCGGGACAGCTTTCGGGGGGGCAGCAACAGCGGGTTGCAATTGCACGCGCTCTGGCGATGCAGCCCAAAATTATGCTCTTTGACGAACCCACCTCGGCCCTCGATCCAGAGATGATTAAAGAAGTGCTGGACGTGATGCGGTCTCTAGCTCAATCAGGCATGACCATGGTGGTGGTCACCCACGAAGTTAACTTTGCCCGTGAAGTTGCCAACCGAATTATCTTTATGGACCAGGGCGAAATTGTAGAAGTGGCTGAACCAAACGCCTTCTTCAACCACCCCCAAGCTGAACGTAGCCAAATATTTCTCTCACAAATTCTCTAGACATACGGCTCAGCCGAGCATAGATTGGTCTTCGACACTAGGCCAGCGATTTCTGAGTGAGCTGATTCACCATCTGCATAAACTCCTTCGACTGAAATGATGTGTCAAAGCAGTCGGTTGCCCCTGCACGACGGGCACGAGATCGATCGATTCGATGGGTTGGCTCTGCAAAGAACACAATAGGGGTTTGCCGAAGTGCAGGCATTTGCCGGAGCGCTTGACACAGTTCATAACTGTTACTGTTCGGCAATTGGGCATTCATGAGAATAAGATCAGCCTGACAATGCGCCAATTTTTCCAGCGCTAGGCTGGGTTGCAGAATACTCAGCACATCATACTCGGATGTATTCAACAGATCCTGAACCTGCTGCTGCGACGATTGGTTCGCATCAATGCAGGCCACCGTCGGGAATCCTGATTTTGCCTGTGGTACGTGTTTATAAGACTGGAAACCCAGCAGTTTTTTCTCAACCAAAGGACGCAGCAATTTCGCTACGTCTGTGAGGCTCATGTCTAAATGGGGGGCAATTTGATAGAGACAGAGATTTTGACTAAGAATATATTTCAGGCGGTGGAATAATTCGAGGGACTGGGTTTCAACCATCGCCATTGATAGCTGATGGACATCAAGAATGTAAGGGCGACTAAAGGGCGTTCCCAAATGCGGCCACAGTTCTTTCCACTGTGTCATTAGCGTGCGGATTGGCAAGATGGCCCGCTCGAAGGGCATCGACACCAGTAGCGGATCGAGTTTAACCAGATTTTCAAACTGGACCTGAGTGGCAGGCAAAGCGAGCACTTGCACCAAAGCCTCTTGGGTTAAATACAGCAACAATTGTCGAAGTTGACTTAAAGAAAGCTGCCCCGACTGCCAGCAGTAACATAAAAACTCATAGTCTGAGGGAAATTGAGCCAAATCGACTAAACTCAAGCCTAAACGAGAGCGGTTGAGGGCGTAGCTCAGTCGTTCACGGTGACCGACGGTACTGTGAGCAAAGTGAACATCGCCGCGACTTAGGTATACACGCCAGCCAATGGATGTGTCATTGGGGTCTTGGGCAATTAAACGACCCGAAATGTTAAGGGGAAGCACCCGTCGCAATGCACCTGCAGGCGAGGTCTCGACGTTGGTGCCAAGGAGATTAGGGTTTGCTTTCAGCGACATTGGCAAAACAGCCAGCGAGGGGGATAGGAGCAGCTACAGACTAGAGCCATATCTGCTTTGCTACAAAGATAGTTGACTCTAGGTTGCCCCCAAACGCAAGTACTTTCATCATTTGTGATGGTCAATCGGCAGATTTTTCAACGAGAGCGAATAATGCTTTACATTTGGCAGAGATTTCGCTGGCTGAAATACAGTCAAAAGGACCGTAGAATTCGAGATTAGAGCCAATGCTATCCTGGATAGGAACCGCCAGGATCTGGCAGTTCCCAGCCTCAGGCCGGGAAGCTCTTGAGTGCATGTTGATAGTGGGTGGACTCACGTAGCCAAGAGCGGATCAAGTGGCAATAGCAGAGGGAGCATCGATCTGCGTCCATTAGTAATATCAGTAATATGCAGGAGCATTTGGTGCAAGCGTTGAGAGGCTGGCGATGAAGTTAGGGGGCCAGGTTGGCTCGATTCTAGGAATTCCGATACGGATTGATCGGTCATGGATGGTCATTGTAGCGATACTGACGATGGCCAATGCGTTGACCTTTGCCCCTCGGTTTGGCGTTGTTGCCGGATTCCTGGCAGGCTTTGTCATGGCGCTGCTGCTTTTTGGGTCTGTCCTGCTGCATGAGCTAGGCCATAGCATTGTTGCTCAAGTTCAGGGCATTCGAGTGCTATCGATTACATTGTTTTGCTTTGGGGGAGTAGCCGCAATTGAGCGGGAATCTAATTCGCCTAGAGAAACGCTGCAGGTTGCGATCGCAGGTCCAGCCGTCAGCCTCATTCTCTTTTGTCTCTTCACGACCCTAGCACCGCTATTACCCAGCGGTAGCTTAATCCATCAGCTCTTTGTTAACTTGGCAAGCCTCAATTTGGCGCTGACGCTCTTCAATCTCATTCCGGGGCTACCGTTAGATGGCGGTCAGGTGCTCAAGGCGCTAATTTGGCAAATGACAGGCGATCGCATTCAGGGCTTTCGCTGGGCTGCGAATAGCGGCAAGGTGCTGGGAGTCGTTGCGATCGCAACAGGTCTAACCCTTACCGTGACCGCTGGACAGTGGGGTGGGCTATGGATGGCCTTGATTGGCGGTTTTATTTGGCGCAACGCGACCCGCTACAGTCAGCTCACTCAACTGCAGAGCGCACTGTTAAAGCTTGTGGCGGCCGACGCGATGACCCGAAACTCTTGGGAAGTGACGGCCAGCAGCCTCCGCCAGTCGATTTCTAGATTTTTACCTGTGGCTGAAGAACTTGTGGTGCAAGAGCAGACCCCTCTGCTGAATGTGATTAATCATTTGGAGCGATCTCAACAGAGAGCCATCACCGTGCTCACGCCGGCAGGCTATGTGGCAGGGGTTATCGACCGGGGCGATATTGTCGGTGCCGTTGCCCGTCAACTCAAGTCACCTATCTCAGAGGGACAGATTCAGCAGATTAAGCTGCAGGGACTTTATCCCCAAGAGTTGCCCTTGGTTGCGATCGCGCAAACAATCACGCCTGTGACTGCACGCCTCAATTAATCTCAATTCGGGTCAGGGTCTGCCTGGATTGTTCCCCTTGAACCTGAAGCGCAAGAGGCACTGCGGAACAGTCAAGTTGTTATGATCATAAAGAACGCTTGACGCTAAGGTAGACGTTGTTTTGCAAATTACTTTCCTAGGAACCAGCTCAGGGGTGCCGACGCGATCGCGAAATGTATCGAGTATTGCCCTGCGGCTGCCCCAGCGGGCTGAGGTCTGGCTCTTTGACTGTGGTGAAGGCACCCAGCACCAGTTTCTGCGTAGCGACGTCAAAATCAGCCAAATCCGGCGTATTTTTGTCACCCACATGCATGGCGACCATATTTTTGGCCTAATGGGGCTGCTGGCAAGCTGTGGTTTGGCCGGCAGTCCCGAACGAATTGATATCTATGGCCCACCGGGGCTTGATGCCTATCTTCATGCCTGTCGAAAGTACTCGCAGACCCATCTGTCTTACCCCGTTGAGGTGCATACGGTTCAGCCCGGTCTAGTGGTCAAAGAAGATGACTTCTCTGTGTTTTGTGAGCCGCTAGAGCATCGTGTGACCGCCTTTGGCTATCGCGTTGAAGAATGCGATCGCATCGGGCACTTCGACGCTAAAAAAGCTGCCGCCTTGGGCATCCCTTCAGGACCGTTGTATGGTCAGCTTAAGCGAGGGGGGCAGGTCACCTTACCCAACGGTCAAACCGTGAGCGGTGCCGACCTCTGCGGCCCCACCGAAATCGGACGGAAGATTGCCTACTGCACCGACACTATCTACTGTGAAAACGCCGTAGAGCTTGCCCAAGAAGCAGACGTGGTCATCCATGAGTCAACCTTTGCCCACCAAGATGCTGAGCTAGCCTATCAACGCCTCCATTCCACCTCAACCATGGCCGCTCAGGTAGCCCTCAACGCCTCTGCACAGCTTTTATTCTTGAGTCACTTTAGCCCCCGCTATGCAGTGGGGAGTCCGGTCCAGCTTGACGATCTGCTAGCCGAGGCCCGCGCAATTTTCCCCAATACGAAACTCGCCTACGACTTTCTAAGCTATGAGGTGCCCCGCCGCTCCCTTAAGACTGCAGTAGAAGGAACCCATTAAGATAGAGACAGCAGTTCGAGGCTTTCCGTTATGTTTGGCAATTACCAAAGCAGTGAGCTTCGCATTGAAGTTGACGCCACCGAAATACAGCTTAGAGCAAGCCTTAGCGAAGCAGGGCAACTACGGCAGTGGCTATGGCCTCAGCGATTATCTGCAGGCATTCCTGGAACCCTGCAGATCGGCACGACCTTCAGTAGTTGGACGGGACCGATCGAAGTGAAACACTACGTTGATGTTGTCTCCCCCAATGGCATTCGGTTCGTTCTCAGTAAGGGAATCGATGGTTTCCATGAATGGTCTTGGGGAAACGGCTGGGTTCAATCTCGCTTAGAAGGTATTACGCTCTTACCCCTCAACGTAGGACAGACCCTAACGCTAGCGAGGCTCCAGCTCTTTCTTCAGAAACCTGAATCACTGTCATAGCAAGATCAATCATGAGATCGTACGGTCTCCCCGTTATGGTTATTCTTGATAAAATACAAAGATAAATGAGTTGACCTTCCTCACAATTTCCTCAAATTGTTGATCTATATCAAGGACAACAGGACTTAGGAGGTTGATATGTACCAGAAAATCCTTGTGGCAATTGACGATTCGATCACAGCCCAGCAAATTTTCAACCAAGCATTAGCGTTAGCTAAACCGCTACAGGCACAGCTCATGCTGCTCCATGTACTATCCATGGAAGAAGAGGGATATCCTGAATTCCCTGCCATCCCTAGCCTTCACTACTATCCAGGGTTATCTGATTTGCCCCTCGATACCTACCGTCATCAGTGGGAATCCTATGAACAACGCGGACTCGAACGTCTGAATATTTTTGCTGAGCAAGCCCAGAAAGCTGGCGTACAGGCTGACATCACCCAACGCTCTGGCGCAGCAGGCCACCTCATTTGTGAGTTAGGAGAGTCTTGGGGAGCTGATCTCATTTACATGGGTAGCCGGGGGCGTGCTGGCCTCAGTGAGCTACTGCTGGGCAGCGTCAGCAACTTTGTCATGCACCATGCGCCCTGCTCTGTATTAGTGATGCGAGGGCAGTCAAGCCAACAATCTGTATCGATGCAGGCCACATCAGCTATTCATAAAGATGCTGATTTCAATAAAAATGCTGACCCCTATCCACCAGAACCAGTTTGCTCAATCCCACAAAAAGAGCAACAACAAGCCCTTAGCCACCTTTCAGGATGGCAGTGAGTCCAGGAACTGATCGTCAGCCGTTCCAGCATTCAAGCGAGTTTGGTATAGTAAGGGCAATCAGTGCTGAATATTCATTCTGCATGGCTATAGCTCACCAAGCTTAGTTTCTGCTATATGTCAAAATCTTCCATTGTTTTGCCTCGATTACTTTTGCATCAGCGCCTAGGTGAAGTGCTTCACAACGCTGATCTCATTTCATCGGCTCAAATTGAAGTGGTGCTCTACGATCAAAAGCAGCACCTTGAGCTGCGTTTTGGTGAGATCTTGGCACTCAGAGGTTGGCTTAAACAAGAAACATCTGACTTCTTTGCTGAGCATTGGCAGGTACTGATCCGAGCAACCCCGAAGAATCTGATTGGTCGCTATCTACGACAGGCTGGGTTGTTGGACGAAGGGCAAATTGAAGCTATTTTAGAAGAGCAAACGCATACTGGCTATAAGTTTGGCGCTCTAGCGGTTCTTCACGGGTGGGTGAAACAGCAAACCCTCGATTTTTTCTTAAATGCTTTGTATCCGGGCAAAACTTCTGAGGCTCCTTTTATGCAGAAAACACTGCCTCGCCAGGAGCCGCCGCCCCCTCTATTTATTACGGCATCAAAGACGGGTACTTCATCTTCTCGAACAGCGCAGGGTTTGGAGGGGTCAACGAACAAAGGCCGTGATGCGACCATTCCCTGGATTAATTGAAATGGATTACACCCAGTCACTAAGGGGATAGCCCTCACCTAATGGCGGCGTCAGTGTTGACGCTTGAGGCTGCAGGTGATCGAGAGCCAGGCCCACCTGGGCGGCAATCTGAGTAAACCACTCAATTTCAAAGCGTTGCCAATCCCGAACACCATAGCATTGGTGGGCAATCAACAAACCCACGAGCCGCCCTCCGTGAACAATGGGTGCCGTCAACAAAGCCTTAACTTTCAAAACCGCAAGCTGCTCAATATAGCAAGGAGAAAGATTAGCCTCATAAATATTGGCAATGGATTTAACTCGCCCTTTTTCGTATTTGTCAAGATATCGGGCCTGAAAGCAGGGGTCTGGGATGTGCGTACCGATGGCGCTGGGCCAGTCTGGAACAATGGATTCAGCAATGATCACTTCTTGAAACTGTTGATCGAGTCCATACACAACGACACGATCAACATCTAGGATATTGCGAACATTACGGACCGTGGTGTTAAAGATGTCATTCGGTTCGCTGACCGCCCAAATGTTTTGAACCGTTTTTGTAAAATACTGCATCCACTGTACTTGTGTCTTAGCCTGCTGTTGCAGCGTTTTATTCTGAGTCGCGAGTTTAAGGTTACCAACGGTAAACCCCACCTGAGCCGCAATTTGCTTAAACCATTGCATTTCAAAGTCTTTCCAAACGCGAGAATCGGCGCATTGGTGGCCAATTAGTAGCCCTAATAAATTATCTTCACTGACAATTGGGGCGACGATCAGAGCTTTGACTTCGACGGCCTCAAGCTGCTCAAGATAGCAGGGAGAAAGTCCTTCAGCATGGATATCGTCTATAGCTTTAAATCGGCCATTTCGATATTTTTCAATGTACCGTGCTTCAAAGCAGGGATCTGGGATGTAGGAACCGATGGTGTGAGTCCATCCTGGAGCGACGGATTCAGCCAGCACAACTTCTTTGAGATTGTCATCTAGACCGTAGATGATGACGCGATCAATTTCTAGAATTTGCCGCACATCTTTAACGATGCTGGTGTAGATTTCATCTTCGCTAGTTTTGGTGTGCAGATTTTCAAAGGCAACAGTGGCGACTTGCAGACGCTCTGACATATTTCCCTGAATCGCTTTGGTCGCGCTAGGGAAGGACTCATCTAGTGTCGATCTCATCGACTTTTGGGCAAGATAAGCCACGATCAGGCCCGTGAGCAATGCCAAGGCTCCGGTTCCAGCCAGGAGGGTGAGCAGCAGCTTCTGCCCTTGCTCCGAGGACGGAGGGTTGCCCGCCTCTCTGACTTGAGTGGTGGCAATTTGCTGTGCGCCAAACTGATAGGTGACTGCACCAATGGTGAGAATGGGTAGCATGCTTGCGATCGCAAGCAGTGCAACCTTCACCCACAGATCCATTCTCAGGGGAGAGGCCTTGGAGCGGTCAAAGCCGTTGGCATTCGTGTGTGACCCTTTACTCTGGGCTTTAGGGGACAGCGCCAGTGCAGAAGAATCTGGTGAAGAGGCCTTGACCAAAGCTTGGGAGCCACGATCTGAAGAGGGTGAACGTTGTTGAACCATCAGGCAGCCGGGGTGAAATGACGTGTGATTTCTTTAGACATGAGTGAAGCCTGCCGCTGCACGCTTATAGGCTTCATCAATGACCTCAGAGATGGTGGGGTGGGTATGGACAAGGTTGGCAAGAGCCTGAACGGGTTCACCCTGGGCCACCGCATTAGAAATCTCATGAATCAAATCAGCCGCATGGAGGCCGATAATATGTCCCCCTAAAATCTCGCCGGTGTCTTCTCGGAAGATGAGCTTAGCAATGCCATCGGATTCGCTCTCGGCGAGCGCTTTAGAGTTGGCCTTAAAGTAAGACCGCACTGTTTTGATTTTGAATCCCTCCGTGTCGGCCTTCTCTTTCGCCTGCGGCTCAGTCATACCCACAAAGCTAATTTCAGGGTGAGTAAAAGCCGCAGCAGGAATGCTGTTGTAGTTTGCCTCCCGATGGCGGCCACACATATTCTCCACCGCAACAATGCCTTGGGCCGAGGCCGCATGGGCCAGCATCATTTTGCCAGTGGCATCGCCGATGGCATAGAGGTTAGGGACGGGTTCACCTTGGCTAAGCACTTCCATCTTGTCATTGACGGGGATAAAGCCGCGCTTGTCAGTTTCAACGCCAACGGCATCAAAGCCCAGGTCTTTTGTGGCTGGGATTCGTCCGGTGGCGACGAGGCAGGCATCCACTTCCAATACATCCACAACTTCTTTGGTGCTGGCATCGGCGAGTTCAATCACGACGGGGGAGCCAGGGGTGACCTTCATGGCGAGCGTGCCGGTATGGGTCTCGATATCGCGGGGGTCGATCAGCATCCGTTTAGCGAGCTTGGCAATGTCGGGGTCAAAGGTGGGCATCAGCTTGTCCATCGCTTCAATGATGGTGACTTCTGAGCCTAATGCGGTATACACATCAGAAAATTCTAGGCCGATGTAACCGCTGCCGATAATGGCAACCCAATCCGGAAGCCAGTCCAGCTTAATGGCGTCATCGCTAGTGAAGACGGTTTTGCCATCGACTTCGACACCGGGCGGCACCCAAGGAATAGAGCCACTCGCAACGATGATGTCGCGGGCGGTGAGGGTTTGTTCGCCATTGCTGGTTTTAATCGAGACTTTTTGAGGACCGGCGACTTTCCCCCAGCCTTCAATAATGTCTACTTTAAGGCGTGTCAGGCTGTTGGTAAGGTTGCCGCGTAGGGTATCGACTAGGTTGCTGGCGTGGGATGCGATCGCACCTCGGTCAAAATTCACCTGCCCCAGTTGAATGCCGAGGGACTTGAGGTGATGCTGGTCGCGCAGTTCTCGGACCCGACCGGAGGCGGCTAGAAGCGCCTTTGAAGGGATACAGCCGCGATTGACACAGGTGCCGCCCATATCAGCAGCTTCAATAATGGCAGTTTTGAGGCCACATTCAACGGCATGGAGGGCAGCACCGTGACCACCGACGCCGGCTCCAATAATTACTAAGTCATAGTCAAAGCTGTTGTTATGCGCCACGTTGCTCTCCTAATCGGCATAGACCTGATGCCCGACAGCATTAGCTGTGGCAATCCGTTTTATCTTATCCATTTTTCTCTGCAAGACGGACATTAGGCAAGTTTTCTAATGCGCGATCGCTTCAGTTTGTAGGCTCAGCAACCGAGTTAGACTAATCTGCGTGCAGAATCTCTTGAACTTGCTGAGGGAACTTCTGCATAAGCCATTGCAGGACTTCGAGTTGATCGCGCCCCGTTGCGCGCCTCACTTGCGCTAGGAGTTTGAGCGCTGATGGGCGTTCAAGAGTCAAATTAGATGCGCCTTCATTACAAACCGAGCAGATTGCCCGTAAGTTTGCAGGCTCATCAGTTCCGCCCTGAGATTTATCGATGATGTGACCAATATGTAGCCGAGTTTTCCGGGCTGAATCATAGGGATGAATTTCTCCAGCGGCGGCTCCACACATTTGGCAAGTGAATCCATTTCGATCTAAGACGTAGGCTCTGGTCTCTTTAGAAATGGTGCGTTCAAATGCTGGAGCAGGTTTGCGTTCTTGAAGCAGGTACTGTCCTGGCTTGAGATCGCTACGGTCATTATGGGTGAGAATTTGATATCCTTCCTCTGATCTCAATTCTCGAATCCGTCTGGCCCACTCGCTGATGCCCCCCGCCACTTCTCGCAAGTCATCGGAGTCCATGACGCGTCCGATGTTGTTCAAGAAATGTTCGCGTAATTTTGCCCTAGCCCCCTTGCGTTTTGACATACGATACGTCGTCCTAACTCGCGACGGCAAAGATACGTTTATGCATGAGACATTTGGCAACTTGTTCCGCGACTGCCTGAGCCACGGGAGGTGGGAAAGCGTTACCCACCTGGCGATAGGCCGGGGTCTTTTTACCCGTGAACTGCCATGTCTCAGGAAAGCCTTGAATCCTAGCAACCATCGGGACTGTCAACCTAGGCATCCCTACAAATTCTCGGTCTGGAGGCTCATAGACGATCCCCATGCCATCAACACCCAGCTTGGTCCAGGCTCTCTTTGCACGAGTGGGACCGAGATCTGGACCGCCATGTTTTTTTGACCCACCAACAATCGTAGGTGCAATGTCATCGGCATGGTGACTCCACTCTTGCACCCCTTGCCACCCATGAGCAGCCATCTGCTGATACAGCAGCTCTCCAACGCTTTTAGGTTTGTATGCGTGTGGTCGAGGCCAATAGAAGTGTTCAGAAAGAGATTTCTGAATCGCAACAATAACCACGCGAGGTCTGAGTTGAGAAACGCCAAAGTCTGAGGCGTTTAGCAATTTCCAGTCAACGACATACCCTAACTTCTCTAGCTGTAGCTTGAGGTCAGAGCGATAGATGGCGAAGGCGGCATCCAGAAATCCCCGGACATTTTCTAAGATCACTGCACTGGGTCTACATTCATCGACCCAGCGAATTGCGGTCGGGAACAAATCCCGTTCGTCATTAGCACCCAACTGTTTACCAGCCTTGGAAAAGGGAGGGCATGGCACCCCTCCAGCTAAAAGATCGATGCCTTGATATGACACACCATCCAAGTCTCTAATGTCATCTTCAATAACGTTCCAATGGGGCCGGTTCAGTTTGAGGGTGTTACAACAGTGACTATCAACCTCAATCAGTGCTTGCGGTTCAAAGCCACCTTGCTCTAAGCCAAGGGCTTGACCACCTGCACCTGCACAGATCTCAACACCAGATAACATTGTCATGATTGAAATCGCAGATCTAAATCTTGGGGTAATTTGCTTGCTGTTAGTTTAATCCCTAAGTGAGCTGCCAAGTATGGTCAACGGACAGATCCAGAATTCGCTGATGATAACCTGCGAGGGTTTCTCGATGCCCCACGCTCAAGAAGGTCGTCTGAGTCGCCTGTAGTTGGCTATACAGCGCAGCTTCATTCGCTAAATCAAGGGCGCTAGTAGCTTCATCCAAAATGGCATATTGGGGCTGATTCAAGAGTAAGCGGGCAAAAGTTAACCGCTGCTGCTCTCCCAGAGACAAAACAGAAGCCCAGTCCTGCTGAGCGTCTAAGCCGCCAAACCGATGATCGAGGTCGGGCAAGTTGACTTGCTCTAGAATATGGTGAAGTTTATCATCCTCTATTTGTCCTTCAAGATGGGGATAACGCATCTGATCGCGCAGGGTACCCAAAATCATGTAGGGACGCTGGGGTAAAAACAGCATCTGCTCTGGCTCGGGTCGATACAAGGTGCCGCTGCCAGAATTCCAGAGGGTTGCGATCGCACGCAGCAACGAACTCTTCCCACACCCACTCGGCCCTCGAATCAGCAATCCTTCTCCAGGGAATAGCTCCACTGACAGATCTTTGACGAGCATCTGTTGATAGTTGGGCGTGAACAGGGTTAAGTTGGCGATCTCCAGTCGATCTGACATTTCCATTGTGATCGTCGGATGAGTCACCGCTACGGCTACCTCATTGGCGTGAGTTTGTTTAGCGTCAGAGATCGCTGATATTTCGACATCCTTCTCTTCGGTTGTTTCCACCCCGTCAGAATCGGAGAGCATAGCCAGTTTCTCCTGCACCTTAGATGCGGTGGTATCGCTCTCAACCTGACCCAAGCCTTCGGCAAAGGTATACAAACGATTGATACCGGCTCCGAAAGAGGTTAGTTCCTGAAATCTCGCCACAATCAGGTTCAGCGAGAAAAACACCTGAATGAATGCGCCTTGAGCTTCTGTGACCTTGCCGACTTCTAGATCCCCGGCAAAAATGCCGGGGGCAACCACGATCGCAGGCAAAATAAACGGAATAAATTCGTAGGCGTTGGTGAGACAGTTGAGATTAAGCTGCCAGAAAATCAGACGCCTGAAGTTCTCGAAGACTTCATCGAAGCGGCCTTTGATCTGCTCGGATTCACGTTCTTCGCCTCGATAGAATGCGATCGCTTCTGCATTTTCTCGAATTCGCACCATGCTAAAACGAAAGTCAGCCTCTTTCTTAAGCTGGGCAAAATTAAGACGAACCAGTGGTTTACCAAATACACCGACGGTTAAAAGCGTTCCCACCAATGCGTAAAGGACCAAGAACAGCACCAGCGGCTTAGAAATTTTCCATAGCACTCCGCTAAAAGCGACAATCCCGAGCAGGGAGCTAATCACCACTAGGGCAAAGGCCAGGGACTCTTGGGTAAAGCTACGGATGTCTTCAGCAATTCGTTGATCGGGGTTATCAATCTCTCCCGCTCCGCCTGCGAGGTTATAAAAAGAACGATCTTGAAAATAATGATCTATAAAATGCTCGGTTAACCACTGCCGCCACTGCAGCCCAAGGCGATCGCGCAAGTAAACATATCCTGCATAGATAGGGGCATAGGCCACCAGCACTCCTGCAAAGATAACAATAGTGTGCCAAAATCTAGATTCATCATGGGCCGACAGGGCCGAAATCATTGCGCCCCGCTGGTTGTTGAGCACCACGCTCAGGCCCGTATAGCCCAGCGATAGAATCACCACTAACAGCAGTAGCCCTCGGGCTTGCCATTTTTTGTCGCTAGACCAGTAGGTCTTTGCGATCGCCCAGAAGCGTTGAATCACCGTGATCTTAAAGCGTTCCATCGTTCTTGTCTCACAACTTAAGCGTAAAGAGCGCTCCCACATTCAGGACCGCTCTTTGTCTGTTTAGATAATGAAGGGTTTAGGCAATCACAAATTTAGATTTAGTCGGTTTAGACACCTCCGGCTCTGGCGCTTTGAGCTTGGCTTGGCTCAAAAGCTTCTGCAGGTGTTCTCCTTCCATGACCTCTGTATGGAGGAGCTGAAGTGCGATCGCATCAAGCAAGTCTCGATTGTATGCAAGAATGTCCAACGCCTCTTCATGAGCCTTTTCGACGATAGCTTTGACCTCTTGGTCAATGGCCTCAGCCGTTGCCCCACTGACCATACGACGTGGATTGTCGTTATTGCCAAGGAAATTATTCTGCTGCCCTTGGGCGTAGGCCAATGGCCCCAAAACCTGACTCATACCGTAGGAAGTCACCATTTGCTCAGCGAGGTCAGTGGCTCGCTGCAGATCATTAGAGGCTCCGGTGGTGATGGTGTCAAAAATCACCTCCTCGGCAGCACGTCCGCCCAAAAGCGTCGTGATTTGTCCCCGTAGCTCGGTCTCATTGAGTAAGAACCGATCTTCTGTGGGCACCTGCAGGGTGTAACCCAGGGCTGCCATACCGCGAGGCACAATTGAAATCTTCTGAACTTCATCACTACCAGGCATCATCGCCCCGACTAGGGCATGGCCCACTTCGTGATAAGCGACGATTTCCTTTTCCTTCGCGTTGAGGACGCGACTCTTTTTCTCAAGACCCGCTACCACTCGCTCCACTGCTTCAGCGAAATCTTGCTCTTCGACAGTTTCACTCTTGCGGCGGGCTGCTAACAGTGCGGATTCATTCACGAGGTTGGCAAGATCGGCTCCAGCAAAGCCAGGGGTTCGCGCTGCGATCGCCCTGAGATCAATGTCAGACCCTAACTTCACTTTTTGAGCATAAATGTTGAGAATGGCGAGACGACCAGATAGATCAGGGCGGTCCACTAGGATTTGACGGTCAAAACGTCCTGGGCGTAGCAGCGCGGGGTCTAGTGTTTCAGGTCGGTTTGTTGCCGCCAAGACAATCACCGTCGCCTCACCGGCTCCAAAACCATCCATCTCAGTGAGAAGCTGATTGAGGGTCTGCTCTCGCTCATCGTTGCCACCCACAAAGCCATTGCCGCCACTGCGAGATTTTCCGATGGCGTCTAGTTCATCAATAAAAATGATGCAGGGCGCTTTTTGCTTGGCTTGCTCAAAGAGATCCCGAACTCGCGCAGCACCTGTCCCGACAAATAGTTCGACGAATTCAGGCCCGGAGATACTAAAGAACGGCACACCCGCTTCACCGGCCACCGCTTTAGCCAAAAGCGTTTTACCCGTCCCAGGAGGACCGATCAGCAGAGCACCCTTCGGAATGCGAGCGCCGATATCGGTAAACCGCTGCGGAGACTGCAGAAATTCGACGATTTCCACCAGCTCCGTTTTAGACTCTTCCACCCCGGCCACATCCCCAAAGGTCACCTTGTTGTCGTCACCTTCAACGTAGACCTTGGCTTTATTCTTAGTAATGGACAGCGCTCCGGATAGGCCACCTCCACCCTGACGACGACTAAAGAGCTGAAAAATAGCAACAAAAATCAGAGGGGGAATAATCCAGCCCAATAGCGTCAAGAACCAACGGTTACCAGCCGGTGGAATCGCAGCGAACTCAACGCCATTGGCTTCGAGTGTTTTAGGGAGTTCTAGATCAAAGATAGGTGTGGTTTGCAGAACCTGACCCGGCTGTTCACCCGCTTCTGTGAGCTTGTAGCGAATCACATCCTGGCCGACGGAGACGCGGGCTACATTTCCGTCTTGAACTTGCTCTAAGAAAAAACTATAGGGGACACGAGGCACTTGCGGCCCTCTAAAGATGGGCAAAACAATGTTTGCCAGCAGCAGCAAACCAGGCACGACCAGCAGCAGAGAGGTGATCAGATTGGGGCGGGGGCGCTGAGGCTTGTCTTTAATGGGCATTGCTTGTCCTACACGGCGTTCAATCACTGATTAAACTTCAGCGGCAGTGAAGTCTAGTCAGTCAATAGGAGGCTGGTCGTCTGCCGTCGATTTTCGTTGGGGTTATGTTGGTCAATGGGCAATCGGCAGAACATTTCTCTTACCCATTACCCATTACCCCTCTTCGCACCCATATTGATAGCCGACGCAGTCTTAGGTTCCGATTTAGGTCAGATATTCCTGGAGAGCTGACTTGTTACGACGCAGAATCGCTAGCGCTTCCCGCTCTATTTGGCGCACCCGCTCTCGACTGACGCTAAGGATGTCGCCAATCTTGGCAAGGGTCAAACCTTTGCCGTCTTCTAGACCAAACCGCAGCGCCAGCACCTGCTGCTGCTGTCCGGTCAACTCACCCATCAACTGCTGCAGGTCATCTTTCAGCAAAGAGCTAGCGGCGTAATTTTCGGGTGATTGACTCTCATCTTCTAAGAGATCGCCTAATTCGGTGTCTTGCTTTTCACCAATGCGAACGTCTAAAGAGAAGGTTTGACGGCCATGCTTGAGATAAGTCCTGACCTGCTTAGCGGTTAAATCCAATTCTGCCCCTAGCTCTTCTGCGGTGGCGTTGCGGCCCAGTGTTTGGGAGAGTTGGCGCTGGGTCTTTTTAATTTTGTTGAGCTTTTCGGTAATGTGAATGGGCAGCCGGATGGTGCGACCTTTCTCTGCGATCGCACGGGTCATGGCCTGCCGAATCCACCAATAGGCATAGGTTGAAAAGCGATAGCCCTTCATGGGGTCAAACTTCTCAACACCACGCTGCAGGCCAATGGTGCCTTCTTGAATCAGGTCAAGCAACTCAACCTGACGATTGGTATATTTTTTCGCGACTGAAACCACCAGCCGTAGATTAGCTTCGACCATTTTGCGCTTCGCCGCTTCGCCCAGGGCAATGGCCTGCTCTAACTCTACTTTCGATAGCTCAGCTTTATCGGCCCACTCCGCACAGGAGGGTTCTCGATCCAAAACTTCAGCGAGTGTATCTTGGATACCCCGCAGGGCAACATAGTGCTGCACCTGTTTCCCCAAATGAATTTCTTCTTCGTGGGTCAACAATGGGAACCGAGCAATTTCATGGAGGTAGGAACGGACAAGATCGTTAGAGACAGTTTTCATAATCTAAAAGGGTTGAGGAGAGCAGCAGGGACATGGAAGTAAGGTTTTCGTGATTCAGAGCGCCATCATCTAAGGTGTTTTTCGCTTGATACATAGATGGCGTGAATATGAGTGTCATGTAACGCTATGTAAACTAATATTGCATTAAATTTACAAGAAGTCAACCTTTTTAAGCCTGATGCAAACCGTGGCTTGTGTGGGCAAATCGGTCACTGGGTCTGTGTTTGCACAATAAAAGCCAACGGTTCAATTGCGGCTCTACCGAAGGATATAAATATGTCTTAACAATTGTTGCGGGTCTTTTTCTGAAAAAGCTAAGGCGTTTATGGTGTGCCCCTCCCTAGGTCATTGTGGGCAAAGGCTAAAAGATGCTCAGATGTAAGCTGAGGCTGCTCTAGGTGGGGTACATGACCGCAGTTAGGAATCCAGATGAGCTGACTGTCGGCAATAGCCTGGTGGAATTTTGAGGCATCTTTGCGATTCATGATTCGATCCTGCTCCCCCCACAAAATGAGGGTCGGCTGAGAAATGTGAGCAATTTTGTCGGCTAAAAAGTTATAGCCACCACTTTTGGCAAAGGCAATTAAAGCAGCCTGCCAGCGGGGATGCTGAAGATGGAGCGAGGCACAAAGTTCAGCATCAGCAGTGACATAGTTGCTATTGCAATAGGCCTGTTGGCTAATTCGTCGGCGCACACCAGAGTTTCTCAAGAAAGCAGTGGCCCAACCATCAATGGGTGGCCGCATCAGCTTTGTGGGGACTGGTGATGTAGCAAACCCAGCGCTATCTAAAAGCACTAATCGGTGGACGCAATCAGGGTAAGTCAGGGTAAAATCTAGCGCTAGAGCGCCCCCCATAGAAGCCCCGACAAGAATCACGGGGCGATCAATAAGATTTTTCCAGAACTCATAGAGATGGAGCTTTAACTCTGCTGGGCTGAAGCTGATATCTGTCGGGCGATCTGTAAAGCCAAACCCTAGCAAGTCTAAAGCCCACGTTTCTTGCTGCTCAGCCAGCAGAGGGAAGAGTCGTCGAAACTCCAAAAGGGAGCTATCAAAGCCGTGTAGCAAGAGAATTGGCACGTCACCTGTTCCCTGGTTTAAATAGGTAGTTGCGATCGCATCGGCACAGAAGCCAGTCTGAATCTCCTGTCGCTGAATCTGACGAGCCATATTAATAGAGGTGGCTTCGGTAAGTCGAGCCGTATCGGCAGGTAAAAAACTAGGAAACATGACAGGGAGATTTACAGTTTCTCAAGCGTACCCCGCAGTGCCAGATGCAACAATGAGAAGGCATTTTGCCTTTCGTCACCGATGTCGTCTGATTCTTCCTCGCCTCAATATGCTATGGGCCTTGATACCAGCAGCCCCACCCTGCGCTTGGGCCTCAGCAACTTTGCTGAGGTCAATGATCACCAATCCTGGGCAGTGGGGCGCGATTTATCCCTCTATTTGCATCAGCACCTTGCTGAAATAATCAAGCCCTATGCCTGGTCTGAGCTAACTTGGATAGCCGTCGTCAAAGGTCCAGGCAGCTATACCGGCACCCGTATCGGGGTTGTTACGGCTCGAACCTTAGCCCAACAGCTCAATTTGCCCCTCTATGGCGTCTCAACCCTAGCCATGTTGGCTCAAGCCTATTTTACCAATACCCCCTGCTTACCGGGCACACAAGTGGCAGTAGAGATGCTAGGCCAGCGGGGTCATGTTCATGGTGGCATCTACCAATTAGGGGCTAAGGGAACCGTGTTGATAACAAGGGCAGACGCTCATCTCACCATTGCAGAATGGGAAGAGGTGCTATCCCAGCAGCCCCGCCAAAAGCGGCTATCCGTCTCAGATCATCCTCTCAGCGACGCAAGTCTCAGCCAAGCACTGCTTGAAATTGGACAACAGCATCAGGGCAAACAGGCCCCTTGGGAAGCGGTGACTCCCTACTACGGCTAGCTCGAACGGCCCCTGTTGCAGAGGTAATGTATCCCGATAAGAGCCTCTAGCCCGCAGGAGCCAGATCAGGCACTTTGCCTAAAGCCATCAGCACTTGCTTCAGTTCTGCAACCGTTTCTTGCACATTACCCTGGGGCGCTGAGCCATTCCCGTTAGACCCACGCACAGAATCAATCACATCCTGGAGGGGCTGCAAAACTTCTTCTAAGGTTTTTACTCGTTCTTGCTGTTGGGCCACTGCAGCACGCTGCTGGTTGAGTTCTTGCTCTTTAGCCTGAAGCTGCTCCTTCCAGCCTTGCTGCTTGGCAAGCTGCTCTTTCAAGGCTTCCTCAGCATTTTGAGCCGAGACCTGAAGACGGGCGATTTCATTCTTGAGAACTTGAATTTGCTGATCGCCTTCTTCTTGCTGTGCTTCAAGCTGCTGCAGAATTGGCTCTAGCTTCACCTCAACAGACTGCCTTGCACGACTGTCTTTGCCCTTTTGACGTTGGCTCAGAATGTCTTGATGCAGATGGAGAACGCCTTCCCGTTCCTGCAGCGTCTTGCGCTGTCCTTCTAGCGTTTCATTAAGCAGTCGATACTGCTGCTGCTCTTGCTCTAGATCTCCGGCAAGGCTGAGGCGATCGTATTCGCTAGCCTGCTCGACCTGTGCCTCTAGTTCTTCAATTGTCTGCAGTTGAAGCTGTAGTTCTTCTTCTTGGTCATTCACAAAGCTAGAAAGCTTATCAAGTTCTTTCTGCAGCCGACCAACGGTTTTTTCAAGCTCCTCTAAGGACATTGATCTTAGAGACTGAAGGTTGACCGCCTTGCTCCCCGTAAAGCCGTCTCTGACCATTTGCAACGCCTGACCGACATCGGCCTGGGCCTGGAGTTGAGTCGTCAAGAAGGTTAAGCTCTCTGACTTGGCCTCTAAGAGCCTCTCCTGTACCCGGAATTCTAGCTGAGCCTCATCCACCGATGCTTGGGCCTGGTTCCAGGACCGCCAGGACTGCTCTAGCTTCTGAAGTTGCTCCGTCAAGCTATCCTGCTGCTGCTGGGCTTGACTGCGATCTTGCTCTAAAGACTGCCAATACTGATTGAAATGGGCCTGCTGCTGTTCAACGAGGCTTAAATCAGCGCCGCCACTTCCAATAGATGCTTCTAGAGTCTGAAGTAACGCCTCAATTTGGTGAATTTGGTCATCACTTAAAGAAGCACTTTGAGCCGTATCAAGATCACGTTGAGCAGTTTGTAACTTGCCCCAGGCCTCTTCGAGCTGTTGGCGATCGCCTTCGAGCTGTTCCTTAAGCTGCAGAATCTGATCTCGGCTTTCCTCAAATTCTTGGCGCTGCTGTGCAATCTTTTGCGACTCCGCTTCAAACTGCTGAAGCTCTTCTGCGCGGGCTTCCATATCGACTTCGCGACGGGTTAGCTCTTGGCTCTGATAAATGAGCGATTGTTTCCAACCTTCAATCTCTTCTTCCTGCGTTTTGAAGCGCTCTCGCATCCGTGAGAAATTCTTAAGAATACCCACTAATTGACGCGTTGCGTCTTGGACATTCTTGACGTTTTGGTTCGCATCAAGCTCCACTAGAACCAGCACGCCCTGGTTATAGTCATTGCCACTATCAAAGGACAAAATTTCTTCGCCAGGAACAGGTACCCAGTTATGTTCAGACTGCTTACGGGCGAGCAATTTCAGCTCTGTTTTTGCCCCCATAAAGCCAGACTTTTTGTTAATTTCAGCTAGATACAACACCCCGCAATCCTCTTTCGCGTTTGAAACTTACAGTTTAGGTAACATCTTGAGACCATATTAGGACGTCGTAGTTTCCTCGTAATTCAACCATCACCTGCAGATTTTGTCACGGTGCAATCATAGATTGCACATTCCCTGACGCTCAAATAATACCGTGAGACTGAGAATGAGATCCGTTACCGGCAGAACTTAATCTTTCATATACTTATATATCCTATGGGTATAGGTTACCCATAGAAACCTATCGTCTGCACAATCATGAAGGCAAGATCTTCAATTCTTTTTGATGTCTGTTATAAAACAACAAGGGTGCTAGCAGTAGCTTCCTTAGAAAAAGCTATCTGAAGGCCAGAACTGGAGTGAGCAGAAGCTTCAAGAAGGTTTTCGGCAAGATCGCTCAAGAATGGCTGCAACTTGTTCCGCTGGGGCGGGTATCCTAAAGCTACAGGCCTAGCGGCCCAGCCCCGTCCTCTTATTCCCCCGCCAACTGGCGCATATCTCGTGGCTTACCTCATTGTATAAGCAAAACCAACTTTCTCAATCAGTTCAGTCACAAGAGCTTCAAGCTCCAGATTAACCCATCCCGGCATGATATAGATCCAGGTAGCACCCCGATGAACAAGGTTTTAGTGGTAGACGACAGTATTACACAGCGGCAATTAATGAGTAATGTCCTCGAAGAGAGTGGACTAACGGTGTTAATCGCGACGGATGGGGTTGATGCCCTGCAGCAGATTGAGGCAACTCACCCTGATATTATCGTTCTAGACATCATCATGCCACGCATGAATGGTTATGAAGTATGTCGAAAGATTAAGTCTGATCCAGAGACACAAAATTTACCCGTCGTCCTGTGTTCCTCAAAAGCGGAGGACTTTGATCGGTATTGGGGAATGAAGCAGGGGGCCGACGCATATATTGCCAAGCCTTTTGCAGCTCAGGATTTATTGATTACCGTTCAAGAATTACTCGCAGGTTAAGTGGTCATGTCTACTCAACAAGAATTTCTCACTCAAGATACCGAGCAGCTCCCTGAGCTGCAGGGCTTACAGAACCCAGAAGGTGACCTATACCTACGTTTCTTCGTAGAATCAGGCCAAGAATTCGCCCTTCCAGCCGTGGGGATTCGTGAGGTCTTGTCCCTTACCCCCGAAGAAATCACGCCCGTTCCGAATGTTTCTCCTTTGCTCATGGGCATTCTTAATTTACGAGGGCAAGTCATTTGGGTCACAGACATCGGCCAGTTTTTAGGCGATAGTCACCCCATCAGTGTCGATCACACCGAGCTTTCTGTGATCGCCATTGAAACCCAAGAGGTCTCCATCGGTTTAGCAGTTGCACGCGTCATGGGCATGGACTGGCTTGATACAGAACAGCTCACATTGCCGGCTAGCGCCCCAGACAACATGGCCGCCTTCTTAAAGGGGGAATGGATCATGGGGGGCACCAGTCAGCCACTTCGGCTACTAGACCCTACCGCTATTCTACGATCAGCAAGATGGGCGGCATAATTACAGATTACGATCTTAATCACGGTGCCGTGTTTTCTTATGTAATCTATAGACCAAACATTATCGTTAGGATTCAGAATTACCCATTGGCAGCAGGAGTCGAGAGATGTCATCAAGTACCCAATATGTGCAGGATTATCAACAAGCCGTTAGCGCCTATATGAAGGAGCATTACCAGGATGCAATTCTAGCCACGGATTCCTTGGTTGAGAATAATCCCGATGACCCCAACTTACGCCTGTTGCGGGGAAATATCTATCGCGGCCTGCAGCAATACGACGAAGCCAGGGAACAATATCAGTCAGTGTTGAACTTGACCGGTGACCCAGAACTTCTAGATTGCGCCCGCAGTAGCCTAACCGACATGGAAAATGATATTGCCGACAGCAATGGCCCCACCGCGATCCAAGCGACGAGATCAGAGTTTAATACACTTCCTGAAGCGCCTTCTATCGAGTCAGGATTTGATGCCACGTTTCTAAAATCTTCGAGTGATACAGTCATGCAGCCAGAACTAGATGTTAACTCATCAACAACCCACACCGCCAATGATTCTTTTCCCCTCAATCCATTTGAGACGGACGACAGCGTTGAAGAAGAGGTCTCTTCAACGATAGATCATCAAGGAAGTCAGCCCTCTGCGGATGAGGAAGGGGATCTCACGGTTCTGATGCAGCCAGATCATGGATCAGACCGAGAAGATCATCAATTCAATTCCTTCGATAACGGCAATGAGGGGCAGACCTTTCTAGATGACTCATTTTCCCTAGAAGATGACCTGCCTAACACCGGCATCATCGGATTCGTAGGCTCTGAGGAATTGGATTCAGCCGCCGATTATCCGGGCCTGTATGATGAGTCGAATTCAGTGTCTGCATGGGCAGACGAAGAAACTGATGCACCGCCAACACTTGCTGAGTTTGAGTTTGAAGATCAAAGTGGCGCTTTAGATTCATCCTACTCAATGGACATGATGACGACACCAAGTCTTTTAGATGATGCCAGTGTATCATCAGGTCTATTGTTAGATGATTTTGATGCCGTTGATTCTGCCCTGAATCTCAATCAAGATAGCCTAGGCGCATCGGCTCCTATGGATACGTCCCTCTCAAATAGTTTTGCTGCTCCTGTTGCGCCAAAGCCCTCTGCAGGAATTTTGGCTCCGTTTAACAATGCCTCTCTGCAGCAAAAGCAAGTGATTACAGCGACGGCAGCAGGTGTTTTATCTGCCGGGGCAGTGATGGGTGTGGGCATTATGGCCCCCCAAGCAAATCTAGCAACCTTTGGTATGGGTGCTTTGGCGGCTGGAGCCGTTGGGGGTGCTTCTACTCTGGTTCTAGGGCAAATCACAGCGAAGCAGATTAAGGCATCCACTAGCGATCTGCAGGCGAAACTCTCTGCCGTAGCCCAGGGTGACTGGAGCGTTAGAGCCACTGAATTTTCTAAGGATGAGTTTGGTCAGTTAGCGACGAGCTTTAATGAGATGACTCGCTTTATTGAAGCGACGACCCAAGAAGTTCAGAATAAGGCTGAAGAGCAAGAGAAAGCGAAGGAAGATCTGCAGCGCCAGGTGATTCGCCTACTTGATGACGTAGAAGGGGCCGCTCGCGGAGACCTAACCGTTCAAGCCGAGGTCACCGCTGACATTCTTGGTGCGGTGGCAGACTCCTTTAACCTCACTATTTACAACCTGCAGAAAATTGTAAAGCAGGTAAAGGTGGCAGCGCGTGAAGTGAATCGCAGTGCGGCAGACAACGAAGAGTTCGCCCGTGGTTTATCATCAGATGCCCTGCGACAGGCTGAAGAGCTGGCGGTATCGCTCAACTCGGTTCAAATGATGACTGCTTCGATTCAAGAAGTAGCCGAAAGTGCCCGAGCAGCGGACCAGGTTGCCCAGAAAGCCTCAGATGCGGCCCTTAAGGGTGGTGAGGCTGTAGAACACACGATGGCGGGTATTCTACAGATTCGAGAAACCGTGGCTGAAAGTACTCGCAAGGTAAAGCGTCTGGCAGAATCATCCCAAGAGATTTCTAAGATTGTGGGTTTGATCTCTCAGATTGCATCTCGTACCAACCTGTTGGCTCTCAACGCCAGTATCGAGGCCGCTCGTGCAGGGGAATCGGGTCGAGGCTTTGCCATTGTTGCAGACGAAGTTCGTCAGTTGGCCGACCGAGCCTCTAAGTCGTCCAAAGAAATTGAGCAAATCGTTCTCCAGATTCAAGGTGAGACCAGCTCTGTAATGGCGGCGATGGAAGAGGGGACGCAGCAAGTTATTGAAGGGACGCAGCGGGCTGAACAGGCGAAGCGATCGCTAGAAGATATCATTCAGGTCTCATCTCAGATTAACCAGTTGGTTAGCTCTATTACTCAGGCCACCTCAGAACAGACTGAAACCTCCCGATATGTTTCTCAGGTGATGCAGTCCGTTGAGCTAACGGCCCAAGAAACGTCACAGGAAGCCCAGCGCGTGTCTGACTCGCTGCTCAATCTAGTGGGTGTTGCTAGTGATCTGCAGTCTTCTGTAGAGAGATTTAGAGTTGACGGTACAGAAGTCAGCTAGACCATAGCCGGAAGTTAAGAAACGTTGAGGGATTTAATTCATCCTAGGGAGAAAGTAATGCAGCCAGAACAACAGCGGATTATGGTCTACTTTATTGAGGAGGCCAAAGAACACCTCAATACGATTGAGCATGGTTTGCTGAACCTGCAAAACGTGTTAGAAGAGCCAGAATTGCTCAATGATGTCTTTCGAGCCGCTCACTCCGTTAAGGGGGGCGCAGCCATGTTGGGCATCCATAGTATGCAGCACATTGCTCACCGGCTTGAAGATTACTTCAAAGTACTCAAAGAGCATCCGGTCAAGATTGATCAAAAGCTAGAGTCGTTGTTCTTTCAGGGCTTTGATGCTCTCAGCGCCCTCACCGTTGAACTAGAGAGTTCGTACACCCTATCGCCGGATATTTCTGAGCAGACGATCAAGAGTGTAGAGCCAGCTTTTGATGAGCTACATCAACATCTAGCCCTGCTTGCCCCCAATGCTGATCTGGGTGAATGTCTCCATGCCGCCCCTGTGGTTGCAGTGGCATCCGAAGCTGAAACAGCGGTAGATCTCTCCTCAGATCCGGCCTGCATTGAGGTCTTCCAAAATGATGTGCTCGAACAACTCAAAGCTATCCTAGGAATCTTTAAGCTCTCTGATGCGCCGGAACAGCGCAGCGCACTACAGGGAATCTTCCAAAATTTGGAAGAAGTAGGACAAGCCTTCGAGATATCGGGCTGGGTGGCGGTTATTGAAAAAAGTCGTAGTGCGATCGCAAACTCTGAGCAAACATGGGACGCTCTAGCCCAGGTGATTGTCCCTGAAATTAAAGGCGCACGAGATTTGGTCTTAGCCCAACGTACCGCTGAAATCACGCCGACGCAAGACCTGCTGGCCCTGCAGCCAACGGCGGCAGCGGGTTCAGATTGGTTCGGTGACCTCTTCGCAGACGAAGCACCCACCAACACCGATAGCGATCTCAACTTCTTGTTGGATGATCTGCTAGAAGAACCTCAGCCTGCCATGGCTGCTGAGGCAGAAGCCACGATGGATCTCGATGCCCTCCTTTCTGCATCTGAGCCGGAGCCTACCGTCGTCGAACCGGCGGCTAACTTTGATGACCTAGAGCAGCTTCTCGACGAGAAGCAAACCGTCAAAGCCTCTCCGGCAATGGCGGCTGCACCCAAGGCCAATCGCCGCAGCGCCAGCGTTAACCAAACCATGAAGGTACCGGTTAAGCAGCTCGATAAACTGAGTAATCTCGTCGGTGAGCTGCTGGTCAGTCGTAACACCCTCGAAGATGGTCAAGGACGGATGCGTCAGTTCTTAGATAACCTGCTATTTCAAGTTCAGCAGCTTAATGATCTAGGGCAAAAAATGGAGGATCTATACGAGCGATCACTCCTAGAAGGTTCCCTCATCAACGCAGCTCAAGCAACTAGCGGCGGCGGTAACGGCCACGCCACTGGTGCTGATTTTGATGCCCTAGAGATGGACAGCTTTACCGGCTTCCATACCCTATCCCAAGAAATGATTGAGCGCATTGTCCGCGTTCGTGAAGCCGCCTCTGATATTGAGTTCGTGGTGGACTCCACCGAACAGGTCACACGCATGTTCCGTCAGGTGACCACTCAAGTCCAAGAGGGCTTGAACAAGTCCCGAATGGTGCCTTTCGCTCAGGTTGCAGAGCGTCTTCCTCGTGCAGTGCGAGATATTTCTCTCAAGTGCGGCAAGCAAGGCCGACTAGAGCTTGAGGGAGAGGATACCTTGATTGACAAGAGTATTCTAGAGCGCCTTTATGACCCCCTCACTCACTTGGTCAACAATGCCCTATTCCACGGCATTGAATACCCTGAAGTCCGGCAGTCATTAAATAAAGAGACGGAAGGTTTAATCAAACTCAAAGCCTTCTATCAAGGCAACCAGACGATTATCTCGATTACCGATGATGGTGCTGGCATTGATCCAGAACGAGTCAAGGCAAAGGCCATTGAAAATGGTCTGATTACACCAGAGCAGGCCCGCTCTCTCTCTCGACAGGAAACCTACGGCCTGATCTTTAAGTCTGGATTTACGACCCAGGATAAAGTGACTGACTTAGCCGGACGGGGCGTGGGGATGGATGTTGTCCGCAGCAGCATCAACGATATTCGCGGGGTGATCAACACTGACTCTACCCTAGGCAAAGGCACCACCTTCACCATTCGTCTGCCGCTGACCCTCAGCATCACTAAGGCGCTGTGCTGCGAGAATCAAAAGTCTCAAATTGCCTTCCCGATGGACGGGGTGCAGGACGTTATTAATATCCCGAAGGCTCAGCTTCAGCCCGACGACAACGGTCAATGCTTTGTGACATGGCAGAACCAGCAGTTGGTGTGTAAATCTCTCAGTGACTTGCTCAAGTACAACCGCCGTCTGAAGCGCGGCAGTTCCTATGGGCTGTCTTCAGAGAATCCAGACCAAGCCTCTATCGTGATTCTGCGTAGCGGCAAAGAATTGGTGGCCGTTGAAGTCGATCAAGTCTTGGGTGAGCAAGAGATCGTCATTAAGCAGTTGAGCGGTCCCGCACCGAAGCCCCTCGGAATTGCTGGGGTGACGGTCAAAGGTGATGGCCGCGTTATGCCCATTGTTGATGTGCTAGAGATCGTCGATCTCTGTTTTAATCGCTTAGAAAGCACCAGTAATCTATGGGCAGACACCGTGAATATGCTGCCTGAAGAGGAGGCGCTCACTCCCATGGTGCTGATTGTGGATGATTCCATTACCGTTCGTGAGCTGCTGTCCATGACCTTTAACAAGGTGGGCTACCGAGTTGAGCAGGCCCGTGATGGCATGGAAGCCTGGGAAAAACTCCGCTCCGGCTTACCTTGCGATCTGGTCTTCTGTGACGTAGAAATGCCTCGGATGGATGGCTTAGAGCTGCTCTCTAAGATGCAGCAGGATTCTGATCTCCAGGATTTGCCCGTTGCCATGCTCACCTCACGGGGTGCGGCAAAGCATAAGCAGATGGCGGTGGAACTAGGGGCAAAGGGTTACTTCACCAAACCTTACTTAGAAGAGGCGCTGCTGGATGCCGCCCACCGAATGTTAGAGGGCGAGGTGCTAGTCAAGGCGTAGTGCCTGCTAGGATAGCCGGGTAACCATTGGATAACCCGCGTGGCGAATTCTCCACCTGACCTAAGTGCCCTATTCCCGTTTGAGCTGGATGCGTTTCAGAAAGATGCGATCGCATCCCTAAACACCAACCACTCCGTTGTCGTTTCGGCCCCCACAGGCGCTGGGAAGACGGTGATTGGTGAGTACGCCATCCATCGGGCCTTAGCAATGGGGAAGCGGGTGTTTTATACGACGCCACTCAAAGCGCTCTCTAACCAAAAGCTGCATGAGTTTCGACAGCAGTTTGGCACGCAGAAAGTGGGGTTGTTGACGGGCGATCGCTCCGTCAATCGAGATGCCCCCGTGGTGGTGATGACCACTGAGATTTTCCGCAATATTCTCTACGGGACACTGTTGGGGGATGTGGACGAGGTGCTCAATGATGTGTCAGCGGTGGTGCTGGACGAGTGCCACTACATGAATGATCGCCAGCGGGGCACCGTCTGGGAAGAGTCGATTATTTATTGCCCACCCCAAATTCAAATTATTGCCCTGTCGGCGACGGTCGCTAATGCGGGACAGCTCACAGACTGGATTAGCTGGGTCCACGGCCCCACAGAGCTGATTGATTCAGATTGGCGACCGGTGCCCCTCAACTTCCATTTTGCGGGGAATAAGGGGTTATGTCGGTTGCTCAATGAGCAGAAGACCAAGATGCACCCGCAGCTTAAGTCGCAAATGGCGAAGCCCAGCAGAGATAGGGGGCGCGGTCGCCATCGCGGCAAGCGGCCACCTCGGCCTAATGTGCCTAACTTGCCCAGCATTGTGGAGCAGATGCGGCAACGGGATATGCTACCTGCCATTTATTTCATCTTCAGTCGGCGGGGCTGCGACAAAGCGGTCCAAGAGGCCAGCGGCTTGAGTCTCGTCAACGAGGCAGAGGCTGCAGAACTGAAGCGCCAGGTGGATACCTTTCGACAACAGAACCCAGAGGTGGGTCAAATCGATCAGTTTGACGCCCTCTATCGCGGGATTGCCGCCCACCATGCCGGTCTACTCCCGGCTTGGAAAGGGTTAGTGGAAGAACTGTTCCAGCAGGGGCTAATCAGGGTAGTTTTTGCCACTGAGACGCTGGCGGCGGGGATTAATATGCCTGCCCGAACCACGGTCATTTCAACGCTCTCGAAACGGACCGATGATGGTCACCGTTTACTGACGGCTTCGGAGTTCTTGCAGATGTCCGGTCGCGCCGGACGGCGGGGCATGGATGATCACGGTCATGTGGTCACGGTACAAACCCGCTTTGAAGGGGCTAAGGAAGCGTCTTATCTTGCCACTGTGGGAGCCGACCCATTGGTGAGTCAGTTTACTCCCAGCTACGGAATGGTACTCAATCTACTCCAGACCCACAGCCTTGATGAAGCCAAAGCCTTGATTGAGAAAAGCTTTGGGCAGTACCTAGCGATACTGCAGCTAGACCCGCAGAAAGATGCGATCGCATCGGTAGAGCGTGAACTCACTGACCTGCAAACGAAGCTGGCCGACATTGATCTAGCAGAACTAAACAGCTATGAAAAACTACGGCAGCGCGTCAAAGAAGAACTACGGTTGCTGAAAACTTTGCGCCAGCAAGCCCAAGACAGTCGCGCCCAAGAACTCGCGCTGATTATGGCTCATGCCCCAGTGGGGACCGTGGTGGGCATCCAAATGTCGGGGCAAGAGAGTCCCGTCTCGGCCATTGTAGTGCGCCACTTACCTAGCTCCGGTCAAATGCCCTATTTTGTCTGTCTGACCCAAAAGAATCGCTGGCAGATTATTTCTCATCGAGAGGTGGCTAGCTTAGAAGGTCATCTGTCGTTAGAGGCTGAACTAGAGGCACTAACGCCCCCCGCAACACTGCAACCAAAGCTGGGCCAGTCAGCCAATGGGGATGAATCGAGTGTTGCGATCTCATCCCAAATTCCTTCGGGAGAATGGCAAGTCGCACCAGAGGTTGAAGATCAAAGCAAACGGGTGGAGGCAGTTCGGCAGAAGATTGAAAGCCACCCGGCCCATGCTTCACGGAAGAGCCACCATTCGATTTTGCGGTGGCAACGACGGGTAAAGAGCTTAGAAGAGCAATTGCGCGATCGCCAAACTAAATTCCATCGGCGATCTCACCATCACTGGGATGAGTTTATGGGCCTCGTAAAAGTACTACGCCACTTCGATGGGCTAGCAGATGTGACGCCAACACCACTGGGAGAGATGGCTTCAGCGCTACGGGGTGAGAATGAACTGTGGCTAGGTCTGGTCTTTAGCTCTGGCATTTTTGATAGCTTAGACCCGCATCAATTGGCAGCGGCCTGTACCGCACTGGTGTACGACAACAATCGAACAGATACCTGGACTCACTTCTCACCCTCACCAGAGGTGCAGGAGGCGTTAGCTGAGCTTCGTCCGATTCAGCGGCAGTTGCTCAGAGAGCAGTATCGTCAGGATGTTGTCAATCCGATTGGGCTAGAAACAGAGCTGATCGGCATTGTGGAGCAGTGGGGGCTGGGTATGGAGTGGCTAGAGCTGTGTACCCATACCAGCTTGGATGAGGGCGATATTGTCCGAATGCTGCGACGAACGCTAGATATTTTGTCGCAGATTCCCTACGCGCCGCATACCTCTGGGGAGTTGCGGCAGAATGCGAAGCGGGCACAGCAACTCATGGATCGGTTTCCAATTAGTGAAGTAAATGAAGTCTTATTGGAGATTGAGCGTAATGCTGAAGACTCTGTGGAAGTCAGCGAAATTTCTTTATGAGGGTTGAGTCAATGAAAGGGCTACCAATTTAAGTCGGGACACTTTGCAGTGTGGGCATTTTAGACTTAGTCAACTTTTTGGACTTTATAGGTCGAGGGACGTCTCCCATGTTTTGGAGTACCCACTCAAACAAGTCTGGGAATGACTGCCCAAATAATCGTTGTGCCGCAGTAGTGCCATTCCTGCGCTTGAGATCGTAGTTGTGGATAATGGTTAGGACCTTGAGGTCATGGGCTCAAGACCTCGACTGGTATGGTGCAGGCGAGATAAGTAGCCATTTCTGCCTTCTACAGCGGAAGAGGTTCGCTGAAATTTGGCGACCATCCACAATGACCAGTCCCACCATTTTTCTTGTTTCTGCTGCGTCAATGTGGCCGTCAGAGTGTGGGTGTTCAGTGTTGCATAGGCTGTCTCCGCCGCCTGTTGATAGATGCTTTTGAGATGAGGACGCATCGTTTTGTCGGCTTGTTGCTTCCAATAGACCCAAGGGAGCATCGCACTGATGAGCCAGTTGCTCTCCTCAGGTGGGGCAGCTTGATGCTCAAGGGCTTGGTTGACCCAACTCCACCACGCATTGAGACCCATTGCCATCGCAGGAATTTGCTTCTTAAAGGCGTCTAGTGCTGTGGTGGCCTTAGCCAGATGCAAAGACTCAGCTAAGGCCTGTCGAGTTTTCAATGGCTGCTGTAAACCTGCTTGCAACGATAGGGCTGTTTGGTATTCCCTCCCATCTAGGCGAAACGGGTGAACTTGTGTCGTAATCTGTTGCATCGCTTTGGCATAGCTCTGTTGGGCATTCTCAATCTGGGCGTGCTTCTGCCGGAGTTGGGCCAACTGCGCTTCCAGTACCTCTGCGACGTCGCCTTTATGTTGAGAATTTTGGAGTTGTCCGTGAACCTTTTTGAGCTGTTTGCTCAGTGTCAAATATACGAACTGAAGGGTTTACCCAAGTTCCAAAGCAAATGAAATAAGTCACTGGCACCACAGTCCCTTCAACGCGAGTTTAATCAAAGCCTGGGCACCGTCACTGACCATTTGACGGCAGTGGAACTGAGTGGGGAGTAATGCGGCATCCGCTGCAGCTTGCCAGGTTTCGTATTGACGATTGGCAGCGTTGATCTCCATTAGGATAAACCCACTCGACAACTCCAAGGTCACCAGAACAGGCTCACCAAAAAAGACCTCATCATTACCCACACAGATGTCAATGGGTTGACTCGGCTGGATTCCCTGTTGTTGTTGCTGCTCATAGGCGACGATTTGAACTTTCACTTTCATCTCCTGTTTGCGCAGACTATCGGCTGATACCCCCAGGTGTTGGTCAAGTCGAAGTAGATGAAAAAAACTCGCACAGGCTGTCGCTGCCGACGCCTTGCTTGATACCAAAACATTGGACTACGTGCATGGTGAGAAGGCTATTGGAGTGAAGAGCAGCACGTAGAATAACGCCTAATGAGGCTACTGAGCACCCATATTGCTCAAAAAAGTCCGATATGTCGAAAAGTATCAATAAAAAATCCTTCTCACCCTTGCCAGAAAAGACTTTGAGCCATTATTTCATGATGTAACGCTTTCGAAGAGCTGTCCCGCCTTAAATTGATAGCCCAACGCCTCACCATTATTATTCCCATTCAATGGTTCCAGGCGGTTTTGAGGTGACGTCATACAATGCCAGCTCTATCGTCCTAAAATCGACTGGTGCGTTTATCAATCATATCGGCCAGTAGCGCAAAGATGCCGGTTTGAGTGGTGGCAATTAAAAATAACAAGGTCCGCTCTGTGAGATCTTGACGGACAAAGATATCTTGGCTGAGAGTAAACAAAAAACCAATGGAAAAGAGACCTGCCAGCGGCAGAAAAACCTTTAAAGGCGCAAAGTAAACGCCGGTTCGTAAAATTAACTGAACAAAGCGAATCGTATCGCGAATGGGCTTAATCTTGCTGCGCCCTACCCGCAGATGGTAGTCAATGGGTTCGTAGTGAACGGCATACTGATTGGTCAGCATGGCGACAGTGATCGTTGTTGTAAAGCTAAAGGTATCAGGCAGAATCCGCAGAAACCTGACCGCAATCGATTTTCGGAACACTCGCATCCCACTATTAAGATCAGGGATAGGCGAACCTGTGATCCATTGGGCAAAGTGGACTAAGAAAAACTTGGGAATCTTGCGGATGTTGGAATAGCGAACGTTGGCCCCCGTTCTGGCCCCAACCACCATGTCATAGTCTGCGGCTAAAGAGACAAGATGGGGGATCTGTTCGTGGGGATAGGTACCATCAGCATCGGTAATCACAATTAGAGGATACCGCGCTCGTTTGATGCCGGTTTTGAGGGCTGCGCCATAGCCGCGATTGCGTCGATGGGTTAAAACAGTGATGTCTTTGCGGGTTGCTAAGACGTTGGGGGTGCGATCGCAAGATCCATCGTCAACCGCAATAATTTCATACTGACACTGGGCCGCATCCAAAATAGACTGGAGCTGCTCAATAGTGGCTTCAATCACTGCCTCTTCGTTGTAGACCGGCAGTACCAGAGAAAAACTAGAGTCGGGCATGGGAGATCGCTACGCCACCCTGCTTGGTTCTAGAGCCACGCCCACACCTTCAATATCCTCTATCTGGATGCAAAGGTTGTTCTGTTTGCTGCGCCAAAAAGCTCCCACTTGCCGCTGAGATCCTGGCTGAGACGGTGGGGGGATAAGCACTTTTGAAGCAGTAGCAGCAGTCATGTTCGGGTTCTTCTTGGGGCCAGTTGTCCGCGAGGGCGAACCTCACTTCCACACCGCTAAGACAGCGATGCAGTTGTTCCACTCTAAAACGTTTTGGACCGTTTCTAGCAAGACCTTAACGATCAGTCAGATTGACACGAGATGCCCTAGCACCAGCCCTCAAACTCCTAGGAAAACTTTGTTAACAGCCCCAGCAACTTGATGGTGCGCGGGGTGAGTAGTGTGCGTCGATAGGCATCAGCCGCCCGTTTAATCGCATCAGCCTGGGTTGGATAGGGATGAATCACGCTCGCCATGCTGCCGAGGCCCACCTTATTGACGATGGCAGTGGTGATTTCGCTAATCATTTCCCCGGCATGACGAGCTACAATGGTCGCGCCTAGGATCTGGTCTGAGCCTTTCTTGAGATGAATTTTTACAAATCCATCTTCTTCCCCGTCAGCCAAGGCGCGATCTACATCATCGAACAAAATCTTGATCGTATTGATATCCATGCCCTGATCTTGAGCTTCATGCTCATAAAGACCCACGTGAGCAATTTCAGGATCCGTGAAGGTCACCCAAGGCATCACTAAATCACTGAGCTGATACTTGCCAAACCCAAAAGGCGAAAACAGGGTGTTTTTAAGCACAATCCGCGCTGCTGCATCCGCTGCGTGGGTAAACTTCCAGTTCATGCAGATGTCACCCGCTGCATAGATTTGCGGATTCGTTGTTTGGAGATGATCGTTCACCACGACCCCTCGCCTAGGATCATAATCAACCCCAACGACCTCAAGGTTAAGCCCCTGTACATTGGGCGCACGACCGGCCCCCGCCAATATTTCATCGACAATTACTGATTGCTGACGACCTCCTGATTCAAAGAAAATCTCTTTGCCCGATGCGGTTTGCACGACGCGCTTGAGTTGAGAGTCTAAAACAAGCTGAATGCCCTCTTCAATAAAGGTCTTTTGGACAATCTCAGCGGCATCGGTATCTTCTTTATTGAGAATGTGACCGCCGCGATGGAATAGGACAACCTTGCTCCCTAAACGGTGGAAGGCTTGGGCCAGTTCACAACCAATGGGGCCACCACCGATGACCGCCAGCCGCTTTGGCGCTTCGGTGAGAGAAAAAACGGTCTCATTAGTGAGATAGCCAACCGTTTCAATGCCCTCAATTTTGGGTTTGACGGCTCTGGCACCGGTGCAGATTACCGCTTTCTTAAAGCGTAGGGTTTTCCCCGCCACCTCTACCGTATTGGAGCTGGTGAAGATTCCTTCACCCAAGTACATATCAACCCCCGATTTGGCTGCGCCTGCGGCAGAATCGACGGGGCTAATCCGGGCGCGAACTTGACGCATCCGTTCCATCACGGCAGGGAAATCAACCGTAACTTGCTCCGGTGGCACAATACCGAAGGGTTGGGAGCTGCGTATATCTGCGGCCACCCGTGCTGAGCGAATCAGGCATTTAGAGGGCACACAGCCAACATTAAGGCAGTCGCCGCCCATGAGGTGCTTTTCGATCAGGGCCACTTTGAGGCCGACCCCCAAACCCGCAGCGCCTTTGGCCGTCACCAGACCCGCTGTGCCAGACCCAATCACCACGAGGTCATAGCATTCTACTGGCGTCGGGTTAACCCAGTCAGGAGGGTGAACGTTGGCGATTAGCTTTTGGTTGTAAATATCCATGGGGGGTAGGGTGACCCCTTGTTTTGAAAATTGCGCCATTGCTTCGCTCAACACTCCTCAATCGGTCAGTCATGAGACCAGTCTAGGGGAAACTTCTCTGGCTTCCTGAGAATAGTAGAAATCTTTCCTGAGAATCGTTGATCAATGTGCGATCGCATCCTAACCGCAGCCCTATCTTTGCTCTTAAATAACATCCCAGTCCATCTCGCATCCATGCCCCTCATCCCCAGCCCCTTATTCCCTAAAAGAGAAAGAGTCAAAGTCCTTCTCCCCAGGGAGAAGGATTTAGGTTAAGGGGGAGACTATTTTGCTGCAAGTCCCTAGACAGAGACAACTTTTGACCGCAAAATCCCTTCGTCATACTCACCCACGCCCAGAAAACCCTCCGTTTCATGGTGGATTTGCAAATATCCCGCCTGTGGCTCTATCGGCAGTTTTTGACCCCATACAAATCGTTGGGCAAACTCCGCCGTCAGCGTTAACGTCGGCAGGTCTTGCAACCCCGCTTCAGGCGGAATCGGACAGAACTTGTCTGCCTCAAGCTGAGCCTCTAGAGCTTCAAACGTCAGACTATCCGTCAACGAAAACCCACCGCTTTTTCTCCTAATCAGCTGGGCGAGGGTGCCCCCCACCCCCAATGATTCCCCTAAGTCACGGGCAATGGAACGGATATAGGTGCCAGCGCCACAGGCAATTTCAACCTCAGCTTCGGGCCATTCTCCCGTCGAGTCCCATTTGAGTAGGGTGATGTCATAGACCTCTACTGCACGCGGCTGAACGGGGACCGGCTTACCCTGACGCGCGAGGTCATACAGCCGCTTACCGTCTACCTGAATAGCACTATAGGCAGGGGGGATTTGCTGGAGTGGACCGATAAAGTCGGTCAGTGCGTCTTCCAGCATTTTTTGAGTGATGTGGTGGGCAGGCGTGGTTGCGATCTCATCCCCCGCCAGATCATCGGTGGTGGTCACCATGCCCAATCGAATCGTCGCTCGATAGATTTTATCGCTGGGTAGATAGAGAAGAAGACGAGTCGCACGGCCCAAGGCAATGGGCAATACCCCCATTGCTAACGGATCAAGCGTACCGCCGTGGCCCACTTTTTTCATCCCTAAAAGTCGCCGGACTTTACCAATACAGTCATGGGAGGTCATCCCTGCAGGCTTGTCTAAATTGATAAAACCAAATTGCATTGCTTGTCTCTCTATTGTGCAAATGCTGAGGTAGCCTGTTCCGGTCATTCCCCAGCCCCTTACGCCCTAGCAACGAAGGGGAGCGATAGTCAAAGTCCTTCTCCCCAGGGAGAAGGATTTAGGTTGAGGGTGAGTGGAATATTATTGAGCGACAGGTCCATTAGGGTGCTGTTTTACTACTTAATACTGGTTTTAATACCGGTTTTAGATTCTGCATCGAGAGCTGTCGCACGAGGCTTAACGGCAAAGTCGGCTGACTCAGTTGCTGCACAGCACTGCTCGACAAAGTAGCCGGAGACTGCTGCAGAAGTTCGGTTTGAAAAAAAGAAGTTCCCAGCGCCTTCAAATAGCTACGTGCCACCGCCGGGGTCGGTCCCACCAACGAATCAGGGAATTCCCAGAGGGTTTGGTTGGCCCGTTGTTTATCAGAGGTTGAGTAGTGACTCGCCGATTGAATCATCACCAGATACTTACGAGACTCTGGCAGCCAGGTAAAGGGCTGAACTTGCTCTAGTAAGCTCGGGGTTACCGTGTCCATGCTGCTAGAAATAAACATGACTGGCGCTTGAATCTGCCCTAACCCCTCTTTGCCAAACACACTCCGAGTCACAGGGCTAACCGCCAGCACCGCTTTGATGCGCGGGTCACTGAGCACATACTCCTTCTGGGGCAGCTTTAAGACTTGACATTGCAAAATCTGAGAAATATTCAGCGTCATCTTGACTTCGGGGCCACAGGCTTGGCGTAACGCTGCAAAATTGATCTTGCCGCCGCCCACTGCTAGGGCCGTATAGCCACCAAAGGAATGGCCCATTACCCCCACTTGATTAAGGTTAAGGCGTCCCTTGAGTTGGGGGTCTGTCTTAGAACGCCGGGTAAGGTCATCCAGCAGATAACTGACATCTAAGGGCCGATCGATAAATTCTAAAGCCTGCGAGGGTTGATCAATTTCACCCGCCAACCAGGCTTGGGTCTGTTTGGCTGAACTCCCCGGATGTTCAGGCACCGCTACCACAAAGCCATAGGACGCCAGATGTTTGGCAAAGGAGGCATAGGCCGACCGATCGGCGCTAAAACCATGGGAAATCACAATAATGGGAGCCTGATCCGATCTCCTGGGAATGTAGAGATCAGCCGGGAACTGACGAGCTTTTCCCGCGATCTGGAGACGTTTGGGCGTATTGTCTTGGAGTTGTATTGTCAGGGTATCCGACCTAAAGGGACCGGGCTTCTGAAGACTTTGTAGTACGGCAGAGTCCGCCGCACCCGTGGGCGGGGTTGCCAAGGCTTGCTTCTGTATGAGAGCGACGGCTGCTTGAGTTTGCTGTACCAGTTGCTCCACCGATTGAAACAGCGCCACCCCTTCTGTGACATCCACTTGAATGCCGGCATCGGGAAAATGACGCATCAGGCTAATCAGCGTCAGACCCTCTGGATCAGAGGCGGCAGCAACGAGAGCCGTATTCAGGGCGTCGGGACTTGCCCCCTGCGATTTTGACTGGATGATAGTGCTGGCGCGGGCCAATAGTGCTTCACCCACGGGTGATGAGAGCAAACTAGAAAGGGTTCGAGGTGGCAGAGTTAGCTTTGTACTGAGGGCCGCTCTCAACTGCTGAAGCTGCTCGGGTTTTAAATACTCTGCGTAGGTCTGCAGGGTCTCGCTGAGCTGTCCATTCTTGGCGTAAGTCTCAAGCTCAGTGACGGGGATTGAGAGTTCGAGAAAGGAGTACTGAACATAAATTTGCTCAGCCGCCGAGACGGAGGCTGCTGCTGTGGAGACAACAATGGCTCCGACGCTACCGATCCATTGACAAGATTGCTTGATATCTGCGTATTTCACGGGTGCTTCTATCTGGAAGGGCAACCCGCAGGGCTAGCGGGTATCACTATCATCATTCTATGCGCTCAAACCTCAGACCGGCAGAGCTAATTCGTTGTTCCTGATTTAGAGACTCTCTGCGTTTAGAGACTCTCTGCTTTGATGGTAGATTGGGGCTAAGGGCGCAAGTGAAAGAAACGTTGTTGAGTCGGCCCTAGAGGTTGCGTATGTCTCAGGATCAACCCACGCCAGAGGAATTAACGCCCCCGACATCAGATCGTCCGAGACGGCGACCCCGGCCCTCGTCAGTGACCCAGCCTCAAACGGCTGAGCAGACATCGGAGACTGAGCAGACATCGGAGGCATCGCCCGAAACGGCAGCATCGCGGATCAACCGCCGTCGAGAGAGACTGGCCGCGAACGCAGAGCAGCCCACCTCAAAAAAGCCACCCGTCACTCGTCAGGGCGCTCAGGAGAAGCCTTCTGCTGAGGAGCAAGGATCTCAAAATAAGCTTTCTGTAGAGAGTCAAGCGGAAATTTCAAAACCTGCAGCCTCTAAATCTTCGTCTAACAAGGTGCTGCAGACTGTCACTCAAGTGGTGCAGTCGGTCTTCAATGTGCTCAAGAAGCCGATTGTGGGTACAAAGCTGTACACCAATAATAAGGCCAGACTCGATGCAGGCTGGAAGCAAGTGCAGCCGCTGGTCAAGCTGCTTGAGATACTCTGGAGTAAAATTCTCAAGCCGCTGTGGAATAAGGTGATTCAGCCGCTGTGGTCTAAGATTTTAGGGCTGCTCCGGCCTCGACTGCCGCAACCTCTCAAGACGCTTTCGGATCAACTCTTGACCGCAATTGTCTTGGGGCCGGTGATTTTGCTCTGGTGGCTGATTAGTTCTGTAACGTCGGGGAGTCCGGTGGCTCAAGTACCGGCTGCTCCGCCCGTGGTTGTCTCAAAGCCCACGGTTTCAGCGCCCGTTGCCCCACCAATGCCTACGGTGGAGGCTCCTGAAATCGCTGCAACTGTGTTGGAGCCGGAGCCAGAGGAACCTCAGAAAGAAGTGCTGTCGGTGCAACGGCAGGTGGCCGAGATTAGCGATCGCAACCCCGATATTATTCCCAGTGTGCAGGCTGATTTTGAGGCGAATCGATTAGTGGTGCAGGTGAGCGATCGTTGGTACGACCTCAGCAATGCCGAGCAGGACGATATTGGCCTGGATATTCTTAAGCGTAGTGGCGACCTAGAATTTGAGGCGTTAGAGCTACGCGATGGTCAAGGGTTACTTGTGGCTCGTGACCCTGTGGTGGGGCCGAATATCATTGTGCTGCAGCGTCATCATCAGGCTTAGAGAGAGCAAAGCCTTTTTGTATAGATGCGATCGCATCTCAAAGTTTCTACTCCCGTCGCCGC
>JBHJNL010000098.1:0-18298 GCA_050330855.1 Thermosynechococcaceae cyanobacterium | reverse complement strand
GTCTCGACAATCAACAATCTTTACCAAGCGTCTGTCGAGTCGTGCGTCTCCGAGATTGCTAGCTCTCAGTTCCTGCGCTGCCCAGCTCTGCACGATTTACCCCTTAATCTTTGTAAGAGTTCCAGTAACATTCTACGATCATAAGGCAGATTGAAACTCAATCTATACAATGGTCTCAAGACTTATGGGTAAGGCATAGCTCTTTCAATGATTTCTGCTCTAAGTTCATTATTCCCAGAGATGCATCTAGAGCAGCCTAAAGTAGGCATTATTAAGCACTAAAAAACTCATGCCAAAAATCTGTGACTCGTAATCCTTCTCACGTCTGCTCCTAATACCCCTTAACTTGGGCTAGGGGCAATTATCTTGCTGTGCTGAGATGATCAGTGCCCGTTATGTTTTTGTCAAACAACCCACTTTAGCCAAGCCTTTACGGCTGTTGGGGAGCCATAGGCAAATTTTTCGTCACCCGTCTGAGGACGCCATTAATAAAGCGATGCCCGTCTTCGTTGCTGTAGCGCTTGGCTAACTCCACCGACTCGTTGATGGCAACACGCTCTGGCAAGGCTAGAAATACCATCTCAGCGATCGCAATCCGCAGAATATTCTGATCGACTTGGGCTAGCCGCGTAAGTTGCCAATCGACGAGAGACGCCTCTAACAGTTCATCAATCTCTGTGCGGTGCTGACGACAGGCGCGCACAATCTCGATGGTGTAGTCCCGAACCTCGTGCTGGTCGCCAAGCTGAATCAGTTCAGGGAGTTCAACCGCTGAACCAATACGGTTGATGGCGGTTTGTGCCAGTGCGATCGCATCGGCCACCATCACCCGAGCGCTGGTGAGGTCCACCGCCCTAAACTCGCTGTCTTTCAGTAACTCATTGCCGCGCTTCAGGTCTGCAGAAGCTGTTTCTAACACGTCTTGAACTTCACTGGTCAAGGTGCGAACTGCCGTTAGCATAACCGTCTGCGGTGTTTGTTCTTCGAGTTTATCGAGCTTGTTAGGGAGCTGGCTGATGCTCAGCAGAGCTAATTCACGGGCTATTCGGCGGGGTTGCATTGCAGCAGACAGTAAAGGATGGCTCAACTAGTGTAGTGCGTTTCCTTTGCCCCTGCATGGTTCTTCTCGTCATCGCTGTTCACTTGCAATGGACACCCATTAATTAGAACTACGAGGGGATGGAGAGGGCTGTGAGGGCAGGAATAAACCCGTATCTAGGTTGTCTGGAGCAGAAGGCAGCGGCGGTAAGCCAGGTGTCCCAGATGATCCAGGCAAGCCCGTTGGGTCTGAACTAGTGGGGGGCTGCAATGCTTTGGGAGAGGCCTCCTGAGCTAAAAACGTCAACTCAAGCTTGGGGCTGTCTTTGGTGCCCAGGGATTTAATCTGTTGAATCAGACCGGCATAGGGCGAGTAGACGATTTTCAGTGCCTTGATCTTTGCATCAATAGCTTGTAGCTCTTTGTTTAAGTTCGCTGCAGTGGTCTTTAAGGTAGCCTGACTCTGATTCGCAGCGGTGGGGGCTGGTGACTTGCTGCGTGTCTGCTCTTGTTTTAGATTGGCCTGGGCTGCTTTTAACTCAGCCTTAAGGCGTTCAAGCTGAAGCTGCTCTTCCGGCAAGGATAGATTTTCGAGGGCATAGTCGGTAAAGGGACTGTTCTTTCTAAAGTCAGCTAGGGCTTTTTGCGCTGCCGCAAGACGGGCCTGAGCCAGAGCAGCCCCATCTTGACTGGGAGCAACCGTCGCCGTTAGATTTGTTTCTGCCGCCAGGTTCTTAATTTGGGCAAGCTGCTGGAGCAACGCCTGTCGCTGCAACGAAAGGCGCTTTTGGGCAGTGATGGGTGCCGCAATGATTTGTCCTTTAACGACGATGGCCCCCTCTTTGACTTGCAGGTCTGCAAGATCATCGACGGTGACCTGTAGTTTTTCAATCTTAGGGGGTGGCGGCAGCGATGGTAACGGTGTCACCGCAGGCGTGGGTTTTGATACTGTAGGCTTGGTGCTACCCAAAGTGGGAAGCTTGCCGTTACAGCTCGCGAGGCTGCACACAAGCGCCAAGCCGCTCAACGATTGAAGTAATTGCCTAGCCCTCATTGATCATCAACCCACTGCGATGTCTATTTCACCCATTCTAGCGGTGGTCACTCCAACAACTCAGTGATCTGGGCCACGAGCTGAGTAAAAGGAATATCGAGCTGCTGACCGGTTTCCATGACTTTAACGCGGCAAACCTGTGCTTCGGCTTCATTAGAGCCAATAATGATGCACAGTGGAATGCCGAGCTTATCGGCACGATCGAGTTGCTTGCCGATGCTTTTTTTTTCAAACCCGGTCAGCACCTTAATACCCGCCTGCCGAAGCTGCTGAGATATCTCAAAATAGACCGGCATCAAGTCCTGCTGCATATTGACCACCATCACTTCGGTGGGGCTAGCCGAGAGCGGTGCAATGATGTCTGCGTCGAGGAGCTTTCGCATCAGCCGGGTCAGACCAATGGACAGCCCGACACCGGGCATTGTCTCTTGGGCAAACATACCCACCAATTCTTCGTAACGCCCCCCGGAGCAGATGCTCCCTAGACTTTCATAGCCCAGCAGCGTTGTCTCGTAGACGGTGCCGGTGTAGTAGTCTAGCCCCCGCGCAATAGACAGATCAATGCAGAACTGAGATTCGGGCACCTGCAGGGACCGAACCCCCTGAATCACTTCTGTCAGTTCACTAATGCCAGCCGTAAACGTTTCGGGTTGCCCCATCTCAGTAGCAGTGGTTTGGAGCTGGCCTAAGACCTCCTCAACGGAACCTTGGATTTGGGTGAAGGTGAGCATGCGATCGCAATTCTCCCCCGACACGCCCAGCGCTTGAAGCTGCGCCTTGACCTTGGCTGCTCCAATTTTCTCTAGCGTGTCAATGATTTTGATGCAGCCCTTAATCTGATCGGCCTCAACCCCAAGGGCTGCAAAAAAACCCGTGAGCACCTTACGGTTGTTGATCCGAATCAGGAAGTCCCCAATGTGCAGGGCCGAAAAGATCTCGGCAATGATGGCGGGCATCTGAGCGTCGTAGAGCAGACTTAGCGAACCGCGCCCCACCACATCAATGTCGCACTGTCTAAACTGGCGGTACCGGCCTGTTTTAGCTCGCTCCCCCCGGAACACCATATCCATTTGATAGCGAGCAAAGGGGAACACTAAATTATTGCGATTCCGGGCAATATAGGCCGCCAGCGGCACCGTCTGGTCGAACTTGAGGGCGCGGGAGTCTTTACCCTGATCACCCTCTACCTGCATCTGCGGCGGCAGGACAGGGCTAATGGCATAGATGATATTGTCGCCTTGATTCCCTTTGGCCTGGAGCAGCTCAAGGCGCTCCACTGCTGGGGTTTCTATGGGGGTAAACCCATAGCGCTCATAGACTTGGCGAATCGTATCGAGCCAATGCTGCTCTAGCCGCTTTTCGCCGGGGAGCAGTTCAATATCAAAGCCACTGGGCAGGGTGTAATTAATTGGATCGGGTTTAGCCATTGCTCATTATCAAAGAAAAAGACCATATAGTCTTGCTTGCATGGTTAATGCTCCCATGCATTGACCTTACCCATGGTACTCATGCTCGGACTGTCTCCCCCAGGTTTTGACGAACGATTTATTGCTGGGGTGGATTATTTGGATCCCACCTCCAGAAGACAACAAATGTTGCTTTACTCAGCCCCTTTGCTTTAATGAGATTAATGTAGTAGGTTTTCCCCCCTGCTTTAAGCTCATACACTGGCCCCCCAGCATAATTGCCCTTGGGTATCGGTGGCCCAGCCGTTTTAAAAGCCGATATTTCTGGCAGGGAATCCACAACTTCGTCAGGACTCTTGAGACGATAGTAACGAGGACTGTTGACAATCCCTCCATTGGCAACCAGGGTAGGGTTAGATTTCACATCATAGGCCTGGATACTGTCTGAGGTAAAAAGTTTTTCTGCTTCGGGGAAATCTTTGGGTTCAGGAGTATAGTCTCCTGATTCTGATGCACTAATCAAGGATTGATCCAGTTCCTGAAAGAGAGCCTCCACCTCTTCATTCTCAATAGGTATGGTATTTTCATCGCCGGTACCAGTATTCTTCGCATTTAAACTTTGGTTCTGGCTATTTTGAGTCTCTTGTTTAGAATCTAACCCACCTTTATTAGCGTCTTTCAACGCCAGATCTTGCGATTTTACATCTTGCGGTTTCTCGGCTTCTCTTGCAGGGGGTTGTGGGGCGGGAGGCGGCTGAAGGGCGGGACGCAGTGGTTGAGGCACAGGTCTTGGCTGCGCTTGCTGACGCTGAAGTCTAGCGGGTCTGGCTTGACGCTGGGGGCTGGGCTGACGTTGAGGTCTTGGTTTAGGCCGTGGTTTAGGCTGAGCCACTGGTCGCTTCAACGAAACTGTTTTGGTGACAGGGACATCCTTAATGTCAGGTTTCTTTGCCTGGGTTTCAGGTGGGACGGGTACTGCTAGAAGCGCCCCATGCATCAGCACTGACGCCAGAAATAGCGGTCGTACCAAAAGACGCCAAGGAGAAGCGTGACTCGGCGGTGTAGGCACTAAAACATTAGATGTTTCAGGCAATGAGTCTCGAACAGGAGGCTTAAGTTGGGTCGTCATAGGATAAAAATGACAATTCAGGCTGACGAGAACTGCTTTTATTTATGAACAAATATGCAGTCGTCATGGGCTACAAATAGAAATTTCCTGATGTCGGTTTACAAGCCGACATCAGGAAAGCCGCAGGTTTTAGGAAATTTCAACGCAACTAATTTGATGCTTCAAGCTTGAGCAGATCTGCGATTTTTACACCCACAGTATCCCGACCCGAAAAAACGCTGCCCGTTTTTCCGTTTTGGAAATTGGTGGTTGCACTGGTGTAAGCAGCTTGGGGCAGCGGAATATAACCGACCTCTGCTGAGTACGTAGCTGCATTCTTCAGGTAGAAATTGACAAACTGACTCACGTCTGGACGTGTTGCAACTTTCTTACTCACATAAATAAAGATAGGGCGAGAAAGGGGAGTGTAAGTTCCATTCTCAACAGCCTCTCGTGAGGGCAAGACGGGGCCTTTACCATCATCAATGGCAACGGCTTTTAAGCGATTCTTATTGGCTTCATAGTAGGCGTATCCAAAGTATGCGATCGCATTATTATCGCGGGCGACCCCTTGCACCAGGATATTGTCATCTTCACTAGCGGTAATATCAGAGCGATGCTTCTTATCTACGATGGCTTCGTTGAAATAGTCAAATGTTCCAGAATCAGTTCCTGGGGCATACAAATCCATCTTGGCGTTGGGCCAACTAGAATTGACATCGCTCCATTTTGAGACAGATCCTTGGGTTTCAGCAGACCACATCTTTTTTAATTCAGCCACGGTCATGCTTTTAATGCTGTTATTGGCAGGATGAACCACTACCGTCAGAGCATCATAGGCTACGGGCAACTCAATAAATTCGATGCCTGCTGCTTTACAAAGTTCTTTCTCTGTATCTGTGATGGGGCGGGAGGCATTGGAAATGTCTGTTTCACCTGCACAAAACTTTTTGAATCCCCCACCAGTTCCAGAGATCCCCACGGTGACCTTGACTTTCCCTTTAACGTCTTTCTGAAATTCTTCTGCCACTGCTTCTGTAAGCGGGAAGACTGTACTAGAGCCATCAATACTAATCTTGCCACTTTCAGCTTTAACAGACGTAGCAGTGAGGGCGGTGGTGCTGATGGCGAGGGACGCAACCGCAACTGCTAAGGTCGAACGCTTCAGCTTCATACCTTTCTCCATATAAATAAATGTTTCAAGCAAACACCGCTAGAATACTGGAGCAAGGTTAAGTACTGTTAATCAAATACTATCTACTTTAATTATGGATGCTTTATCATTCGGTTAAGCTTTTTGCAAAAGAAAACAATGGACAACAAAATCACTGCCTTCGCAAAGGATTTCCCTATTGAATTTAGGTCATACTGACCTAAAAAATCATAGGTAGTAGTCTGCGCCCAAACAGCTAAGCTACTGATCACGCAGGAGTAGAGATACGCGATCGCCTCCCATCTTCCCCAGCTTTTTTAATAGCTCTGAGATGCGAGCATAGGGCAACTTCCGATCTGCACTCAGAATTATATTCCCATTAGGATTTTTGCCTAGATAGGTTTGGACCTGCTCAAATAGCTCACTGCTACTAGTCGATTTACCTTCAAGGATGAGGGTGCCCTGCAGGGTTAGGCCCACCACTAACGGCTCGACTGGCGGGGCGTTTGACTGACCCGATGGGTTGGAGGAGGTAGGCAGTTCAACCTGCAATACTTGTTGCCCCGTCAAGGTCATAGAAATGATGATGAAAAAGGTGAGGACCGACATCAAGACATCCATCAGCGGAATGAGGTTGACTTCAGGGATCTGCGACCCTTGACGCTTACGGAACCGCACGGGCTTACTCAATGACGAGGGAGATGCGATCGCCCCCCACTCCTCTGAGGTGGTCAAATTTCTCCATCATTCCCTCATAGGACAGTTTCGGATCTGGTTTGACAAACACAATCCCCTTCGGGTTATCACTCAGGTATTGACGCACCTGGGCTAGCAGTTCTTCTGAAGACAGAGGTCGCTTCTCTTGAGAGGCCTGCCCTGCTGCATCTAAGTCAATCACAAATTGATTTTTGAGTTCAGCTAAAGAAATAGACTGATTTTGTCCTGCCCCCTCTTGAGGGAGCTGCACCTCAAGGCTTTTTTGCTTGCTCAAGGTCATTGTGATCATGACAAAAAAAGCCAAGATGCCCATCATGACGTTGAGCATCGGAATTAAATTAATCTCAGGAATAGAAGACTCCTGACGGTTAACCCTCATTGGTCATGGCCCCTAGACAAGAAACAAACAAAAAAGTCGCTAGCGGGTCTCAACCGTGAAGGCTTCAGCTCCAGAGGTTCCCTTTGGTAAGAAATTTTGGTGGTTCATCTGCTGCGGTTCATACCACACCTGCCGATAAATCAACTCTAGTTCACTGCCCACTTCGGCAAAGGTATCCACCTGTCCGGCTTGGAGCGTGACAAACACTCGCAGGACGAGCAGCGCCAAAATCGCCACCACCATCCCTGCTGCAGTGGTTAATAAGGCTTCCCCGATCCCCGATGCGGCCTTAGTGGCTTGCTCCGTAGAACCGCCCCCGCCAATATTGAGATTGCTGAAGGTATTGATTAAACCCGTCACGGTACCGAGCAAGCCTAGAAGGGGAGCAACCGCAACAATGGTCTCTAGTAACTTGTTTCCCTTGTTCATTTTGACAAATTCTTTATCTGCAGCCGCTTCTAACGCCAGCCGAAAGGTTTCTGGCGATGGCTGCTGTAATCGCAAGGGAGCCAGCAAGAACCGACCAATGGGTAAAAACCGAGCGTGCTTTGCGATAGCTGCCGCTTCATCTAAGCTACAGCGGGCAGCGTCTAAAACATCTTGAAAAATGCGTTGCTCCTGACTTAGAAGCCGAATCCAAAAAAGAGTTCGCTCAAGGGCACAGGCAAGGGTGAAAACCGACAATCCCACAATGGGGATCATGACGGGACCGCCCTTCGCCAAAAAAGTGTAAATAGTGGACACAGTGACTCCAGATCGTTGCTGTCATTACTGGAGTCTCTTGAATAGAAGACTCACGAAGCTAGGATACCTGAATCAACTGCTGAGTTTGGTTAAGGGAATGGTGGAATCTCATTAAGTCTCAGTTAAAGGATCGTCTACAAAAATTTAATTTATAGGCGCTCTTTCTGGAATTTATTGCGAAGGGAGATCGCAACCGTATTCATTGTTAAGAGCAACGCCATCAGAACAATAATGCCTGCTGCTGCATTTTCATGAAACTCAGGCTGAGGGCGTGAGACCCAGTTGTAAATTTGAATGGGGAGAACGGTAAAGTCAGTTTGTAGACCTTCTAATGACAACGGTGGTAAAAAGGCAATAAAGGCTAACGCTCCGATGAAAATCAGAGGCGCAGTTTCGCCGATGGCCCTGGACAAAGCCAAAATCGTACCGGTCAAAATACCAGGAATCGCTTGAGGCAATACAAGACTACGAACCACCTGCCACCGGGTTGCACCAACGGCTAATCCTGCTCGACGTAAACTATCTGGTACCGCTCGCAAAGATTCCCGAGTCGCCACGATAATAATGGGTAGCACCAGCAGCGCCAGCGTCATGCCCCCCGTCAAAATTGTCGGTCCCCCCGTCAGAGGCTTCAATAGTCGGGCAAAAACCTGGAGGCTGAGTAATCCATAGATAATGGAAGGAACAGCCGCCAGATTACTGATATTGATTTCAATGATTTGTGTCCAGACATTGTCTACAGCAAACTCCTCTAAGAAAATACCTGCACCAACGCCAATGGGGAACGCAAGGAGAGCCGTTATACCAAGGAGCCAAATACTGCCCACTATCGCAGATAAAATTCCAGCCTCTTCAGGCTTGCGAGAGGGGAAGCTACTAATAAATTGCCAGTTCAGTCGATGAAATCCATCCTTGAATACATCGAAAAGCAATAGGAAAAGAATCAGCAGTCCTATAAAGATGGCGAGCCAAGTCAACAGCTCAAATAGACGACCAAGGGCATGCCTTTTGTTTAGATTAGGTTGAAACAGCTTACTCGTCTGATCTGGCAAGTCCGTGAAACCATAGACTTCGGTAGACTTCATTCATATTTCTCTTGAAAACGACGAACGAGAGAAAAACTAACAATATTGAGGACAAAGGTGATTAAAAACAAGGTCATCCCCACGGCAAAAATGGTTTTAAACGCCAAAGAGGTCGTCGGTGCATCCCCTAAACCCACCTGAACAATAAAGGCGGTCATGGTTTGAACAGGCACTCTGGGGTCGACGGTCAGCGTCGGGCTGGCACCCGCAGCAATGGTGACAATCATCGTTTCACCCACGGCCCTTGATACGGCCAGCACAAAAGAAGCCACGATACCTGATAGAGCCGCAGGCAAGACAACCTCTGTAATGGTTTCTCGCTTCGTACTGCCTAACGCATAGGCACCTTGACGAAGGCTTTGAGGAACAGCGTAAATAGCATCCTCACTCAGTGAGGCCACTAGGGGCAAAATAGAGATGCCCATCACTAAACCGGCGCTGAGAGCATTAAAGACCTTCAGCTCAGGAATAATGGCTTGCAGAATGGGTGTCACAAAAAGGAGTGCAAAGTAACCGTAGACAACGCTGGGTACACCCGCCAATATCTCAAGAATCGGCTTTAGCCATTGGCGAACCCTCGGAGGAGCATACTCGCTGAGACAAATTGAAGCCAAAAGACCCAAAGGAAGGGCCACACACAATGCAATCAAAGATGTCATCAAAGTTGCGCTGACCAACACCCCGATTCCAAACTTAGAATCGTTGGGGAACAAGGGGGTCCATTGGGTTTCTGTTAAGAAACGAATCATCGAAACTTCCTGGAAGAACTCCAAGGTTTCAAAAATGAGAGTAAAAACAATTCCAAAGGTAGTAAAAACCGAGATTAAGGCAAAGGCCGCAAAAGCGATCTTAAATATCTTTTCGACCCATTGATTAAAGCCCCTTCTCGGCTGCCATAGGTCATCATTACCGTAAGATTGAGGCAGGCTAAAAGATCGAGAATCCATAAAATGATCTTTCAAGTTTTTATATATGAGGAATGACCCATCACCGTTGGTGTCGCACGGTACCTTATCCGCTTTAAGACTCTATCTGCTCAAGGTAAAGCAGAGATTAAAAAACAATTAAAAATAACCGCTAAAAACGGAAAGAGAAGATTAACAGTCGGTTACCAAGCCTATGAGCTAAAGGCAAGACCTTCTATCGGTTTGATGGTGCAAAAGTCTTAGTCTCCTTGATCATCTTCAGCTTCAGACCAGAGAAAGCTAATGCCCATCGTAGCGAACCCCACTGCCGCTGCGGCCTTCAAAAGCTGAGTGGGTAAAAACTGAGCTAAACTCCCCCCCAAGATGACGCCTAAGAAGCTGGCAAAGACAAGAGCCGAGGCCGTGCCCAGGAAAATTGCCCGAGGATGCCGACATTGGCCGCTCAGGGTAATGGCGGCAAGCTGGCTTTTGTCCCCTAGCTCTGCTAAGAACACAATAACGAAGCTCAGTCCCAGTAAATTCCAATCCATTGTTTGAGCCTAAAGGTGAACAGTATCCCAAATCAGCAGTACGGCAATGAACAGTAAGCTAGCCCCGGTCGCAGTCTTTAAAGCTTCTGGAGAAAGATAGCGCGCTAACCAGCGTCCAATCACGACCCCTAATAAGCTGGTGGTGATTAATGCCGCAGCGGCTCCGGCAAACACAATCCAGGGTGACTGAGATTCTGCTGTCATGAGTAGGGTCGAGAGCTGTGTCTTGTCCCCTAGCTCCGCGAGAAAAATGGTGCCAAAGGCCATCAGAAATTCTCGACCAAAGTCCTTCGGAGCATCGGTGGACTGCGTCTGCGAATGCGCCTTTTCTTGTTCGGGGTGGCTAGCCTCTCCCTGGCCTTGAAGAGGCTCTAGGGAGGGTTCAGAATCGGCGAGGGGGTGGGTCACTAGTTCATGCTGATAAGTTCTGTGAACCATTATGCCTGGGTTATGCCCTAACCCAACGCTAAACCCACGGCGCTCTCGAATTTGATCCCCTCAAGGCTACGGTCGCCGTAAACGGCATCAATTTGTTCTCTGCAGCAGGCGATCGCAAATTCATTCAGCTCCTCTGGCTCAATGCCATAGAGGCGGCTAAAGGTTTCTGGGGTGACGCGACAAAAGCCGGGACGTTCAGCGTAGATGTTGCATCGGCGTTCAGTTTGATCAAAGTGAATACACCAACCCTCTGGCCCAATCATGCTCAGATAGCGCTCAAATTCTTCTGCAGAGAGGTACTCCTGCACATCAGGACGTTCTGCTAAATCTAAATGACAGCAGGCACCACATCCCTGAATACAGGTCCAAGTCGCCATAGTAATGTCACCTCTGTACTACTCCAGCCAAGGCTCAGGAATCGTTTACGGCTCCGATGCAGCGGTCCCCCAGATCGGCCACAGGATCCCTGTAAATACCATAGCCGATATTATTAACCCTGTTTCTATCTGACAATTCTCGTTAGGCCTCGAAGTTGTAGTAACACAGCACTCGATAAGAACTAGCGGCACCACCGGAACTTCTGGGTCCAATGGTGGTCTATGCTAGATGGCTAGATCAAGATACTCGTTCACAGATAATATGCACCGGACATTTGGGTTTGTTTTCTATAGCTTATCTACCATTGCGCTGATCTCTACAGGTTTGTTGCCGAGTCAGGCCCATGTCGCAAGTCGCCAGCTTTCCCGTTTTGATGCCTTGCTTGCCCAAGCCGCTCCAGGTATTCCGGTACAAGGCTGCCTGACCCGACCGCCGCAAAAACCGGTGGACATCAATGTAGAAACACGCTTTACGCCGGGGCAAGTTGCGCTAGATCGCTTTCGGAAGCAACCCGGACCTCCGGGACTCTCCGCAGAAGCCACCCGAACCAACGCCTCTCAGCAGGCGATTGACTTCGTTGCCCAGTATCAGCCCGTTGAACGGTTTTCTTTGGCGAACCCCACAAACTTTGGGGAGCGATATCTCTATGACTTCCTTGGTAAACCGGCTGATCACCCACCCATTGTGGTGCTGCATGAAACAGTCATTTCGGGTCCCCAAACACTGAAATTATTTAGCACCTATCATCCCAAAAGTTCGCAGCAGGTCAGCTACCACACCCTGATTATGACGGATGGCACCATTTACTATTTGGTCCCACCCGATAAGCGAGCATTCGGTGCCGGGACTTCAGTCTTTGCTGGCCCTAATGGTGATGAGACGGTGAGTACCAATCCGTCTCTCTCGTCCTCGGTCAATAATTTCGCTTATCACGTTTCGCTGGTCAGCCCCGTGGATGGCTACCAAGACAACCGTAAAGGACACAGTGGCTATACCAGTGCCCAATACTACTCTCTGGCTTGGCTCCTTTCTAAGACAGGGGTGCCTGTAGATCGGATTACGACGCATCAAGCGGTGGATCGAGCAGGGAACCGTAATGACCCAAGAAGCTTTAACTGGCCAGGATTTCTTTCATTACTAAAGCTCTACCCTAAAACCAATGAGATTATGATAGGTTGCCCTGCTCAATCGTCATAATAATGGCAGAGTTATGGTTGCTGTTGTCCTGGCCGTTTGCGACTTTTTTGACGCCGCTTATAGGTCGCGGGGACGGGTGAGCCAAGAATATTGACCGTCTGAAACTTGCGATCGCTTTCTAAGTTCTTTAGCTCGGTGTAGTCCACCCACTCGATACAGTCCACAGGACAGGTGTCTATTGCTTCTTGAACAATCGTTTCAGGATCGCCATCTTGACGGAAGGCACGAGATCGACCGTTGACCGGTTCTATGTAAAAGGTGTTGCGGGCCACATGGGCGCAGTGCTTGCAGCCAATGCAGGTGGGTTCATCCACGTAAACACCTTTTTGTCGCAACACTCCACCCAGCTCTGGTTCTAAACCAGTACGTTCAGGATGATGGCGGAGTTGCCCCCCTAATTCCGGTTCGAGTCTAGACCGACTAACGTGGGCCTCATCTTGGGTCACAGACGGGTCAGAGGGGCTAGCCATAGGTTACGAACTCCAGCGCTGAACAACGAGCTGAAGGGTGCCGTCTGCATTCTCTTTTTGTTCTGAAATCTGGAATCCTTGTGCTGCCGTTGTGCTGACAACTGTGTGGTAGGCGTAGCGCTGGGTCACTTTCTCTAAAAATCGGTTAACAGACCAGGCTTGATCCCAAAAGTCTATGTCAGCCACTAATTCGTAGGCATCACCGGTTTTGCTAAAGCCAATGTCGTAGCCGTTCTCTTGCTCAATGACGACTGCTGCGGTCTGGGTTTGCCCCTGATAGCCCCGCACCGGGTGAGGACCCGTCTTCCAAGACAGATCTAGGTCGGCTAGGGCAGACTCTAGAGCGGGTAGATTGCGAATTTGAGTTTTAATTTGGCTGAAGTGTGACATAGCGTTATTTAAAATGAGCGAACAATAGAGCATGAATCAGGCAGATGGGAAATCCGACCTACCACTGACTGTGGACGTTTGCAGCGGTGGTTTCGCCCTGCTGCACTCTCTCTGTTTGGGCAAAAAATTCTGAGGTGTTCTGAGAACTGACGACCTGACCGAGCTGCGCCTCAATGGCGGCAGTGACTTCGGCGCAGGAGGCTCCCACAATTCCTGTCACCTTCTCTTCAACACGACCATTGGGATGAATGATAAATTCCAGGGTTTCCATGCTGTTGCTGCAGTAAGGGACAACTTAAAACGGTGAAAAGCTTATGCTCTCAATTGCAGTAGACCTAAAACGTCGATAAACGTTACGAACCGAATTGAAACCATAATAAAAGTTTTTATTTATCGAAGCAGTCACACTAGTAATGAGTTTCTACTAAGTTCCTACGGGCGTCAAGGGAGAAGGTCTTTGTGAATATTTGTTAAGAAGATCCTCTCGTGACTGGCTGACCCTTGAAAGAGGCTCTCTGGGGAGCTATCAAATTATGTGTGGGCTTGCGATCGCATCCCCCTCTGGGCTGATAATGTATGGGGCATATTCGCGTATAGGAACACAATGCAAGTGACGAATCAGGTCAATCCAATCTCGGTGGGCGTCTTAGGCTTTGGGGGTCTCGGTCAGGCGGCGGCCCATGTGTTGGCCCCCAAACAGCAGATGCGATTAGTGGCGGCGGCAGATAAAAAGGGGTACGCCTATAGCTCTGAAGGGCTTGATTTGAAAAATGCGATCGCAGCCTATCAAACCCAAGGGTCATTAGGATATCTAGAACCCAGCGGTGTACTTAGCGAACAAAGTATTGCAGACCTGATTAATCGCAGCGACACCGTAGCTGGATTTTTCTTAGCGCTCCCCAACTTGCCCAATACCTTTATGGCGAGTGTAGCCCAACAGTTTATGGCCTCCGGCTGGCAAGGTGTTCTGGTGGACGCCATCAAACGCACCAGCGCCGTCGAGCAGTTGATTGAACTGCAGCCTGACCTGAAGGCAGCAGGGATTACCTATGTGACCGGTTGTGGAGCCACCCCAGGGCTATTAACTGCAGCAGCAGCCCTTGCCGCTCAAAGCTATGCTGAGATTCATGAGGTCAAAATTACCTTCGGCGTCGGCATTGGCAACTGGGAAGCCTACCGCGCCACCATTCGCGAAGACATTGGTCACCTGCCGGGATACACCATTGCCCAAGCTCAGGCCATGACAGATGCAGAGGTGGAGACGTTGTTAGAAGAAACCGATGGCCTGCTAACCCTAGAAGACATGGAACATGCCGATGATGTGATTCTTGAGATGGCCGGAATTTGTGGCCGCGATCGCGTCACCGTGGGCGGCATTGTTGATACTCGCAATCCGAAAAAACCCTTGAGTACGAACGTAAAAATAACGGGTCGGACCTTTGAAGGCAATATTTCAACCCATACCTTCACCCTAGGTGATGAAACGAGCATGGCGGCGAATGTCTGTGGGCCAGCCTTTGGCTATCTCAAAGCTGGCATTATGCTGCACCAGCAGGGTATGTGTGGCCTATTGACCTCGGCACAGGTGATGCCTCACTTTGTCTCCTGAGGCCAACGGACAATCTGCCAACCTGTTTATACTCCGAACGAGTTAAAAGTTTGCTTTTATCATAAGCCTCAAACCTTTTAGCTGAGAGAGTTGCAGCTCAATCCAAATGTTAAGTCCTTAGTCGTTGGCAGTATAACGTTGTCACTGCGACAATTGGTGTTGAGCGATCAATGCACTGGAGATTCACTCAATGATTGATTGTCAGATCGTCCCCGACACCAATGTGCTGGAGATGTCCATTGATGGCTATATCACGGCGGCAGAGTTTGCTGATTTGCTCAAGATGATGGATCAACAATTTAAACAGCATCCTAAACTGCGGCTACTGATTAAGGTTCTAAATTTGACTGGGTTTGAACCGACGCTTATTTTTCACGATGTCTTGTTTGGGATTCGGCACTTTTTTGACTTGAGCCACTATGCAATCGCAACCGATCAAGTCTGGGTGAAGCGTGGCATCATTGCCTCTCGTCTTTTTATGCTGGGCCAGATCAGAATCTATGGCATGGATGAACTCGATCAAGCTAGACAATGGATTCTGCCAACTGATGCATCTGTGCCCTAACCCGTCTGGCTATTGAGGTAAAAAAGAAACACCGATCCTCGTCAGCAAGACCGTCGCTCAAATATTGATCCGTGAGCGAATTTTACGCACATCATAGCCAGCAGCTTTAAAGGTTTCTGCCTTAGCCTTCAACAGTGCCACAAATTTTGCTGGGATATCATTCTCTTCATTTTTAGTCAGATACCCATGTTTGACCTGCACTAAGATGTTGACAATAAAAAGCTGGAAAGCCGCTTCATCAACCTCATAGTTAAGCGCCAGTCTGGCATAATCAATTTCCCCACCATAGTTGGCTTGATTATCGTTTCTCCAGGCATGCCAGATCGTCGCATGGTAAATCGCGTAGGTACAAACTTGCTTTAGGTTTTCAATGTCCTGTGGGGACGGATTGATTTTAACCTGTGTGATCGCACTGATGGCATGGTTTACATCAAAACCCTCGACATTAATTTCACTCTCGTCATACCAAGTTTCACCCGGCTCTAGCGGATAGCTAAAGAACGGAACGCTGTGTTCTACTAAATCCTGAGAAAAGGCATAGATCTCTTTCCAGTCCAGCTTAATCTTCGTTTCGTGGATTGAGAAAAAGTGGTTGATGTACTCCTTAATCAAATCCCAATAGAGATGCTGAACCTTGGCGTAGTAATGTTGCCCCGTCGCCGTAATCTCTGATCTCGGTGACCAGTCCTTCCAGTTACATTGACCCAGATCGTCCCGCATGGCATCGACAAGAGACGTCTCTGTGAGGGGGGACAGAACCAATACCCCTTCGTTACCAAAGATGATGCCTTTGCCAAAGGTATTAATCGCAGAGACACCCTTGAGATGGGGATGGAGCAGTCTCAAAATGGGGCTTTTCTGGAGGTTTCGGTAGAGTGCGATCGCATATTGCCCAGTATTCAAATGGGCGCGCCCTAGGTGCCCTTTAACCTGCCCATCAATAAACTCAGCAATCCTGAAATAGGCTTTGGCTTCTTCCCATTTCGGCCCTCTGTCTACCGCCTTTGCGATGGTAGTAGGACCAAAGACGGCTGGATTAGAGCCTTTTTCTCGAATTCGATATTCAATTTGCTCTGGCATCAGCGCTCCGGCACTATTCTTTTTCAGTGTCATATGGACACTCGGTGCCTGGTGCTTGTCATCGCAAACGTACTGATCGAGGTTGTAACGAACGTGGTAAATCCCTACCGGCCCCTCGGTCATCAGTGCAGGAGCAAAGCCATTTAAGATGGCATTAACAAAAAATTCGTCGCTCCGTGATGAACCAGGATCTTTCTCGTCTTGATCGAGGGTTAAATTGTCAGGGAATGTCTCTTGAGCACCTTGTACAGAGGAACGTTTACTGGCTGCAGCTCTGAGCAAACCTAGCGTTGCTGCATGTAGCAAAATCTTTCGAGTTTGAGGCGGGACAAAGTTTTGAGGTGACGAACTAATACCAGCACCTTCAGATCGAATCAGCGGAATTTCAAAGGCAGGATCATATTCCCAATCTGCAATCAAGATATCTTGAAAATCAAAATCGTCGGCTACATTTCTCGGACCATCGTGGTCATAGATCACCTCATAACGTCCCTCGAAGTCAAGGCGGAATACTTTCACCGTTAAGTCAGGCTTTTCCCCTGCATCGTCGGTATCGTAAGCAATTTCAAACCGGCCATCGTCGCGGGTGCGCCCAGACCCAACCTTATCGTCCAAGCCAAAATCTCGATCCCAAATTTCAATCAAAGTATCTCTAAAAGGGGATTGGTCATAGGCGCGCAGTACTCTTCCTGTAACTTTTCTGATGCTCATCGTGACTCCTAGCTATCGCAAAGAAACTAAACTCATCTTTTTCAACCTGAACTTTACTCAGCTCGATTGAGCTAAAGAACACTGTGTTATGTTGCGCGTCCCCTCACCTTTCTGTCGGGAATGATCGCCGCCTAGTCTAAATAAACTATCTGGCCCGTCTTTAGAATTTATTCAAGTCGTCAGTGTGTTGTTACAGAGCATTGCCAGGATGATGGGCCGCTTGCAAAGTGCTGACGACTGACTCTGAGCCTGTCAAAAAGATGAAAATTAGAAACGAAATTTTTGCTTTTTCAGATCTAAGCCCCTCGTTCTGAGGCTTATAAATCAAGGTTTTCTGACCTCGGATAGATGGCACGACATCGATAACTACCCTATACTTAATAAATCTTAATAAATGAGAGGTTGTCGAGATGAAGTATCTGCCTGCTGTTATGGTCGTTATTCTCTCAGGCGTCATTTGGCTCTCTAGTGGTTTCGCGGCTCAAGCGGCTGAATCCAGTTCTCAGCCCTATTTCCTCAATGAATTAGAACCTGGCCAGACTGTCCTGGTGTCTCCCAGCTTTGACGGAGACCTTTCACTTCGGCCCCTGTGGGAATCGCTAACAGAGCTTGGCGAAGAATATGACATTAAAGAAGCTAAGCTCCTGTACTCAACTTGGCCCAACGTTCGAGAGGTTCCTCGGTTGCTGGTTTCTGTTGCACCAAAGATGACGGCTTCTTCAACGGCTGTTGTGGCTGATCTCGGGTCTGCTGCAGCTCAGGTCACTCGCCAAAATTAGGCTTTCTCATCATTATTTTTTATTGATTACTCAAAGGCATTATGAAACTTCTCACCTCTGCACCTGTGATGGCGACGCTGTGGCTCACTTTTACAGCAGGTTTTTTAATTGAATTGAATCGGTTCTTCCCCGATCTGCTTTTCTATCCATAAAGAATGAGCATGAAATATCTCGAAATCGAAGCCGATGCAATCGATCGCATTATCGAAATGGCTTGGGAAGACCGGACCCCCTTTGATGCAATTGAGCATCAGTTTGGTCTTCAAGAAAAGGACGTCATTGCCCTAATGCGGCGTCAGATGAAAGCTTCTAGCTTTAGGCTGTGGCGCAAGCGAGTATCTGGACGCAAAACAAAGCACGTCCAGCGCAGAGACGTTCAGGGCGATCGCTTTAAATGTTCCACTCAGAAAATGCGGGTCTACGCCTGGATTTCTCACAAGCCGATACCAAAGCACTGAATTAGCGAGAAACATCGGTTGATCTAATTCCAGATCGGCAATGAAAGGTACCGCAATGAGTTCATCTACTCCAATGACGGAAA
>JBHJNL010000097.1:0-13927 GCA_050330855.1 Thermosynechococcaceae cyanobacterium | reverse complement strand
TTCCGTCATTGGAGTAGATGAACTCATTGCGGTACCTTTCATTGCCGATCTGGAATTAGATCAACCGATGTTTCTCGCTAATTCAGTGCTTTGGTATCGGCTTGTGAGAAATCCAGGTCAAGACGCGCTGGCTCAACTGGCTAGCGAAGCAATGGAAGAATATCGTGCAGGTACGACTCAGGCATTAGATCCAAACACGTTGTGAACTCTCGCACAACCAGGAAATTCCGTGAAGCTTTCGCCAAGCTGCCCAAGCTGGTTCAGGAACAGGCCCGCGCCGCATATCACCAATTTCAAGATGAAGATCCCGCTGATTACGGTTTTGTCTCTCGCCCCTCTCTTACCGTTACTTTGGAACTACAGCCTGAGTATGCCTAAGTTCAAGTGCTTATCTGGTCAAGAAGTGGTCAAAATACTTGGACAATTTGGTTTTGAGGTTCATAGCAAACGAGGGAGTCACATAAGCTGCGTCGAGTGACTGGAATAGGTAAAGAGACGCTGATAGTTCTTAATCATAAGCAGACTGAATTTATTTTTTGCCTCTGCTAGCCGCCATTCCATAGATAAACACTCGTCTAGCTAATCTAGCTATATTGTGACAGATGGGTACTATCGATTAAATTTTGAGCATGATTCAAGGTCAAATTATTGCTATTGGCGGCGGGGGCTTTTCAGAGGGTTCCGAGCCAGGACTCGATACCTATGTATTAGAGCAGTGCCAAACCAGCAAACCTAAGATCGGCTTCATTGGCACCGCCAGTGGAGATGCCGAAAGCTACCGCCTGAAGTTCTATACCCGCTTTTCTCAACTGAACTGTCAGCCCTCTCACCTCACCTTCTTTCGCCGCACCCCTGATCTGGCTGAGTGGGTCAAGCAACAAGACGTAATTTATGTCGGTGGTGGCAATACTCTAAGCCTGTTAGCCATCTGGGAAGCTTGGGGTTTAACTCCCTTACTGCGAGAGGCCGCCAAGAACGGTACTGTTTTAGCCGGTGTGAGCGCCGGGGCAGTTTGCTGGTTTGAGTCTGCTTTAACCGATGCAAGAGCCGACCGCTTGAGGCCGTTGCAAGGTCTCAATTTCATCTCAGGCAGTTGTTGTCCTCACTATTCATTAGAGGGGGAGCGTAAGCCAACCTATGAAAAATTCGTGGGTACTGGAGAACTCTCCCCTGGTGTTGCCATTGATGATGGTGCTGCTGTTCATATCGTTGACGGTCAGTTAAAGCGAGTCGTATCAGGTCTAGATGGAGCCGCAGCCTATGACGTTGCGCCAACATCGAAGGGAGCTACCTCTAAACCGATTGACAGCGTGGAGGTCGTTCGGCTTTTTACATAGCTGCAAATTCAAAGTTTCTGAGACACCCATCGGGTGAGACAATACGACAGGGGTATCGGCTGCCCCTCAACAATTAGGTGAAGGACACATGTTTAAACGGATCGCAGCGATCGCAATTATTCTCCTCGCACTCACAGGCTGCGTCAGCCCAGAGGCAGGGCTGAAAAACTTTTCAGACAATATTGACGGCTACCAGTTTCTGTATCCTAACGGGTGGGTTGCCGTCAACGTTTCTGGAGGGGCCGATGTTGTCTATCGCGACCTCATTGAAGAAACTGAGAACGTCAGCGTTGTCGTCAGTCCGGTCTCAGGCGATCGCAACTTGACCGATCTCGGTGATCCCACCGCAGTCGCGAAGGGGGTTCTAGAAGCCGTCATTGCCCCACCCAAGTCAGGGATTGAAGCCTCGCTGGTCTCAGCGGCCTCCCGTGAAGATGGCGATAAAACCTATTACAAGCTCGACTATAAAGTAGAGCTTCCCATCGGTAACCGCCATAACCTCGCCAGTGTTGTTGTGCGCCGAGGCAAACTATTTACCTTAAATATCTCAGCTCCAGAAGATCGCTGGGGCCAAGTAGAACCCCTCTTTCAGCAAGTGGTTGATTCGTTCTCTGTGAATTAGTATTGAGCTAGGGTTCTAATGCTGAATCCTTCTCTAATGGGGAATTAGCTCAGTTGGTAGAGTGCTGCGATCGCACCGCAGAGGTCAGGGGTTCGAATCCCCTATTCTCCATCATCAGATAATCTAATAGTGTCCAAAAATATCCACGAAGCCTTCTCTAGTAGAGGGTTTTTGTGTATATAGCGTCTGTTTTAGAACGAAGCAATGACAATCATCGCGATCAGCACCCACTTTATTGTCAATAGAGGAAGACTAATGAGAATATGGATCAATCACCTAAAAAATCCCTAAATCGCTAGGAGCATTACTACCAGAGAATTACAGTCTTACCAGTTGTAGCCAAGCAGCCATGGCTCCCGCAGAGCCTTCCCATGCTGTTACAACAGACACTACTCCTCTGTATCTTGACTGAGATTAATTAATTCATCGAAAGACACAAAGCATAGGTCCGGACTATCGACGTAGCCCGGACCTGCTTTCCCGATTAAAAACAGATGAACCATATATGGGGTGGTCTCTGACGACTTTATGCATTGGCAACACATATGCGATCGCGCCTTGAATATAACTCGAGCTTATGTTTTGTGTGTGAAATGCAAATATAACTTACGTGTTTAGGATGTTCTTTTTTTGACCCTCTAGCCATAGAATTATCTACAGAGAAAAAGATGGCATCATTTATTAAAGTCAATGGAGCTTTTAACGCTACTGCCTACAAAGCTCCTGTCCGACCATGGCAAGGCAGAAATCTCCTAACCCTATAGGAGGCAATCGTTGCCTGTGGAGCCAGTCAGGATTCAAGGTCATGCTTGCCTGCCATCTCGACCCCTAAGATCTTATAAAAGAGGATATTAAAAAGTGGATTTTCTGTCCGATTTTTTGATGCGCTTCCTGTCGCAGTTGCAGACCCCGACACTCGGCTTTCTGATTGGTGGAATTGCGAGTTGGCTGCCTCGGCAGCCAACTCGCAATTCCAGAGCCGGTCTATACGTTCATCGTCTTCATGTTGCTCATGAAAGTCGGCCTGACCGGTGGCCAGGCGATCCGCGACTCCAATCCGTCAGAGATACTGTTGCCTGCGTTGTTCGCCGTGGCGATAGGGATCCTGATCGTGTTCATCGGGCGCTACACGTTGGCGAAGCTGCCGAAAGTTAGAGTCGTCGATGCCCTTGCGACCGCAGGTTTATTCGGTGCTGTGAGTGGCTCCACCCTCGCCGCCGCCCTGACGCTACTGGACGAGCAAAAGATCTTCTATGAACCCTGGGCCGCCGCACTCTATCCCTTCATGGATATTCCAGCCCTCGTGGCTGCAATCGTCTTGGCCAGCATTTATACCAAAAAGCAGGAGGCTCTCGCTGACAGGCAGCGCGTTATCGCAGGCTATGACCCCAGCGAGAAAAGCGATAATAAAGACGATCGGGTTAAGATATGGCCCATTGTCAAGGAAAGTCTCCAGGGTTCTGCCCTAACGGCACTGCTGCTCGGCCTCGCGTTAGGCATGCTAACCGATCCGGCAAGTGTCTATACAACCTTCTACGATCCCCTCTTCAAAGGTTTCCTTTCAGTCCTGATGCTGATCATGGGTATGGAGGCCGCCGCAAGGCTTGCCGAGCTGCGCAAGGTGGCCCAGTGGTTCGCCGTATATGCCTTTGTGGCACCGCTGTTGCATGGGTTCATCGCCTTCGGTCTCGGCATGATTGCCCACTACACCACGGGATTCAGTCCTGGCGGCGTCGTGATTCTAGCTGTCATCGCCGCCTCAAGCTCAGATATCTCAGGGCCGCCTACGTTGCGCGCCGGCATCCCGTCAGCCAATCCCTCCGTCTACATCGGCGCATCCACAGCCGTCGGCACGCCGGTTGCGATTGCCTTAGGAATACCGCTTTACATTGGGCTGGCCCAGGCACTGATGGGCAGCTAATTCCAGACCGCGATCTACCGGTGTTCTCTAGTCCGGCGACCAACGCAGCAGCTATAATATCGGCGCGCTATCGCGCCGTGCTGCCGTTTTCCTGAGTTTCTATATCGTCAGGACTTACGCAAGAGACTCGAACTAAAATTTCTGGGCACTATATGTAGTGCTTGGACTAACATCCAAAGTGCCAAAGCGCTAGTTCCTGCGTAAGTCCTGATCGTTCAATGAATACACACATCAAGAGGTAACCCCAATGGCCAAGCCAGCCATCAAGCTCTTCATCGTCACAGAAAAGTTGCTGCTCAAAAAGATTGCCAAGATCATCGACCAAGCCGGGGCGACCAGTTACACGGCGGTAGATGCTGGCGGTAAAGGCAGTCGCAACGTGCGCTCGGCGGGACAACCCGCTGTTTCTGACACCGGCTCGAATATCAAGATCGAGGTGCTCACCGACAGTCGGGACATGGCCATGAAGATTGCGGATGAGGTCGCAGCGAAGTTTTTCGCCGATTATTCGGGCCTCGCCTATCTCTCTAACGCGGAGGTACTGAGTGCACACGAGTTCTGTGGGCCAGACGGCTGTTAAGTCGAGACGACGCAGACCTTGGCACGAGTCTACGAATGCCATCATATTCGTAGACTCATTAGCCGCTGGCCGATTCCTTCGCAACCGCCCGAATCAACGACGCCTATGTATAGCAATCGCAGCAGATCCTTGAACTGATGGAAAGCCAGAGATAAGGAAATAGGAAGCGAAAATCTGCTCAATGGATAAGGGTGTTCCCCTCTCAACGGCGATAGAGCTAGGGGCATAAGTAGATGCTTCAAACTAATCAACATCCCGATCACGATGCAGCAGGGCTTTCTGGGCTTCAGGGCAACGTTTAATTATCTCCACCTACTTAATTGGGGCAACTCACAAGAATAAAAATCGAGAAACGCTGATATACGGTTGTTTTATAAGTTAATTTAATCACCCCATTCTCCATCCCTGTGAAGTAACGTGAAGGGGTCTAAGCGACGGAGATAGCTCCGAGCAAACGGTATTGGCCGACAGCATGCGAGGCACAACGCCTACACAAAGAGCTTTCGAAAAGTTTGAGCCAACCCTGGGTCAGGGATGGTCTGTTCTAGGGCATCAATGAACTGCTGTTGCGTTTTACCTTGAGACTCAGCCAAAATCTTTTGAAGAATAACGGGCGCGATTGGTCCAATACAAAACGCCAGATTCTGCTCACACTGCTCAATAAAATCTTGATTCAGACCGACTAGATCTACCCTTATTGATGGGTTTAGATCTTGAGCTTTGCTCTGATGAGGTTTCCCCAGCAAATGCTCAGATAAATCTCTACGTTTGCGAGAATGTCTTTCCTGAATCAACGTATTTGGAGACGCCTTACTATTGAGAGGTGTACTTGTTTGCGAGGTGAATTGTTTGATAGACGTCCCCATTTTGAATGGATGACGCTGCAAAATACCTCGAAATGCTTCGACCGTTCGATTGATTTCTCGATCCAATAGGCCAAAGACAATTTCATGGGTATAGACCATCAAAAAAACGTCAGCTTTACAGCAAGCTAAAATCAAATAGTTGTGATTACCCTGAATGCAAATTTTTTGGATACCTTTCCACTGAAGCTCTTCCCTTATACTTTGGGCTAAATAGGGAATGTACTTGATCATCGGCAAGAGATTATTGTGTGCGACACCCACCGAAGTAGAAAGTAGTGAACCATCTGCAGAAACAAGAGCTACAGTTTGAATATTGAGAGGTTTCTGGGTTAACTCATCCAAGATAGCAGTGATCTCATGCTCAGCATTCATAACAATCCCCTCTAGCATTTTTTCTCATTTCCTTAACATAGCTTGTCTCTCGTCATAGCCTTACAACTCTAAGATTTGTTGCATTATCCATAATGTTCACTAGCCTAACTGACAACTAGACTTAGAGGTTGTCTACTAATCATGATCAAAAAGCAACGTAGCTTAACAATCTCCCGAAGATAATATTCTTTTTCTAGAGAGGAAAATTAGATCAGTTTGGAGTTAATAATTTAGCTGAGAAAGAGCATAAATACACGCAGATTTTATTCCTTATGCAGTCAAAACAATGCACCCATCAGGGGTATCCTCAATTCTTTGAGAAGATTTCCCAAAAGTAAAATATAATAGATAGAATGCCGTCGGGGGATCTGCAGCGTAGAGGTTGATTGAGATTTTGGGGGTTGATACACAAGATTAAGTCTTTGGCTTTCTGGTGGGGGTAAGAAGCGATCGCCTCAAGAGAGCGCTTCTTACTCTGATAAAAATCTTGAATGCCTAGGCTCTCTCGCTGGGCACCTAGTGCTTTCTAGCATTTGATGCTCAGGCCTCAACGGAAAGTCTTAGGTCAGCTATAGATAGCCTGTTGAAGCTGTGTCTCAAGTTGATGGCTAGGAATGGGCCGCAAGCGCATTGAAGAGGATACTTTGCCCATGAAGCTGGAACAACTCATCTACACCAGTTTGCCAGGAGTAGGCCTTCGCAAGCTATCTAGCGAACAGGTGCCCACTGCTATCCAGGATTCCTTTCTCGAACGTATCGTTCATAAACATTGGAACTCCTACAAACCTCCCAACGCCGAGGACCATGCCATTTATCTCCATCAGCCTAATTTGGATAGCTGCATATTTGGTTGGCTATATAGTGATGAGATAGATGAGCATAGTCGCAATTCCCCTTATTTTATTTGTTATTTCTTGGCTGAACCTTTACAGAGTCATCACCTCGCAAAAATATTGGTTTGCCTACAAAGAGGTCCAAAGTTTTTTTGGGATCCGAATAAGATCTCAAGACAGCCTCTCAGTTTAGTTGAAATTGATGATGTCAACCGCTATGAGCCAGCTCGCAGGGGCTTAACCCTTTCGGCTAAGATATGTCGCACTATCTATGCTGCGTTAGAAGAACAGCCTCTAGATATTTTTCTGTTTCAAGAGGATTGTCTTGTTCAAGATCTGGTCGAGCTAGAGCATCTTGAATCGATTCCAGAATATGAAGAGAAAGTGGGTTTGAGAGCAGCCAATCCCGTAGAAGGGAGGAGAGCCATTGTGAATAGTCTCGACACTATTAGCGCAATTCTGCGTGATTTGATGAGTAAACCCATCGAAATTCAATGTACCTTTCTGGTCTCTGCTGATGGGCAGCTTCTGACCCCCCCGATTAGGATGGATGAAAATAGTGCATTGATCATCTCTGGTACGATGCTCTATCTCGCCAAAAGCACCATTGAAGAACTGCAGTGGGAGGGGATTGACAAGATATCGATTCAGGGTGATGAGGGGCATGTCATCTTAGCCTACTGCACAGCCGATGCCTTTTTGTTAGTGCAAACAGGCAAGGCGCTCGTGGGGTTACTGGATGGGGAGATTAATCGGGCCATCCAAAAAATACAGTCTGTTCTGCTCCGCGATGAGCCGAGAACGCTGTTGGCATTAGAGGGGAAAACAACGGAGGCACTGCCCATTTTGGCTGGTGCTGAGGTTCCGTTAGAAGAGACTGAACTTAAATATCGGGGCAGACCTGTGCGGAAATCTCTATAAGGGCGATAAATATAGGCACAATGACGACTGTAAATTGGGTATTAATTTAAGATTGCTATGCAAACTCTTGACTTTCTTAGTATTGGCGATCGCGGTGTGGGTAAGACCGTCTTTCTGCTAGCTAGCTATGCTGTGCTACATTCAAAGGCGACCACAGCCCCTCAACATTCTGTCTATCTCGATTTTCAAAACAGTCAAGATCGAGACAACATTGAATCATTGCTGAAGCGTATTGCTCAAACCGGTCAGTACCCACCGCCGACCCTCAAAATGACCGATTTTAGCTTTGATGTAAAATCTCAAGGCTGGCGCGGTGAGAAAACGCTGCATACGCTCCGTTGGTGGGATGTTCCGGGAGAATCTTGTCAGTCGTCTGATCCTCAATTTCAGTCGGTGTTGCTCAAATCCCATGGCTGCTGCATTTTTCTAGATGCCTATGCGCTCATGCAGAATCCACAGTATTTAACGCATTTAGGCAGTATCACAAAGCGAGCTGAGGCGATCGCATCGCTTGCCCAGCGCCATCAGCTCCATTATCCAATGGCACTGATATTGACAAAGTGCGATCGGATTGGGTCTGGTCCCCTGGGTCTATTGAAGCTAGAAGAAACCTTAAATCCACTGATTAAATCGTTAGAAGGCTTTAAGGCCAACTACCGCTGTTTCTATATGTCTGCTCCCGTAGTTGCCTTTCAAGAGCCAACCCTGCTTGCCTCTCAAGGGGTTGCAGCGCCGCTCTTGTGGTTAATGTCAGAAGCAAAGGCTCATAACAACAACCTAGAAACGAGTTTGGAAGGGGTATTATCCAATCAAGATGTTTCAAAATCAACTCAAAGATTGAACCCTTCCCTGCGACCTCGACTGTTGGTGGGGTTGGGTAGCTTAGCGATCATTGCAGGTTTGTTTGTGGGGGGGCGAGCGTTGTTCCCGTCAGGTACACCATTATCCTCAGATCCCTCTCTTCGGCCTTATCAAGAGACACTCCAACGCGATCCCAATAATGTCGAAGCACTGAGTCAGCTTGCCGCCACCTACGAAGGACGCCAGCAGTACCGACAATCTATTCCTCTGCGAGAACAGTTGGCTCAGCAAGAACCTGAGAATGTTGACCGATGGCTAGAATTGGCTGGACTGTACCTGATTACCAATCAACTCAAAAAAGAAGAAGCCGTTTACAATAAAATTCTCGATCAGGTTCCCGATAATGTACTGGCGCTAACGGGTAAAGCAGATCTCCTCTTCAAAAGAGGCGACATGGAAGCGGCAAAGACGCTCTTTACCCAAGCGGAGCAGAGCGCTTCCACAGACGAGCTGAAAGCGCAAGTCCGAAAAATGGCTGCCGACCGCCTGCAGTCTGTCACCGGAGGCGCGGAGAAATAGCGATATAGATCGCCAGCAACCCACCTAAAAAAGAACCAATATCGCCGTGCTCCATTCCTGAGTTGCCCCTGTCGACCAGCTCTCCATCCACTAGCTCATAGCGATGCCCATCGCGAGACAGGGTCATAAAGGCTTCGTCTGTCCAAATCTTTGCAGTGGCAACTGTCATCGCCATTCCTCTCCGATAGAGTTAGATCCTACTGCGACACTGGGCCTAGCCATCGGTAAAGCTTGCTTCAATCACACCCGAATCGTCGCTGGCAGCAACGGCAACGGCTCTGGCCTCCGCCTGCTTATCGGCCTCCATCTGAGGCTGGAATTGGAACAGGGAGTAAACCACGTTACGACGAATCGCAATCATCATTTCTAAGAACAGCTCATAGCCTTCACTCTTATATTCCACTAGCGGATCCTGCTGACCATAGCCCCGCAGGCCAACCGCTTCACGCAAAGCATCCATTTGTTGGAGGTGCTCACGCCAGAGGGTATCAATTTGTTGCAGAATAAAGAATCGCTCAGCCTGACGCATCAGATCTGGCTGGAGCTGATCCACCTCGGCCTCTTTTTTATCGTAGGCAATCCGCACCTGTTCATGAAGAAACATCTGCATCTCTGGCAGAGATAAATTTTCAACATGACTAGGTTCAAGATCCTGGAGCAGATAAACAAATTCTTTGACTTTCTCCACCATGCTGCCGAGATTCCACTCTTCCGGTGGCAGCTCTGGATTGACGTAGGCTCCGACAATATCGTCCATGGTGCGCTCGGCATATTCAATCACCTTTTCCTTGAGGTCTTCACCTTTCAGGACTCTGAGGCGCTCAGCGTAGATAGCACGACGCTGATTATTCATCACCTCGTCATACTCAAACACCTGCTTACGGATGTCGTAGTAATAGGTTTCAACTTTCTTCTGAGCGTTCTCTAGGCTACCGGTGAGAATGCGCGACTCAATGGGCATATCTTCTTCAACCCGGAAGGCATCCATCAGGCCCGCAACGCGATCGCCCCCAAAAATTCGCAGCAGATTATCTTCAAGGCTCAGGAAAAATCGTGTAGAACCTGGGTCACCCTGACGACCGGCTCGACCTCGAAGCTGATTATCAATCCGTCGAGATTCGTGTCGCTCAGTACCAATAACGTGCAGACCACCCCGCTCCACGACTCGGTTATGTTCTTCGCTGGTCAAGGCTTCATACTCACCCTTGACTTGGTTGTACGCTTCTCTCAGCTTCTGAATAACGGGATCTTCTGTGGGCGCTTTTTCAGAGGCAACGGCTAGCATGTCTTCCGCCTGTAGTTCTGGAATGCTTTGCTCGCCCAGTTGCTTAGCAGCAAAACTCACCATACTTTTCAATAGCTCTTCTGTTTTTGCCGACAACTCGGTGGGATAGATCTCGGGTGCAACTTTCCAGGTTTTACGTGCCATTCCGGTCTGCTGTGCTTCACCTTCGCCGAACCCTTGGCCCGTTTGCGCTCCTGGTACACCCGCCTGAAGCATTGACATTGGGTTATTATCTTCAGGCTGCACAATGCGCGGCATAAAATACTCGCGCACCTTGAGGCGGGCCATATAGTCCGCATTACCGCCGAGGATAATATCGGTGCCGCGTCCGGCCATATTGGTGGCAATGGTGACGGCTCCGCCACGACCGGCCTGAGCAACAATCTCTGACTCTCGCTCTACGTTTTCGGGCTTTGCGTTGAGCAAGTTGTGGGGAATTTCTTTTTCTATGAGTAGCTTGGAAAGTACTTCAGACTTTTCAACGCTGGTGGTACCCACTAGAACTGGACGACCTGCTTCGTGCATCTCAGCGCACTCGGATGCGATCGCTTGCCACTTTGCTGGCTCAGTCTTGTACACTACATCTGGAATATCCTGGCGCTGATTATTTCGATTTGTCGGAATAATCGTGACTTCTAGCTTGTAGATTTTCTCAAATTCAGCTTCTTCGGTCTTAGCTGTTCCCGTCATTCCCGCCAGTTTAGGGTAAAGCAAGAACATGTTTTGGTAGGTAATCGTCGCTAGCGTTTGAGTCTCATTTTGAATCTCCACATTTTCCTTGGCCTCAATGGCTTGGTGGAGACCATCACTCCAGCGCCGCCCCGGCATCACTCGTCCGGTGAACTCATCGACAATGACAATCTCACCACCGCGAACAATATAGTTCACATCCTTGATGAATAGCTCTTTAGCCTTAATAGCATTGAATACGTAGTGCGCCCACGGATCATTAGGATCAAACAGATCATCAACCTTAAGAAGCTTCTCAGCTTCAATAAATCCTTCATCCGCTAGAACAACGTTTCTAGCCTTCTCATCGACCTCATAGTGCTCTTCATTTTGCAGCGCCCTGGCAACGACAGAGGCCTCCATATATTTTTCTGTAGGTCGCTCGACCTGCCCTGAGATAATTAACGGCGTACGAGCCTCATCAATCAAAACGGAGTCTACTTCGTCAATAACGCAGTAGTTAAAGGGGCGCTGCACCACCTCTGCCATAGAGGTCGACATGTTATCACGCAGATAATCGAAGCCCAGCTCACTATTCGTTGCGTAGGTGACGTCACAGGCATAATTTTTCTGACGTTCGTAGGGCTGCATCGATTGCTGAATAAGGCCCACACTGAGTCCCAAAAAACGGTGAATTTGTCCCATCCACTCTGCATCTCGACGGGCGAGATAATCATTCACCGTTACTGCATGCACTCCTTTACCAGAGAGTGCATTCAAATAGGACGGCAGCGTTGAGACAAGGGTTTTACCCTCACCCGTTTTCATCTCGGCAATTTGGCCATCATGCAAAATCATGCCACCCAGAAGCTGCACATCAAAATGTCGAAGACCGAGGACCCGCGTTGATGCTTCTCTAACCACAGCAAAGGCCTCAGGAAGGAGTGCATCTAAAGACTCCCCCTTCTCGATTCGTTGCTTAAATTCGTTTGTTTTGCCCTGTAGCGCCTCATCTGAAAGGGGCTGGATCTCGTCCTCCAACAAGTTAATCTCAACGATATCGGGTTGATATTTCTTGAGCTTGCGTTTGTTGGGGTCGCCCAGAATTGTTTTCAGCATGATTTAAGTCAAAGAGAATTTAATCTAAAGAAGATCGCTAGGTCTTACCAACGGCGGCGTCTGTGAGGGATTAATCCGCCTCTGTATTAGCCCAGATAGCAAAGCGATACGTTTACAATCTTAACATTATCAACCGGAATAGTCGGCGAAAACCTTTGAGGCATAGGGATTTCCTGATTCAGATTTCTGTTTTGAATGGGACCGCAGTGGATGCATCGATTACTGACCAAACTCTAAACGCGCTTGCTCAACCAGTTCACTGGTAACCACCTCTAACCCTGCTTCCCGCGCTAGTGCCTCAATGCGCTGCCTAGCCTGAGTTCTAGCAAAGTAAGGGATATTTTTTAGTTTAGCTTCTGCCGTTGCCGTCCAGCGAAGCGCATCCGTTAAGTCAGACTCCCGCATGTTTATGCAGACCTCATGAGCATATTGCTCTCTATTGTAAATCGAATATAAAAGCTCCTGCCTCGAATAGAGACAGGAGCTAATCAAAAATCCAAACAGAATAGAACCGAGACTTAGTCGATATCAGCCATGGACAAGGCCGGCTCAGTTCTACGCTCAATACCTTTCTCAAATCCAGCAACGGCAGCCCGTGCACGACCGGCGTGCCAGAGGTGACCGATGAAGAAGAAGAAACCTAGAACGAAGTGAGAGGTTGCTAACCAAGCTCGAGGAGACACGTAGTTCACCGAGTTGATTTCAGTGGCGACACCACCAACCGAGTTCAAGGAACCTAAAGGAGCGTGAGTCATATACTCAGCCGCACGGCGAGCTTGCCAAGGCTGAATATCATTTCTGAGCTTATTGAGGTCAAGGCCATTAGGACCACGGAGTGGCTCTAGCCAAGGACCACGGAATTCCCAGAAACGCATGGTTTCACCACCAAAGATGATTTCACCAGTGGGAGAGCGCATCAGATATTTACCCAAACCAGTCGGACCCTGCGCCGAAGCAACATTGGCACCCAATCTCTGGTCGCGAATTAAGAAGGTCAAAGCCTGAGCTTGAGAGGCTTCTGGACCAGTCGGACCATAGAATTCACTGGGGTAAACGGTGTTGTTGAACCAAACCATGAAAGCCGCGATGAAACCAAAGACACAGAGAGCGCCCAAGCTGTAGGACAGATACGCTTCACCAGACCATACGAAAGCCTTCTTGACCCAGCCCCAGGGCTTAGTCAGAACGTGCCAAATGCCACCGAAGATACAGTGAACGCCAACCCAAATGTGGCCACCGACAATGTCTTCAAGATTGTTAACGCTAACAATCCAGCCTGACTCACCAAAGGGTGAGCGGGTGATGTAGTCCAAAAAGACACCGAAGCTCCATGTTGGATTGGTCACAACTCGAACCTGTCCACCACCGGGCGCCCAAGTATCATAGAGTCCACCAAAGAACATGGCCTTGGCAACCAGGAGAAGTGCACCAACTCCGAGAATTATCAGGTGATAACCAAGGATATTGGTCATCTGGTTTTTGTCGGCCCAGTCGTAGCCAAAGAAGTTTGAATATTCGAGATTTTCAGGCCCGCGAATCGCGTGGTACGTACCGCCCAAACCCAACACGAAGGACGCAATCAAGTGAATTGCACCTACAGCAAAGAAAGGAAAGGTACTAATAATTTCTCCGCCTGCACCGACACCCCAACCCAGGGATGCAATGTGAGGGATCAAAATACAGCCCTGCTCATAGAGAGGCTTTTCAGGGATGAGGTGAGCTGTCTCAAACAGCGTCATGCCACCTGCCCAAAAGACGATCAGGCCTGCGTGGGCAACGTGGGCACCCAATAGGCGACCTGAGACTTCGATGAGACGGGCATTACCTGCCCACCAAGCAAAACCTGTTGATGGCCGGTCATAGCCAGCTTGATTAGAGAGCGTTACCACGCGGTAGTACCTCCTCAGGGAAGATGAAGTTTTCATGGGGCTGGTCTTGGGGAGCCATCCAGGCTCTCAGACCTTCATTGAGCAGAATGTTCTTGGTGTAGAACGTCTCAAACTCAGGATCTTCTGCCGCTCT
>JBHJNL010000096.1:0-2569 GCA_050330855.1 Thermosynechococcaceae cyanobacterium | reverse complement strand
AAGACCAAAAAGTCCAAGCGTTCTAAATCGCGTCAACCCCTAGGAGAAATTCTAGAAACCCACGGCAAGGCACCGCCCCAATACCCTGACTATGATGACGATTGGTAATGACGTTTTGGGACATAGATACGGCATTAAGAGTATAGCGCCCAGAACGTTATGGGCCTCTTAAGTTCTCTATTGGGAGGGGCTTAGAGAACTATCATTGTCAACTCATGCTCGAAGTCAAACACCTCGCCAACAGATTGTCCAGGAGAATTTGAAGGATTGATCAAGGCTCTATGCTTAGACCCAGACACAAGCGATACGTCTAAGCTGCTAGCAACGGAGCCAGCTCGATCTGCCCAATCTCATTGCGGACATGAATCATCGGATTTAGCTCTGTCAGTTGCTGGAGCGTGAGCAATATTGAAGAAGCCAGAATACTCAGTAGATGGATCAATCTCTAGGTAACCGGCATACTTCGTTCTTTCTAAGCGTTTAGGGTTTACGGTTGAAATTCTCTTGTCATGGCTACAGCTTGATGTCTCAGCACTCATCATCTCTCGCATGGTTTCTAAAAAAGCATTTATACTTAGCCTCTATCTTTAAACATGGATTGCAAGGCTGGTGTGATCGCTGTCACAGGCAAGCGAGTTTTTGCTCCAGTGAGGAGAAACCGATATCTCAAAAGAGACTGTCCTCCGTTGAATCAAGGTGAGAAGATTGACTCAAAGAAGCTTGAGAGCAGATAGAAAGATACTGTTTTTGCCTCAAGCCGACATGGTGTTGCTCAATTTTCTGGGGCAGATCTTGAATAATCTGTGAGCACGGCTGAAGGAAGGCAGCAGTCCATTCTGTAATGCAATGATAATGCTCTGCAAGCGTTGCAGCTTGGGAATCCCCAGAGAAGGTGATCTCTGCTTGGTTATTGATCTGAAAATTCTCGATCCATGCAAATTGAGGGCGAGCCTCATTCCAGTATTTTTGAGTCAGTTTTGGACCCAGATATTTGCATACAATCTGGCTTAGATTATTGAGATCCTGCCCTAACCTTTCAATGGATTCAAATCCAGCAGAGCCTGCTTCAGCTACGGCAAGAGCATCAGGAGAAGCAACCGTGACGGACTCAGGCTTGTCTTTTTGATGTTTCCTTGCGAAAAAATCAATGACTTGATCTGGATATTCATTGATGACAGCCTGTATTTTGCGAGTGGCGAGTAGCTTGATACTGAGGTCTCGTCTTTGGGCAAGGATAACAAAGGTGATCTCGGGCGTGAGCAGGTAGGCATAAGCATAGAAATCGATGACCGGAAAATCAAACGCCTTCATGCTCTCAGGCATGGTCTCAACAATGTTATTGATAAAATAAGCAACCATATATTGTTGCTGCTGATCGAGATGATTATTAGTTCCGTAAAAATAGGGAAGTTCTGTGTTTTGAAGTAGCACTACGCTAATAACGCTAGTTAAGCTGAGGACTTCTTCAATAGCGGCCTGCGGCGTCTGTAGAGTAATCATCAAGCTTAAATGGCTCTATCTGCTGAAATATCTAGGGATTTCTTAATTTAGGGTACCCAAATTGAGGCCTCTAACGTCTAGAGCGTTATCATTAGGCACGTCAATGACCGAGAGTTCAATGGCACTGACTTAGGTTCAATCATGGCTTTGACTGAAGTGCCCACTTTCTCAAGACAAGGTCAAGTACTGGGAATGGCTTGCTGCACTTCGTTGGCCCCCTAAATCCCCCATTCTGGGGGACTTTGAGATCTATGATTGCGTTAGATATGAGAGGGTGCTGGGGGTAAGAAGATACAAGAAAAGCGATCGCAACATCACCGAATTCGCAGTACGACCCCAGCCGTCGTTGCTGCCGTACGACGGCTGAGGCAAAGCCTGACTCCAGCCGAGCACAAACGATGGGAAGCACTATTGAGTCGCCCATCGGTAGCTGCAAAAGATAGGTGGGCTAGAAAATTATCACTATGATTTCAACGACAGCTCTACTCCTCCTTGTCTCTGGCTTAGCCGCCGGACTTTTAGCGGGGCTGTTAGGCATTGGCGGCGGGGTATTGTTAGTGCCGCTGTTGGTGGGGTTTGGCTATCTACCGATTCAAGCGGTGGGCACCAGTACCTTGGCAATTCTTATCATTGCCCTGGGCGGCACCCTACAAAATCTGAAATCGGGCAATCTGCGCTTTAACTCGATTCTGGCGTTCGGTTTGCCGTCAGTGATTACGGCTCAACTGGGAGCTTTCTGTGCTAGCAAACTTTGGCAACCACTGCTGCTAGCGGCATTTGGCGTACTGCTCTGGATGACTATTTATCTGGTAGAGCTACGCAAAAAATTGATTCGTGAACCTCGTTATTCTGCAGTGCCGCGTAATTTGTTACTCGCTCGCTCGGCAACCGGCGGCATCTCAGGATTCTTGGCAGGATTCTTTGGCGTCGGAGGGGGTGTGGTGCTGGTACCGCTGCAGATTTTGTTGGTGGGGGAATCTCTTAAGGTCGCAATTCAGACCAGCCTTGGTGTCATTATGATTACGGCACTCTCGGCGCTAGTGGGGCACGCGATCGCAGGCAATGTTTT
>JBHJNL010000095.1:0-32502 GCA_050330855.1 Thermosynechococcaceae cyanobacterium | reverse complement strand
CCGGAGCCACCTATCGCTTCTGCCCCTGAGAGCACAACGGCTTCGGAAGTATCTAAAGTCCTGAGCAAACAAGAGGTTGCTCAACGTTTTTTTGAAGCGTATAAAGCAGGCGATCGCACCTCAGCACTCAAAGTTGCCACTGAAGATGCGGTCAAACTCCTCACCTGGGATGCATCAGCGGGTAAAAATCCAACCCTAGAATTGAACGGTACAGATTTTATCTACTACGAAGGTGGCGGCATTAACCTCACCCTCACCGGGGACGACCAGACAGGTTACAAAGTCAGTGACGCCCAACCCATTGCAGACTAGACCGATAAAATCCGTTCAAAGAGAGACAGGATAAGGTGATAAGCTAAATCCATCTCTAGAAGCGCTGTGTTTGTGCCTAAAATTCCGCCCCTAGACCTAGAGCGTCAGTTTGCTGTAATTGGTCCTGAGATCAATGTCGCTGTCTTGTCAGTGTTGGCTTCGGGCAACTACATCGGCGGAGCTGCCGTTGCTGATTTTGAGCAACAGCTTGCCCAATATATTGGAACTTCCCATAGTATTGCTTGCAACTCCGGCACCGATGCCCTTTATCTAGCGCTGCGCGCCTTGGGGATTGGTCCAGGGGATGAGGTGATCACCAGCCCCTTCACCTTTATTGCCACGGCTGAGGTGATTAGTCAGGTGGGTGCAACTCCAGTCTTTGTTGACATTGACCCACAGACCTTTAATCTTGACCCGGTTCGGGTTGAAGCCGCCGTTACAGGTCAATCACGAGCTATTATTCCAGTTCATCTGTTTGGTCAGGCTGCGGCAATGAGCCATCTACAGGAGATCGCGACTCGCCACAGCCTCTACGTGATTGAAGACTGTGCCCAAGCCATTGGAGCCACCTGGAAAGACAAGACGGTCGGCAGTATCGGTACGATTGGCTGCTTTAGTTTTTACCCCACCAAGAATCTGGGAGCCTGTGGCGATGGGGGAGCCGTGACCACCAATGATCCTGACATTGCCGCCCAAATTCTATTACTGAGAGACCACGGTCGCAGATCAGGCTATACCTATGAAACCGTCGGGGTCAATAGCCGTCTGGATAGCTTGCAGGCCGCAATTTTATCCATTAAGCTGCGGTATCTAGATCAGTGGAACCAGCAGCGGCAGACGGTTGCTGATCGCTATACGCAGTTGCTCAGTCACGTTCCGGGCATTGTGCTACCCACGGTTTTACCGGAGGCGCAATCGGTCTGGAATCAATACACCCTTCGAGTGCTGCAAGAGAATAGGAAAGAGGCGGTTGGGGAGCATCGCGATCGCATCCGTCAACACCTCCAATCGCTGGGGGTCGCATCTATGGTCTACTATCCTTTGCCGCTACATCTACAGCCCGTCTATGCAGCCCTGGGGTATCAGCCTGGACAGCTCCCCCATGCGGAAAGAGTGGCCCATGAAGTCCTATCGTTGCCCATGTTTCCAGAACTAACAGAGTCTGAGCAAGAAGCGGTGCGGGATGCCTTGAAGACTGCCCTTCAGGGAACATAATCAAGCGGCTGACTTCAACACAATCAGCGGTTCACTGACCCACTATAGTGATATCGAGTCATAGCTCTCGTGTGTTTGAGTGCCCCTTATTGATTCTGAAAAGTCTGATATGTCTATATTTGAAACTCCGTCATATCTATCCTATTCATTCATAGCTCGAAAACCATGGCAATTAGCTGTACTGGGCTGTCTTGTTCTTCCCGTCAGTTTGCCATTTTCTGTGCCGGGTGTCTGTCGATCGCCCCGTTCTGAGCCTCAACCTGAAGAACCTCAGAGAGTAGTGGTTCCCCAGCGGCGTGCCCCCGCTCGCGCCCCTCAACGCGCTATCTATCCAGCTCCTGCTCAGCGCAGAGGAGCGATTCGTCCTGCCCCCACCCAGTCGAGTCCGCAACAGCCGATTGCTGCAACCAACCTCAGAGGCATGGAATCGCAAGTTCAGGCTGAGATTAATCAAATTCGTCGTTCTAATGGTCTCGGAGCCTTACGTGGCAATGGACGCTTGGCACAGGTGGCACGGAGGCATAGCCAAAATATGGCCTCTCGGTCCTTTTTTAGCCATACCGATCCGAACGGCAATACCTCCTTTGAGCGGGTGCAGGGGGCTGGGATTCCGTTTCAGTTGGTTGCTGAAAATCTAGCCTGGCATGAAAATTCACCCAATCCAGTCAGCAGTGCGGTTCGAGGCTGGATGGCTAGCCCCACCCACCGCACCAATATTATGAGACCAGAGGTTAATCAAACCGGGGTTGGCATTACGCGGGTCGGCAATCGCTACTATTTCACTCAGCTCTTTATTCAAAATTAGCCTGTAAGGTAGTATTCCCCTCATCCCAAACCCTTCTCCCTGGGGAGAAGGGCTTTGAGTTGTGCTTTTCTGCTTCTCTGGGGAGAAAGGAACTGGAGGTATCTTGGTGGATGCTCACAGGGACGTCCTTTGAGACAAAACCCTGAGCTTAATAACGCCGCTTAACCCTTTAGCTTTTTGCTCAGCATCTGATTGGTGGCTTTTGGGTCGGCTCGACCGCTGGTGAGCTTCATGACCTGTCCCATAAAAAAACCCTGCAGCTTCGTCTTGCCGTTGCGGTACTGCTCTAGTTCGTTGGGATTATCGGCTAGAACTTTATCAATGAGTTCCTCAAGGGCTGCGGTATCTGTGATTTGGGTTAAGCCTTTCTTCTCGACCAGTTCTTTCGGTGAGCCACCCTGGGTCAAAAGATCGGGCAGTAGCTCTTTGGCAATTTTGCCGCTGATGGTTTGATCTTCAATCAGGCCAATCAGTTCTGCTAATGCCGTGGGCTTCAAGGCGATGTCATCGATCTTGAGATTCTCGTTGTTGAGATAACCTGTGATGTCTCCCATGATCCAGTTGGCGGCTTGCTTGGGGTCAGCTTTAGATGCGATCGCAGCTTCAAAATACCTCGTAATCCCATGATCGTCAGTGAGCACCCGCGTATCATAGGGCGATAAACCTAGGTCGGTTTCGTAGCGATGGCGTTTGCCTGCAGGTAATTCCGGCAGCTCCCCTTGCCAAGCCTTGAGGGTTTCAGCAGAAACTTCAATGGGCGTTAGGTCCGGCTCTGGGAAATACCGATAATCGCTACTTCCTTCTTTCATGCGCATACTGACGGTGCGCTGTTTGCCCTCTTCCCATAGCCGTGTTTCTTGGTACAGTTGCCCACCGGACTCTAGTTCTTTAATTTGGCGTTCGATTTCGTAATCAATGGCCCGATGGATGGCGCTAAAGGAGTTCATATTCTTGATTTCGACCTTGGTGCCGAATTCCTTTTGGCCCACGGGTCGTACCGAAATATTCACATCACAGCGCAGCGAGCCTTCCTGCATATTGCCGTCGCTAACTCCCAAGTAGCGAACAATGCGGCGGATCTCTTGGGCGTATTCAGAGGCTTCCTGGCCCGTCCGCATATCCGGTTCTGACACAATCTCAATCAGGGGGACGCCTGTGCGGTTGAAGTCTACAAGGGAATGGGTGGAGCCAGAGAGGCGATCGCTGCCCCCATGCACCAGCTTGCCTGCATCTTCTTCCATGTGTAGGCGAGTAATGCCAATTTTTTTGCGGGTGACGTCCCCATCTTCTGACAGTAATTCCACTTCGATCCAGCCGTGTTCAGCAATGGGCAGGTCAAACTGAGAGACCTGATAGTTTTTGGGCAGATCAGGGTAAAAATATTGTTTGCGATCGAATTTACTGTAGTCGGCAATCTTGCAGTTCAGAGCCAGCCCCGCCTTGACCGCATACTCTAGAACCGATTCGTTCAAAACCGGCAGCACCCCTGGCATCCCCATACAAACAGGGCAGACATTGTGGTTGGGGTCTGCACCGAACGTCGTGGAGCACTTACAAAAAATTTTGGTTGCTGTACTGAGCTGACAGTGGGTTTCTAGGCCAATAACCGCTTCGTATGCTGTCTTCACAGGCGCTTGAGTTGCCATTAAGTCTGCCTTCGATGGATCGTCTTATTTATTCTAGGGGGTTTGCGATCGTTCAGCAGTGCTTTTGAAGGGCCGGTTTTGGGGTGAGAACCACCCCAGACCGTTTTAGATGAGCTTTGCGGCTCTAAGGACGTAAAACAGGCCCACAGCGGTGCCGCTGAAAATGCCGAGAAATAAGATATAGGCAAAGATGCCGAGCATGGAAATACCTCCGGGTTGAAGAAATAGGTGAACGGCTTCACCTTCAGTAGCTTATGGGATTGTGAACCCCTTCGACTAGCCTTAATCTAGCCATGTTGGTCAAGATAGACGTTCAGGTCTTCGATCAGCCGCGTCAGTTCTACTTCACTGGTTAAGCGAATTTTGTCGTCTCGCATAGTGACGAGAACCTTGGCAGCAAAGGGGCTGGGGTAAATGTTGGGGTTGCAAAAGCACTCCATAAAAATATCCCCCGTGTACTGGTATTCCATGGGCTTCTGGGGCGTTATTTTGCCCCCGCTGACGGGCGTGGCGGCGGCTGAGGCTTTGAGGCTTTTCATTAGCTCTGCAATTTCGGCTTTGAGGTCGCTAGCGGCCTTGGGGTCAAAGCTAAAGGTGACCGAGCCTTCCGCTAACGTAAGCCGGAGTTGCGAGTCAGACATAGATTGCTACCAACGGGACTTCGTTCTCAATGGTACCTGCATGAGGAAGCTTCACACAGACCGACGAACTCCTATCGTCGAACAGACTCTAGTTCGTTGTAGGCGTAATCGTAGCCCTAACCACCAAGTCCTGCATATCAAAAGCAGGACTGCTTGTATCAGTTGTACCTAGCTCATAGATAAAAACAACTTCATTGCTAGCTAAGCTCACCTTGCCATTTGCATCAATAAGACTACTGAGGTAGCTGTCAAGCGCAGGCTGATTATCGAAAGGGACAAAGGTCGGAGCCGTGTCACCATTTTGTATGGTTCTCACTAGGGAAGATCCAGACTTAGAATTTGCCTCCATGTACTGACCATTACAAGCACCACTGCTGGCATCTCCTTCTGAGATCCCTGTAATGTCGAGGGTGGTGCCTGAAGGAACATTGTTCCATGTGTAGACTGCGGCAGCAGAAGAAACGGTTGCGTTAGAGGTTGTATTTCCGGTCGTGAAATTTAGCTTTGCCCGTGTTGGAATACTAGGTCCACCTTCACCACAAGTAATGGCTCCGCCCATGATTTCAACACGCATACTTGAGGGAACACCTGTTTTGATCGTGCCATTATTCTCAGTAAAAAATAGACCAGATTGAGGTGTAAAAGCGGTTGTCGTTACCTGAGATGCTCTCACCGCCATCTGAGAGTGAGTCGCATAGGTATCGGTTTTTCCTAAGACTTTATTAATCCGTCCTTTCTGCTGTACCTGAGCAATTTTTCCCGTAGGGTCAACGCAGACATAAAAACCGGCAGCACCGTTTCCGGTCCAGTTCGTTGGACAGGTTGGGGTCGCACCAGCGATTTCGATTTTATCAATAAGGGGTTGGTGTTTCCAGTTACTGGGGGTGGAAGCGTTTGTATAGTTTCCTGCATTATCCATGTCTGGACCCCAGCGATAAATAACTTTTGGTCCTAACCAAGTATCATTTGCAGGAGTAGCGAGGTAATAGACGATGGGTTGAGCCATCCCATCCATCCGCAGCATGAGTACGCGCTGGACATAGGTTACTCCGGCTGTCGCTTCAGGCGTAAATTCTGTAGGCACATTTGCGGCAATAGAGACATCTTGAATAATTGACTGAGATGCCCGTGTCTCATTTTCAAAGAAGGCTAAAGCTCGATTTAACTCTCCACGCCGTTCGCTTTTGGCGTTGGCCGCAGTGGAAACGTCTATCATTTGGGCAACACCATAACCCCCGGTTGCTGCCACCATTAGCGTCAATACACCACCTACAAGTAATTCTGGTAAAGAGAACCCTTGTTCTGTCCCCTTGCTTGCTTGCTTGCGTAAATGCTGAACCCGTAAATACATTTGAACTCCGACTCCCTGATTATCTGCGATCTCAAGCCCTGCGGCAAAAGCTGACAATCAAACTGATTAAGGTTCTGTTAAACCTCACTCCCCCCCGAAGTTCTGATTGTTATTTTTTTAGAACTTTAATTGACTCCGTTCACTTAATGAAAAGTAATGAAGCGAAGCTTTATTGAATATTATTTATTTTCGGTGAAAAATTAAGTTTTGACATCCGTGAAATTACAGAGGTGGATGTCTGTCGCGTATGTTAATGCCAATAAACATTGATAGGATGCTATTCAATTTAGAGTATGCTGACCACCAATTAAAAACCCATAGGAAAGCTCTCCCTAGCTAAGGGACTGATCAAACGATCGCTTGGCAGGAAGAGCTGTTTTATTTTTTTAGGTATTCAGGCAGAGTCTTAGACTTTTGATGACGGCCACAATATAGATCAATGAAACCAAGACGTTTCGATGATCTATATTGAGTTGCTTTACTGAAGTCGCTTAGGACCAGTTTGACCACCTCGATTGGTGGCACTGTCGTCGTTGCTGGCGTGGTTGTTATCAGAGTTGCCGGGGCTACAGCCATCTGAGCCATTGCCTAATCCCTGATTGCAGCCACTGCTGTTGCCGTTGCCGTTGCTGTTGCCGTTGCCGTTGCCGTTGCCGTTGCCGTTGCTGTTGCCGTTGCCGTTGCCGTTGCCGTTGCTACTAGTGGTAGAAGTAGTCGTAGTTGTGTTTGTAGGCGCAGCCGAGGTTCCGGTCTGGGTGGTCGTGGTTGTGGTCTGCGTTTGAGACGAAGTGGTGGTAGGCGTAATCGTGACTCTAACCACCATGTCTTGCATATCAAAAGACGCAGCGTTTTTATCGGTTGAGCCTAGCTCATAGAGGTAGATCACTTCATTAGAGGCCAGTGAAATCTTTCCCGTCGTGGGGTTGATCACGTTGCTCAGGTAAGAGGTAATGCTACCCTGCCCACCAAAAGCCTTGATTGTAGGAACAGAATTACCGTTGACAAGGGCAATAACCTGCTGAGACCCAGAGGCCGAGTTGGCATCCATGTAGTGTTTATTACACCCTCCACTACTAGAGTTGCCTTCAGCAATACCTGTAATGTCAAAGGTCGTGCCGCTGGCGACATTATTGAAGGTGTAAGTTGCCGCCGTAGAAGGAACAGTCTGCGAAGTAGAAGATCCACTGGCAGGTTTCATATTGATTTGAGCATAGGTGGGAATATCCTTTCCACCTGCACCACAGGTAATTTCTCCGCCCATAAACTCAATCTTGACGGTTGCGCCTCGATTGATGGAGACGGTCCCTGTTGAGAAATTAAATAAGGGCGTACTGAAGATGCCGCCGACAGGCGTAAAGGCATTCCTACTGACCTCAGAGGCTCTAGTTCCAGCTACAGCACTGGTTTCGTAAGTATCACGTGACCCAGACTTGAGGGCACCTGTATGGAAGAGGTTTGCCTGCTTGCCTGTACTGTCAACACAGGCCCGGAAGCCTGTAGCACTGCTGTTTGAACTCGTTGTTCCACCCGGACAGGAGAAACCTACGACTGCTTTGTTGTCGAGTTTATCGATTAATGCTTTATGGGTCCAGCTACTTGAGGTATCGTATTTGCCTGTGGTTGAGTCGAGTGCAGGCCCAAAGCGATAGACGACCTGGGGGCCACGCCAAGTATTGCCTGTCGGTTTAGCGGTGTAGTAAACAATATCTTTTGACAGCGCCTTGTTTTTGAGAATAAGGACTGGCGTAATGGTGCTAGTGTCAATACCGCTGGGATAGCTCGTAAACCCTGATGGTAAAGTTGCGGTTGCTGCATTGGTGGCAAGGGAGTCAGCTTGCTTAACTTCAGATGAGATGAAGTCAATGGAGCGGTTTAGTTCTGCTCGGCGTTCTGCTTGCTCATTAGCGGTTTGGCTGGTATTCATCATGGCAGCTACGCCCATTCCGCCGGTGCCAACCACGGCGAGTGTGGCAACGCCCGCAACGAGTAGCTCAGGTAGCGTAGCTCCTGCAGACGGGTCTTTGTGAGTGAGCTGTTGTAAAAGTCTCGTGAATTTGGTCTTCATCAATTTAATCCCCTAATAACCTGAAAAACTCAACTCACAGTTTTGTGAAAGCTATGCTACTGCCTTTCAACGTCTTGCTTGAATCGTTGATGCTTCCAGTGATCGGGAACAATCTATATGCCTTGACTGGCTATATAGTCTTGAATCATCTGAAAGTAGCTCTTGACTAACTGCTAAGTTTTGTTTGGCTATTACTAGTCTCGGAACTAAACAGACGATTCACCTGAGTATGATTACGGATATCAACAAAATACATGTAGATTGGCACTCAAAACTTACCCCGAGTGCGATCGCGCTCGGGGCAATATATACATTCAAGATGGGGCTTTCGTAAAATAGTCACAATCAATGTTTAGCTTGTGGTTACACAGCTAGACTCCACTGGGGTGCCAGGTGGATTTGCCCCAGTATAATTACCAACTCTCAGCAACCCCAAACCACTGGAGACCACAAGACAGCGCATCTTGCCCGAGCCATCTGTGCGGTAGACGACGATGGTTTTGTCAGTCGTGGTGCTTCCCTTGGGCGAAAAGACTACTTTATTGTCACCGCCCGAAAATGCGATTGAAACCCCTGTATCATTAGCCCCTGGCGCTAGAGTCTTAATACCGAGCTTTGTCAAATCTCTAGGCCCAGTGCTTAAGCAACTGTTTGTTGTACCTGTGACGACAGCCGTAATAGTAGGGCCAATATCCACAGTGCAGGGCTGACTTTTTTTAATGGCTACTGACTGAGATTCTTTGATCGCACCCTCCATCAGGGCTAATGCATCATCAACCCGTTTGCTATTCACCCAAGACAAAAAGCTAGGGGCTGCGATCGCTGCTAAAATACCAGTCACCATGATCGAAATGAGCATTTCAATTAAGGTAAACCCTTGAGCATCATGCTTGGGATAACACAGCCGAGCAAATCGCATTGAAAATCTCCTTGATTAAAACGGAGGAATAAATTGAACGTAAAATATGCAGCTATCTACTAGAATGCCCATTCACACAGCGAGTCTGACGCTGAACGCGCATATTAACTAGGCTGTGCGGGACAGACAAATGAAGCGTCGGGCAGAATCTCTGTATAGAGTGTTGCAACAGTATCGCCATCTGATTGGGCCGTCACCCTATAGGTAACCGCTAAACGGTTGTAGGGAGAGGCATTGACAGGTGTTAATGTTCGGTCTAAATTATAGGGCCGATTCCCCACCTCGCTGGTTCTCACGGTGGTTATCTTGACAGAGTCGTTTGTGCCATCTACTGGGGCTACATCTGCGTTAAGGGGGACTATACCCGTAGTAGGGTTTCTCAAGCTAGCAGAAATTTGATCTAGCAGTTTATAGCCGTATCCTTCAAAACGATTAGCGCTACCACCATTTTTAAGAAAATCTCCAAGACAGGTCGTCAAGCTTGGAGTATATTCGGTACCGGCTAGGTCTAGGTTCTTAGCAGTCTTTCTCAGGTCTTCTAAATCAGCCTTAATCCACGTATCTGCTTCGCTTAATTCTTGAGCACGAATCTTAATTGCTGTCGCCGCGAGAAAAGCCTGCATAGAGACAGCCGCAAAGATTAGGACGAGTAACATACCCACCAAAACCTCAATTAAAGTAAAACCTGAATGTTGATGGTGCCGCTTTGCAGTAAGTGCCAGGATTTTAAATCTCGTGACCCGCATGATGGATGTCGTCCTTATTCTTCTTGGTTGCTTGATTTTGATTACTCTCACAAAGCTACGGTTGAGCCTGTGTTGGTTCCCAACCTGACACTGGCCCCATCTGAGGCGGAGGAGCGATGGGGGCCATCTGCCAATTTGCTCTTGGTGAATTAAGAATGGGATCACTCGAGCTACTGGTATCAGTCCAACTGTTGACCCAGAAAACACCGGTATTTCTTTCCGTTGTCGTAGGCGTCTCCCCCTTGCAATCGATAGGCGTAACCACAGGAGCAGGAACTGTCTCGACCACCTTAACCTCGTAATTAGGCGCATGAAAAAACACATCACAGAGGCTAGTTCCCTGATTTAGCGTGATTGTGCTACCTGTTCCCCCGGTACCATAAACTTGGACATCAAAAGGGCCACAGGTGATATCATTCCCGCAATAATGCACGACGGGGATTGAACTGAGATTGATATTACCTGAAACCCAAATTCGTACCTTTTTACCTTCGGTTACTTCAAAGGGGGCACTAATAGTAGGCACAGAATAGTGATAGGCACCGGTCGTTGCATTGGGAGTATCACCGGCCTCTGGCAAGGTTTTATTAGCGATGCTTGAAAGCACTTTTACACTGGACGGCGATGGTACTGGGGGCATCGTGAGGTTCGTACGCAATAGAGCATAACCGCTCTGAGGACTAACGCTAACAGTGCTGGCACAGGGCGCTAAAACATCAGCCTCAACCTTGGAGTTGCCCGAGATTGAACTTTTCACCCATAGGCCCGCCGCCTGCTCTTTAACAGGATAGATCGGAATTTTTAGCTCAATTTGTGAAACAGCATCCCCATTATTGACGCGTCCCTGCATTTTCAATGTCCCCGTACCCAGTGGAGCATTTGCAGTACCGCTGGTATCAACCGCATAGGTGTAGTCATATAAACGGAACTCCCCCTTACTGGCGTCACTAGGATCGACATCAGGCCAGTCACTGCCAATCGGCTCAAGTGCTGCTAAATCGGTAGACATTGTGCCAGCATTGCAACTTTCTGAAATATTCGCGAGACTATCGCTCCAGGCAGACTTATTAGATATGGCCAATACACGATAGCGATTCAGAAATGCGCGAACGCGATTAAGTCCTGATTCTGCTGCCGACGCACTCTCTGAAGCATCAGTTTTATTGATGGCGACAATGCGATCATCATTCGATCTCAGAATCATCGTCATCGCTAGGAGTAGCATTACGAGTCCCATACCCACAGCGATTGGGAGGGCAAAGCCTGACTCTGCAGTACCCTGTTGGAATATCAATCTTTTTTTAAGTCTCATCTGTTGCTTCTCAAACCTAGTTTAGACTGATAAAAAATAATTTAGAAACTCATAAAACTGACAATACCCTATTTCGTAAAAATAGAAATTATCTAAAATTCACTATCTCAAATATGACTCCAAAATAGAACTTAGTTGGCTAAAATTATTTATAGGGTGACCGTAGAAAATGACACAGAGATGAACCCTGACTCTGTGTACATTTAGTAGATCGCGAGGGCTTATATTTTATCTGTTTCTACATGATGGGCACACATATTCATATCATTGACCATAAAGTTCTCAGATACTTGAGTGAAAGTACGGAACCTGCCGAGTATTTTTCTTGGAGTGATATCAGTATTCCCAAAACAGAAGCAGTTTTACCTACCGACTCTTTTCTGCTTTTGGGGTTGTTTCAAAATCTTGAACGCTTTCTGGTTGCCTGTCCTAAACACGATAGATGTAAGCTATGCACTTTCAGTGCAAGACTTCAGTTGCTCCAATCTCCATATTCCCTGATTCGAGAGGCGCAGTACGGAGCGGCTCAAAACCTAGCCGCGTAGCTCTAGACTGGGACTTTCAGTTCCTTCTCCAACCTCTGGACTTTCAGGCCAGTGTTGTTGAGTGACAAAACTTTAGTCGGTTCGATAGGTTTGTACCTTGAATCCTAGCCGCAGTTTTCGTTGCTGAGCTAATTTTGATCAGTTAATCAGGGAATGACGACACGGTGCCGTCTCTTATTACTTTTGCTGACTCCGACGCCCCACGTCTTGCCAGGTGCTGCCCACGCCCTGCAAAATACCGCGACCGATTAAACCCAGCCCTCGACCCACCACTTGAGTCAAAACATAGACGACACCTCGTCCGACAACGGTAAAAGTAGCTTGCAGAGGGGGTGCGATCGCATCTCTAGTCTCCAGCGCTAGCGTCACGATAAACGGCACCCCCGACAACTGCCGTAGCTCTGCATCACGGGTGGCATAAATGGCCGTTTTCTTCAGCCCCGTTTCCCCCAACACAATCAGCGGGAACTGGCTTTCAAACATATTCTGAGGTTCAAAGACTAAGCGCCGCAGTCGATACTTCCAAGAAAGCGCATTGCGAAACCGCTCAATGTCGCGGGTCGAGAGGAGTCGACGGTCGTAGAAGCGTTGCTTAATAACCTCGTTGGTGGCAAAGCGATTCAGCAACGGCTGCATCACCGCATTAGCGATCTGAACCACCAGATTTTCTAACAGAGCCTGAGCCTGTCGCATTGCATCCGGTGACCCCACTGCACAGGTGGCATTATTAACCAGCAGCGGCGTCTGAAAGAGCAAGTGGGCCAACAGCTCCATCACCTGTGGAATGGGGTCTAAGATTTCACGGCATACCAAATCCTGATCCTGCAGGAGAGTACTCACCATTTCGACCTCTTCGTCATCGGCTTGGGGCAGGGTGAGATATTTGCCAAAAAAATCGGTAATGGTGGCCTGCCAGAGATCGGTGAGTAGATGAGATCGCTTCCCCACAAGCTGTTCTGGAGACACTTCTGAGAAGCGGAGTTCGTCCAGCAGGTCTTCAAACCGCTTCAAAATCAGGGTGAATAGCTCTTGCTTTTTGGGCTGATTAAGAATGTCAATCTCTAATTGCTCGCGAGTTTGGTTTTCTAAGCCTGTGGAGATCTTGGCAAAGACTGCATCGAATAGAATCGCCTTCATGGTTGCAAATTGAGAGTTGGGCAGGGCGCTAATGGGCTGCTCTTGTCGCACCAATGCACGATTCGGATTAGGTCCCATCGGCCCAGATGTCTGTGGCTCGGTATTCTGTTCGACTGAGGGTGGCTCAGGCAATTGACGAACGAGCCATTGTGCCACGCGAATCTCGCGCTCTCGTCCGCTCAAAATCTGGAGTTCAAGCCAAGAGAGCCGTGGGTTACGGAGCTGGCTTTCTAGTTGAGCCAGCCGGGCTGACATTTGCTTCAGGCCCGAGGACCGAGCCGACTGCCGGAGGGTCGCAAAGGCACTCCAGCGACGTTCTTGAGTTGGGTTGGGGGCCGAGAGGATCGATAATTGTGCGATCGCACTGGGTTCCCATCGTTTCTCTCCCGCCAAGATGGCCTGCATAATAGGGACGAGTTCTTCAATAGCCGTTCCCTTTTGCCAATAGCCCTCAAGGCCTAACTGCTGAGCATCCTGTAGCGTTGGGGCGAGCTGCGCGGTCAGAATCAAGATCGGCAGGGCTGGGTAACGTGTTTTGAGCTGTTCACAAAGCAACGTACCCACATCGGTTTGCCCCAGATTGATATCTAGAACCACTAGGTTAACTCGGTCTAGCATCTCCCCATCTAATGCTGAATCTGGGTTCCAGCGGAGCGAGTCATCTAAGACCAATGTGGGCAGCAGTTCAAAGACCGCTCGCGAACTCGCGGCCTCTGCCACCACCTGTACCTGCGGGAATGCTAGGAGTGCCGTTTTGAAACCCAATCGAAACACAGGGTCAGCATCCACCAGCAGTAGCTGGAGGATCGGGGCTGCGTCAAGGGGGCGGTCAGGGGTTGCATCCATGATTGCTGTGGGTTGGCCCTTTCCGTCTCTATATTTATTAATCAACGGATAGACTGTGCTTAGCTGAGGATAGTGTACTTTTAGGGTGTTGGGTAGAGAGGATACAACCGTGGTCCCCCTGAACGATAACAATCCCACCCGAAGGGTGCCTTACGTTACCTATGTATTCATTGCCATCAATATCCTGGTCTTTGTATACGAAGCGGGCCTTGGCCCTAATCTGGAGCCGTTTCTAGAAACTTGGGCCGTTATTCCCAGAGCTTTAACCCTAAGCTTTGCGGGAGAGCCGACAGGGTTGCCCGTTGCGCCGCCTTTGACACTGATTACCTCTCAATTTTTGCATGGGGGACTGCTCCACTTAGGGGGCAACATGCTGTTCCTCTGGATTTTTGGCAATAACGTTGAAGATAAGCTGGGCCATATCAAATTTGTCCTGTTCTATTTAACCTGTGGCGTATTAGCGGGTCTATCGCAGTGGTACGTCGATATGAATTCTTTGATCCCATCTCTAGGAGCTAGTGGTGCGATCGCAGGGGTGATGGGTGCTTACATTCTTCGATTCCCACGGGCTGAAATCACGACGCTGATTCCCCTGGGTATTTTCCCCTGGACAGTGAGGGTGCCCGCCTTCTTTTTCTTAGGCTTCTGGTTTCTGCAGCAGACCTTTAGTAGTCTGATGAGCCTCAATGCCCCCATGGATATTCAAGGGAGTGCCGGCGGCATTGCCTATTGGGCACATGCAGGGGGCTTTGTCTTTGGTGCGGTTCTCGGTCCCTTACTGGGCCTCTTTGCCGATCAGACCCAAGATGTGTACTAGCTGATCTCAATACAAACACGATGGACGATGCTACCTCTAGTCGCCTTCTCCAAAATCTGCAAGATGCAGATCCTCAAGTGCGAGAATGGGCGACCCATGAGCTTTGGGAGAACTGGTTTTGGCAAAAGGGACTTGCAGGTCTCAAGCTTTTGCAGCAGAGTCAAGCCTCTCTTGATGCCGGAGATCTAGGGGCAGCAGAGGTCGTGCTCAATGATGTTATTGAACGTCACCCCGATTTTGCCGAAGCCTGGAATCGACTTGCTGTTCTTCATTACACTCAAAAACAGTTTGATCAGGCTCGCCTCGACTGCGAAGCCGTCCTCAGACTCGTGCCATTCCATTTTGGGGCGCTGCATGGTTTAGGGCTATGCCATGCCTCTTTAGGCAACTATCGAGAGGCCGTTCATGCCTTTCATGAAGCCTTAGCGGTGCAGCCCTACGCGCTCATTAACCAAAAGCTATTGCTGGAATGTTCAGCAAAGCTGTAGTTTCTCTCCACCCCTTTTTATGAGCCTTGCACCCTGGACTATTCGCGATCGCATCTTCAACTGGGGCACCCAAACCTATCTGATGGGGATTTTGAACGTCACCCCCGATAGCTTCAGTGATGGCGGTCAATTCAACTCTGTAGATGCAGCCGTTACTCAGGCCAAGGAGCTAGCAGAGGCGGGTGTTGACATGATTGATATTGGCGGGCAGTCCACTCGCCCCCAGGCGGTTGAGGTGGATCGGGCCACCGAGATAGAACGAGTTGTCCCGGTGATTCAAGCGATTCGTCAGGCGCTGAGCATCCCGATTTCCATTGATACGACCTGGGCAGAGGTTGCAGAAGCTGCGATCGCAACCGGGGCCGATCTTATCAATGATGTCTCTGGTGGCTCCTACGACCCGCAAATGTTTGCCACCGTCGCCCAGCTCAAGGTTCCCATCATATTGATGCATCTGCGCGGTACGCCCCAAACGATGCAGCAGCTCACTGACTACGATGATTTGCTCGGAGACATCTATTCGGTCCTTGAAGCACAGATAGCAGCAGCCGTTCAGGCCGGCATTGACCGCAAAGCCATTGCGATTGATCCCGGCATTGGCTTTGCTAAAACCGGCTCCCAAAACTTAGAAATTCTAAGGCACCTTCAGCGATTTCAAGATCTAAACTGCCCTATTTTGGTGGGACCATCCCGTAAAAGCTTTATTGGCAAAATCTTGGGTCAAGACGATCCGCAGCAGCGCGTGTGGGGCACTGCTGCCGCCTGCTGTGCCAGCATCGCAGGTCAGGCCGATATTCTACGAATCCATGACGGGGCTGAAATGTCACAGGTCTGTCGCGTTGCCGATGCAATTTGGCGAGGGCCAGTGGATCAGACTTTGTTACAATAGGTAAACATTTTTAATCAAGCTCAAATCAAGCTGTCCTATGACTGAACCTAGCCGTACCCCGAAGCTGTCCCAATCTCGCTTTGGGTTCAACCGATTTACCGAGCGCCTCAACTCACGCGTTGCCATGATGGCCTTTGTGGGTGCGATTGTTCTCGAAGTCGTCACGGGGCAAGGCGTGTTAACTTGGCTGGGACTGCGTTAATAGGTAAAGCAATGCTCAAGCATTTCGCCATTGTCACCGGGCTGCTGCTCTTTATGCCCAGCCTAGCGCCCCCTGCCGCCGCCGCACCGACGGAGCTACTGCTGCTTGCCAAGAAAAAGAAACAAAAGCCTGCAGACCTCATCGTAACTGAGGCACAGGTGACCGAAGAGAATATTGCTGGAACCCTCTATTACACCCTCTCCGGTCGCGTTAAAAACCGCTCGGAAGAGCCTGTGCTCAATCCACTCGTGTTCTATGAGATTTACTCCGAGGACGACAAAATCGTCGCAGGGGGGTCACTGCTCGTACAGCCCGCCGTCATGCCTGGCAATACTGAGGCAACCTTTCAGACTGAACTCAACTTTGGTGGACGGGTCAGAATTACATTAGTCGAGTGGCTCACCCGTGAACGTACTCCCCAGGCCAATAATCAGCGAGAATTTTTTCCAAAAGCCGACGCATCCCCAACCCCATCTCCTTAAGGGCTGGCCTCAAGACACTAACATTCATCGAATTAAAGTGAAATTACTGAGGGCGTAGCCTCAAATTTGGTCCACACTGAATGCATATTGCTTTGGCTTTATCAGCATCGCGTCGGGAGCGCAATCATGTCATTCTTCCAGCCTCAGACCTACACCAACGTCACAGAACTATTGGTAAAAGAGGAAATCAAGAAGCAAACGGCGAATTTAAATGCGAACTGGACTGAAAGTCTGAGTCTCTCTGAAATTATTGCCTATGCTCTGAATCGTTTGCCCTCTCGCTATGCCACCAGCCAAGAAGGACTCTATCGCTTACGGCAGTTGATGCAGCAAAAGCTAGGCAAGCAGATCGAGGCCACTGTGGGTGAGGCACTTCGAGTGATCCATAAGCAGCCGAGACTGACGACGCCTCTGCGCCCCCATGAAGAGATTGTAGCTGAGGAAGAGATGGCGAAGATGGCTCTAGATACCTTAATTCCACAAGAGCTATCGGCATAATCATCCAATCCACCCAGCTTGAACAGACGTTCTCAATGCAGGCAGTATCAACACCCCTGTTGAGCATCAGAGATCAGTCCAATTTCTGCTAGGCGCTCTAACAGATAGGCTCTGGCCGTTGTTTTACCGGCAAGAATGACTTCGCGCTTCGGATGCAGAAAAAGCGGCATTGAGAACCGTGAGGTGGCAGACATGCTTCCTTTGGGGTTGACGACACGGTGGGTCGCAGAGCGATAGTAGCCTCCGCTTGCCATCTGCAACATATCGCCGCTATTGACGACTATATCTCCCGGCTGACAAGGGATACTGATCCAATGCCCCTGCTGATCTAGCAATTCTAAGCCTGTTGCGGTGGCGGTGGGCAATAACGTAATTAAATTAATATCCTCGTGGGGGGCAGCTCGGATGGCTCCTGGCTTGGGATCAGATCCGAGCGGCGGATAGTGAATTAGGCGCAACAGTGTTTCAGGACTGTCGCGAATCATCTCGCTGAGGGGCTGGGTAAAGGTCACGGGCGCAAAGGTTTCGACCCACCCTAATAATTCTGCGGCAAGATGACTGAGCTGACTCAATAAATCCCAGGTGCGATTGCTAAGCCCGATGGGCAATGTTGTATTCGGGTACAGATGAAAGAATTCTTTGAGGTCAGGAACGCTATGCCCCTTGGCCTGTTCAAGCTGAAATGGAAAGTAGCCAGACTGTATAGCAGGGTCGAAGGTGTAGTTGTGTTTGGAGTCTGAGGTGAAAAACACGGCCCACTCCTCATACACGTTTTGAACGAGTGCATCAGCGATGGGCGAGCCTGCTAAAACGGCAAAGCCGGTTTCGTGAAGACACTGGGAAAAGGCTTCTGGAGTTTGTAAATCGTGGTAGTCAAGAGGCTTTAGCATGGGCCAGTGATTGCCAAACAGGGAGTAAATCTTCAATCAGTACATCCTGCCATGAGGGCCAGACTTGTTGAATGCGATGCTGGCCCGCTTGGGCTATTTGCGATCGCATCTCCCCATTGTGATAGAGCTGGGCAATGGCATCGGCCCACTGTTGGGGGGCATCTGTTTCTAGGATCATGCCATCTTCTCCAGAGACTTGGGTGGATTGGGATGCGCCTCCTTGCGCCGAGGTGATCACAGGTAGTCCGGATGATTTGGCCTCTAGCACCACGTTGCAGTTCCCTTCGGTTTGGGATGGAAACACAAACAGATCGGCACTGGCAAAAATGGCTCCCAGCTTATCCTGCTCAATCACACCAGGAAGGGTCACCCGCCCCTGCAACAATTGCTGAATATCTGAGGACCGATTCCCGCGTCCCACAGCAAGTAAGTGGATCGGTAGCCCTTGGTCGATCAGAATTTTTGTACTGTGGGCACAGGTCATGACGCTCTTACAATCATCGAGACGCCCCACATAGAGCAGCAAAAAACAATCGGAGGGAATGCCGTAGTTTTCATAGAGAACGGTGCGATCTCGCTGAGTCGGATTAAACCGTTGAGTATCAATGCCTCTGCGCAGGTGAGAGACTTTCACCTTAGGCATAACCGCCGTCACCTCAGGATCTTCGGGTTGAGCCATCAATACATGATTGCAAGTTTGCCAGTAGCGCTGTTGCTGAGCCACCATTCTCCGACGATAGCGATGGGGGAGCTGTAGATGATCAATAAGTAATTGGCTCATCAAACCATCTCCCCATAGTCTCCGCAAACGCTGCTCAAGATAAATTTGCGTGTAGTGCGGTGTATCGGTGTGGATCGAAGTCACCAATGGCTTATTCTGTTGCTGGCAAAATGTTTGTGCGGTCTTGCCAAACGTGAATAGAGGATGGGTCGTATGGGCGACGTCAATTGTTTCTAAATAGGGTAGAAGCAATGGATTGAATCCCACCAGATCCGTATGGTCAGGCACGTCCTCAAGGAAGGGAAGACGCTCTGTACTGAAGCAAGGTGGGTGGAGCCTGTAGCGAACATGCTCAGACACGTCGATGGTCTGGGGCGTATCTCCCAAAAAGTGCAGTGTCAAATCAAGATCAGGCTGCGATATTGCAGCTTTGGCAAATCGCTCCCAGCACTTCACATGTCCCCCTGCAGATTGCTGCCACTTGAGATCGATAAAAACACCAACTGAGATCATCTTGCCAAATAAGGTCGAGCGGTCTGGCTCTGCATGAGCCAGTAGAATAGGGCTATTGCACTTAATTTTAAACAATCTAGACCATGCCTGCTGTTCAAGCCCGTCGATTCACGGTCCAAGAGTATTACCGCATGACTGAGCAAGGGATTCTGTCCCCCAGCGAGCGGACAGAACTTGTGAATGGAGAGATCATCAAAATGGTAGCCAAGGGAACAGCCCACACTTCAGCCGTTTTGCTGGTTCAAGATGTCTTTAAAGAACGATTAGGACGTCGGGTATTTGTTAAATCGCAAGATCCCGTTCAGATGTTTGATGACTCAGAGCCTGAGCCAGACGTAGCGGTGGTCAAGCGTGATCCTTTGGCCTACAGCACTCATCACCCTCTGCCAGAAGAGGTATTGCTGCTGATTGAAGTGGCAGATTCTAGCCTCAAGTACGATTTAGAGACAAAAGCGATTCTCTATGCCCGTGCAGAAATTTCTGAGTATTGGGTCTTAGACGTTCTAGAGCGTCAACTCCACGTGTTCCGGCAACCCCACCAAGGACGCTATCAGTCTCAGGCCATTCTCGCTGAGACGTTGGAGGTGACGCCGCTTGCCTTTGCAGATTGTGCGATCGCAATTCAAGATCTTTTGCCTCCAACGGCGAAGACTCAAGATTGAGCACGGTCCTTCTGATCAGTGCGGCTAGGAAAGACGACGTTCTCATAGAGCGTCTCTAGAGAACCTTTGTAATCAATACTTTTCAACTCAAAGGCTGGGTCAGTGGCGCGAAAAAACTGAACGGACCATAATCCCTGCTCTTGACGTCGATAGCACTCAACTCGCTTCAGGTGGGTGTTAATAAGAACGTATTCTTGCAAACTTTCAAGCTGCTGATAATCAGCAAACTTGTCGCCTCTGTCAAAGGCTGCTGTCGAAGTTGAAAGCACTTCAACAATGAGCTTAGGAAAACACTTATAGGTAGTCGTCTTCTGATCTCTTGGATCGCAGGTCACCATTACATCGGGGTAGAAGTAGCGATTTAAAGACTCGATCTGAACTTTCATATCAGAGATATAGACTCGACAGTGACTGCCCCGCAGGTGCGATCGCAAATCAGCCGCCAGATTGAGTGCAATAGCAACATGGGCATCACTGGCACCGGCCATCGCATAGACTGCCCCGTCAATGTACTCGTGCTTGACGGGACTAGATTCCTCTAACTGAAGATAGTCTTCAGGGGTGAGATAAGATTTCTGAGCGGAGGCGATCATTACAGGTTAACCCTGTGCGCGATTGACTTCGATTGTAGCGTTGAGTTTTCTCAAAGCTACCATTTCTTAAGGGCTACAATATGGGGGATATCCCTATGATGGCAGTGCTGAGCAAGAGAGTTCGCATCAGCAGACGATGAGGACAGCCCATATGGACGCAATCGATATTGAAGCGTGTCGCCAGCATTTCCAGCAACAAGAACACGAGACATTGCGCCTGCGAGAGACCCATCGACGGGTCGCCCATACATCTGTTAGAGCCGTGATCGCAAGCATCATGCCTCACTATCCCGAAGTCAAACAAGTTTATCTATTTGGCTCTGTGACCGCACCAGGGCGTTTTCACGCTAATTCAGATATTGATATTGCCATTGAAGGGACTTCGGCAGCTAGTTATTTCTCCATTTGGCGAGATCTAGAGGCGATCGTTCAAGATTGGAGAATCGATTTGCGTGAGCTAAAGGATGAGAGCTATTTTGCCCAGAGAGTCCGACAACAGGGAGAATTAGTCTATGAATACGAAAATTCAACTTCTTAAAGCTGACCTTAAATTTGATGTCACTCAAATCCAAAAAATATACGGTAGGCTCAAGACCACCAACTCATCACCATTAGACCCTGAACAAGCCATTGTTGTTGGCTACTATCTCCACAACCTGTATACGGCCTTTGAGCATCTGTGCACCTTAATTGCAGCAGCCTTTGAGAATCAGATCAAAGATCATAGCCAATGGCATGCCCTGCTGCTCAGACGGATGACACAGAATGTTGAGGGAATTCGTCCGCGATTCCTGAGCGATCAATCGCATCAGTGTTTAGATGAACTCCGTCGATTTCGTCACGTTTTTCGGAGTGCCTACTCTATTACTTTAGAGCCTGATCGCCTTGAACTGGTGCTAAAGCAGGCGCTACAGCTAGAGTCTCTGTATCAAACTGATTTGGAGGTGTTTGAGCGCTTTTTGGCTTCTTTATCCAGCTAAGATTAAAGCTGCAAGCAACATCTGTGCCATTGATCCTTCTCGGCCATCGGACATGACCTCTGCCCCTCAAACCCGTTCTGCTTCCTCATCAAAGACGGAACCTACCTTTATACTCATTGATGGTCATTCCCTGGCCTTCCGGTCCTACTATGCATTTTCTAAAGGGCGAGAGGGAGGGCTGCGAACCTCTACTGGTATTCCCACTAGCGTTTGCTATGGGTTCCTTAAAAATGTTCTAGAGATTCTCAAGACTCAAAAGCCTGATTATCTAGCGGTGGCCTTTGATCTGGGTGGCCCGACGTTTCGCCATGATGCCGATGATACCTACAAAGCGGGACGCTCTGAGACGCCCGAAGACTTTATCCCCGATCTAGAAAATCTACAGGAGCTTTTAACGGCCCTCAAACTGCCCATTGTGGTTGCTCCGGGCTATGAAGCGGACGATGTAATTGGCACGCTGGCGACTCAGGCCAGAGAAGAGGGGTTTCGCGTCAAGATTTTGAGTGGCGATCGCGATCTCTTTCAGCTCGTCGATGATGATCATAAAGTCACTGTTCTCTACCTAAGCAGCATCTATAGTCCTGCAGCCCGGAGCGGAGCGGCCCCCAACGAATTTGGTCCAGAAGAAGTCATTAAAAAACTAGAGGTTACTCCGCAGCAGGTCGTAGACTACAAAGCCCTCTGTGGAGATTCCTCTGACAATATCCCTGGCGTGAAGGGGATTGGTCACAAAACTGCTGTAAAGCTCATTGGTGAATACAAAACGCTCGATCAGGTTTATGCCTCTGTCGATCAAATTAAGGGTGCTGTTCAGAAGAAGCTCCTTGAAGGGAAGGAATCGGCCTATCACTCTCAATTTATGGCCCAAATTGCCCTAGAGGTGCCCTTAGAGATTAAGCCTGCAGACTGTAAGTTAGAGGGGTTTGATCGCACAGACCTAGTTCCGGTGCTAGAGAAACTAGAGTTTCAATCCTTTCTGAGTCAAATCAATGACCTTTTGCAGCAGTTTGGGGGTGATGCTGTTCCTGCAGGATCTGCCGTAGATCAGGGAGCAGATGATCCTGATGTTTGGTTCTTTAGTGCAGCAGATACCGCTGAGGCTCAAACTCCTGTTGAACCGATTGTTACACCCCAAGTCATTGACACACCCGAAAAATTAGAAGCCCTGGTCCAGAAGCTGCAAGGCTTTACCGAAACGCCGGTGGCTTGGGACACAGAGACCAATAGCCTGTCCCCGAGAGATGCGGTACTGGTCGGCATTGGCTGCTGTTGGGAAGATGACCCAAGCGCGATCGCATATATCCCCACCGGCCATGGTGAAGGGCAGAATCTTGATCTTAAGAAGGCGCTAGAGGCACTGCGCCCTATTCTAGAGGATGCCAAATATCCCAAAGCTCTGCAGAATGCGAAGTTCGATCGCCTCGTGCTTCAACACCAAGGCATTACGCTCGCAGGCGTTACCTTCGATACGATGCTAGCTAGCTACGTCATCAACCCTGAGCAAAAACATAACCTCACCGATCTCTCCCTGCACTATCTTCAGGTGACGGCTAAAAGCTACAAAGATCTGGTGAAGCGAGGGCAGACCATTGCCGATTTACCCATCGAAACGGTTGCTGAATACTGTGGTCTTGATGTTTACACGACGCTGCAGCTTACCCATAAACTTGAAACGGAGCTGCAGGCCATTCCTGAGCTGTACCAACTGCTGATGGAGGTAGAGTTACCGTTAGAAGTGGTCTTAGCCGACATGGAAACGGCGGGAGTACGCATTAATCAAGCGTATCTGCAGACGCTTTCAGAGCAGTTGGGAATCGATCTGCAGCGACTCGAAACCCAGGCTTACGAAATGGCAGGGGAAATTTTCAATCTCGGTTCCCCCAAGCAACTCAGCGAGATTCTATTTACGAAGCTAGAGCTAGACGTAAAAAAGTCTCGGAAAACGAAGCTGGGGTATTCCACTGATGCCACCACCCTTGAAAAGCTCAAGGGGGACCATCCACTCATTGAAGTGTTGCTCTCCTATCGGACCCTGGCAAAGCTGAAGTCAACCTATGTTGATGCGCTGCCAGCCCTAGTGCGCGAAGATACGCAGCGGGTGCATACCGACTTCAACCAAGCCGTCACAGCCACCGGACGCCTCTCATCCTCTAATCCCAATCTGCAAAATATTCCGATTCGCACTGAGTTTAGTCGCAAAATCCGGGCCGCGTTTATCCCTGAACCGGGCTGGAGTCTGATGGCGGCAGACTATTCTCAGATTGAGCTGCGAATTCTAGCCCACTTAAGCAAAGAGCCTCGCTTAATGGAGGCCTACCGGCAAGGGGAAGATGTCCATACCCTCACGGCAAAGCTTTTGCTAGAGAAAGACGATATTTCTTCGGAAGAGAGACGTCTGGCGAAGATTATCAACTTTGGCGTGATTTACGGCATGGGGCCACAGCGGTTTGCCCGTGAGGCAGGGGTATCGTGGACCGAAGCGAAGGAATTTATTCAGAAGTTCTATGACCGCTATCCGGGGGTGTTTGATTACCTGCAGCGCATGGAGCGCGAGGCCATCTCGCAGGGATACGTGGAGACGATTTTGGGGCGGCGACGCTATTTTAACTTCGATAGCCGCAGCTTGAAAAAGCATCAGGGTAAGCCTGTCACTGAAATCGCGGATCTCGATTTGAGCGAAGTCAAGATGAGCCACTACGATCGCGGCCTACTCCGAGCCGCAGCCAATGCGCCCATCCAAGGATCCAGTGCAGACTTGATTAAGGTAGCGATGGTACAGCTCCATGAAGTGTTGAAACCCTATCAATCGCGACTGTTGATGCAGGTCCATGATGAACTGGTGCTAGAGGTGCCGCCAGAGGAGGTGGAAGAGGTGCGATCGCAAATTCAAACCACTATGGAAACCGCGCTTCCCCTTAGCATTCCTTTAGTGGCCGAGGTTCACATCGGCGACAACTGGATGGAGACGAAATAGCACATCTTAAATTTAGGTTAAGACTTTTTGGAAATACAGCCGGAGTTCAGCGATGATACAAACGGTCCTGTACTATCTGGAAAAGTATAAATTGCTACGGAATCATATTATGAAAACGATCAATTCCAAGCTAGTTTTACTAGGAACTGTTTGTCTTTTGTCGGCCTGTGGTGTGACAGAGCAAGCATCTAAGGTGCAAGATACGGTGCAAAGTTTAGGGGGTGCTCAAGATCTTGTGGGCATGACAAAGGGCGTTAGCCAGACTATAAACGCGGTTAAATCTGGAAACTTTGATCAAGCCAAACAGGAATTTAGCTCAGTACAGCAAAACTGGACAGCGGTAGAGTCAAAGCTAAAAGCAAGTCCTGATACGATTAACAACCTTAAAAATAGCGTTCAGACGATTGCCACTGACTTAAAAGCGAGTCCTCCAGACAAAGCCAAGCTGATTAGCAACCTCCAGTCTCTATCCGGCTCTATTACAACCATCGCCAAAGGTGAAGATGGCACTCAGACCGCATCAGCTTCCGGTGACACGGCAGATGCACCGATAGGGGGGGCTGAACTGCCGAATGCAGATAAAGCCAAGGCCTTCAACGATAATCTGGTTGCCATGAAAGATGCACTCGCTCAAACGACGACCGCCGTTGAATCGAAAGATTTCTCCGCAGCGAAAGAGTCCTTCGGCAATGCCAGACAGACCTGGTACAAATTTGGGGGCGGCGTCAAAGAAAAGTCTGCAGAGGCCTATCAAACCCTTGATCAAGGCGTTAAGACCGTCAATACAGCGCTCAGCCAAGCTGCCCCCACCCAGGACGCTCTCAGGTCTGAACTCAAGACCATGACCAGCAAACTTGAGACCGTATCAACAAATTAGGCTGTTTCTATGAGCATTTCACTTCTATAAAAAAGTCCTCAGCCGTTAAAGGATCTAAACGATAGAAGTGAAATGCATTGAATCAGAATTCAAAGGTCGATAGGTTGGCTGTTTGAAGCCATAGACTTGCTCAAGGTGTTGCAGAGTAATGTGTTATTGAATCCCTCTCTACAGGTAGCTCCCCTGATACAGCCTCCAAAGATGAAGCTTTGTTTCTATCTCGCCTACGCATTGAGGATAAGTAGTGCTAGCTTTCCTAAGAAATATGACTGTTCTCTAGGGTTAATTCAATTTTGGAACGCTTTTTAGGCTGATTTTAATATTTTTGCTTACTTCTTTGAACCCAGTTGGGCTAGTTTCTGTGAGTCCCTTGCTGCCCCTTGTTTTCTGGGGAAAGAGCTAGAACATCGATTGTTTTTAGATCTGAGAAAATCCATAATTTATTCACAATTGCAGCCCTCTAATCGCCCCGTTTTCAAGATGATGTCCTTACTATGGAGACAGAAAAATATTGTGAGAGTCTCTTGTGGATGTATATCAACAGCAATTAATGGTTATGGGTACCAAAATGGATTCCCTACACCAAGTCATTGATGACTTAAATCTGAAGCTTACAACGGTCTTGTTGACCCAGGGAGAGAATCAGAGCGACTCGATTGCATCACCACCATCAACGATAGAGACGACTAGAGCTGAGTGGAGCCATAAAGATATCCTCATTGATTCCCAGTCATTCGATCTTGATCGGCACAGTGGCGATAAGCCTCTAACGCCAGAAGTGCAAATTCAGCGGCTGACGGCTCAATTAACCGCTGCCTATAATCGAATTGCGGTTTTAGAGGAGCAACTCTTGGCTCAACGGGTACACTAAAATTCCATGTGGCGAATATCATCAAGAAAGTGTTTGACAAATTTACGGTCTGTCAGCACAATGAAGATCGCCCTAAATAGGGGACTGTAGTTCAACTGGTTAGAGCACCGCCCTGTCACGGCGGAAGTTGCGGGTTCGAATCCCGTCAGTCCCGTTCTATTAAATCTTGATGCTTCTCCTTCATTTCCTAGTGGATTGATGACGTTTATCTATCGGCATGGCTGGTGGGCCAGCGACATCGTTGACCAACTTCGGGCCTGCCCTTTAGAGTCAAGGGTATATCTTTTAAATCTTTAGTGAGAGTTAACGTGACGGTTCGAGTCCGCATTGCCCCCAGCCCCACCGGGAATCTACATATCGGCACCGCCAGAACGGCGGTTTTTAATTGGCTATTTGCCCGCCACCATCAGGGGCAATTTATTCTGCGGATTGAAGATACTGATGAGGTGAGATCGCAGCCTCAGTACACTCAAAACATTCTTGACGGCCTGAGCTGGCTCGGCCTCAACTGGGATGAAGGCCCTCTCTTTCAATCAGAACGCATTGACCAATACCACAAGGCTATCCAAGCGCTCCTAGACCAAGGTTTAGCCTATAGGTGCTATACCACCCCCGAAGAGCTGGATGCCCTCCGCGATGCCCAGAAGGCCCGCAAAGAAGCCCCTCGCTACGATAATCGCCACCGTGACCTGACAGCAGAACAAGAGGCTGCCTTGATGGCAGACGGGCGACAGCCGGTGATTCGCTTCAAAATTGACGATGACGGTCACATTGCCTGGGACGACCTTGTGCGGGGCAAAATGAACTGGAAAGGCAGTGACTTGGGGGGCGACATGGTGATTGCCCGTGCCAAAGCCAGTGGTGAGATCGGTCAGCCCCTTTATAACCTTGCGGTGGTGGTGGACGACCTCGACATGACCATTTCCCACGTTATTCGCGGGGAAGACCACATCGCTAATACCGCCAAACAGATTTTGCTCTACGAAGCCCTGGGCGGCACGGTCCCGATCTTTGCCCATACGCCTTTAATTCTCAATCCCGAAGGCCGCAAACTCTCTAAGCGAGATGGTGTCACCTCTATATCTGACTTTCAAGAGATGGGATTCACCGCTGAGGCATTGGCGAATTATATGACGCTGCTGGGCTGGTCTCCTCCTGATTCGACTCAAGAGATTTTTTCATTAGCGACAGCGGCACAGCAGTTTAGTTTCGATCGCGTCAACAAGGCTGGGGCTAAGTTTGACTGGGATAAATTGGACTGGATCAATAGCCAGTATCTTCATTCCATGCCTGCCGCAGAGCTGGTGGAGCGGTTGATACCCTATTGGCAAGCGGCAGAATTCCCGGTTGACGTAGTCGATCGAGCCTGGTTAAAGCAGCTCACGACTTTAATTGGACCCAGCTTGACCCGCCTGCAGGACTGCGTTGAGATGAGTCGATTTTTATTTATTGACACCATTGAGTTCAGTGAAGATGCCATTGGGCAACTGCAGCAGGATGGCGTTGCTGCGGTGCTGAAGTCCCTTGCAGAAGGACTGGGCACCCTGGAGAACTTCTCTGCTGAGACGGCCCAAGCTTTGATTAAAGAGGTCGTTACTGCCCAGGGCATCAAGAAAGGATTGGTGATGAAATCGCTTCGAGCGGCTCTCACGGGGGATCTAAAGGGTCCAGATCTCATGGAATCGTGGCTCTTGCTCCATCAGCGCGGGACTGACTTGTCTCACCTGCAGCAGGCAGTGACTCACAGCTAGTCGTCGGTCATCGTTTTTTTGGGTTAAGTCGGTTAGGCGTTGATGGGTAAAGCTTTGCGATCTCCCCCCTAGCCCTCCAAATTTGAGGGGAGAGTACCGAAACCCACATTCCGCTTTTTCGAGAGACTAAAAATTAATTAAAGCCAGAATCCTCTGGCAGAAATACTCCCAGCGATTTAGTCATTTTTAAAGTGATCAATTCATATTCTCATTAGTTCTTATTTATTGAGAATAAAGTGGGCGCAGATCGCTATGATCCTCATTGTTTCGTTCTAATTATTTTGTTGCCTTCCAGAAGAGCGGAATGTGGGTTCAAAGAATCGACCCAAAAAAAGGAGCATCCCAGATGGGATGCTCCTTGAACGGAGTTGTAAAACTAGGCTGCTTGTCTATGCACCCACAGATTCTTTCGCAGCATAAAGAACTTCTGCCGTAATCTCGACAAAGCCACGCTCCCGAGCAAACTTCTCAGTGTTGCGCTTTACCTTGCCCCGGACAAAACCAGGAATTCGATTCAGCTCCACTAAGCCATCATTGGCCCAGGCTAGGTCAGAATCAGCCGAAATACCTTTGGTAATCACTTCCTTGGTATCGTGCCCCCCGAAGATCTCTAGCAGATGATCTTCCATGCCTAAGGTAAAAGAGTTATAGACTAAGTCCGCAAGCTGATTGGTGCCCTCGTAGCCTAAGAAAGGCTTGTAGCCAATCGGGAAATCCTGAATGTGAATGGGGGCTGCAATCACGCCACAGGGGATATTCAGACGCTTGCCCACATGACGCTCCATCTGAGTCCCAAAGATGGCCGATGGCTCCACACGGGCAATGGCATCACCAATGGCACCGTGATCTTCATTCACAATGACTTCATCACAGTACTCACTGACCTCATTGCGGAACCACTCTTCGTCGTACTTGCAGTAGGTGCCTGCCCAAACGACATGAATCCCCATCTCACGAGCAAGAATCTTGGTCATCGCAGCGGCGTGGGTGTTATCGCCATACACGACAGCCTTCTTACCCGTCAGATTTTGGCAGTCAATCGAGCGTGAGAACCAAGCTGCTTGAGAAACATGCAGCGTCTGCTCTTCAATGAAGGCTTCGTAGTTAACGTCTGCCCCCTGCTCGTTGAGAATTTGCTGAATGCGGCGGATGCAGCGGGCCGTCTCCACCACACCCATTGGGGTGATGTCAACGTAGGGAGTCCCGAATTCCTTCTCAAGATACTTCGCAGACATGTGACCGAGTTCACGGTAAGGCACGAGGTTAAACCATGCTTGAGGCAATCGCTTCAGATTATGAACCGAAGCCCCTTCAGGAATAACCTCATTAACTTGAATGCCGAGGTCCGTCATCAGCCGCTTCAGCTCGGTGCAGTCATGCTGGTTATGGAAGCCCAGCGTTGACATACCGATGATGTTGACCGAAGGCTTCTCTGTTTTTGCCTCTAGTAGGTCGCCATTTTTGCGAGCTTTTTCGATATAGAACTGCACAATTTGCTCTAAGGTGCGGTCAGCCGCCTGCAGCTCGTTGACGCGGTAGTGGTTCACGTCGGCCAGCAAGACATCGCCCTGGGTCGTCTCGGAAGCCCGTTCGACAAAGTTTTCAAGATCTTCTTGAAGAATACTGGAGGTGCAGGTGGGGGTGAGTACAATCAGGTCAGGATGTTCTTCGGTATCTTTGCGGGTGATGTTATCCACCACTTTCTCTTGGGAGCCACGGGCTAAGACATGGCGATCAACGACGCTAGTGGTAACAGGTGTAAAATTCCTCTCTCGCTCTAGCATGGAGCGCATGACGTTGAAATAATCATCCCCAAGGGGTGCGTGCATAATGCCGTGCACGTTTTTAAAGGAGCTGGCAACGCGCAATGTACCGATGTGGGCAGGCCCTGCATACATCCAGTAGGCTAATTTCATCCTAAAAATCTCCGTTGGGTCTTTCTAATCGCCGATCGCATCCAAAAAATTAAGCCTGCAGCTTCAATACCTGAATGACTCAGCTTCTATTTGCAGGATCAGCTACGTGCATTATTGTCTACTTTTGACGAAGACAAGAGGGCGGATTCACATCGAAAAGACATATAAAAGAACAAAAATAAATATAGATGATTAAATAAATCTGTATTTAGAATTCTTTAATCATTAAGTCGCTTTAATGATTGCTGGTGTTATTCTAATTTTAAAATTAAGATCAATAAGCAAAAATGCCCTTTTCAGATTTAGAGCCTTACTTCACAACTAAGCTTAGGTATTCGTTAAGTATTGACTGCAGAGCATTTCAGGCTTTCCTTCAAGAGTCTGTGATGGGTTGTTAGACCCTCGTTGTCTCAAGTCAGGCTCACGAAATCACGTCGGCTCTGGTAATTTTTAGGCTCTCTAGATTCTGTATTAAAAATAGTGAATTTATCTATTCCGATCATCTTTCGGTAAAGAAGCATGGCTTCTCTAGTCGAGGTCTTCGTCATCTTCTGGCTTATTCTCTAGCTCGTCTTTGAAGCCTCGTAGCGACTTCCCTAAAGATGCTCCCAGCTCTGGTAGACGCTTGGGACCAAATAATACTAGGGCAGCAAGCCCAATCAGGCCGACCTCTAACCATCCCAAGCCGAACATGCAGCCTCTCTCCTTGCGGTAAAACTGATTGATGCTATGACCCTAGCACAGCCTCTCAATAATGCTGAGGCACCATTGACATTGATTCAAGACTGCAATGGTGCCGAAAGAAAAGCGATGACAGCCGACTAGGAAGCCTCGCGCTTGAGGGCCATTTCAACTTGCTTGAATTCTTGATCAAGGCGAGTCTTGAGCTTCTCAGGCAAGGGGCGACTAGGATAGGCCGTGTAATGACCGGCAAGGGCATTTAGAGCCGTGGTCATGGTCATGAATGAGGCGAGACTGGCGGTCTTGCTGTCACGGCGATATCGAGAGATGAATTCGTTGATTTGTTCCTTGGCTTGGGCCTGGGCCGCTGCTTTGTCTGCGTCATCATCGGGTAAATCGACTGCTGTACGCAGGCTATCGACAACGGTCAACGTATCTTGGCTGTAGTTGCCGGACAATGTTTGTACGGGAGCCGGAATGCCAAAGGCACCTGCGGAAGGTGCATACCCCACGCAAAGGATCATGGCAACGAGGATAAGGCTTAATAGGTTAGAAAAAAAGCGCTTCATATACTTGGAGGTCTCATTTAAACTAGCTTCAGGAAATGTTGGTGACCCATGCGTCTTTACACGGGTGGTCCATGTGACCCCAACTTAATCAGAATAAAACATTCCTGCCCCTTGCCTCAGCTATCGCAACTTTGAAACGTTTCACTCTATGCCTGATCCCCGCTCTGGATATACGTTGCCGGTTTTTGCCTGTGCTGCTGCGATCGCATCTCTGCGCTACCTCTACGATCCCCAACCCTATCCCACGATCACCCTTGATTTAATCAACCCGCCGGCGTCTGCCGATATCCCCATTGAGCAGGTGGCAGGAATCTGTGCGGGGATGGCGCTGGCAATCACCCGCAGTGACCCCGGAGATAACTTAGATTTAACGCGCCATACCCCCATCTGGGCGGTGGTGGAGTGGGCAGATGCTGCACAGCAGGAATCTGTTGCCCTCAAGGGAGGTGAGGGGATTGGCATTGATCAAAATCGAGGGGATCAGGCGGCAGTCTATGCCTATGCTCAGCGGCTTTTGAAGACGAATTTGGAACGAGAGTTGAAGGGTTGCGATCGCATCCAAGTCACCATCATCTTGCCGGAAGGCCGTGCTTTAGCCGCAAGAACCTCCAATGCAGCCTTTGGCGTCGTTGAGGGGCTATCTCTGTTAGGGACTTCGGGTATCTCTCAGCCGTTGACCGCACCCGGTCAGCTTGAAGCATTCCAAACTCAGCTTCAGCAAAAAGCTGACAACACCGATAGCCTCGTCTTCTGCCTCGGTGAAAATGGTCTCGATATTGCCCGCACGTTAGGTATTCCAGACCATTGCTTAATCAAGACCGCAAACTGGCTAGGGCCAATGTTAGTGGCGGCGGGAGAGCAGGGGCTAAAATCTATTCTGCTATTGGGTTACCACGGCAAGTTAATTAAGCTCGCCGGAGGGATTTTTCACACCCATCATCACTTAGCAGATGGTCGCCAGGAAATTTTGACTGCGATCGCAGCCAATGCGGGGCTGCCTACCTCAGATCTTCAGGTCCTCTTCAATGCCGCCACCGCAGAAGCGGGCTTACAGCACCTCAGATCTCTCGACCAAGAGGGGGGGAACGATTGGATGAGGGCTATTTACACCGAAATAACAAACCGCATTGACCAACGATCTCGGGCTTATATTCAGACCCACTGTGGAGATACCGGAGGGTGCGATCGCAATCTCCAGATCGGCTCTGCCTTATTTGACCGCAGTCGTACTCTCTTTGCCATCAGCCCCACAGGCCATGATTTAATACAGCAGCTCATCAAGACTTAATGCTTCCAGATCAGTTTGAAGCTGCTGTGAGATGTGGTCGTGTGTCCCGAGGGTTTGGAGTGATATCCATTTAGAAAAATATATCGATCCTGGGGCGTTGGTGGTACCTCGTCAGCCTGTTTCTGTTGTAAAAGCTGAGCAGCACCCGTCACATGATTGAGATAGTAGGTGTCTTCCCTAGTACAGGACTTTGGACATTTTTAGTCTTTTTGCATCTCAAACTTACTCACTTGCGAATAGCAGGCGAGTAAACAGATATAGTTTCAACTATCGCTATCAGCTATGCTGCGATTTCAGTTT
>JBHJNL010000094.1:0-2986 GCA_050330855.1 Thermosynechococcaceae cyanobacterium | reverse complement strand
TAATTCGCTGCTCATACTTCGATGACTCAAGGTGGGACTCAATCGCGATCATGGAAATACTTGAAGGACTGTCTACTCTGACTTGCACAACACTCTATCACCATACATCAGAGAATTGTCTCCATTAGGGACCTATTGAAAATAGACAGGCACGTCCAGAAAGCCCTCTATACAACTTGTCCCGTCTTAAGTTGATACCCCACGAGCCAAGCTAGAATCGCATAGGCTGCGATCGCAATTAGTCAGTTTGAAGGCGGTATTTCTCATCATTGCGGTCTGGAGTCATTATCCTTTTATCTCAACTAGCGGACTGCAAATTATACCCAAGCTGAAGTTTCAAGCTAAGGCTGAGCAGGTGTTTCCACCTCATCTAGAAAGATAGACTGAGTTAATATCAAAGGAAGCGATTGTTGGCTCAGAGCCTGAACATAGCCTGGGGTCAAATATTGTTGGTCGCCAGAGCGACCAACAATATAGGTGTTCATCATTGCCAAACCCAATACATTGACATAGCGACGGGCTAAAACCGGATCAGGCCCCACGATGGCAGGAGCAACTGGCAACACATCGGCTTCAGTACTGGCATCATCTTGATCATCAATGGTTGAAAAGTGGGTGCCACCCTTCATCAGCACAAAGTATTTTTTCGGAGTCATTAACCAGGTAAAAGGCTCAATTTGCTCAGGCAGAGCAGGGGCAACCGTATCAGCACTCCCAGAGATCATCATCACCGGAATTTTAATTTGACTGAGACTTTTTTGACCGAACACCACGCTGTCAATCGGATTAATCACCATGATGGCTTTCACGCGATCATCTGCTAGGTTATATTGCCGAGCCGGTAACCGAGCCGCCTTGCACTGCAGCAAGACTGAAAGATTCAAGGTAGTGCTGAGGGTTTGGGGGTTGCAGTCTTCTTGAAGCTGAGTCAGGTTAATGGGCGCGCCTGCTAGCGCCAATGCCGTATAGCCCCCATAGGATTGACCCATCACCCCCACCTGCTGTAGGTTGAGGCGACCTTTAAAGGTAGGATCCGATTGCGATCTGCGCTCCAATTCATTCAAAAGAAACTTGACATCCAGAGGCCGATCGACAAACTCAATCGGTTCTGCGACATCACTACTGGCACCCGTTAGGAGTGCCTCTAGCTGTTTTGTGTCACTGCCGGGATGGGCTGGAACCGCCACCACAAATCCGTGGGAGGCCAGATGTTCTGCCAAATAGGCAAAGGAACCGCGATCCGAATTGAGACCGTGGGAAATGACAATAACGGGCAACGGCTTAGGTAAAGCGGTTTGAGGCAAATACACATCTGCCGGGAACTGACGGGCTTTGCCCGTATCAGCAATTCGTTCTGGAGTGTTGTCATTGAGTTCTAGACTTGTTTTTTGCCACCGATAAGGCCCGGTTGACGCTAAAGACTGCCCTGACTGGATCAAGCTCGCTTCCGGCTCACTGATTGCCTGAGCCTCAATCTTACTCACTGCCAAAGCCGTATCTTTGATCAGCTTTTGACCCTCGCCGAAGATTGTCAATCCCCGGCTCAAATCAATTTGCAAGCCCTCTGTAGGGTAGTTTTGGAGAACATTGAGAAACGTCAAACCCTGTGGCTCTGCAGCAGACAATATTAAGGCTGAGCGCAGCGCGTAGAGGCTACCTTGCCGGGACTTGGGATAAACCACCTGACCCACCCGCTGCAGTAGCTCTTCACCAATCGGAGTATAGAAAAATTGAGCAACGGAAACAGGAGATAGATCTATCTTTGCCTGCAGACCGGCTCGGAGCTGCTGCCGCTGATCGGTTTTAAGGTAGCGAGCATAGGGAATTAAATCACCCGTAATTCGCCCCTCCTTGGCAAAGATCTCTAAGGCGCTGACAGAAACAGAGCGTTCCAGAAGTCCGTAGGATACATGGATGCGCTCCGCTGCCTGTGTTGCACTCACGTTCAAGCTGAGCAGCGTTAACCCTAAAAAACTGATTCGGCCTAGTAGACCTTCACGCAGCCGCTTTCGAGGGGTTTTAAGGGGAATCAAAATCATGTGAGTTGTCCGATAAATGGCTCTTGCATGAAAGCTACGGCCCCAAGAGATTGTGAATTGCCAATCCACGGGAACCAGAAACTGCACTCACGATGAATTAGACAAAACCTATCCCAAAGTCCCTCCCTACAATATAAAGGGACTTTGGGACACAAGCAGGTGACGAGAGTCGGGTAATCGGAGTCCATCTTAATACTGTTTCCTTTAAGGATGATGCCTCCTAAAAGACCGTAAATCCGTAGGTTGTAGCGACAAAATTTCGTAAATCACCCCTGTAGAGAACAGTGTCCGGCATATCAGTGGCGGTCAGACTATAAAAGATCGGAATGGCACCCACCGGGTTGGCAATGGGGAACAACGCCGCGAAGGCAGCAGCAGCAGAGGCAATCAGGCTTTGAGTCATGCGAATGAGGACTCGCGTGGTGGTTACAAGGTAAATTGACGATACAGATATCAAACTTCAGTCTATGACTTCCCTGGCCCGGAAAAATCTATTCAACGACATTTCTCGGTTTCTGGTGGCTCAATCCGGAATTATTTTCGCCGTCAGTCTTATCACCATTCAGGTGGGCATTCTGCAGGGATTTATCCGCTCGGCGTCTTTGCTGGTGGAAAAGTCTAAGGCTGATATCTGGATTAGCTCTGAAGATTTCGTCAGTTTAGATATCACAGCGCCGATCGCCTATGACCGCTTTACCAAAGCCCAACAGGTCCAGGGGATTGACCAAGTTGAGGCGATGATCTTTCATAATGTCTTGTGGCGCGATGCCTCCCAAAAAATTACCCCCGCAACTATTATCGGCATTAATCCGGGTGGACAACTGCTCTCAGAGGATGTATGAAAAGTGTCAGTCACTACCAATTTAGGCTAATCGCCTGACCATCAGCCGGATCATAGAAATATAGATCATTGCTTCTGATGATTCGGGCAACCGTTCATAATCTTT
>JBHJNL010000093.1:0-9890 GCA_050330855.1 Thermosynechococcaceae cyanobacterium | reverse complement strand
GCCTATCGCTCTCAAAGACCGCCTGGAATGCCCACCTTAGTTCATGGGCTGAGGCGGTTTGAATCCATTTTTATCGGGTGGAAAACCGCTCTGGGAGGACTTGTGTGTACACCGTAGGCACTTCTGGGCTGTGACCCGCCATCTGAGCCATCACCGCCACTGGCACCTTGAAAACCACAGACCCCCGGATGTTCCAGGCATGGCGCAAATTATAGGGTGTGAAGGGGATGCCCAGGCGCTTGAATGCTCTAGCGGTTCGCTCTCCGAAAATGGCATGGTCCTTGGCCGTTACCGTAGGAAGTTCCCCTTCCCAGGGCTTCCAGTCTGTCGCCCACTCTGGATAGAGGGGCATTACCCCTTCTCTTGGGCCTGTTTTCCCAGCCAAAACCCGGCAAGCATGGGGTGGTTTTGGATCAATCTCACAATTCCAGCACTCATGGTTCCGTAGGCCATAAACGGCCATCCGCTCATATACCAGCTTCCATTGGGGGTTAGCGATACTGTCTCTGATCACCACAATTTCAGGATCAGTGGGGATGTCTCGTGGCTGACTTTTGGAACAAGAGTAACTGCCCTTATAGGGGTTCAAGTTCACATCAATTTCTGCAAATTCAGCCAAATGCATCAGTATCTGAACGAACCGCTGGCGAGATCGGGTATTGGCTGGCTTTGATTGGGCCACCTGCTCTAAAAGTTGTGGCGTTAAATTTTCATTAGGCGGTAGCCACCGTAATCCCAACAACCACTCGCCCCGATGCTATTTGCGCTCACTCTCTTCTCCTTCACGCTTGAGCCAGTAACGTTTATAGCGGTCGATCCAGGCTTGGCAGGTTTGCCAGTCGGTTGTGTCAACCCAGTTGTCCCAGTTAAATTTTCCCTGTCCGAGCTGAGACCACAACTCATGAGCCTTCATTTCTGACATTCGATAGCCATAGGGCGTCGCATCCAAGCCCAACGCCAAGTACGTTTGTTTTGCCTTATTCTCACCTGGGCGCGGGGGCAGCGTTCCCCTCAAAGATAACTTCTGATTTCGAGCAACTACCTTGAGACGAATTCCAGCAGCTTTCAGCTTTCTGTTAATGACCGCTTCTGAATCAACTGGCCGAGCCATTGTGCTAAATCCTGTACTAAAATCTAGCTCAATTATCTCAATCTTCAACCAAATCTCCAAGCCTTTGAACAGTTATCTACAGCTATGCTCTAGACACTAAAAGCCCCAAAGTCTTACCTGAAAGGTCTTTGGGGCTTAGATTTTAGGCTATGTAAAGGTTTGAACTTGAGAAGCTGGTGACATGACTCGAACATGCGACCGGCTGATTACAAATCAGCTGCTCTACCAACTGAGCTACACCAGCGAAGAATGCTTATCGATTATATACTCACTCCTTCACCGTGAATAGGGTAATCTCAAAAATTCTTCAAAACTTTAGCCTGCAAGGGGTCTACGAACCTTCACCATAGACTTTTGTCGGATACAGCGTCACCTTCTTTGCCAGTCCTAATGATTTTAAGGCTGAGATCGCCCACCAAGTCGCGTCAATCTCCCACCAGCGAAAGCCAGATTTTGCAACGTGGGGATAGGCATGGTGGTTGTTATGCCACCCTTCGCCGTAGGTCAACAGAGAGACCCACCAGAGGTTTCGGGCATCGTCATCAGAGTCTTTAAAGGTACGGTAGCCAAACATATGGGTAGCAGAGTTCACAAACCAGGTGGAATGCCACAGCAACACAGAACGAACAAAGATGCCATAAATCACGAAGGACCAGCCGCCTAGGAAATATAAAAGAGCTGCTAAGGGAAGCTGAAGCAGCAGAAAAGCATGATCTAGAAAGCGGTAGAAAGGCTGTCGTGCCAGATCAGGGGCCAACGTTCGGTAGCGCTGCGGATCAAAGAAATCTTTGGTGGGATGAAGAACCCAGAGGATGTGGCTCCACCAGAAGCCTCGTTGGGCAGAGTAGGGGTCTTTCACCACGTCTTCGGTGTGAGCGTGGTGCTGACGATGACCGCCCACCCAAAAGGTGGGACTGCCCTGGATGGCCATTGCGCCTAAAAGTGCGATCGCATATTCCAGCCATTTCGGCACCTGAAAACTACGGTGACTGAGCAATCGATGGTAGCCGAGGCAAATGCCAATGCCACCAAACAACCAGTGCAGCAGAATAGCGACGCCTAGGGCTGACCAAGAAAAGTAAAAGGGAGCGAGCAGGGCGACTGCATGGAAGGCCGCAAAGAAGCCCACATTCACCCAACTCAGCGCAGGCAAATTGCCGCCCTGGGGGGCAGACCCTAAAGTTTGTGCTGTCATAACAAATCCTAAAAGTAGAGTGCTGCCCCTATCTAAGCCAGGGCCGCTAGAGTGAATAGCGCTAAAGCAAACTCGATTTTCCGTCGCTTGACCGCTACAGTAAGAAAGCAAGTGGTACTTGCATGAACCTATGCTAGCAAGTTTAATTTAATTCTGCAAGTGCTACTTGCATTTTTTGTCTATGGCTTCTCGATCGACCCGTCAACGTCTGATTCAATCGGCCTTGGAGCTGTTTATGCTAGAGGGCGTCAGTGGGACTACTACCCGTCAGATTGCGGAAGCGGCGGAGGTGAATGAGGTGACGCTGTTCCGGCAGTTTGGCAATAAGCAGGGCTTGGTGCTGGCCGTTCTGGAGGAGTCGGCGGCATTGAAAACACTAGGGGGATCGCTGGTGCAAAGCAGTACCTCAGGGAATGCAGGGCTGAGGCAATATGCAAGTGATTACTTACATGCCCTAGAGCGGGTGCCGAAGCTGATCCAGTCGCTGGTGGGGGAAGCGGATCAGTATCCGGAAGAGCATCGACGGGCCTTGGGGCAGGGGTTAACCGAGGCCAATCGTTATGTGGCTCAGTATCTTCAGCAGGGTATTGATCGGGGCGAATTTCAGGCGCGGCTCCCGGCACAGAAGTTGGCGGGGTTGCTCAACGGTATGCTGCTGGGCTATGCGGTGATTGAGTTCACGACTAATTTCCATCAGCTTTGGGAGAGTCGAGAGGCATTTTTAGATCATGTGGTGCAGCTTCTCCAGGGAACGGAGACGGTTTCATCATCAGCGCTTTCGCTGGTGTCAGATTCCCCTGAAAAAGAGTCTAAGGTTGCAGATCTACCGGCGACTCTGGTTCATCAAATTTTGCGACAGGCAAAGAAAGAAAGCCTTCAGGATTATGCGTTGGCCTATGTTTTGTTCGGGGCTGGGATCTCGGCGATGGATGTGGTGGGGTTGATGCGATCTCAACAAAGCTGCGACAGCAATCAACATCTACTTCAGATCGGAAATCGACAGGTACCTGTGAACCAGTGGATTATGGGTAGGCGCTACGGATCGTATACAGCGAACCCGCTCACCAAATGGATCAAGAGTCGTAAAGACAAGCAGCCCCACCTGTTCTTGAATGATGTGGATCAGCCCGTTGCGATCGCAAACATCCAAACCCGCTGGCAACAGTGGACCGCAGATCTCACCACACCTCAAGGACCACCTGATCTTGCTCAAGCCCCACAAACCTGGTGCATTGACATGCTGTTGCGGGGGATGAGCTTAGAGAACCTCAGCATCCTCACTGGCTGGGAACTCAAGGATCTGCGACCCTATGCTCGTCGTGCGGAAGAAATCGCCGCCCTTGAACAGGCCACTCGTCTCGATCAGAAACCAAGCAATTAAGAGTTCAGTGTCCATCGAGATGATGGATCAATTGCTCCCCCACTCGCAATGCATTGGCTATCACCGTTAAAGCAGGGCTGACGCTGGCACAGGAAGGGAAGAAACTACTGTCTACAATGTAGAGATTTTCGATCGCATGGGTGCGGCAGTTCAAATCTAAAACTGATGTCGCCGGATCGGTTCCCATGCGGCAGGTGCCACTTTGGTAGCCCACCACCTGCAGTGGCACTTCCCCACGCGGATAAACGCGCTGTGACCCTTTAGCGTTTTTTTCAACGGCCTTGAGCACCTCTAGCCACTTGTACACCAGACGATCGTGGGCTTCAGTATTATTGGGCGTAAACTCGTAGCGCAATTTGTCATTTTGAAAATAAACCCGATTATTGGGGTCAGGTAGCACCCCCGTTTGCGCACGCCAGCCAATGGAGCGCACCGCAAGCTGCTTGAGACCCGCACCCGGCATGAGCTGGGCCACCACCGACAGCAGGGGGGGAGACTCGGCAAAAATCACGTCCTGCAATAGGCCACCCGTGTTCTCGATATGGCCCATCGGGTAGTCATAGTCGCGATCGCCCCAGTAAAAATCATTGATGCTGACGCTATGGGGGAAGGTGCCTGAGTTGTTGGCGACACCGCGCTCCACAATCACCGTCATCTGGTGCTTCATTAAATTACGGCCCACTTGGTCTGAGCCATTCGCTAACCCATTGGGATGCTTGTCATTGGCAGACGCCAGCATTAACGCCGCTGAATTCACTGCACCGCAGGCGAGCACCACAATATGGCTCGTAAACAGGATGGCTTGCCCATCGATATCCACCTGGACCCCTTTGATTTCAGTGCCCGTCGGATTGGTGTGTAAGCTGACGACCCTAGCATTGGTTTTCAGGGTCACGTTGTCGTATTTCAGGGCCGGATTAATGCCAAAGACTTCGGCGTCTCCGGTGGGGTCGTCGTCCTGACGGGTCAGACTAACGGGGAGCGGGGCTGGGTGCAGTCCTTGGGTTGAGATCGCATCCACAATGGGCTGCATGACGGGTTCATGATTCACTGCCGGATAGGGATAATTATCGCTATGATCAGGCTCCGTCGGATCTTGCCCATAGTCTCCATGCACCTGATAAAGCTGCTCAGCCGCCGTATAGTAAGGCTCTAACTCAGCGTATTTCAACGGCCATTCAGGAGCAACGCCGTCCTGGTGGGTGACCGCATTGAAGTCGCGATCGCGCATCCGCATCAGAGACGCACCGTAAATTTTGGTATTTCCCCCCACCGCATAGTTCGTTTGCGGTGAAAAGGGTTCACCTGACTGGTCATACCATTGCTCAGGGGCATGGTAGCGCTTGTTCTTCAACACATCGACGCCCGCCACGTTTTGATCTTTTAGCGCCATCACCGAACCGCGCTCTAAAATCAAAATCCGTTTGCCCGTGGGGGCCAGTTTCTGCGCTAGCGTACCACCGCCAGCACCAGTGCCCACAATGATGATGTCGTAGTGCTGGTCATCAATAATCATGGATATCTCCTACAAATTCTGCAGTGTGGTCTACCCACACGCAACTGAATTACCAAAAAGATGAACGATCAAAACACTGGAATCTCTCAACACTCTCCCCCCAGAATTGGGGGACTGGGGGGGCAGTGTAATGCTTTCTAAGCTGATTAGAAACTTGTGCATACACAATCAAGATTGGGGTGACTATTGCCACACATAAATGAGCATGAACAGCACAATCCAGATCACATCTACAAAGTGCCAAAATATCGAAGTTGCCTCAACGCCAAACTCGCCACCGCTATAGTTGTTGGGGATAAACGAACGACTGAGCATAATGCCCTGCAGCAATACCCCCGTCAAAACATGCAGTCCATGAAAACCGGTCAGTAGATAAAACGTACCGCCAAACACCCCCGACTTAAAGCCAAAGGGCAAACTCATCCACTCCACCGCCTGACCGTAGAGAAAGAAGCTGCCCATCGCCATTGTCAACAACCAAAAGGTTCGGAATCCCCACAGATTGTCTCGGTGCAAAAAGCGCTCTGCAAAGTAGATCACAAAACTGCTAGAAACCAGCACAATCGTATTGATCAATGGGGCATGGATCTCTAAGCCTTCAACGCCAGCAGGGAGCCAGTCGATGACGCTAGTTTTATAGACGGTGTAGCCCACAAAAAAGCTGATGAAGATAACGCTTTCTGACAGCAGAAAGACGATGAAACCAAACATGCGATGGTCTTCTTCTTCATGCGCTGCGACCCGGACCACCTGAGTCTCAAGGGTCGGATCAAGATTCGCTGTGCTCACTGACTAACTCCTTCGTCGGATCGTTTGCAGTCAAAGGTTTATCACTGCCATAGCCGTAGGGGGCCGACAGGATAATGGGAATTTGTTCAAAGTTTTCATGGGGCGGCGGTGAGGAGACCAGCCATTCTAAGCCAATCGCTCGCCAAGGATTATCCTTTGCTTTTTCACCCCGGACCCAAGAACTGAGCATGTTCAAGATAAAGGGCAGAGTTGAGACCCCCAGTAAAAATCCGCCGAGACTAGCAATGACGTTCCAGAAAGCGAACTCTGGGTCGTAGGAGGCTACTCGGCGGGGCATTCCTTGCAGTCCTAGGGGATGCATGGGTAGAAAAATCAAATTGATACCAATGAATGTCAAAGCAAAGTGTAGTTTCCCCAAGCCTTCGTAATACATGCGCCCCGTCATTTTCGGGAACCAGTGGTAAATGGCGGCATAGAATCCCATCACCACGGCTCCATTAATCACGTAATGGAAGTGGCCCACGACAAAGTAGGTGTTGTTAACATGAATATCAAAGGGGGCCGAGGCCAGCATAACCCCCGTGATCCCCGCAAACAAAAACATCGACAGTCCGCCTAGGCCAAACAGCATGGCCGAGGTTAGCCGCAGCTTACCACCCCAGATCGTCGCCACCCAGGCGAATACCTTGATCCCCGTGGGCACCGAAATCGCCATTGTAGTGAACATAAACAGCATCCGCATCCAGCCGGGCGTGCCGCTGGCAAACATATGGTGCGCCCACACAATCAGGCTCAGCCCCGTGATAATCAAAGACGACACCGCGACCACCCGATAGCCAAACAGCGGCTTGCGCGCATAGACCGGAAAGACTTCGGAGAACACCCCAAAAATAGGCAGGATAATCACGTACACTGCTGGGTGAGAATAGAACCAAAAGAAATGCTGATACAGCACCGGATCGCCGCCGAGAGCGGGATTAAAGAAGCTAGTCCCCACGGTCAGATCTAAAAGCAGCATGACCGCGCCTGCCGTCAAGGCGGGTAGACCCACTAACTGGATGATCTGGGCAGATAAGACCGTCCAGCAAAACGCGGGCATCTTGAACCAGCCCATTCCCGGCGCTCGCATTCTAAAAATAGTGGTGACAATATTGACGGCCCCCATAATCGAGGAGATTCCCGATAGAGCCACCGCCAATAGCCACAGCGACTGTCCATTAATTAGATTGCCGGTGGGGTTCTGCAAACTGACGGGCGGATAGGCCCACCAGCCCGATTGAGATGGCCCCCCCGGCACAAAGAAACTAACGATTAGAATGACGCCAAAGACCGGTACCATCCAAAATGCGGCTGCGTTCAGGCGAGGAAAGGCCATATCCCGCGCCCCAATCATCAACGGCACGAGGTAGTTGGCTAACCCGTTCAGCATAGGGAAGGTCCACAGGAACAGCATGATGGTGCCGTGCATGGTGAACAGTCCGTTGTAGACTGTGCGATCGACGAGATCAGAGTCGGGGGTAATCAGTTCGCCCCGCATCACCATCGCCAGCAGACCGCCAAACAAAAAGAAGATGAAGGCGAGGACGATATATTGAATGCCAATCACTTTGTGATCGGTACTGAAGCTAAAAAATCTGCGCCAGTTATCTGGAGCGCCCGATTGGGGCTGAAGGGTGGGAGGCGTTAACTCCAAAGAGGCATTACTCATGGGAATCTTGCTCTGAGCTGGCGTAATTTACAACAGGGGCCGGGGCCGGTTTCACCGTTGCCCAGCCAAGGTCAAGGGCGCTTTGAGTTTCTTGGTTGAACTCTTCGTAGGCAATGTTTTGAGCGGCAGTGGGCTGGGTAGATGCTGCCGTGGCTAACCACTGTTGATAATCCTCTGCAGACTCCACCACCACATTGGTTTGATTGGCGGCAAAGTAGGTGCCGCTATATTCCGAATCCCGCAAGCGATAGCGGCCTGTTCGGATGGGCGTAAATTCAAATCCAATTTTTCGACCGGGAACCACATCTTGCTTGACCCGAAAAGCAGGGACAAAGAAGCCATGCAGGACGTCCTCTGATGACAGCAAGAGTCGCGCTCTCTGGTCCACGGGCAAATGCAATTCAGTACTGCGAATATCTGGGTCGGGATAATGAAATTCCCAGGCCCATTGCCGAGCATAGACGTTAATGGGGGCTGACACGTCTTCATCTGGGGCCACAGTCGCCGCCTCTGCTGCAGGCATTCCCATTGCCATCGATTCCATATGGCCGAGAATACCCATGCGATCGTAGGTTTGGTAGCTGACCGTCGCAATCCAAATCACCAGCAGAACGGGAACCAGAGTCCATAACACCTCTAGCTTCAGACTGCCTTCAATAGGGGGACCATCACTGGCATCATATTTGGCCGCTCGCTGAAAGAGGACGGCATACAGTAAAGTCCCCATGACGCCCAAAAAGATAAAGCTGCCTAGGGTGGTCATAAAACTGAAGAGTTTGTCTACCAAAACGGATTCTGCCGAGGCTTGGGGTGGCATCCAGCTATAGGCCTGTTGACCCATCCACAGGCTAATCAGTAAGTCGGCGATCGCAAGTCCCGCCAAGACTAAAATCGTGCGTCGATTCATCGGTGCGAGAACCTCTAGTTCATGAAGAGTATATTGAGCTGGGTATTCGGGTTGATCCCGGCTCGGATGAGGCGGTCAGCACTAACATGAATCCCGAAATCGGCTCCCAGGTGTGCGCCTAAAGTCCCGTGAATAAACATTAACGCAAAGATACCTAGACCCGCGAGCAGATAGCTCCACTGCACCTGACGCGCCCGATCTTGCCGCCACACATAGCGCTGAAACCCTCGCCAGACCGTCATGGCTACAATTAGCCCCAAAAGGAGAACACCGCCAACGCCGTGCCACAGCATCGTATCCATTGCTCCTAAACCCCAAGGACTGACCATATCCATGGGGGGATCGGCCAGCAGAATCTCGTAAAAGCCAGCGGCTACGGTAAAAAAGGTGATGATTGCGGCTGCCACCATATTGAACCAGCCCACGTCGTACAAATTGGAGCTGGTGGTAGGAATGGCGAGGAACTTGAAGATAGGTTTTTCTAAGGGGTAAAGAGCGGCGACGATATCGAATGAGATCGCAACAATAAACAGCCCCAAGGTCAAATGCACTAAATTAGGATGAATCGGCACGGCATAGGGCAATCCGTTGGCTGTCCCCAATCCTAGGGCAGGCAGTCCACTGATCATTGCAGCAAACCTCCCCTCGCGGCTTCGACCACCGCCTCAGTGTGAAGGCCGTAGACCCACACCAGCTTATCGCCTAGGTAAACCTGAAATAGCACAATAACGGTCAAAACGGCATTCATACCCAGATAGGGAATTGGCAAAGCCTCTGGACTCCGCAATCGTAGGATATAGCGCCAACCGGTAATGGCAGCCAGAATACCAGATAGAGCCCAGCCGATTAACGTATGCAAGTTCAGAGCGCCAGAGGCCGCAGAGTAGGGTGTTGCCAACCCCGCCTCAATCTGACCGAAGATGACTGCAACAAAAATAGAGATTGTTGCAAACACCATATTCCACCACCCCACCTCATAGAGGCGAATATTCTTGGTGAAGTACCCTATCACGTCGCAGAGAACAGCGAATAAAACCATCGCGATTACAAAATGAACCACGATAGGATGAAGGGTATCGGGATAGGGAAGATTATGACTATTAAGAGGGGGCAATAGATCCTGAAACACGAGTTTCTCCTAAGAGAATAAACAAAACTTTGTCGAGAAATATAAAAATACGAAACCTTGAAAAAACGTAACCGTCCAAGGGGGGTAGGAACTTAGTGGGTTTCAGACGTTTTCAAGGCCGTAAAACACTGAAAACAGAGATGAATTTCACTTTTTAGCGGCTGAAACGACCAATCTTCGTTACCCCTTGGGA
>JBHJNL010000092.1:0-8536 GCA_050330855.1 Thermosynechococcaceae cyanobacterium | reverse complement strand
AAGTTAAGAGGTGTTGAAAATTAGAATCTTGCCTCTAGAAAAGATCGGGTAGAATGCAAAGACGCTAGCCTCAGTGGTTGCGTGTGCTCTTCACGTTCTATCTGATTTGACAACAATATGGTTAATTTGACGCCAAACCCTAGCTATAGTTTGTCGATGCGAATCCGACTGCCAAACCGGGCCGGAGCGCTGGCGGTCGTCTTTCGGGCGATTGGCAAAACGGGGGGTAGCTTAGGACATATTGAGCTGCTAGAGCGCACCCACACCACACAGCTCAGGGAGTTGACCGTCGATGCCACCAGTAGTGAACATGCTGAACAAATTGTAGATGCCGTTAAAGCATTAGATATCGTTCAGCTTATGGATGTGTCAGACCGTACCTTTGATCTTCATCGGGGCGGCAAAATTACAATTCAAGGTAAACAGCGACTGCACAGTCAAGATGACCTAGCAATGGCTTATACACCAGGGGTAGGGCGAATCTGTACGGCGATCGCACAGAACCCAGACGAAGTATATAATCTCACCATCAAAAGCAAGACAGTAGCGGTGGTCACCGACGGTAGCGCGGTCTTAGGTCTGGGCAATATTGGCCCCGAAGCGGCCTTGCCGGTCATGGAAGGGAAGGCCATGCTATTTCAAGAATTTGGTCAGTTGAATGCATTCCCTATTTGTTTGGCGACCCAAGATGTTGATGAAATCGTGACAGCCGTGAAGCAGATTGCGCCCGTGTTTGGGGGCATCAACCTAGAAGATATCAGCGCCCCTCGATGTTTTGAAGTCGAAGAACGACTGCGTCGAGAACTTAATATTCCTGTTTTTCATGATGATCAGCACGGGACTGCCATTGTGGTGCTGGCGGCTTTGATCAACGCCCTGAAGATTGTCCATAAATCAATGGAGCAGATCAAGGTGGTCATTAATGGGGCGGGTGCGGCTGGAATTGCCATTGCTCAACTCCTTCAAAAAGCAGGGGTTTCTAATCTTTGTCTGTGCGATCGCACCGGTATTGTGAGCCGCGATCGCACCGATCTCAACTCTCGTAAGCAAGCCCTCGCCGGCGAGATATCTGGAACCCTAGCCGATGCAATGAAAGGAGCAGATATCTTTCTGGGCGTCAGCGCCCCTGGTGTTGTCACCCCAGAGATGGTGCAGTCCATGGCGAAAGACCCGATTGTATTTGCGATGGCAAACCCCATCCCTGAAATTCAGCCCGAACTCATTCAGGCCGATGTGGCTGTGATGGCAACCGGCCGCAGTGATTATCCGAACCAGATCAATAATGTACTGGCATTTCCGGGCGTCTTTCGAGGGGCGTTGAATTGTCGGGCAGAAGCCATTACCACTACCATGCATTTGCAAGCTGCATTTGCAATCGCAACCCTAGTCGGCAGCGATCAGCTTTGTCGAGATCACATCATCCCTTCTGTCTTTGACCCACGGGTTGCCACGGCCGTTGCTTCTGCCGTAGAGCAAGCCGCTCGTCAAGAAGGCGTCAGCCACGGCTAACGGCTGAAGCATTCAAACTCTCTTCATATAGAGACGTTCTGGCGAACAGAAAATAAAAGATATTAAAGTATCTCTGATCTTAAACATCTATTTGTTTCAATCATTTGCTTCAATCAATAGATGGAACCTTGTGCTGCTCTATCTGCAAACGTTTGATCAGAACCTTCAATAGCCTGAAATTCATACAGAGAAAGAACAGTGACTCAACAAAGCCAAGACAAACCGCAAGCCTGGTGGCAAAGTGGAGTCATTTATCAGATTTACCCTCTTACCTTTGCAGACGGGAACGGCAATGGCACCGGCGATCTAGAGGGGATCATTCGACGCTTAGACTATCTCAATGACGGTAAACCTAATAGCCAAACGTCTCTGGGGATTGATGCTATTTGGCTCTCTCCCATTAACGATTCGCCCATGGTGGATAACGGCTATGATATTAGCGACTATCGCAATATTTGCTCTATATTCGGTACGCTTGCTGAGTTTGAGACGTTGATTACCGAAGCCCACCGGCGGGGTGTTCGCATCATTATGGATATGGTACTCAACCATTCTTCTAATCAACATCCTTGGTTTATTGAATCGAGTACAGGACAAGACAACCCGAAAAGTGACTGGTATATCTGGCAAGATCCGGGCTACAAAGATAGCCTTCCTAATAACTGGTTATCTTACTTTGGCGGCACTGGCTGGACCTACTGTGACGCTCGGCAGCAGTACTACTTCCATACCTTTAACGAAAACCAGCCCGATCTAAACTGGCGCAATCCTGACGTCAAGGCGGCTCTATTTGATATCCTGCGCTACTGGCTCGACAAAGGCGTCGATGGATTCCGTCTGGATGCCTCCAGCGTCTATAGCAAAGATCAGTACTTCCGTGATAATCCGGTCAAGTTTGGATCGACGGATAAAAATGCATACTATAATCAGCACCATTTATACGACAAAGATCTGCCCGAGAATCATCAAATCATTCGTGAGATCCGGAGTCTAATCGACGAATATGACGATCGCGTCCTCATTGGCGAAACCTTTATTGACAGCCGCCTCTATGATTCCAACTCATTCTATGGGGTAAATAACGATGAGCTACATTTACCCTTTGCCTTTGAGTTCCCCTTTAGCCCTTGGTATCCGGGCTATCTACAGCGCGAAATCGAGAAAAAAGAGCGTATTACGCCTGAAGGAGCTTGGCCGACCTATTTTTTAGACAATCACGATATTCCGCGCCATTTGTCTCGCTGGATTGAATGTGCGCTTATGCACCAATCCTGACGCCATTGCCAAAGCTGCCGCGACTCTATTGATGACCATGCGAGGAACACCCGTGCTCTACTATGGCCAAGAGCTGGGCATGGTGGATTTTGAAGATATTCCACCCGAAAAGCAGCAGGATAATGCGATCGCAACCAGCGCCACCGGAGAGACACCTCCTCATCGTGATGGTGCTCGTACACCCATGCAGTGGGATGATTCAGTCCACGCTGGATTTAGTTTTGGCAAAGCGGTAGAACCTTGGCTTCCGGTTCATCCTAATTATAAAGACATCAATGTCGAGGCAGCACAGGCCAACCCTGATTCAATTTGGCACTTTTACCGGCGCTTAATTTATATTCAGCGCCACAGCGATGCCCTGCGCCGTGGGTCTTGGCGCACCTTAATTCATTATCCCTATGAGCAGATGGCCTACCTTCGAGAAACGGCTGAAGAGACCATCCTCGTGATCATTAACTTTGCCTACGAGCAGCCCTTTGAAATTGACGTCGACGTCGATCTCAAATCATGGCAAGTTTTATTATCGAATATTAGAGCAACCGGTCAAGGGATTGACCTACCTCAAAAGCTGGAGCCTTTTGAGATAGATGTGTTGCGAAAAGCATAAAGACTGGGCTGCGACCACCTCTTTCAAGCCGAGTCTCAAAACAAAGCGAGGAGTAGCATCGCTCTCACAAATATGACTATAATGCCGACCCGTCTTGATTTGCAGTTGAGAGGGAGCTAACGTCAGTTCCTTCACCGATCTCGCTCTAACCACTCAAAGATGATATTCAACTGCTCTAGGGTCACTAAACCGTATTGCCACAGCACAACAGAGAGGGGACCATGATCGCGTCGACTCAACCGATCAGCCACTGAGATTGCATCTGGAGAAAGGTTTAAGTCGTTTTGCAGAAACTGAATCAATCTGGCTTGTTTCGCGAGTAGCATGGTGAGCCTAGCATTCACTATGGGTAAACTTGTAACCCTTAAACTTGAGGAACTTGTGAGGGCAAATTTAAAAACAGATGAAAGTTAGGCCTGATACATTTGGCCTTTGTTATTTTGATGGAGTGGAGGTACCGGCAGAGTAAGCTCAGCAGAGTCCTTAATCAAAATCAGCATATTGCGGTGGGCTATCTCCCACTCGACTTACAATTCTCGGGTATTTCTTTTTGGGTGCCTTAGCTGAGATAGATACAACATTAACCTGATGCCACCAATCATCTCCGAAGTCAAACCAGTAGCCGAAACGCTTGTCAACGGATAGACCCAGAGATGCAATTAGGGTTTTAGAAACCTCCCCTGCCAGTTCTTTATCCAGTGCTTGCTTGAATCCATACCGCCTTGCTTTGGGATCCTGTGGTCCACTCCCTCCCACTTGAAACTCGTAGAGATGCTCCTCTTCTCGATCAAAAGCCTTGAAGAGAATCTGGTGCAGCTCGGCAAGCGTATTGCTGCCTTTAATCTCAATGATGCGAGAGATTTCTGGATTTTTAGCCACGAAGGCCTCGGTTACAGGGCCATTTATTAAAAAGACTGCTAGCACATAGAGAGCCTCTGGAGCAGCAGAAGTCTCTCTATGGGGTGCAATCGATTCCGTCAGTTCGGAGGCATCTTCTGAAGCCTCGTTGTCCCCTGGAATATAGGGAATTAAACCTTTGGCAAGGGCTATCTCCTGCACTTCTCTAGGCATTGTTCTGATGTCCACCATCAAACCATTCACCGAGAGTATCCACACCATTGGATTGCTATCGATTCGACTGGGTAGACACCACTCTGGATCCATTTGACGCATTTTCAGAGTATCGCGCACCAGTTTTGACTTAGCCTGTCCTGTGCTAGCACCGATGCCAAACTGCTGATAAAGCGCTCCAGCGCTAATGTGAGGGTCTTGAGAAGAATCAAATAAAAAATTGACCATCCCGATGGCGTGAGTAATACCGCAGGCCCAAGTATTATCTCGACCGCTTGCTAATGGAGACGGTCGCTTGCGGCATAGCGCTGCCGTGGCGGTGCGAATCAACTGGGCATACTCATCGTTCAAATGCTGCTTCGAAAAATCGTCGGTGATGGCAACAATACGATTGAATTTCTCTTGCATTGCTTTCGGTATCTTTTCTGATTTCTTCGATTTAGTCATGTAAGCAACCCAAATTCTGTTTGGCTTGATCGTTTCCGTCATTCAAACTTTACCGCAATGGCACTGTCTTAAGAAGGCTAGGTGACCTCCTTTGAAGCGAAGCGAGTGGTAAGGTAGCAACGGATAGACTGACATCAAAATCTTGACTGCAAACCAAGCAACTAATCCCCCATCTGAGATGAAATCCCCCTGGAGTCTTCGAGATTACGTTTTTGCCGCCTTCATGACCATTGGCATGGTTGCCTCTATTTTTCTGGTCGGCCCCTTTGTCCCCGTACCGTTCCTAGATTTAGTCCTCTGGGCACCCTTCGGCGGCATCTTTCTCACCCTAGGGATGGCTCGACTGCAGCGGCGAGGCAGCATTGCCCTGATGATTGTGCCCTTAGCAATTTTGATGCTACCGCTCTCGCCCCTGATTACCCTTTATCTGGTGCTCACCTCCTTAACGACGGAAGCGGTTGTCTTTTTCAGGGGTAACTATCGGTCCAAAGCCAATCGGCTCCTCGGCACGGTGGTGTTCTTTATGAGCGGGGTACTGATTGGCCTGGGCAGCATCTTTGCGATCGCAGCCTTGGTCAATGCAGGCACCATTCCAGCCGAGAATTTGGCGAAAGTACTCGAAAAGTTTGCCGATCTGCTCAGCAAACCCTGGCTCTTAGGCGTATTGGCGGGTGCGGCGGGCATTACGGGTTCCATCGGCTGGTGGCTAGGGGAAAAAGTGGTCCATCAACTGCAACGAGCCGGCAAGCTAGATGCAGATGTCTAGACGAGTTCACCGTAATCTGCTGAGCCGTATTAATCCTTTCCTAAAAATAGGCCTCAGTTTTGGGTTGATCGGGCTATCGCTATTCTTGAAGCACATTGCGGCGATGGTGGTATTGGTGGGCGGGGTTGTGCTGATGATGACGCAACTCAAGCTGCGCCCTTTATTGCTGGGGTATGGCTTATTTATGGTGGCGGTATTTACGGGGTCTACGGCATTGCTGTTGGGGAATGGGCCGGAGGCAATTTTCAGTACGCTGCGGCTGTTGGCAATTCTGCTCCCCACTCCCGTCTTGGCGTTAACGACGCCTCCGGCAGATTTGATCCGTTCACTACAGACCGTGCGTTTACCTAGCTTTTTAACCTTGAGTCTGATGTTGATCTGGCGATTTTTCCCGTTGATGCAGCAGGAACTACAGCGCATTTGGGAGGCGAACCAGTTGCGAGGCATTGATCTGAGATGGCGACCAAGGCAGTGGTTCTCAGGGTTAATGGTGCCGCTCGTGTTTCAAATGGTGGTCTATGCCGATGAGGTCACGATTGGGCTGCAGACGCGGGGCTATTCCCCAACAGAACCACGTAGCAACAGTAAGCCGCTGCGTTGGCAATGGGCGGATAGTCTGTTTTGTGGGGTTGCGATCGCACACATAAGCCTAATCACCTACCTAGAGTGGGGGCGATAAAAAACTGTGGAGAGCAAACCACCCCTGCTAGAAGTCGTCGATCTAACGTTTACCCATTTAGGTCAGACACAGCCAACAATCGAGAACGTGAACCTAGCACTGAACCCAGGAGAGCTAGTGGTGCTAGCCGGGGCCACGGGCAGCGGTAAAAGTACGCTGTTGAACTGCCTAACGGGGATAGCACCAGAACACACGGGCGGAAAGCTCTCGGGGCAGGTCTTATCTCGGGGCCAAGAGATTACGTTTGGGTCGATTCGGGACCGATCTCAACTGATGGGCATCCTGCTCCAAAACGTAGAAACCCAAGTCTTTACCGATCAGGTGTGGGAGGAGCTGGTTTTTGGTCTCGAAAACTGGAATTTGCCTCTCGGCGAGATTCAAGCGATCGCACAGTTGGCCCTGACAGAGTTTGACTTAGTAGAACAACGAGACTGGACGATTCGCCAGCTCTCAGCAGGACAAAAGCAGCGGTTGTTGTTGGCCTGTTTACTAACGCGCCAGCCGGATATGTTGTTACTGGATGAACCCTTTGCCTTTTTGGATACTGCGGGTGTGAAGCTTTTGCTGGATCTTGTGCAAAAGCGTGTGGCGCAGGGGCAGGCCGTATTGCTGATCGAGCATCGGTTGGAGCTGTTGAAAGGGGTTTGCGATCGCATTTACAATATCAACGCTGGCCGAGTCAGCTTACTAGACTCGCCGCTGCAGATTCCTACACAACCACGATCTGAGACTCCCCCACAGGCTTCAAAGCAAGACAAAGCAGTGGTTTTGAAAACAGCGAATTTGAGCTGGGGAGGCTATCCACCGTTCCCTGATTTGCGGGTAGCGGCTGGGGATATTGTGCTGCTAAAGGGAGAAAACGGCTGTGGCAAGACGACGTTGCTGAAGCTGTTGAGTGGTTTATTGAAGCCTGCGACGGGGCGCTTAGAGATGTTGGGGCGGGATGTGACCCGACGGGGTGTGGTGGAAATTTCGAGATCGCTTGGGTTTGTGTTGCAGAATCCGAATCATCAGTTGTTTGCAGAAAGCGTTGAGGCAGAGCTGATGCAGCCGGGGGTAGAGCCGGAGCAGGCAAAGCAATTATTAGAGGCGTTGAACTTGGAGCATTTTGCCCAGAAGCATCCCCATGCATTGTCTCAGGGGCAGAAGCGGCGGTTGGCCTTGGGGGCAGTTTTGGCGCGGCAACCGAAAATTTGTTTGTTGGATGAGATTATGGTGGGGCAAGATGCAAACTCTCTAGAACTGATGCTGGAGGCACTCAAAACCTTCACAGAGAAAGATGGAACCCTAATTTTTACATCCCATGATCCAGGGGTCGCCACTGTGCTCAAACCCCAAATTCTTGTATTGCATTGATAGAGAGCATAACCTCGATTAACGCTTCACAGATCAACGTCACCTGAGATCCTGCACGATTCTCAGTAAGGGTTGCATTGTGGTCAATAATCTGAAAGAAAGGGCGTAATCAAAAACATCGGACGGTTATGGGAACCATCGTTGCACACGCCCAAGGGCTAGTTTATAGCCTTGTTTGTCTCATGCCCAGCACCTATCAAGCAGCCAGTCTCAACGCACTCTTGAGCCTATTTTTAGAAGAGCAAGGCCATGCCCTCCCTGAACAGACCCAAGTCAAATCACCCAGTTCCCTGAGCCGTTTTCTCAATCACTATGACTGGTCAACCGGCCAAGTGATTCGGACCACTCGTGCCTGTGTGTTGAAACAGCTCACCGCTCATCGGCCTCATCCTAATGTTCCGGTGCGAGTGCTGCTCGATTTGACCACGCTCGAAAAGGTCGGGAAGTTTCGTCATTTGAGCAACCCCACCGAGGAGCCAATGGTCCTTAACCGGTGGGTCCGAATGCTCAATCAGAAGCGGGGTCTTCATCTGGTGGTTGTTTATATCATTGTGGGGCAATGGCGAGTGCCCTGGAGCTTCCGAGTTTGGCGCGGCAAAGGGTACCCCAGTCCCGTTCAATTAGCTTGCAAGCTGTTGGCGAGTGTTCCCAAGGCTTTAGTCAAAGGTAGAACCGTTATCGTGCAAGCTGACACTGAATTTGGCACCGTCGACTTTCTCAATGCTGTCCATAACCGACACTGGAGAGCCGTTGTCGGCATGAGAAATAATCGACACCTCACCGATGGACGACAGCTCAAAGACCTGCCAGGAAATGCAAAACGCGG
>JBHJNL010000091.1:0-46311 GCA_050330855.1 Thermosynechococcaceae cyanobacterium | reverse complement strand
AACAAAACAGACCGCTATGCCCCTGCCGATCAAGAGCAAGTGCTAGAGAGATTGTGCGATCGCACCCAGGCTTGGCTGAATCCAGAAGACGTAGTGGCAATTTCTGCAGCCCCGCAGCCACTGCAGATCCAGACAGGCGAAACCCTGGTGCCGGAGCCTGACTTGCGATCGCTGATGCAGCGCTTGGGCAGAATTCTCTATCAAGAGGGTGATAACCTGCTGGCCGATAATATCTTGCTGCAGTCCCAGCGGCTCAGTACCGAAGCCCGTGAATTGATTGCCCAAGAGCGGCAAAAACGAGCCGAGAAGGTGGTGGAGCGATTCCAATGGATTGGTGCCGGGGTGATTTGGGCGACGCCCATTGTCATTGATCTATTGGCAACCGCAGCGGTTAACGCCCAGATGGTGGTGGAAATTGCGAAGGTCTATGGCTGCGAAATCTCTCCAGAAGAGGGTCGCGAGCTAGCTCGATCTCTAGCCAAAACCCTAGGGACACTGGGGATTGTCAAAGGCGTATTGTCGGTGTTTACCCGCCTCTTAGAATTTAGCGTAGCGGGGTATGTGGTGGGTAAATCCGTGCAGAGCATCAGTGCTGCTTATTTAACGCGCATTGCAGGCAATAGCTTTATTGAGTATTTCCGTAATGATCAGGACTGGGGCGATGGCGGCATGGCGGAGGTGGTGCAGCAGCAGTTTCAGCTCAACCGCCGCGATCAGTTTGTGAAAGCTTTTATTCGAGACGCCATGACGCAGCTCCCTAAAAGCTTTGGCCGAGCCTTGCAGCCTTGGTCCGAGCAGCCTCTAGAGATGCAGGCTGAACTGATCTTAGAGGAAGAGCTTGATAATTCGCAGGAACACCGTTAAATGAACCAGCCCCAGTTTGCCCCCCAATCCCTTAAACAGGCTGAGCAAATTGTGCAGCAACCACAGCAGTGGACTCGCCCACAAGTTCAGGGGATCACCATTGATGGACCCACCTCTCGTGATTTAGATGATGCGATTTGGCTAGAGGTGACAGAGCAAGGCGCAATTTTATCGGTCCATATTTCTGATGTGGCAGAATTTATCCCGGTAGGGTCTGCGTTGGATCATGATGCGATCGCAAGGGTCAATACCCGCTATTACAAAACGGGCAACAGCCCCATGCTGCCCCACCTTCTGAGTGAATCGGCCCTGAGCCTTCACGCCGGTCAGCCCCGCGCAACCTTAACGATTCAGCTTGAGTTGAACCCACAAGGGAAAGTGGAATCTTGCCAACTCTTTGAGTCCTGGCTGGTCAGCCGTCAACAATTCGATTACGCCCAGGCCGATGCGGCCATTGCCCACCCAGACACACCGTGGCATCCCCTCCTGAAGTCCTGTCAGGATTGGGCGCAGCGACTCAATCAATATCGTCGCGAGACAGGTGCCATGGGCGGCATGAAAACCACAGGCGGCTTTTACCTCGATGAAAGCGGTGGCTTATCCGTTGGCCCTCGCTACCACTGCCAGCAAATGATTGCTGAATTTATGATTGCCGCCAATACGCAGGCGGCTCGCTGGCTGGCGGAGGCCGACTGTCTGGCTCTGTATCGCAATCACACCGCGAAGACCATTGCGCCGGGGCAAGATGCAATGCTGCAGGCGCTGCTGGTGCTCGGATCTGCTGCGGCCATTCGAGAGCGATTACAGAACTGGCTCAATCGCGCCGAATATAGCCCCACCCTCATTGGACACTTTGCCCTCAATTTGCTGGCCTATGGTCACTTCACCTCGCCGATTCGACGGCTGGCCGATTTAGTGAATCATCGAGTCATTAAGGCCAAGCTGCATCGAGCAGAGCCGCCCTATAGCAAACTAGATTTAGAGAATCTCAGTGTTCATATCAATCAAAGTGTGATCGATGACAAAGAAAGTACCCACGTCTACTATCGGCAAAAGGCCAAGGCGACCTTGCAAACTCAGATTGAGTCAGGGGAAAACTTTGCCCAGCTTGCCCCCAAGGAATTCAGTCGGATACTGAAGCACGCGAGTACAGCGTTGCCGCCAGCGCTAGTGGAAGAAGTCAAATCGCGTCTTGCTCAAGGCAAACTCCAGGTCGTTGATTATTACCTGTTGCTGATCCACGGTGACAGTTTGGCACTGCAGCAGTTGGTGCTAGACCACTTAGCCGCAGACATTCACCAAGCCGCCAGCGTGATGTCAATGGCTCAGGACTCTTGGCACAGCATGGATTTCGATGAACAACAGCAGGGAGATCGTTTTTTGGCTTGGGCCATCGTCAATAACGATGGCAAAACCGAGACATCCGTAGCACCGGGCCAAGCATCAAGAAAGCAAACGGCGCGGCATCGGGCCTGCTGGCGATGGCTCCAGAGTCTGATTCAAGGCACGTTGGTCAATCCTGACCAACGTGAGATGCCGGTCGCAATGGGGATGGGTGCAGAGGCCCAGGATCAAGACGAAAATCATCAATGTCAGCGCATGCAGGAGCTTTTAGTCCAGCCGCTGATTGAAGACAAAAACCCTATCGGCCTTTTGATGAGCATCTGTCAAGTGATGAGCTGGCCACAGCCGATCTTTGCGTTTGAAGAATGGAATGAGGGGTTTACCTGCATCTGTCGATTGGAGGGGCTGGGACAAGTGTTTGAAGGAGATGCGATCGCGTCTAAAAAGAAGCTAGCAAAGCAGCAATCTGCGCTGCAGGTCTTGACCCAATTGAAAGCCGCGCGGCAGTGTAACGCGTAGCCGTCTAAAGTAGAAAGAACTCACCACTCACAACCCTCTTGTGCAACCTTTCGATCTCAAGCCTTTTTCCGAACAGCCCCCAGCCCCCGCGATTCAAATCAAGGGAGAGCTATCTCGCCATTGCGATCGCCTCAGTCTTCGATACGTGCTTTTAGATCCACAGCATGAAGTGATCCTTCCAGCGTTGAGTCCATCCCAGACGCGGCAGCACGATTTGTGGACAACCACCTGTCTAGAGCTATTCTTTGGACCCACGGCATCGACAGCCTACTGGGAAGTGAACCTCTCTCCGGCAGGGCATTGGAATCTCTATCGTTTTGATGATTACCGTACCGGAATGTGCGAAGACACCGCCGTTAAGATGCTGCCGTTCTTGCTGCACCATCAGCCCGGAGAATTCTATCTACAGCTCGACCTTGACCTACAGCCCTTTGTAGCAGCGGATCAAGTCTTAGATATTGCTATCACCGCCGTCATTGAAACCCGTGACCATCAAGTGAGCTATTGGGCGCTCACTCATCCTGCAGAAGACGCTGATTTTCATCAACGGGATGGTTTTATGCTCAAGGCTTAATCACCTTATGCCAGAAACCTCAGCTTTTATGACTGACTTCTTTTAACCTTTTGACTGCCGCTCTTTTTGGGATATCTTCAGCCTCATCATTCAGGTACAAAAAAGGGAATGAAGTCAACTCCATTCCCTCATCACTTTACTAAGAAGCTTGGGCTATACCGCCGCTAACTCAGGGGCATGTTCGGGCCGCTTGCTATTGCGAATGGCCTCAATGGTTGTGGCGTAGTCATCTGCCTTAAAGACCGCTGAACCGGCAACCACGGCATTGGCACCGGCATCTAAAACCTGCCAAGTATTGTTGGGCTTCAGGCCACCATCGACTTCAATCCAGGGATCAAGCCCTCTCTCATCACACATTTGACGCAGCTTGCGAATCTTAGGCAGCACGCCGGGAATGAAGCTCTGACCGCCAAAGCCGGGGTTAACGCTCATGATCAAGACGAGATCGCAAAGCTCTAGTACATACTCAATGGTATCCAGTGAAGTACCAGGGTTGAGAACCACGCCTGCCTGCTTGCCTAATTCTTTGATTTGACCCAGGGTGCGGTGGAGGTGGGTTGTCGCGCTGGTTTCAGCATGGATTGAAATAATATCTGCCCCTGCTTTGGCAAAGTCTTCGACATAGCGCTCAGGTTCCACAATCATGAGGTGAACATCTAAGGGCTTCTTGGTAACCGGCCGCAGCGCTTCCACAATCAAGGGACCAATGGTGATGTTAGGGACAAAGCGGCCATCCATCACATCAACGTGGATCCAGTCTGCACCGGCGGCATCAACGGCTCGCACTTCCTCGCCCAGACGACTGAAGTCAGCAGACAAAATAGAAGGGGAAATGATGGTGGATTTTTGGGACATAGCGGCAACCTATGGTTAGGGGTGGATGGCATAAACTTTTGTTGTAGCCAGTTTAACAAAATCTTCATCATTGGCCTAGGGATCGGACCAATATCATCTTAGCCACCAATGCCCAAACGACCGGCAAAGCTAGGGCTGAGGGGAATCAGCACCGCTGCCATCACAAAGAGGGCCAGCAGTCCTAAGGCGGCTCGTGTATCGTCGGGTTCAGACAGTTCGTTCAGACTCGGACGCTCTAGATCGCGCTGCAGAAACAACACCACAATGGCCCAGTACAGCGCGAGGGGATTAATCAGGGATGCGATCGCAAGCACAATTAAGGTCACTGCTGTAGCCCGTCCCGCGACCCGACGACCATAGATAGCCTGGGTAATGCGGCCTCCGTCAAGGCGACCGGCAGGCATGAGGTTAAGGGCGGTAATAATCAGCCCAATCCAACCCACAATCACGAGCGGATTAACGGAGACGGTGTCGGCATGCAGGGCATCGCCAAGACCAATACGGGCCAGCGTACCCACCAAGATTGATCCCTGAAAGAAAGGAGACGGCACCGCCAACAGACTGCTCTCATTGGAAAGGGCGAAACCGATCATCAGCATGATTAAGGATGCCATGCCCCCCGCTGCGGGACCGGCCAGGGCCACATCGAAGAGAACCGCTCGGTTGGGCAGCAGTGATTCAAAGCGGTTGAATGTCCCAAAAGAACCAAGCTGCAGCGCCGGGAAGAAGAAGGGCCAGCTCAGTTGCACGCCGCACCGACGGGCCAAGACCTGATGCCCCACTTCATGGATCACAAGAATACTGAAGATGCCAAAGCCAATTGGTAGGGCTTCAGGAAGGCGTTCAGGGGCGTCAATGGGATTAAAGGACAGCAAGAGGGATGCCGTGAACAGGCAGGTGGCTAGGGTTGAGATCGCAAGCAACACCGCAAAAAATTTCTGCAGACGATTGGCAACGACTGGCTGATTCCGGCTGGGGAGGACAATGACAACGGGTTTTTGCTCAGGATTGGCGACCAAAAACAGATAGTACTGGTCCCCTAGAACCGTATCCAGCTTCTGGGTGAGCTGCCCATAGACAGCATCGGGTTCACCCCTGAGATTTCCCTCAAAAATAATCCCGTCTTGGTAGGGGATTGTATTAGTAGCAAAAAACGTATCGACCCCAAACATACCCTGCATCGCCTGCAGATCTGCCGCCGGAACCGGAGGCGGTGGCTCTACCGTGGGCTTGGTGTTCGCCTCAACATCGCTTTTATTAGAGTCTGATAGCCCCTGGACCGCTTCAGCAGCCTTGGGTAGCGGCGGCTGATCGGGCATGAGTTGACGCAGGCGTTTTCCCAGAAAGATGTACAGCACCAGCGAGACCACCGTCATCCCTAAAACAACCACAATGTTGAGGGGAATGCCAAGTCTCAAAAAGCCAAAGAAGATCAGCCACGGAGACACCAGCACCACCGACTGAAGCCACGACAATAGTCCCACCGGCCCCAAGGGTTTAGCCCGGTAAAATCCCCATCCCAGCAGCGCTAAGGAAGCTAAAAAAAGTACAGCAGTCATGATATTTAACGATCCTGGGCGCGGTGTGAGGCATCACGCACATCTTACCTTGAGCCTGGTTCGTCGCTGGCGGAAGTTACGGTCGCAATCCTTGACTCAGCTTTTGCTGCAGCAGTAGGTACAGAAAAGAAAGATCGTTCACAAAATAGCGCTTCCATAGACGCTTCGGTCCAGTTGCCAGCCGCTGCAGCCAAGCCTGTCCTGGGCAGTCTTTTTGAATACCTTCATCAAAAGCTGTCGCATCCCCCAGAGCAAAAATAATTTGCACGGAGGTGAGCTGTTCTTGATAGCGATGGACCCATGTTTCTTGCTGAGGAGAGCCAATGCCGATGGCAAGGACTGTGGCACCAGACTGATTGATGCGCTCCACCATCGCTTGGCATTCTTGAGCATCAGCCTCGAAGTCTCGTGACGGGGCGCAGGTGCCCACCACCATCTGACGGCCCACAGCCTGATTAATGGTCTGTTGGGCTGCCGTTCCGTCCGTTCCCCCTAGTAGAAAAAGGGTTGTCTCTGGATTTAATTGGTGGCGATCGCAAAACGCAGCCAAAAGTTCAGAGCCAGGGAGCTGTTTCGCTAGGGGGGTACCCAGGAGCTGAGAGGCTAGAACAAGGGCTTGGCTATCGCACACCCTATAGTCAGCGACGTTATAGGCTGCGGCAAAGGTTTTGTTTTTGCGAAGATTGATCAGATCGTTGACATCAGAGGTGAAGACAATGCCTGTACTCAGCTGATCTAAAAGCTGTGCCTGGGAAAGATTATCGATGGGAACGCCCAAGATATCGACCTTGCCGACCAGCCAAGGACGACGGCTAGGGGGCTTGAAATGGTAGCCCTGGGCTGAGGCAAAATTCAGTTGATTCAGCGCCCGCGACCGCCGCTGGGCATCAATGGACTTGGCGACGGCGGGCTGCTCAAATAAATAGCTGGTCTCAACAATGGACTGGGTCAACTGGGATTGCTGCCGACTGTCGTGGGCACCTTGAAGAAGCTGACCATCGACTTTAATCGAGCTGACGTTGAGCTTCTCCCACTGCAAAAAGGTGAGATATTCGTTGGCAAAGCCGTCTAGAACAACCGCACAGCCAATGCTGCGTAGATCTTGAATCAATACGATCGCATCGGCAAGATTCTGGGATAGATGCCGTTCTGACAGCTCAAACTGGAGCTGACTCGGACGCAGCCGACCGCGTGTAAGCTGACCATAGACAAAATCAACAAACTGACTGTCTCGAAACACCTGATCCGAAAGATTGATCGAAAGACAGAGCGGAGGAGAGGCCACCAAGGTCTGGATGGCTTTTTGAACCACCAAACGGTCTAGCCATTCAGGGACTTGCCCCTGCGTAATCGAAGGCATAAAGTGACGCGGCAAATAGACCTGTCCAGCAGGGTCACGCCACCGCAACAGTGCTTCATTGTAGAGAACCGCGCCGTCATTGACGTCATAGATAGGCTGGTACCACAGTTCAAACCCTTGGGTACTCCCTTGAGATAGCGATCGGACTGGGCTGGCTAGCATCTCAGTTCACAATTCCGTTGTGTATCGGTCAACTCAGGGTCGTCCAAAGCCGAGAACATCTAAACGCACCGGTCACCAAAAGTGCCGATGCGGTCTTTTACCCGTTTATTCTCAAAAGAGTAGCGCCCCCCTAAAAGCACGTATCCAGACATGCTTGAGCGACAACCCCTAGTTTTACTCGTTGTACCCCTGGACCCATGTTAGCGGATCTATTGAGTTTAGAGCCTGGGTAAATTCACCCAAAATAGCTGGAATTGGCACCTCTATCGCCTTAAATGACGACAATAAGCACAAACTTCACTGTTACAGTTTTAAATACTTTACTTATTGCTATGAACGGACCCTATGTAGATCGGGGGTTCCGTCGCCGGTAAATGAAGGCTCGGCCAAGGATCACAGCCGAGCGAGGGTCACCACTTCATCTTGGTTTTGATACTTGCCCTGACGCGTCTCATAGCTGACGGAACAAGGATCGCCTTCAAAGAATAGAAGCTGCACAATCCCTTCGCGGGCGTAGATACGACAATCTGCGCTGGAAGAGTTGGAAAATTCCAGGGTTAAGTGGCCCTGCCAACCAGCCTCTGCTGGGGTCAGATTGGCAATGATACCGCAGCGGGCGTAGGTGCTTTTGCCAATGCAAATCACGCTGACATTCTCAGGAATGGCAAGGCGCTCCATGGCGACCCCCAAGCCGTAGGAATGGGCAGGCAAAATAAAGTAGCTGCCTTGAGCATCGGTATGCAACTCAACCGGCTCTAGATTGTTGGGGTTAAAGCTTTTGGGATCAACAATGGTGCCAGGGATATGGCGAAACACTCGAAACTCGTTCGGACTCAGCCGCAGATCATAGCCATAGGACGATAGGCCATAGCTAATGACACGGTGGGGCGTTTCTTGCCCCTTCACATCTCGCACTAAAGACGACTCAAAGGGCGTAATCATCCCCTGCTGAGCCATCTTTTGAATCCACACATCATTTTTGATCACGGCTGTCGCTCAGAATAAAAGCTACACACGGGAACCGCGACGCAGCTCAGTCACCTGATCGGCTTCATTGATCAGCGCTGTCGGCATATTGGGTCCCGTCAGAATCATATCAATATGGCGAGGTCGCTGCTGGATCAGCTCCAGCACCTCGGCCTCTGGAATCAGGCCCCAGTGAATCGCCAGGCTTAGCTCATCGAGAATGACCATTGAATAGTCGCCCTTTACAACCGACACCTGCGTCTGATGCCAGAGATCCTGCAGAGCCTGCATTTCTGACGCTTCAGCCTGCTCAGCATCAATACAGCCCGACACATTACATCGATACCAGTCCAGATTTTGACAGAGGTTAATAGGATGTTCATGCCCCATATTGATGCCGCCCTTGAGAAACTGAACGACAAGAACAGAGGTTCCTTGCCCTGCTGCCCTCAGCGCCTGCGCCATCACGTTGGTAAAGAAGCTGCGGTGGGGTGCCGTTACAATCTGAACCAGTCCTTCAACGGCATGCAAAACACGGTGTTCAATCGGAACCGTTCTCGTTTCAATCTGAGCGACCATAAAGGATCTTAGAGGTAGTGTGTTCAGACAGGGGAATCATTGCGGTAGCGCACCTCTAGGGGCTAATCAGGCCTAGGCATTGACGGCACAAGGCTGTTGCAAGGCTTTGAGGCATAACGACCGGCAGCGATATCGAGGCAGGCGCGGCACAGATATAGCGCTTGTCCGCAGTGTTCTCACATAGTGAACACCATATATATGTATTCGTCAATAGTTTGCGTTGAATCATTAAGTTCGATCCGAGGCCGCCTTTGAAGGAGTATTCTGTGAGTTTGGCTTTTTGCCAAGAGATGGTTTAGGAGTCTGCATCTATGGCACAGCCTCGGTCCGACGGGCGTCAACCCAATCAACTGCGACCTATTGAGTTTCAGCGTCAGTTTACGCAGTATGCCCCTGGCTCGGTTTTGGCTCAGTGGGGAGAGACCAAGGTGCTGTGTACCGTAACGATTGAAGAGGGCGTTCCCAGGTTTCTAGAAGGGACCGGCCAGGGCTGGCTAACGGCGGAGTATCGAATGCTCCCCTGTGCTACACCAGAGCGCCAACGACGGGAGTTCATGAAGCTATCGGGCCGGAGTCAAGAAATTCAACGTCTGATTGGCCGTAGCTTGAGGGCTGCCCTTGACCTAAAGGCATTAGGGGAGCGCACGTTAACGGTGGATGCCGATGTGGTGCAGGCCGATGCCGGTACCCGAACGACGGCGATTACCGGAGGCTTTGTGGCCTTAGTAGATGCGATTCAATCTCTCATTGCTGCTGGGAAATTATCAACGTCGCCCATTTTGCACTATGTAGCCGCAGTGTCTGTGGGCTTGCAGGATGGGGAACCGTTACTGGATATTAATTACAAAGAGGATGTCGCCGCAGACGTTGATCTCAACGTAGTGATGACGGAGCACGGTGCCTTACTTGAGGTACAAGGGACTGCAGAAGCAGGTGTATTTACGAGATCGCAACTCAACGCCATGCTGGACTATGCCGAAGTTGGAATCCAATCACTGGTAGCCGCACAACGGCGGTCTCTTGAAGGCTGAGTCTAAAAGCTGAGGTCGCAGCTCAATTTGTAAAAGATATAACAGAACGATCGAGGAGAGATTTGGTCGTTACCATAGAAGTGGTCCTGGTTTGAGATAGCTTTATGCAGCAGCGCACAAAACCCAATTGGCAAATCGGAACCCTCTTTGATATTCCGCTGTTTGTGGATTCTTCCTGGCTGGTGATCGTAGCACTGATCACGTTTACCGATGGTTTAGATTGGCAGACCCAGTATCCGCTCTGGGGGACGGGCCTCCCTTGGGCCGCCGGTTTTGCGATGGCAATTCTGTTGTTTGCGTCGGTGCTGTGCCATGAACTGGGGCATAGCCTAGTCGCCCAATCCCAAGGGATTAAGGTGAACTCGATTACCCTCTTCATTTTTGGGGGCTTAGCCGCAATTGAAGCAGAGGCGAAGACCCCCGGCAAAGCCTTTCAAGTTGCGATCGCAGGTCCGGCGGTCAGCCTGATGTTATTTGTGCTGCTGACCCTCACTGCCCGTCTTTTTGCAGCCGATCAGCCGTTAGGAGTGCTCTGCGGTAGTCTGGCCCAAATCAATCTTGTGCTGGCGCTCTTTAATTTAATTCCAGGATTGCCCCTTGATGGTGGTCAAATTCTTAAGGCGGCTGTGTGGAAAGCGACGGGAAACCGCTTCCAGGGTGTGCGTTGGGCGGCGAGGGCAGGACAAATTCTAGGCTGGACTGCCGTGACGCTAGGCTTAGTCACGATTTTGCTGTTCGGCAGCTTCGGAGGCATTTGGATTGCATTGCTGGGGTGGTTTGGGTTACGTAATGCCTATTCCTACAGCCGATTTGCAGATTTGCAGGAGGCGCTGCTCGATCTGCAGGCCAAAGATGCGATGACCCGAGACTTTAGAGTCGTGAAGGCCACCCAAAGCCTGCGCGAGTTCGCAGATGAGTACGTCCTGTCTATGAATAAGGCCTCCACTTATTTTGCGGCCTCTGACGGTCGGTACCGAGGCTTAATCGATATCGATCATCTCAACACCACCGAACGAAGCCTGTGGGAGACGCTGCAGGTTCAAGCTCTGGTACAGCCGCTTCAAGAGATTGCCTCCGTTAAAGAAACAACTCCGGTGGTTGAAATTATTGATCGCCTAGATGCTGAGCACCTAGAGCGCATTACCGTTCTATCTCCGGCAGGGGCTGTGGCGGGCATTATTGACCGAGGGGATGTGGTGCGGGCGTTGGCGAAAAAAATGAATATGCTAATTGCCGATGCTGATATTCGACGGATTAAAGAAGAGGGTAGCTACCCCCCCAATTTAAAACTAGATGCAATAGCACGGAGCATTCTGGCTGACCCCGCCGCAGCTCAAGCTACCGCTGACCAACAGGTCGACTAGAGTCCCTCACTGAGCGGGTCTCGTCGGTTAGTCCGGCAAAGCTGCCTCAAGTCAGGTACCGATCGACTTGAATTGTCTACAAGCTGTGTCAACCGGTGCTTGAGGAGATCCTACGCCGCAGAACCGAGAAGATCGCTATCACTTGAAAGCTTAGCTATCACGGAGCCATAGTCGAGCAACCGATGCTGGAAGTGAGATCGCAACCTCTTTCACGGTCTGCCAATCGGGCAAGCGATCGCGTTGATTGACAAAATAGATGCTCACCAGCGTCAAACACACGCCCCCAAACTGAATCGGACTTAAGACCTCTGAGAGTAACAAGTTGCCAAAAATCAACGCAAAGACAGGGGTTAAAAACGTCAGAGAACTCAAGCTGGTCAGACTGCCCGTAGAGGCAAAGTAGAAAAATAGGCCGTAGGCCACCGCGCTCCCAAATACCGTCGCATAGCCCATTAACAACCAAGACGGTGCATCCAAATCAATCCACTGGTTTGACTCCCATAGACCCGACCCTAAAAATAGCGTCAGCCCCCCTAGAATCATGTGCCATCCCGTGGCGCTAATGGGGTCGCAATATTCACAGACCTTACGAATCATCACTGTGCCCAGCGCCATCGACAGCGCGGCTAACAGCATTAGCGCTTGACCGCTATCAAAAATCTGACTGAACTCGATGCTGCTCAATGCTGCCGAGCTATCGAGCCAATGCCCCTGAAAAAACTGCACAATCCACTCGTCCGGGAGGCCAATGCAGCTAATCCCGGCAATGCCGACGATAAGACCCAGCCACCCCCAAGGGCCAATGCGCTCACCGTAGAGCCACAGCGCTAACAGCGCCACCACCAAAGGCTGAGTATCAATCATCACTGAACCTAAACCCGCGTTGGTTCGCACCAGACCAAAGGCCAAGAAGCCCTGAAACAGTACGACATCCACGATCGCAAATAAACTAATCCACAGCCAAGTTCGCCACCCTTTAGGCTGAGGTCGCCCCAGTATGACCGCAACGGCAAGAACTAATAATCCTGCTGGACCAATGCGTAGGCCTGCCAGAAAGAGCGGCGTCGTGTGGGGAATCACCCCTTTCATCGCCACCATTGCAGTCCCCCAGAAAAAGAATGGAGCAATTAAAAGTAAACGGTCTAATAAGGGGCGCGGGGTAGAACCTAACTGCATTGAATCAAGGGAGAGATTGCTCAATAATTTGTAACATTCGTTATAAATTATAGAGGGTGTATCTCTGGGATCACAATGAACATCTGCTCTGATTCTCGAATCAGTCGCCGAGGACTGAGCGACCGATGGCAGAGACCCCAAGCTAAAATCAGAACCACGACCCACGGAGTAAACATCAACTGCCCATGATTTGGCCCTTTAAGCCTGCCCGCAAACAGATTGCAAAAATCGAAGTCAAAGGTGCGATCGCAGGTAAAACCCGCGATCAGGTTCTTGATGCGATTAAAACGGTAGAAGAGCGAAAATTCCCGGTACTGCTGCTGCGGGTGGATAGTCCTGGCGGTACCGTGGGTGACTCCCAAGAGATCTATAGCGCCCTCAAACGCCTCGGTGAGAAGACCAAGATTGTGGCGAGCTTTGGCAATATCTCGGCCTCTGGCGGGGTTTATATTGGCATGGGTGCCCATCACATCATGGCGAATCCGGGCACGATTACCGGCAGTATCGGCGTTATTCTGCGCGGCAATAATCTAGAGGGTCTCCTCGAAAAAGTGGGGGTCTCTTTTAAAGTGGTCAAATCTGGCCCTTACAAAGATATCTTGGCCTTCGATCGCGAAATCACCGAGCAAGAGCAGCAGATTCTGCAGGAGATGATCGACAGCAGCTATAGCCAATTTGTGCAGACGGTGGCCGAAGGCCGCAACCTAGAGCCAGATGTGGTGAGAACCTTTGCTGACGGTCGCGTTTTCACCGGACAGCAGGCCGTTGATTTGGGGCTGGTGGACCGCCTCGGCACCGAAGAAGATGCCCGCAGATGGGCGGCTGAGCTAGCAGGCTTAGATCCTGAAAAAACGAAAACCTTTACCATTGAAGCGCCTAAATCATTGCTCAGTCGCCTGCGGTCAGACAGTAAAGCACAGTCTCGCCTTCAGTTTCCGTTGAGTGAGCAGGCCATCAACTGGTTAGAGTTTGAGGTATCCACCAGTGGCTTACCCCTATGGCTCTACCGACCCTAGGGGCGAAACTACGATATCGACTAACACAGCGCTTACCTGTATTCTGAGGCATGGCTAGGTTGGAGGACGGGCAGTGGCGGTGCGAGCGATACGTGGGGCAATTACAGTAACCGAAGATTCTGCGATCGCAATTCAAGAGGCTGTCAACGAACTGATCGGCACCATTGAAGCCAAAAATAGTGAGGTTCTAGACCTCACTGAAATTGTTAGCGTCATTTTTTCGGTCACCCGTGATCTTGAGCAAGCCTTCCCGGCAGCGACGGCTCGTAAGCGCACTGGCTGGCAAGAGGTGCCGCTCTTAGACGTGCAGCAAATGCATGTTGAACAGGGTCTATCGCGCTGTATTCGGTGCCTCATTCAGTTCAATACCAGCAGCCCCAACCCAAAAGTTCATCATATCTATCTTCGCGAGGCCCAGGGACTTAGGCCGGACTGGAGCTAATGCTTCATGATTGTTCATCAAACTCTCCGTACTTTCAGCTAGGCGCACAGAGAGCGATCGCACTATCATTGTTGCATTGACAATAGATGCGGGGAGCCAGTTTTCACAGTGATCTGGCTATGGAGAAGACAAACGGTCACTGAGCTATCTTTTTCATGCTCAGTCCTGGGCCGTGGATCACATGCTTTAGATCAGACCCATGGTTTAGAGTCTCAACATCGTTGCTCCCTAACATGCTTAACTCCTCCCCTAGATCGCTTCAGGTCTATATTTCCTCCACATTTTCAGATCTGCAAGCAGAACATCACGTTGCCGTCGAAAGTATTCTGACCAGCGGACATCAGCCCGCAGGGGTAGGGCAGTTTGTGGGCAGCGCAGATCAGAGCTTTTCGTTAACCGCGATCGAGCATTGGATTGATGCATCGGATGTCTACGTTCTAATTTTAGGAAATCGCTATGGCGCACTCTATGGCGATACCGGTAAAAGTTTAGTCCACCTTGAGTACGACTATGCCGTGGCACAGCAGAAGCCCCTCCTGGTGTTTCTCATTAATGACTCGGCCATTCAAGATCGCGTAGAACGCGACGGTATGAATGTCGTTGAGACTGAACATTTTGAGCAACTGGATCAGCTCCGTCAGCAAACGCTCCCTCACAACCCCCACAATTGGACAGAGGCCGCTGATATTCAGCACAGTTTAGTCGCCCGACTCTCTGAGCTGGCGACACAGCTAGAAAATCCCCAGCTTGAGGTCACCGATACAGCAGCCGTCCCTGCTGCTGTGCCTACAAATACAGAAGCGGCACTCAGGGTGACGCTACAGACGATGCAGGGCTTCTCGCGATCGATTCAGGATGTTGCTGCAGCCACTCAAGGCGCTGAACACATTACCCAGCAAGCACTCACAACGGCCCTTGAGGGTGAAGCCTCAGCGCAGGCGGCAGCGGCAGGCTTGGCTCAACTTAAAACGACGGTGGCTGAGAGTGCGCGAACAACCAAACAACTGGCAGACAATGCCCAGCAGCTCTCTAAGGTTGTCACGCTGGTCAGTCAGATTGCCTCACGGGCCAACGTGATTGCCCTCAACGCCAGCCTAGAGGTTTCGCGCATGGGGGCGCGAGGTGAGGAGTTTGTGTCTGTCGCCAACGATATGCGTCAGCTAGCGCAGCACACCGCCAAGACGAGAGACGCGATGGAGCAGATTATCGAGCCGTTGCAAACTCGCACGAATCTGGTGATGACCTCTTTGGCAGAAGGAGTGCAAAGTGCGATCGCAACCACACCCTCGGCAGATCAGGCCCAAGCCGCCCTGACTCAGCTCAGCCAACTTTCAGAACAACTGAGTCAACTCGTGCGTATGCTCACCAAAGCAACATCGACCCAGACTGAACGCTCAAATAGCGTTGCCGAGGTTTTGCAGGGCTTAGAAGAGGGGCCGTCACCCTCTATCTCCGAGGTTTCTCAAGCCCTCCAGTCCTTAGTCCTCTCTTTACTCAACATCTCAGAAAAGGCTACCAGGGAACCCTCTTAGGACATTAAGGGTCACCAAATACAGCGAAAATTCAAGGCGATCTGACCCAGGTGATCCCCGTTAATAGACCAATCTTGCGAATATACGATACTGTTGAGTGGCAAGCTCAACACTTCTTTATGATCTGCGTGCCATGCGAATTCTCCTAATCTATCCCCAGTTTCCCCAAAGTTTTTGGTCCTTTAACGAGGCTCTAAACCTAGTAGATCGCAAGGCGCTTCTTCCTCCCCTGGGTTTGGTCACCGTCGCGGCCATCCTGCCCCAAGACTGGGAATTCAAGCTAGTGGACCGTAATGTCCGCGATATAACCGAAGCCGAATGGGAATGGTCAGAGCTGGTGATGCTGTCAGCCATGATTGTGCAGCAAGAAGATTTTGCCGCCCAGATTGCTGAAGCGAAACGGCGCGGCAAGCTCGTGGCCGTGGGCGGTCCCCACGCGACCTCTTTGCCGAAGCAGGCAGAGGCAACGGGAGCAGATTTCTTAGTTTTAGATGAAGGCGAACTGACGCTACCGATGTTTGTCGAGGCGTTAGAACGAGGCGAGACTCGCGGCATTTTCCGTTCGGAAGTGAAGCCCGATGTCACGGAAACGCCCATCCCTCGCTTTGATTTACTAGAACTCGATGCCTACGACAATATGTCGGTGCAGTTTTCACGGGGCTGTCCGTTCCAGTGTGAATTCTGCGACATTATTGTGCTTTATGGCCGTAAGCCGCGCACCAAAGAGCCTAAGCAGCTCATTGCTGAACTACAGTGTCTCTATGATCTGGGCTGGCGACGCAGCATTTTCTTAGTCGACGATAATTTCATTGGCAACAAGCGTAATGTGCGGCTGATGCTGAACGAGCTAAAGGTCTGGATGGCGGAGTATAACTATCCTTTCACTCTCAATACTGAAGCCTCTGTCGATCTCGCCCAAGATATTGAGTTCATTGACCTGATGGTGGAATGCAACTTCAACGCCGTCTTTTTGGGCATTGAAACACCAGACAGCAGCAGCCTTGCCCTAACCCAGAAGTTTCAGAATAACCGCGACCCGCTTTCGGAGTCGGTGCAGACCATTATGAGCCGTGGCTTACGGGTCACCGCAGGCTTCATTATTGGCTTTGATGGCGAGAAGCCAGGGGCCGGCGATCGCATCATTGATTTTGTTGAAGAAACCTCGATTAGCCTATCGATGTTTAGTATGTTGCAGGCGTTGCCTAATACAGCCCTCTCCATTCGTCTCGCCAAAGAAAATCGCCTCCTTGATGATGAAGGGACGGGCAACCAAACCAAGTTGATGAACTTTATCCCCACGCGTCCTGTGGAGACCATCGCTCAGGAGTACGTGCGAGCCTTCTGGAAGCTCTATGACCCTCAAAAGTATCTCGGTCGGGTGTATCGCCAATTTAAGATTATGGCGGAGCCGAAAAATAAGACGGCATTGCGGAAACCCAACTGGACCTCGATTCGTGCCCTCCTGATTGTGTGCTGGCGACAGGGCGTAGTCCGAAAAACGCGCTGGACGTTCTGGCTCTACCTGTTCGACATCATGAAGAACAAGCCCGGAAACTGGCAGCACTATCTATCGATTTGTGCGTTGGGTGAGCATTTCTTGCAATATCGAGAGCTTGTGCAAGAGCAAATTGAAGCTCAGCTTGACGAATACCTACAGGCCACAGCCACGCACCAGACTCAGGCTGTTAAAGAAAAAGAGAAAGATCAGGTGGCGGCCTAAGAATCATCCAATCGAGAAATGCTGCTCTCATTGAGCACTGCATTTCTCTGTACCGTTCCGGTAAGCCTTGCACTCGCCCCCCCAGCCCCCCAACTTTGGGGGGAGAGTACTAGAGTGGGTCTAAAGTTTCATCAGAATTAGGAGCTTAGAGGAACCAATGTAGGGCTGGTGAGCTTTGTTTTAATCCTTGTTTGTATCTACGAATAATTATTCTGTGGGACTACTCTAAGACCGCTGTCGTTGTGCTTCATAGAGTAATAGAGCCGCAGATACTCCTGCATTAAGGGACTCAATAGCGGGAGCAGTCGGGATTTTAACCTGAGTATGGGCAAGGTCTGAGAGTGCTGCCGAGAGACCTGCTCCCTCATTACCGATCAAAATCAGCGTGGGTTGCTGCAAATCGCATTTCCAGTAACTTTGCTCAGCATCGGGGCGCGTTGCCAAGATCTGAAACCCTTGCTGCTGGTATTGAGAAACTGCCTGCAGCAAATTTTCACAGAGACCAATATCAATATGAAACCAAGCCCCTGCAGAGGCTCGAAGCACTTTGGGATGCTCTGGATCAACGGTGTCTGCGCTCAGCAATAGTCCCTCAGCGCCAGCGGCAGCAGCGGTGCGAATCATGGTTCCTAAATTGCCCGGATCTTGGATCGTTTCTAGGACTAAACCGAGACTCGTTATTTTTGGGGCGGTGGTGGTTTGGGAGGTGGCGATCGCCACCACTCCATCGGGCGTATTTGTGGTTGTGATCGCTCCCAACACGTCAGCACTGACTAGCTCAATGCGGGCCTGCCCCTGAAGCTGCTGCCACAACAGCGGATACTTTTCGCACCATATAGGCGTACAGCAGGCTACCTCTAACGGCCAGTTCACAGCGCAGGCTTCTTGAAGAAGGTGTGTACCCTCTAGTAGAAAAACGCCCTGCTGTTTTCGATACTTAGCTCGCTGCAGCTTCCGCATCTGCTTCACCAAAGGATTTTGCAGGCTGGTCAGCATGGTGTTATTTGTAAATGATGCGGAACCCGGGACTTGAACCCGGAAGTCATTGCTGACACTAGAACCTGAATCTAGCGCGTCTACCAATTCCGCCAGTTCCGCTGGCATCGACGAGTTGTCGTGAATATCTATCATTGACCACAGGGGCCGCATCCGTCAACTTTTTCTAAGCGATGCAATATTGGCCTATCTCAGCTCAGCAGCCTGATCGGTTTGATATAGACACTCTGTTGATGAGATCGCAAGTCCCGCATCCACCCACACTAAATCAACCTCGGTAACCTGATCATCCTGTAGCGTCACCACCGAAAAATTGCGTTGCTCTCCTGTTGCCGTTTCAATAATACGAGGAACACAGGCGGCATTGAGATAAACCGTTCCATCTTCGATGCAAACGCGAGTTCTCTGAACCTCCTTTGTATGGCGTAGGGAATGGTGCATGTGCCCAAAGGCCACGAGTGGAACGGACTTGCCGCTGGATTTTACGGATGCGATCGCGGCGGCTAAATCGGGATCACCATAATCACCGCCAATGGGCCGCCAGTCTTTACCGCAGGTGTCTTCGGGTTCTTTACCGAGTCCTATAGGACCGTTGTGACCGAGAAATATGAGCGTATCGTGGGCCGCTGCCTGGGCTGCCTCCTGCATTCGCTGGGCTGATTCTTCAAAGTTATTGACTCCGAACCACTCGCTATAGAAATCTGTGAACCGCCATTCGGGTCCGCCCCAGCTAAAGGGTCTGCCGCCGACAACGCTTACGGTGTCAAAGTCTCGGTGACGGTAGCCTGTGTCAGCATGGCCCAGTAACGCCATCTGCTGTTTGACCCAGTCTTCTTGGTTGCGATCGTAGGGGCAGCGTTTCCGTCCCCAAGGGGTCGCAGTGTACCAAGCGTCGTGGTTGCCAAAGGTCGTGGCAATGGGGATATCGAGGGTTGAAATTTGCCTCACCACGTCTACGGCTTCGTTGCCAAAGTCTCCGACAAAGAGCGCTAGATCGACATTGAGGGATTTTAAGGCTAGATGATCCTGATAGCTCCAGTGATTATGGATATCTCCGACAACGGCAATTCGGGTTGATCGCGGGTGGGGCATGGGTTGCGATCGCTCATTCACGATTCCGCTAAGGGGTTCAATAGGCATAGAGCAATTCTGCCACAGAACTTTGAGTGAGGTTAGATCAACCCATGATCAATCCTTTGCTGCAAGGTCTTGTGCATCGGTGTAGGCGTGTTATATCCGATTAGTTTTTAGGGTCGAGTTTGCTATTACTCTCAGGAAGCTGAGGCTGAGATTCTATGGTTGTTGGGGCTGCCGTCTTTAACCGATTCTCAAGCTTCAGCAACTCATTCTCAAGGCGTAGCACTAGGTTCTCGCGCTCAAGCTTGGCTTCATTGTGTCTAGATTCAGCTCTAACGTCATTTTCGCTGATTTTGGCCTCGTTATCCCGAACAGCACGCGCCACTTGGGTCAGGATCTGCGCTAGCTTGTCCAAGTCCTGACGTATGCTCGTAATGTTTTCTGAATTCTTCTCTACGCGGCCCTGTAGTCGTAACAACTTTTGAATGAAGTCTTTGAGATCTGACGACCAGCTCATAACTCTTTGATCAGTTTCTCAAGCTCAGTCAACGTGGAGTGTGTTGATTCAGCTAGCCTTTGAGTCTGGAATTGATTGTTCAAGATATATGAGTCGCCTTTATTCACTAAGGCTCGCATGATCTCAAATTCTTCTGATAGAGCTTCTTCATCAAGTTCTTCCCCACCATTCTCACTATCAGCAAGGTCAAATAGCGCACGATCTGTTTTCAGTATTCTCTCGCGTTGTGCTGCTAGGTCATCCAACTGAGATCGATATTCTGCACGCTGCAAGACTTCAACCTTTGTACTGAGAGGAACAAGCGATCTGCCTCCTAGTAAGTAGAATATTGGGTCTATATACAAATTCGCGACAATACCTATTCCAGACATAAGACGCATTCGTGCCAGCTCCGAGTCAACGTACTCAAGAACTTCCTGAGTGGTTGAAGAAGCGTCGGTGTTTTCCGTATTCTCTTCCTGTGGAGTGTAATTTTCAGACTCACTCATCAGACAGTTACGCATAACGTTGTTTGTCAAGCATAGCTTATTCCCTTGCTAGTATTATCGGTGGGCTATGCGAGTCATTGACTGGTGGATATCACAGGCTGGAATGGTAGATTACGATTACTAGCTATTCCCTCACCGACTTTCCCATGACGTTTCACGCTACCTTTGCGCAGCTTATTGAGATCTTGAATGCAACGCCTATCAACGTTGATGACTCTCAATACCAAACCACGGTAACGGGCCTGAGCACCGATACGCGAGAGCTACAGCCCGGATCAGCCTTTCTAGCGCTGCGGGGTGAAAATTTTGACGGCCATGCCTTTATTGAGCAGGCAATCGAAAAAGGTGCGATCGCAGCCATCACCGACGCTCCTCTCGATCTCAACATTGCTCAGTTTCAGGTTGCCAACACGCTAAAGGCTTACCAAGATTTAGGCCACTGGTGGCGGCAGCAGTTTCAAATCCCGGTCATTGCCATCACTGGGTCGGTGGGCAAAACCACGACTAAAGAACTGATTGCAGCCGCACTAGGTACCGCAGGCAAGGTTCTTAAAACCGAGGCAAATAATAATAACGAGATTGGTGTGCCCAAAACGTTATTAGGGCTAACCTCTGACCATGACTACGCCGTCATTGAAATGGGGATGCGGGGCCGAGGCGAAATTGCTGAACTCACTCAGATCGCTCAGCCTGATATTGCCGTGATTACCAACGTCGGCACCGCTCACATTGGTCGCCTCGGTTCGCGGGAAGCCATTGCTGAAGCTAAATGTGAGTTGCTCGCTGAAATGCCCAAAACCAGTAAAGCAATTCTCAATGCTGATATTCCACTGCTGATGTCCACTGCCAAAACGGTTTGGCAGGGAGATTTAACCACCTATGGCTTTACAGAGGCCGATTTGAAGGGGCGGTTATTGGATGAATATACAGTGGAAGTGAATGGTGAAACCTATCCGCTGCCGCTGCCGGGGGAACATAATGCCCTCAATTATTTGGCTGTCGTTGCGATCGCACAGCACCTCAATCTCGATCTCGCGCCCCTAAAACAGGGGCTTACCGTCAATCTGCCGGGGGGACGTGCCCAACAGATTACCCTCGCCAATGACATTATTCTATTAGATGAAACCTATAACGCCGGGTTTGAATCGATGTCCGCAGCGCTGAAGCTATTAGCCAATACCCCCGGCCAACGACATATTGCAGTTTTAGGCCCCATGAAAGAGTTAGGAGACTATGCCGAAGCGCTCCATCAAAGCATTGGAGAATTAGTGGAGACCCTGCAGCTCGATCAGCTTTTGATTTTAGATCAGGGGCCAGAGGGGAATGCTCTTGCCAAAGGCGTGACCTCTGTACCAACCCAACAGTTCGCCACGCATGAAGCACTGATTAATTATTTAGAGCAAGGCATGGAGAGGGGCGATCGCGTTCTTTTGAAAGCCTCTAACTCGATTGGCTTAAGTCGTGTTGTTACAGGCTTACAATCTCGATTGAGCCAATAACCGATCAGGCACTTGCAGCAGAGAGATTGGTCACTGGCTGACAATAGTATCCAGTCCCCCAATCTGTGTGAATGAACTCAGGTTCTTTGGGGTTATCGCCAATCTTAGACCGCAGTCGAGAGACATTCACATCAACCACGCGCAGATCGGCATACTGATGAGGGGAGTAGCCCCATACCCGCTGTAAAATCTCAGAGCGAGACACCGTTTTGCCTGGATTGGTGACCAACAGCTCCAACACATCAAACTCCATGCCGGTCAAGGGCAGTCTCTGATCATTGAGGTACGCCTGTCGCTTGCGCAGTTCGACTCGCAGTGGCCCCATTTCTATGCTGGCGGCCTGAGCATCTGCCCCTGATTCAGTTTGAGTGCGGCGCAAAATGGCCTGAATACGGCCCTCTAGTTCTTTGGGCGAGAACGGTTTTGATAAATAATCATCGGCTCCTAGCTCTAAACCCTGGATGCGATCGCCCACATCGCCCAACGCAGACAGAATAATAATCGGCACCGCAGTGGTCTTGCGTAACTCTTCACACACCTGCAAGCCATTGAGCTTGGGCATCATGATATCTAAAACCACTAAATCAGGGGACTGCTCCTCGAAAACAGTGAGGGCTTCTTCGCCATCAACAGCGACTGCTACCTCGTAGCCCATCATCGTTAAACGGGTTGCCAAAATGCGACGAATGGTTGATTCATCGTCAACAACTAGAACCTTTTGCTTATTACTCACTCTAGATCCCTATGCTTTCCAACAGATGTAAGACAATTGGTCACAACGGAGGTAAGGTCTGTCCAATGCCTCAAAGCCCCCCGGCCTGCTCATTGTTGAGCTTTGTATATTTTAGTCACAAATAGACATAGAGATTTACACTTCTCAACTCAATCATACCGTCTGGTCGGTTCTTGTGGGAGGCAAGAGGTGTCAATGAGATCCTACAGAGTCAAAATAGTTCAGATGTAGGAGTCATTACATCGCGTGAGTTTGCCAGCTCAATATATTGAAGAACGGCTGAGTTGGGCGCATATTCAAGCTATAGCAAGTCAAGCAGGTCTCTCTGTTTATTGTCCAGATCAAGATTTTGGGATCGATGGTACCTTCCGAGAAGTGACCGTATTGAACTCTAGGTATTTCCCCAGCGGGTATGCGCTAGATTTTCAACTCAAAGCTTCAATCCGATGCAAGGTTCAATCCGATTACGTCGTCTATGATTTAGAGGTTAAGACATACAACGATCTAGTTAATCGTTCTTCAGAACCGTATGCGGTTCCTTGTATCCTCCTGGTGAAAGCTCTGCCAGAGGAGTCTGCAGAATGGGTTGTCGCATCAGATCGATCTCTGCTGCTCAATGGCGCATGTTACTGGTCATTCGTCACAGGACCACCCAGTTTCAATAAGAGCACTGTCCGTATCCGTATTCCACGAGCGCAAGTATTGACGCCACAGTCAGTTCTGATGTTGTTGGACCGAGTTAGAATGGGAACATGGAATCACCCATAGTCCAGACCGAATCTACCATGCTAGATGTGTCAGTTTCAGACTTGATTGCGTTTATAGGCAACCAAGGTAGTTGGCATGAAGTTTCTTCTGAGAATGAGTGTCTGCGTGTTTTTGAAGGGCCACTAGATGATCTTGAACGCCCTATTTGTCTTGTATTGCCTAGCAACGATGGTGCGGGTGATGCAGAGCTGCGCTTGAATGAAGCCATTGGCCTATTGGCATTTATTGGAGATCGTTCTCCTCAACAGGTGGTGGAAAGCATTCACAGTTATAAAGAATTGAATCAGTCAGCCGATGTTCTTCCACAACTGACCACATTACTTGTTGATGGATACGACATCATTCATGCTTGGCCGAGGCTGCAAAAAATTCGAGATCGCCACAACCTAAAAGCTGCAAAAGACTGGCTTTCTGGGGTGCTCAGTAACTACAGTGCCTTTCGAGGGTATCAAACTTGCCTCATTTTTGATGCCCAGCTTCAGCAAAGCCAGGGCAGCACCAACAAAGTGACGGATCTTTTGCATATCTTCTATACCGAAAGTGGACAAACGATCGATAACTATATTGAACTGTACTGCGCTCAAGCTCGACACAGGACAGGGCGAATTCGGGTGGCAACGTCGGACAGCTCTCAAAAGTTAGCAGTAATGGGCTACGGCGCAGAGTGGATGTCAGCCCAGCAGCTCGTGACTGATCTGAAGGGGATGATGCGATCTATGCAAGAGAGTCAGCGTAGTACCAAACAACGGTCAGGAAGATGATTGGCTCATGGGTTAGATCCAGTGGCGAAGCAGCGGCTAGAGCAGCTTCGGTTTGGTCGCTAGGAATGCTTCAACAGAAATCACCAGTGCTTTATCGTCTAGGCTTGGCGATTCCCTTCAAGATCCAGTCTCGTGTGATCATGCCTAGGCCGATGCTGCCAATGAGTACTAGCCAAAATAGGGTACTCGATTGCTCTTCAAGACCACTGCGTAGATTCATGCCGAAAAAACTTGATAGAGCCGTTAAGGGCAAGAAAACCGCCGCTAAAATATTGAGACGCTGTGCGGTTTGTACTGACTTATGGCTCAGTAGTGCCTGCTCTTCAGCTTGTTTTGCTAGCGTATAGTCCAGCGCATTTTTTGTGTCGGCGTAGAGAAGCTCTAGGGTACGAGTCAATTCAATCGAGGCATCGCGTAAGTCGATGATGTTTCGATCTTCTGCGATCGCTTCACGAGCGGCCTGCAGCGTTGCCTGTAGGTTTTCTGTGGCTCGACGCAGGGGACCGATACTTTCTAAGAGATGAAAATAATCAGCACTGGTAGAAGCCTGCCCGTATTGGTCTATTAGTTTCTGCTCTGCCTCGCTATAGGCTTTGACATGACTTCGTAATTTCTCTAGCCCATTACCACCGCCGCTGTAGAGCCAGTCGCCGTTTGGGTTTCGCCAAAAGAAAACCCCTGTGCGCTGGCGGCTCCCGACTTTAGGAACTTTATGGAGAATGAGCAGCAGATGTTTATCTGCTACCATGGCCCGCTGTTTTCCGGCCTCCTTTTGGCCCAACCGTTGCTTAATGGCTAAGGGAATTGCCCAACCTGAAGGTAATGTCACCAGAAATTTTCTCCACCATATTGCTCTTTTCTGAGGGTACCCTTTCGCAAGAGGGGACTACCCTTGAGTCAATATGGGCTGAGATCGTCGCCTTATTAAAGGTAAAAAAGACAGGTTGAGAATAGTTTGGATGCTCTAAGTCGGAATCAGTTCACCGGGGCGAAGACGAGACCATTTCCCGGCTTCTTCTTTAAAGCTGGCGCAGCCGACGACATCCCACTCCATCTGAATTTCATCGCTATCGGTGCGTATGTTGACGTTAATAGTGGGTTCGACCGGCTCAAAGCTGGGCAATTCGGTGAGGTGCGGTTGCTGATGTTGGCCTTCTACTGCATGGTAGGTGAGGCAATCATCGACGTAATGGCAGTTGACGCAGATACACATGGTTTGGCCCTCTTCTCTGGATTGGGATAGAGTTCAGGTTGCTGTGGCTACTGATACTGTAGCGAATTTATCTGGGTGGGTCGCGGGGCACCAGGTTCTAACTACTTTGCCTTGAATCGTTTGATTAAGCCAAGGGGTATTGTGGCCGAGGGTCTGGAGGGTATTAGCATCGGCCTGCCAAGTGGCCTGGGGGTCAAAAAGAGTCATTTCTGCAGGCTGGCCCACCTGGAGTGTTGGGGGCGTCTGGTTAAGGCATTGGGCCGGATGCTGGCTCAGTTTGCGCCACAGATTGAGAGGGTTCCAGCGTTTGGTTGCTACAAATTTTTGCCATAAAATCGGCAACACTAGCTCTAGGCCGATCGCACCGGCGGGGGCTTGACCAAAGGCAACGGTCTTTTCTTCGTAGGTGTAGGACTGGTGATCGGTTGCGATCGCATCCAATACCCCATCCCTTAGCCCCTGAATGAGTGCGGCCTGATCGTCAGGATTCCCCACAGGCGGATCTAAGCGCAGACTCGTATTGTAGGTGGAGATATCATTACTATTCCAGAGCAAATGCATCCAGGTGGTGCTAGCGGTGATGGGTAAGCCTGCGGCTTTGGCTGCCGCAATCAGTTGAACGCTGCGAGCCGTTGACACTCTCATAATGTGAACGGGAGCCGGCACCATCGCCACCAGCTCTAGCAGTGCCGCCAGAGCCGTTGTCTCTGCTGCTGTAGGATTTTCAGGCAAGCCAAACCGTAGTGCTTGAACGCCTTCTCGAATGACGCCCTGGGCCGCGAGGTCAGCCTGCACCGGCCACAGGGCAATCGGTATTTGGAGGGGGGCCAGATATTCTAGAAGACGCCGAATTAACACCAGATTTGTTAGCGGAAATTCTTCACTGAAGCCGACCACGCCTGCCTCTCTTAGCTCGGATAGCTCAACGAGGTGCTGACCTTCGATACCTTGGGTAATCGCTCCCCAGGCCTGCAGTTGCACCGATTGAGAGGGGTGAGCCTGCAATCGCTTCAAGGCATCCGGGGTATCGATGGGGGGGTGAGTATCGGGTAGCAGGGTGAGGCGAGTAAAGCCCCCTGCTGCTGCTGCCCGTCCTAACGAGCCAAGGGTTTCACGGGCTTCAAAACCCGGCGTTCCAGAATGGCAGTATAAATCTACGAGGCCAGGACCAAGAATCAGCCCTGAGCAATCGTGCTGTACTGTTTCAGCGGGGATATCTGAAATCGAGTCGGCAATGGCCGCGATCTGACCCGCTGAGATGAGGATGTCGGCGATGCGATCGCACTGTGTTGCAGGGTCTAATAAACGAACTTGACGCAGGAGTTCATGCTTCATGGTCACAGACCAAGCCTTAGCATCCACTCTGGCATCAAAAAGCTGAGAAGTTGAATCTTTGCTGCTCTATCCATCTCTATAGCGCTCCCGCTGCTGTTTGATCGAGAACACCGCCTGCCAAGTGGGTCGTAATGTTCATGGCTGCTAGCGTCGGCTTACCCTCTTGGGTATAGTCAATGACGCTGACCGCCCCATTGCCCTGCTTAAATGACCAAATGTGTTCTGGCCCCAAGCCGCTTAGATAACAGAGAATCACTTTATTGACGGCATCGTGGGCCACCACTAACCCCGTCTCCCCACTACGGAGCTTCTCTTTTACCAGCACCTCCCAGGCAGCAACCGCACGATCCCAAACTTGCTGAATATTTTCGCCGTCAGGCATCTGTACTGCTGCCGGAGTGGTTTGCCAGCGCTCTAGTTCACCGGGATAGTTGCGTTCGATCTCGCCCTCTAGGCACCCTTCCCATTTGCCATGGCTGATCTCGCGGAGCTGATCATCTACGGCCAGAGATACTTGTGGATGGTGTGCCAAAATTAATTCCGCCGTTTCTTTGGGACGCAGCATGGAACTGCTCACCGCAAAGTCAATGGGAGTTTCTTGTAGAAAATCAGCAGCCTGCTGTCCCTGGAGGCGACCATTCTCGTTCAAGGGCACATCAATCTGGCCTTGAAATTTACCCTGCCGGTTCCAATCGGTTTCGCCATGGCGCACCAAGAGCAACCGCAGTGCGTCGTAGCCTTGGCGGGGCTTGGGCAAGGTTAGGTCAGTGTGGCCTGTCAAATTCAATGACTCAAGCTGGGTGGGTTGTCCCGACGTGAAGTTGAGCACACTGATGTTACAGTTTGCCTGCTGGAGGCTGTGGTAGCGCTCAGGCGTCAGTCCTAAAGCGGTGCCCAGCAGTGCTCGGTTGATGCCGCTGTGGCCCACTAATAAAATAGTCTCACCCTCATGCTGGGGTAAAAGTTGGTCCCAAACCTGTTGAGCTTGCTCATAGAGCGCAGGCACTGGAAAAAATTGCTCAGGTCCGTTTTCGCCCTCGATCTCCATACAGAGCTGTTCGGGGTGATGGTGCCAGTTGTCATACCCTTGGGGGTCTCGTTCTTTGACCTCTGTAAATAAGATGCCTTCCCATAGCGGCAGGCTAATTTCGATCAGGTTATTGAGAATTTGAGGCTGAATAGGAGTCTGTAGCTGTTGGCAAATATGCGCTGCAGTATCGCGGGCGCGGGTGAGCGGACTGTGATAAATGGCATTAAAAGGGATGTCTTTGAGAGACTGGCCGACAGACTGGGCATCGGCAATTCCTTTATCGGTCAAGGTCGATTTATCGAGGTGGCCTTGAATGCGGCGTTCTACGTTAAAGCTACTCTCGCCATGGCGAACGAGAATTACACGGGTAGCCAGAGCCTTATCCTCCATCAGGGGTGGTTTACAGTCGGCTTGCTTTTGAGTAAAGAAGCAGTGTGCGCGTCTTGAATATCGGCCAGCAGGCCAAAAAAATTCTACCTTGTTCAGCTAGAACTTCAAACTGCTCAGCCTGAGGTTTGCGAGAGCAGTACTCGGCTGAATCTGAACCTTCGCTCCACAGATCGCACCAAAATAAGCTGACGTCACAGATATTTCAGTAATTTTAGCGGTGGCGGAACTTTATGCAGACCATTAACATCACCCTACTGCAGATCAGTCCGTACAAATACAGAGAATTTGGTGCAGGTCAGCAGCCTTGTTTTTCGTGAAATATCAAATAGACATCAAATGCTTATAAGTCTCTGTTTGTGGGCACTATAAGTCTGGGAGCGGGTTAATTCAGCCCTTTTAGAGGTAGCTCAATCATGTCAACAATGTCCCAAGAATCTGAAGCTGTTCACGTTGCTCATAAGCTCAAGAATACTAAACCAAGTAATCAACCAACAAAGGATCCCAGTGACGCGTCAGATGTGGATCAGGAGTTGACGGAGGATGGTTCACACTATCAAAAGAGACGGGGCACCACTGATTTGGTGCGTCTCTATCTCCAAGAGATTGGTCGCGTTCCGCTATTAGGTCGTGATGAAGAAGTCTCTAAGGCTCAGAAGGTGCAGCGATATATGCACCATCTCGAAGCGCGGAAGCAGGCAACCGAAGAAGAGCATCCTGCCGTTCGCGAATATATGCGGCTCATTGAAGTGCGCGATCGCCTCACGGCAAAGCTCGGCCATCGTCCGTCTTTAGAGCGGTGGGCCAGGGAAGCAAAAGCGCCTGTTGAAAGCCTGAAGCCCAGTCTTAAGAAGGGCAAAGAGATATGGGCTGAGCAGACTGGCATTACCCTTGATGAACTTGATAAGATTCTTAAAGAGGGCATCCGCGCCAAGGAGCACATGATTCAGGCCAACTTGAGATTGGTAGTCTCGGTGGCGAAGAAGTACCAAAATCGTGGACTTGAACTGCTAGACCTGATTCAAGAAGGCACTCTCGGTCTCGAACGAGCGGTGGAAAAATTTGACCCCACCAAGGGCTACCGATTTAGTACCTATGCCTACTGGTGGATTCGTCAGGGCATTACTCGTGCGATCGCAACCCAAAGTCGCACCATCCGCTTGCCGGTCCACATCACCGAGAAGCTTAATAAAATCAAGAAAGCACAGCGCAAGCTGTCTCAAGAGCAAGGCCGAACCGCATCGATTGAAGATGTGGCTAAAGAGATGAAAAGCACCCCGGAAGAGGTGCGTGAGCTGCTGCTAAAAGTGCCCAGGGCAGTGTCTTTAGAGATCAAGGTCGGCAAGGACAAAGATACTGAACTTGGCGATCTGCTCGAAACCGATGAGATCTCTCCTGAAGAGCTAATCATGCGGGAATCACTGCAGCAGGAACTCCGGGACTTACTGGCAGAACTGACCCATCGCGAGCAAGACGTCCTTAGAATGCGCTTCGGCCTCAACGATGGCCGCACCCATTCTCTAGCTGAGATTGGCAAAGTACTGGAGCTATCTCGTGAGCGAGTCCGACAAATTGAGTCGAAGGCACTGCAGAAGCTGCGCCAGCCTAACCGACGCAACCGCATCCGCGATTTTTTAGGGGCATTCTCCTAAACTGCACTCAAGAGTGACCGATGGTGAGGCCACTCTTGAGTGCCTGACGCTATACAGCTAGCTGGGTTCTGAGACCGCAGCAGAACCGCAAAACTTCTCAATAAGAGCACCTTCTTGCAAACAATAACCTGACAAGATAGGATTATCAACAAGGCTGCATTATTGAGAAGAGAAATGTATACGCCCAACGCTTTAAAAGCCGAGTTAAATGAAAGAGGATGGCGCTTAACGCCTCAACGCGAGACGATTCTCACGGTTTTCCAGAATTTACCTGAAGGCAAGCATCTCAGCGCAGAAGATCTTCATGATCAGCTTCATGAGCAAGGTGAGCCGATCAGTCTATCGACGATTTATCGAACCTTGAAGCTCATGTCTCGCATGGGTATTCTGCGTGAGCTTGAATTTGCTGAAGGCCATAAGCATTACGAAATCAATCAACCTTACCCACACCATCACCACCATTTGCTGTGTGTGAAGTGCAATAAGACGATTGAGTTTAAGAGTGACTCCATTTTGAAGATTGGGACTAAGACCGCGCAGAAGTCAGGGTTTCATCTCCTTGACTGTCAGTTATCGATTCATGCCATCTGTCCACAATGTCAGCGATCGATTTTGCCGACTTAGAGCTGAGTTGAGATTTAGACAGTAAGAGTAAACCACATTTTCAAAAATACTGCATGGCCCTCACTCAAAATCCCTCTCCCAGAATTAGGAGAGGGATTCAGAGCTTCTGTATCTTGCCTCTTTTATCTCTTGGACGGCCTAAGAAACGAGTGCTTCAGCACCTAGGTGTGAGTCACCATTGCTTTCAGATTGTGCCTGGTCTAACCAGTGCTGCAGTTTCTCTCCTTCAATCACTTCTTTCTCTAAGAGCTGCGTCGAAATGGACTTCAATAGGCTTTGATTGGCCTTAAGAATCTCCAGTGCCTTCTGGTGGGCTTCTTCGACAATGCTCTTAACTTCTTCGTCAATGGCCTGGGCTGTTTGCTCACTCACCATCCGTCGTGGGTTCATGCCCCCACCGAGAAAGTTATTTTGCTGACCTTTATCGTAGGCGAGGGGACCCAGGACTTTACTCATCCCGTAGCTGGTCACCATTTGCTCGGCTAAATCAGTGGCCCGTTGCAGATCGTTGGAGGCTCCGGTGGTAATGTTGCCGAATACGATTTCTTCGGCGGCACGTCCCCCTAAGAGCGTTGCAATTTGTCCGCGCAGCTCTTCTTCGTTTAAAAGAAAGCGATCTTCGGTGGGAACCTGGAGCGTGTAGCCCAGCGCTGCCATACCGCGAGGGACAATGGAGATTTTTTCAACTTTGCCTGAGCCTGACATGGTGGACCCCACAAGGGCATGGCCGACTTCGTGATAGGCCACAATTTCTTTCTCTTTGGGGTTAAGGACTCGGCTCTTTTTCTCTAGACCGGCCACGACGCGCTCAATGGCTTCAGCAAAATCTTCGGCTTGCACTGTCTTGCTATTACGGCGAGCGGCGAGGAGAGCTGCCTCATTAACGAGGTTGGCTAGATCGGCACCGGCGAATCCTGGGGTGCGAGTTGCGATCGCATTCAAGTCGATATCATCTCCCAGCTTCACTTTCTGAGCATAGATGTCTAGAATCGCCAGTCGTCCGCTCACGTCAGGACGGTCAACCAACACCTGTCGATCAAAGCGTCCGGGTCTTAGCAATGCTGGGTCTAAGGTCTCAGGCCGGTTCGTTGCCGCTAGTACAATGACAGTGCCATCATTGGCATTAAAGCCATCCATTTCAGTCAGGAGCTGATTAAGAGTTTGCTCCCGCTCATCATTGCCGCCCATCATGCCATTGCCGCCGCTGCGGGACTTGCCGATTGCATCTAGCTCGTCAATAAAGATAATGCAGGGGGCTTTCTTTTTAGCTTGCTCAAACAAATCTCGAACCCGTGCGGCCCCTGTACCCACAAATAGCTCTACAAACTCAGAGCCAGAGATGCTAAAGAAAGCCACGCCCGCTTCCCCCGCGACTGCTTTAGCCAGCAATGTTTTACCCGTTCCTGGAGGACCGACCAGCAAAACGCCCTTGGGAATTTTGGCTCCAATCTCGTTGAATCGCTTCGGTGATTGGAGGAACTCTACAACTTCTTCTAGTTCAACTTTGGACTCTTCCACACCGGCAACATCATCAAAGGTGACCTTATTGTCATCCCCTTCGACGTAGACCTTGGCCTTGTTTTTGGTGACAGACAGCGCCCCTTGAGGTCCACCGGCCCCGCCCCGCCTGCTAAAAAACTGAAAAATTGCCACAAACAGAACTGGGGGAATAATCCAGCCGAGTAATGTCGTAAACCATCGATTGGCCGGTGGCGGTGTGGCCGCGAACTCAACACCTTTAGACTCTAAAAGCTTGGGTAGCTCTAGATCAAAAATAGGGGTCGTTGCAAAGGTCTGCTCAGCCTGTTCAGAGCCTTCCTTTAGTTGGTATCGAATCTGATCTTGACCCACCGAAACGCGAGCGACATCGCCATCTCGGACCTGCTCAATAAAAAAGCTGTAGGGCACTCGGGCCATCTGCGGGCCAGAGGTGAAGGTAAAAACGAGATTGGCCACAATCAGGGCTGTGGGCACAAAGAGCAGCAGCCTAGCCCAAGGGCTGAAGCGCGGTCGCTGAGGTTGGTTTTTTACAGACATAGGATTTACCGATTACTGAAGGAGCGAATTAAAACGACTGAAGACAATGCATTTTGAAAAGCTAGACCGTTACTAGACAGCTAAATGCTTTTCTAGGCTAACAACTATGCCAACAGACCAAGCCGTTTGCCGTTGTCACGAGCAAGGCGAATCATATTTTGTCGAGGGGTGCGCTCAATACCAAGCTGGTTACAAATATTGGTGATCACACGAGAATGAAGCGCAATAGCCTTCCCTCTCATTTTCATGAACTCAGGCTTGCCCATGAGTTGCTTAAGCATCAAAACGATAGGTGCAAACATTTGAACTTTCCTCGGCTTGTTTCGTTATGTAAACGAATGTAACAATTAATTTACAAAAGGTCAAGATATTTGATCTCTAAAGATTCCTGTGCTATCGCGAGACTTTGTTCCTGCTGTTCTTTTCGATATTATGGCTTGAACCTCTTGTTATATAGCGTTAAGGGAATATTCCTGTTGAGCTTGTCCGCTGATTCGTGCGGGAAAAGACTCTGGCGACAGTCTGCAGGGTATCGCGGAATGTAATGAAATATTGCAAAAATGTAACAATCTAGTTACATTTCTAGGTGAATCGCAGTTTTTTGATGAAGCACCGTTACCCAAACATGGTCATAGCTGGGTTATGTTTTATGTCCAATCAGTCGCAAACCATTGATTCTGAACAGCTTTTAGAGCTGTATCGTCTAGGTCAACGAGATTTTGATCAGATCGATCTCGACGATGACGCCCTCTGTGAAGTGAACTTAGCTAACATTCGTATGCAGAAGGCTCGTCTAGCTTGGGTTAATCTGAGTCAGTCTGTCTTCACCCGCGCTGACCTTACGGGAGCGGCATTGACAGGTGCCATGCTATGGCGGACTGTCTTTACTGATGCAACGCTCCACTGTACTGATTTAAGTCGCGTGATTATGATTCGCAGTTCGCTATATGGAGCGGATTTGAGTCAAGCAAATTTAATCAAAGCTGATCTGCGTCTGAGTGATTTAAGAGAGGCCGATCTGAGAGGGGCTGACTTAAGACGAGCCGATCTACGCTATGCAGACCTGCGAGGCGCCCAGCTTGAAGGGGCTAGATTAGACGGTACAAACTTGACCGGCGCTCAGTTGGATCATCTGCCAAACCGCTCAAAATATTCTCGAAGTAGTCGACTCACTTTCGTCGCTTTAGATCCGACTTCTGCCAGGGGTATAAATTTCTCGCGATCAATGTGACACGAGGAATTGCATTTAATCTATGCATTAAATAGAAAAGATTGCATTGACTCTATTGGTGAACGCATCTATGATTTGAGGTAAGAGAGCAATAACCACAGCAAGCGTTTCAAGAATACCTCTTGTGACCCATCTCTCATAAAATGTTCTCTTCAACGGCTTAACACCAACTCCTAGAGGCATTCTGGATTCTTCCACCCAGAATGCTTTTTTGTGGCTAGGCCTGTGACTCTGAAAATATCCTACAGGGCAAATGATTTTCATTAATATCAATTACTAAATCAACAGCCCGTCGTTGATTGATCAGTGCAGGAATAAATAGCGCCGGATGAAGCGCCTTCCAAAAATAATCGACGAACTGTTCTATCTCTTCATCGCTCATGCCCGTATTGCCCATTGCGATCGCATTTTGTTCAGCCTCTAACCGCCAGCGTTTACTGAGCTGATAGTCAGTTAGCTGCAGCACCATTAAAGAATCAAGACGATCCCACAGCGGTAGATACGCCGTTAGGGCTTGATTCATATCACGCGCAAAGGCCCGATCGTCAGAGGATTCAATGGGCGAGGGCACTGTATCAAAGACGCTGCCTGGCAAAGGAAAGAGGCCCGTAAACCAACCTTCAAAGAGAACAATGCTGACAGGGGCTACGGTTTCAAAGCCGCTGCGATCGCCCTGTCCCCCATAGGCCGACTTATCAAACCGAGGAATCTTGACCGCTGCACCCGCACGCAACCGATCCAAAATTTCAATGCCTAATTCAACATCATGGGTACCCGGTGGTCCCCGCCAGATGAGACGGGGATCTTGCTGTCTAAGCTGTTGCCGATCGGCGTAGGTTTTGTATAAATCGTCAATGGAAATCGTCAGGCTGGTATAGCCTAAATGTTCCAAAATTAAGCACAGCATCGCAGTTAAGGTGGATTTGCCTGTCCCCTGCATCCCTAAAATGCCTTGAATGAGCGGACGGTTAAGCTGTTGATGTTTTTGAATAAGCTGCTGTGCAAGGGGAAGCCATAGCTGCCACAGCAGTTCTAGGCAGGGTGTCGTGATCTGGCACTGGTGCCAATAGGCCTGGACTTTGGGGTAAAGCTGTGGGAGGAGTTGCGATCTCACCTCAATCACGTCATCGATGGTCTCTGGGGTCACTCCAAAGGCAGCGGCCCACTCTTGATCGGCCAGCATTCGGGTTGCGAGTTGCGATCGTTGGGCAGTACTCAGCGATGCCCCAGTGGCTAACCGGCACAAAATCATATTTATCGAGTTAGACATACGCCCCTATGATAGATATGTCTATGTTATTCTCACTTGATCGATAGATGCCTTAAGAACTGTGGCTAAGGTCTTGACCTGTGGCTCCCGCAGAAAACCTTCAGGAACTCCCGTTCGATGGCGACCAGGGACAGGATGAATCTCTAAATCTGCGGCAATCTGAGTCCAGAAGCGTTGGTGCTGAGCTTCCTGTGCCATTGCCTCCTCTGATAGAACGAGAAGTGTCTTACAGGGGCTGCTAATCGTCGTCCGATATTGCTCAGACGCTTTCATATTCGCGTCTAACACCTTCAGCAGCCGAAACTCTGCAGATAAAGACAGCAGGGGTAATAGAGGTACACCATATCGCTGATAGGCCTTAAAGCTCCTTTGGGCCAATTTCTGTTTAAAAATAGGCAGAACACCCTCTGCTTTGAGCCGCGTCTGGAGTGACTGTAGCCTTTCGCGCAAGCCACGATGAGGACGACTCCGAACAACATTCAACTGTGCCTCATCTGGATCTAAGAGCGCTAGAAAGCCAATCTCTTCACCCTGAAGTCTCGCTAGATGCGCCATTTCTAGGGCAATGAAGCTGCCCATACAATAGCCAGCTAGTAAGTAGGGGCCGTGGGGAAAAACCGCCTGTATTTGGGCAAGATAGCAACGCGCCATTGCTTCAATCGTTGTCAGCGGTTTTGTTTTACCCTCTAAACCCTGTGACTGGAGAGCATAGACTGGCTGCTCTTGGCCGAGGCTGTGGGCCAACTCGTAGAAACTCATGACATTGCCACCGACGCCGTGAATACAGAACAACGGCGGCTGAGAGCCATTGGGCTGAAGGGTAACTAAAGACGACTCAGACGTTTCTAAATTGTGGTCAAGATAGTGAGCCAGTTGAGCAATGGTCGGAGCCTGCAGTAGGGTTGCCAGCGGTAGTGCTTTACCCCAGTTTTTTGCAATCTCTGCACAGAGCTGCGCCCCGATAATGGAGTTGCCCCCCAGCTCAAAAAAGTTGTCGTGAATGCCAATGTCTATGACCTTGTCGTCTTGGCGCAGAACACGGGACCAAGCCATTACCAGACGCGCCTCTGTCTCGGTGCGGGGTGCCATCGGCGTGATGCGGTGCAGTGTCTCAGCCGAATGCGGTAGTGCTGCGCGATCGATTTTGCCGTTGGGGGTCAATGGAAAAGACAGAATGGGTACGACTCGATTGGGAACCATGTAGGCGGGGAGCTGTTGTTCAAGAGAACGACGCAACGCATTGCCGTCTAAAGAGCGATCGCCACGGACGTAGGCAATCAATCGTTTATGCTCGGCACTATCGCCGAGGGCGAGGACAGCACACTGATGAACTTGCGGGTGTTGGCTCAATGCGGTCTCAATCTCACCCAATTCGATGCGGAAGCCTCTCACCTTGACTTGATGATCAAGACGTCCTAAAAACTCGACGTCACCATTAGGCCGGTAGCGAGCGAGATCGCCGGTCTTGTACAAACGCCCTGCGCCAAAGGGGTTGGGAATAAATTTCGCGGTAGTGAGTTCCGGTTGATAGAGGTAGCCCCGTGCCAGGCCCAACCCACCAATATGTAGTTCACCCACCTCACCGATGGCCACCGGCTGTAGAAGATGCTGATCCAATATATAAAGCTGGGTGTTGGCAAGGGGGCGTCCGATGGGAATCGACTGGGCGACCTTGCCTGCAATCGCACCATGATATTCGACACAGTATCGTGTGGACCAGATGGTTGCTTCCGTAGGGCCATAGAGATTCCAGAGCTTTTGCCCCGGTCTAGAGAGCTGAGTCGCAAGGTCAGGGGACAGCGCTTCGCCGCCGCAGAGAAGGGTCATGGGGGTTGCAGTAGAGGACCACCCTGAGGCCAACAGCAGGTGCCAGGTTGCGGGGGTAGCCTGCATAACGGTGACCTCAGCAGCCTGGAGCTGGGCCTGAAGCCCCGTGCCATCGCCCGCGATGGCACGGGGCACAATCAAGACTTGGGCACCGACGATGAGGGGTAGATAGATTTCTAGCGCCGAAATGTCAAAGGCCAGGGTGGTCACCGCAGCCATTCGATCTGCTGCAGTCAGGCGCAGATCAGTCTGCATAGAGGTCAAGAAGTTAACCACAGAGCGATGCTCGATTTGGACGCCTTTGGGTACCCCGGTCGAACCCGAGGTATAGATGACGTAGGCTAAGTGCTGTGCGGTCACGCCGCTCTTAGGGGCGTTGATGAGAGATGTTTGGCTTGCCTTCGGTGGGGATGCGATCGCATCCCCCTCAAAACAGATCACCTCAGTCTCTTGTTCAGGAAGAAGATCTAATAGGTGTGTTTGAGTCAGCAGCACTTTCACCTGAGCATCTCTGAGCACTAACTCTAATCGCGCCTCAGGGTAGCTAGGGTCAAGGGGCACATAGGCTCCCCCGGCTTTAAGGATGCCGAATAGACCCACCACCATATCTAGCGATCGCTCGACGCAAAGGCCCACTAAAACATCTGGCCCCACCCCTCGGCTTTGCAGTCTGACTGCAAGCTGATTGGCCCTTTGGTTTAAAGCCTCGTAGGTTAACTGCTGCTCTGCAAAGACAATTGCGATCGCATCAGGCGTCCGTGCAACCTGAGCTTCAAATAGTTGGTGAATGCATTGGTCGTGGGGATAGTTCTGTTGCGTGCTATTCCATTCCACGAGTTGCTGGTGGTGCTCGGTCTCTGCCGGTGCCGCCGAAATGGGGGACGATAACTCCGTGCCAGACTCTTCTACGATTTTATGGTCTTGCTCTTGTGAAACATTCATGGTCTGGGGGCTAAAAACGTATATTTCCTGAAGTTCTCTAGACTGCTTCATCAAGGAGCAACCGCCATCAGGGACTAAAATCGTCGTCAATGACAATGCTGACGCTAAGGGTTGCAAGTCCTGATCTCTTAGAAAGACTAGAGTGTCTCGACTGCCAACATCCCCCGCTGGTTGGTTCAAGATTCACTGGTGCAGATTAAATTGAGGCTGCCACGAGTGAGGCAGCAAAACGCTGCTCTTAAACTGATACTGCCCCAAAATCTAACATAATCTTTCATTAACGTTTTAAAGCTTCACTGGCTTCAGCACGGGTCAGCGGCTTTGCCCAAAAATAACCTTGGCCTAGTTTACAGCCTAGATTTTCGAGCATCCTGCGCTGAAATTCTGTCTCAATCCCTTCTGCAATCAGGTTTAGCTTCAGTCTTTGAGCTAGGGCAATAATAGTAGTCATGATCGCCAAGCTTTGCTGGCTATGTTGGGCATCTTGCACAAAGGATCGATCTATTTTTAGACCCGCTAAAGGTAGGCGATGCAAATAGCTTAACGAAGAGTGACCTGTACCAAAATCATCTAACAGGATATCAACGCCCTGGCTTTTAAGCTGCTCTAAGACTTGTGCCGTTACCTCTGGATTTTTTATTAAAATACTTTCTGTAATCTCAAGCTTCAGATTTTGACCTGAAACATGGGTGTCTTCTAAGATTTTGGTAATCGTGCAGACGAGATTGGCAATCATGAAATTGGCAGTGGACAAATTGACGCTGATCTTTAAATGTTGCAGATGGGGATAATCAATGTGCCATTCATGAAGCTGTAGACAGGACTGCTTCAGAACCCAGTGGTCTATCGCAGAAATGATTCCCATCTCTTCGGCAATGGGGATAAAAACGGTGGGTGAAATCAGCCCGTGAGTTGGATGCTGCCACCGCAGCAGGGTCTCAAACCCTTGAATGCTGCCGTCACCGATGGCAACAATGGGCTGAAAAACTAAAAAGAACTCTTCTTGCTCTAAGGCTTGTCGCAGGGAGACTTCCAGCTCCATTCGTTGAACCGCTGTGCTGGCAAAGGATTCTTCAAAAACGGCCAACGTGCCTCTTCCGTTGGATTTCGCTTGGTACATGGCAATATCTGCATTTTGCACCAGTTGCTCTAGCGAGATCTGAGCGGCTCCAAAGGCGACTCCGATGCTGGCACTGGTTTTAACGGTATGGGTACCCAGAGAAATAGGCGTTTGCAGAGCGCTCTGTAATCGTTTGCACAGCGCTTTAATATCCTTCGGATAGGTCTCTGTTGCTAAAATCGTGAACTCATCTCCGCCAAAACGAGCAAGGGTGTCTCTGCTCCGTAAGCACCCCTGTAGGCGTTGAGCAACCTGAAAGAGTACTTCATCTCCGGCAGCATGTCCCAGTGAGTCGTTAATGACTTTGAATCGATCAACATCGATAAAGACAACGGCGATGGATGTTTTGGGGTTGCGACTATACTGCTTAATTGCCTGTCTAAGTCGGTCTAAAAACAGAGTGCGATTAGGAAGTCCTGTGAGGCTGTCATATAAAAGGGCACCCTTTAAAACTTGTTCTTGCAACTGACGAGATTGAGTGATATCTGAGATGCTTAAGATATAGCCCAAGGGACTATTCTTTCGCAGGATCGATGATTGTTTAACTTGAAAATAGATCTGATTTGATTTAGCTTCTATTTTTCCTTCTTGTTTTAACTCGTCCCAATCAGATCTTTGCAAGAAGGGAATAATGCTTTGGGCCGACACTCCAACTGCATTTTTGTCTATATTCAGCAGCCTTTCTGCAGCCGTATTAAACTCAATGAGTCGATCGTCATCATCTAAAACTAGAACGCAGTCGTCTAAGCTAGCAAAAATCTGTTGGTATGCCAAGGGAGATCGTTGCAGCACTTGGTAATGAGATAACCCCCAACAAAAGAGGACTGTGCTAATGGCTAGACCGATAGGTGTCAAGTCGAAGAACATCAAAGACTTGTACAAGGGGGATAGCGTGAAAACATTCAGCATTAGAGGGATGAGGCCGCACAGGAGCAGCAGTAAGACGCTCTTTCTTTGCTTGCTGCGGCTTTGCCAAATCGTGCTGATTAAATAGGCATGTCCCAGAAAAATTAAGCTGTAGCTGTAGGGTAAATGGATAAAGACGAACCACGGCCCTCGCTCATATTGTGCGATTGCAAGGCCATACATCCAGTCTTTGTGTGTAACAGTCCACATTAAGGCGGACCAGCTTGGGGTCCAGTAAACGATCAGTGTTGCCAGCGGAACTAAGAATAAGAGGGCTGGTGGGGGGGTGCGCTTCTTTGTGAACTGAAGGATGAAGTAAAACCACAGAACAGGGACTGAGACATAGGCGACGAGCTGTATGCCGGTCCAGATCCAAAAATCGCTAACACTCTGGTTTAGGAAAAAGAGTCCAGAGGTTGCACACCACAGTCCTGTCATCAGGGCAAAAAGCCGAAAGCCCCAATCAACCTGAGCCGTTCGTTGCTGGACTAAAAATGCGATCGCAGTGCAGATGACCGCCGCCAGAAAATTAATGCCGACATAAAGAATCAGACACCACTGCATCATGAATTTTTGGCTTGAGCGCTCATCAAAAATATCCCCCTTGCTCTATTCTCTGCTCTTAGCCCTTCAATGTCACCGTTTTTAGCCTCAAACTGGGGTTTGTGCAGCTATAAATTCATATTTTAGCGCCACCCATGATTGATGCTAGCCCTGAGACCGCATTGATAGGCCAATGCGCTTTAGCTTTTCGTTGACTTCTATCACTCGTACTGTAATCACTTGCCCCACTTTAACAATCTCTTTGGGGTCGCTCACAAAGCGATCTGCCATTTGAGAGATATGAACCAGGCCATCTTGATGAACGCCCACATCGACAAAGGCACCAAAATTGGTGACGTTGGTAACGACACCCTCTAATGTCATACCGGGGCTTAAATCAGAGAGTTCCGTCACGCCGTCCTTAAAGGTCGCATACTTAAACTCGGCGCGAGGATCTCGACCGGGTTTTTCTAGTTCAGCCAAGATATCATGGAGGGTGGGTTCGCCCACCGTATCGGTGATGTATCTCTTCAAGTCAGCAGGCTTTAAACGCTTCGGGATCTGGCTGATTTGAGTTCGGTCTACCTGAAGGTCTTTGGCAATCGCATCGACAACCCCATAGCTCTCAGGATGAACCGAGGTATTATCTAACGGGTTTCTCCCGCCTCGAATCTTGAGGAACCCTGCCGCTTGCTCAAAGGCTTTCGGCCCCAGCTTGGCAACTTTGAGGAGCTGACGACGGTTTTGGTAGGCTCCGTTTTCGTTGCGGTAGATGACGATGTTGTTTGCGATCGCACCCGTAATCCCAGACACAAAGGTCAGCAGTTCTTTAGAAGCGGTATTGAGATCAACGCCGACATAATTCACGCAGCTTTCTACCGTATCGTTCAATTTCTGTTTGAGTAACTTTTGGTCTACATCATGCTGATATTGACCGACGCCAATGGATTTTGGATCAAGCTTGACTAACTCAGCGAGAGGATCCTGAAGGCGACGGGCAATGCTGATCGCGCCTCGCACGGTGATGTCGAGGTGGGGGAACTCTGCGATCGCAACGTCACTAGCCGAGTAAATCGAAGCCCCCGACTCATTCACCATAACTTTGGTGGGTTTTTGGTCGATTGCTTTAAGCACTTCCGCCACAAAAGTATCGGTTTCCCTGCCTGCGGTGCCGTTGCCAATGGCGATCAGTTCAATCTGATGCTTGCCAATCATGCGCTGTAGCGTTTGAGCTGCCTTCTCTCTCTGGGCTGCGGCCTGGTGCGGAAAGATGGCTTCGTACTCCAAAAACTGTCCGGTGCGGTCGAGGGCCACCACCTTACATCCGGTGCGGAAGCCTGGATCAATACCTAGCGTCGGCTTCATTCCGGCGGGGCTAGACAGCAATAGCTCTCGCAGGTTGCTCTCAAAGGTTTGGATTGATTCACGATCTGCGATCGCTTTGCAGGCTGCTCTCACTTCATTGGTGAGCGAAGGCTTCATGAGTCGATTGAAAGCATCTTCAATCAGAGTCTGATAGAAGTCTCGGACTTCGGGCGTTTTGGTGCGAATAATCTGGCCGTCTAAATCATTCAGTAAGGGGATTGGATCAAAGTCCAAGCTCAACGAGAGAATGCCTTCTGTTTCACCTCGATAGAGTGCCAGAAGATTGTGGGATGCAATCCGATTGGCGCGTGCCTGGAAGCTGCGATACATCTCAAACTTCGTGGTTCCTTCGGGGTATTTGGTTTTGATGCGGGACACGAACTCGCCCTGCTTGAACAAATAGTCCCGCACATCGGCTCGAAGCTTTGCCTGCTCAGCGATGCCCTCAGCAAGGATATCGGCGGCTCCTTTGAGAGCCTCGTCAGTCGTTTTAATCCCTTGATCGACGCAGATGTACTGCTGGGCTTGCTTGTGGAGCGATTGAGTCTGGGCTTGGGGGTAATTTTGTTGTTCTATCCAATCGGCAAGGGGCTGGAGACCCTGCTCTCGCGCTTGGGTCGCGCGGGTACGGCGGCGGGGTCGATAGGGCAGGTAGAGATCTTCAAGATCTGTTTTTTGCTGACAGGCTTGAAGTTTTATCTTTAAGTCTGGGGTGAGCTTCCCTTGTTGTTCAATCGATTCAAGGATGACCTGTTTGCGGTCTGCGAGTTCGGTGAGATAGGCGTAGCGTTCTGAGAGCTGTCGGAGCTGGGTTTCGTCCATCTCGCCCGTGCGTTCTTTGCGGTAGCGAGCAATGAACGGGATGGTGGCTCCTTCTGAGAGAAGTGCGATCGCACTTTCAACCTGTCCTTTACGCAATGCGAGTTCTTGAGCTAGAACTTGAAAGAGGGTATTCATTGGGCAGAGGTCTATGGTTGACGCCACTTCAAATCATACCGATTCATTGCTTCAAGCCTGCATCAGACACTGCATTGCAGCTCTCAGTAGAGTCATTAGTCAGACAACTCAATGCCCTGCTGCTGCAGCTTCTCTCTAAGATGGGTGAGCGATCGCTCGGCCCGAATAGCTCGCTGCTGTTCGGCCTCAACCATCTCTGTGACGTCCTGCTCAGTGGCTTCATACTGCGTAAATTGACTTAAAAGTGTACCGATACGCTGTAATCGCTTGATTTCTAGATCAGCTCTCACCGATTCCTTGGCATGACGCAATGCTGAGCGGGTCAGGGAGGTTTCGGCTGCTAGCTCTTCTAGATCGTGATCATCCAAACCCTTGAGTTCAACAATGGTGCGGAAACCGTGTTTGCGTAAATCTTTCACTGCATCCCCAAAGCACGCACAGAGCTTTGCCTGCAGAATCCAGTCCACAAGCTGTCTAGCACTGTAAGGCGTTTTCAAAATCAGTGGGACAAAATCAGCGGTTGCCAAGTCATAGCAGGTATCAATACCCAACTCTTCTAGGCGCAGGCTGTCATAACTGCCAATGCCTTCAATCATCGTGAGCGGCGTTCTGCGAACGGAGGGGTGTTCTTCTGATGACAGCATTGGCACTCGTTCTGTAAGCCAACGCAACCCCGATCTGGGGAACATGCCAATTAAAAAAGCTAGGGCGGGCCACAGCGTTGCTACAATCTGGCCGCTTTCGTTCCCAAGTAGGCTGTCCGTGGCGTTGTACATCACTAGGGCTGTCAGCGAGGCCAGCAACATACGAATACCAAGGCTGTAGTAAACCGTGGGGACGAGATCATTGAGCGAATACCGCTGAAAAATATAGTGCAGACCCCAAACATAGGCTCCTAAAAAAGCCATACCAAAGATAAGGCGAGAGCCGACTTGCGGGAATTGCAGTGCGTCTACCTTCGGAAATTCTTCAAAGCCATAGTGAGGGGCGAGCAGCAGGATCGATAGACCAATACAGGAGATTACGGTGGCATACCCCACGGCCCAAAAGATTTGCATCGACTCGCCCAACTTATGGGTATCTTCGACCACATAAACATTGCGATAGGTGCCATCAACCTTTAATAAATCAAGGATCCGATTGATTTCTAGGGTGCTGCGATCTCGACGAAAAAGATTATAGCTCAGCGCCGTGAGTGGCAAAAAGGAAGAGAGCACAATCACTGCTGTAATGAGAACTGCCGTGGGTGATATCACAACTCAATCTCCGGCTGAATAGCTCTACTGGCTATTAGATCTGTCGGACTAGCATTCAATTTTTATGCAAGCTCTCTTTTGGTGCGAAGAGTAGAGTGTGTGATCCTAATCGTCAGAAAATTACTGGCCTGAACGTATCCTTTGATATTGGCTTAGGGGTGGAGGTGGGTTAGGGTAAAGTTCCTAGGGACATTTGTACAAAGTCAGAATGCTGTCATTCACTAACTGCTTGCAGAGATGCTTATCCATGCAAGAAGGCACGAGAGTTATCTTTGCCAATGAGCGCAAGGCGTTAAGATTCTGGTGACTCATCTTTCTCTAGACTTTCGTCGGCATAGAAGCGATAGAACAAGTAGGCATCTGTGAAGGGATGTTCGTCTAAGACATGGTGAATCATTCCCTTTTCCATTAGCCTTTGGCCTAGGCGGATGGCCTCTTGCTGTGTGGCTTTCTGAGTCTCCATGAGCCAAGCAACTGCGTCTGACCCGACAAAACATCGAGGATAGAGATTAAGGCGATGGCGACGATCTTGAATTGAGATTCCCGATCGCATCTGCTCTGCTAAGGTGTCTAGGTCTAGCGATAGTTTCGGAATGCTTTGCAGCGGCTGCAGGTGAGGTTGTCGCTCTGTAGATCCTTGTTGGGCTGGGTCTACTTGAGGCTGGTCTTGACCTGGATAATAGAGGTGGGGCTGCTCTGGCTGCTGTTTTTGGATCATGAGTGCTAAGAGCTGATCGAGCTGTTGAGATCGCACATGTAAATCCCGCTGCGGAAAGGGAATTTCGATTTCGTACTGCTTCAGACTGACCTCAATGCGATAGTACAGATCGCTTTTAATTCGATACTGCTCACGCGGTTCACGGAGCCACACCAAGATATCGAAATCGAGCGAACTCTCACCGAACCCCTGAAAATTGATCTGAGGCTGTGGATAGGCCAGAATATCTGGATGAGCTTTGACGGCCTCTAACAATGCCATCTGAACGGTGGCAAGATTAGAACCGTAGGCCACAGCCACTGGCAAATGAATTCGGGCAACCGGATTACCGTGACTCCAGTTGACGACCTCTTTCTCTGTGAAGTGGGCATTGGGGACAATGATGCTGACCTGATCAAGAGTTCGAATTTCAGTACTGCGAGCATTGATCCGTTCCACGGTGCCCACGAGTTCACCCACATGAATAAAGTCACCGACTTCGATGGGGCGCTCTAGCAAAATAATGATGCCGCTGAAGAAGTTGTTAACGATGTTCTGAAGGCCGAAACCAATCCCGACACCTAGCGCGCTTCCGAGGATTAATAGAGAACTAACGTCAACACCCGCTAGCTGCAGAATCACAAACAAACCGAGCAGCGTCAGGGCATACTGGGCCAGAATTGCGATCGCATCTTGTACCCCCCGCTCTGCTCCGGTCATCTTCAAAATCCGGGTTTTAAGCAGCAGCGTAAACCCACGCACCGCCACCCAGAGGCCCACAACAATGACCACAAACAAAACCAGATCAATCAAGCTATAAGCTTTGCCACTGCTCAGCTCAAAGAGAGGTTGACTAAAGGTTTTGGTAATTTCGTATTGAGCCAACCGTAAGCGAGGGAAACGCTCGCAGATCGCGTAGGCCCCGCCTAACCAAAAACTTAACTGGAGTACCGTCAGCCCTAACAAAATAGCGTTTTTCTGCTTGCCGAACCGCTGCCGTCGCCGCATCCACTGAACTGTGAAATGCAGCGCTAAAACTAGTACAAATACACCTGCTGACTCAAGAAGAGATTTACGTTGATATGCTGGCGTTCTCTCATACTTCGCGGTCTCCAGGGCTTGATTAAGTTTGCCCTGCCAGATTTTGGCTTGCTCCGTCGCCTCTAGGCCAATGCGCCGATCTCGCTCAGTCACCGTCAGCAAATGTTGATTGGCTAAGCGCAGCGTGACGGCATTGGGTTGCGATCTCACCTCCACCTGCAGGAGTTCTCGCGCACCGACGGCCTCAGCCAATTGCTTGTTGGGCTGCGAGACTCGGTCTGCTGCACTGAGATCAGGATTTTCAAGACGGCTGACCTGGAATAATTCCCGACCATCAAGCATGATCGCAGCTTCGTCTAAACGATTCCCCACTAGGCTTTGAGGGGTCGCCGGGAGCGCTAGCAACAGGCTAAGCCAAAAACCGAGAATTGCTAAGCGCCAATTGAGCATGGTTAGGGACTGGTTTGCAAGGTTGCGAGGCGATAAACAATCGCCTCGCAGATAGAAAATCGCGACTGAGCCGGATTACACCCACACCATGACACCGATCACGGACCTGAAGCAACTGGCATTGCAGGATATTGTTGTTGCTCAAAATTGTAAGTGAGTGATCACCTATGGTTCAACTATTACCGCGCGATCGCTTCATTATTCAGACCCCTGAAGCCTTGCAAACTGTCATAGAGAGATTGGAGGTTCATATGGAACCTCCTAAATGTATCCGATCTACTTTTGACCTCAATCACGCTCCCTTTGAAGGGACCATTTCAGCCTCTGGCTTTAAAATGAACCGCATTTCCCTCGGTCGTCCAAACGCTGTTGAACCCAGAATTGAAGGTCGTTTTGAAACACCCCCTGGGGCTACCGTGTACACACAAGTCCTCCTAGACTGGGTTTGAAGAGTTAGGACTCGAATAAAATTGGACAACCCAATACTGATTCACGCACAGCAGGTCGGTCGAATCGCCTTTGGAGA
>JBHJNL010000090.1:0-13395 GCA_050330855.1 Thermosynechococcaceae cyanobacterium | reverse complement strand
TCAGATTACTGGAGTATGCTTTGCTCATGACTCACTCGCTGCTGTCTGTTTAACAACTACAGCTTATGGCGAGTGAGCTTTTTTGGTATCAGAGGAGACTTCTCATACATCCTCTTAGGCCAGGGTGGGGATGCGAGCCTAGAACAGCGCTATGCTGAGTCGGCCCAACCCTGCCTTACGTTAGGTGACCATCAACCTTCAGCAGTCAGAATTTCTCCGAATGAGCCAGGGCTAGAGCGAGTTAACTTTTGGCATACCTCTTGCTCCAGTCAGGCAGTGTATCGTCATAGTGAAACTGTTTTATGGCATTTTCCTCCAACAGTGTTACTCCTTTTTGGCATGCCATTCTCCAGATTTGCCACCTTGCTTAGACAATAGATGGATATTCTCAATACGAATCGACTTCTCTAGGGCTTTTGCCATGTCATAGAGCGTTAAGGCCGCAACTGACACAGCCGTGAGTGCTTCCATCTCTACCCCGGTTTCTGACTTGGTTTTCACTGTCGCTTGAATCACGTAGCCCGGTAGCTGTGCGTCAGGGGTAATTTCCACCTTGATTTTCTGCAGTGGCAATGAATGGCACAGGGGAATCAACTGAGCTGTTTGTTTAGCCGCCATAATTCCGGCTAAACGGGCCGTACCGAGAACGTCTCCTTTGGGGGCATTGCCTGCCTCAATCGCGGCAAAGGTTTGAGCCGACATGCACACTTGCCCCTGTGCGATCGCAACTCTCACGGTCACTGCTTTTTCAGAAACATCCACCATATACGCCTGCCCCTGAGCATCTAAGTGGGTCAGTGTCGAGGAAGACTCGCTGGAAGGCTGAAGATTAGGCTCAAAACTCTGATCTGTAAATTCTGTTGTCATGGGTACAGCTATGGTAAGATGAAATTCCTCTGAGGGCTTGTAGCTCAGTGGACTAGAGCACGTGGCTACGGACCACGGTGTCGGGGGTTCGAATCCCTCCTAGCCCGTTTGATTTGTCAGTATACGCTTTCCCCTTGATATCTCATCGGTATCTTGGGGTTTTTGCGATCTGGGGATACTGTTACGGCGCAGGATGATGAACAAGGCGCTGATCTAGCTCGACAATAAAGTCTAGAAGCTGATGGGCCATTGATAGCTTGCTGCAGTTGGGCACCTCAACCTGACGCCCGGTTTTATCGATCAAGACAGCTTGATTTTGATGGCTACCAAAACCGCTATGGGGCTGGTCTACGGGATTGGTTGCGATCGCATCTAATCCTTTCCGCTTTAGCTTCTCTTGAGCGGGGGTGACGATATCCCCTGTCTGGGCTGCGAACCCAATCAGACGTTGGCGGGGCTGTTTAAGCTGACTTAGCTCGGCAAGAATATCCGGCACCGGCTCCAACGCCAGCGATTGAGGCAAATCTTTCTTCGGTAGCTTAGTGGCCGAATATTGGGCAGGTTTCACGTCCCCCACTGCCGCCGCCATAATCGTCCAGTCTGCTGTGGGGAAGAGATTGAGGAGTTGCGATCTCATCTCTGCAGAGGTTGGAGTTGCGATCTTATTGATGTCAGCAACCGGCGAAAATATTTCTGACAACGGAGCGTGAACCAAAGAGACCTTAGCCCCCCGATGCCACGCCGCCAGCGCTAGCGCCATCCCCATTTTCCCTGTAGACGGATTGCCGATAAATCTAACTGGATCTAACGGCTCCCGCGTCCCCCCCGCACTGATGAGCAACGTCTTGTCGACCAGATCTCGGCATCCTTTTGTGTACTCAAGGGAACTTAGATAACTCAAAATATCCTGTGGTTCCGCCATGCGACCCAAACCGACTGTATCGCAGGCCAAAAGACCCGCCCCTGGCCCAATGACGTGATACCGAGCCTCCTGCAAAATTTGCCGCCAGTTGCGCTGCACTGCAGGCTGCTGCCACATCGTTGTATTCATGGCAGGGGCCAGTAAAATCGGACAGTCCGACGCCAGTACCGTATTGGACAATAGATTATCTGCCAATCCACAGGCCAGCTTGGCAAGGGTGTTTGCAGTGAGAGGAGCCAGCAACATTAAATCTGCCCAGTCTGCCAGCTCAATATGTAGCGGTCGTTGATGGGTCGCCTCCCAAAGACTCGCGTCATCATAGACCGGATGGCGGCACAGCGTCGTTACCGTCAGGGGCGTCACAAAGGCTTGGGCCGCACCTGTTAGCATTACCCGAACCTCTGACCCAGATTTCACCAGAGCAGAAATAATTTCACACACCTTGTAAGCAGCAATGCCGCCACCGATACCAATCAGAATACGTTGAGCCACAATTTGCTACCTGGCGAACGACCCCAACCCCTCAGCTCTCTCCCCAAAAAATTGACTACCGGAAGGGTAATGCAGAAGCAAACAACTTTAATACTGACCTGAACCCGATATCTTCAGGATTCGTCAAAGGCTTCTAGGTCTAGCAGATACATGTAGGGTTCCGCTAATTCGGGCTTCTGGAACGCAACAGATCGCAATAGATGCCAATCACCGAGAGCCTCAAAAGGTGTCTCGTAATCATCTTCTTCAAGACGCTTCGCTAGTTGCTCAACATCTGCCTTTGTGTAGTTAGACACTTCAGGCTTTAGGGTATCAGGAACGCTCATAGGCCAATGCTTTACTCACCATTTCTATCTTAGAGTGGATACCCTCATTTGTGAAAAACTGTTACATCCGGCATTGCTACACCGCCTAACCTCTTGTTTCACCCCTTGGTGCTGGCGTCGTGATACCCTAATCGCCAGAGGCCAGAGTGCACAGACCACAAGGCTGATAGAAAGAGTGAGATTTTTGGCTTAGGAACGAAATTTTATGACAATTGTAGACGCCCAAGGCCGGTTATTTGGCAAAGTCAGCATCTTAGATGCTGGCGCAGTTCTTGTGATTTTGTTCGTCGTGTTAGGTATCTTTGTCCTACCCGGTAGTGGTGGCCCCATTGTAGGCAATAGTAGCTCCCAGGCCATTGAGGTAGATGCCCTCGTACTAGGCCTCAGCGCCCGTAGTCCTGAAAAGCTGATTAAGGCAGGCGAAAAAACGAATTTTATTATTCGTAATGCCCCATCAGGTGAAGTTGACATCAAAACCGTTGAACTATTGCCGAGGAATCTTGCCATTACTCAACCTGATGGTTCGGTCAAACCGCTTCCCGATCCTAGGGTAGAAGCTCAATACTCTTCTAATCTTTTGATTACGTTAGCGGGTAAAGCCGAAGTCAAGGGCGACAATATCAAGCTCGGTGGTACCGATATCAAAGTTGGGGTTCCCGTTGAGTTAGGGAGTCAACAATATAATTTCAAGGCCAGCGTCATTGATATTCGGATCATTAAATAAGTCTCAATACCCATGCGCCTCTAGATCTGGCTGGTACTGCATTTCAACGCGATGCACTTGGGTTGTAAAGGTGCCGTCATCATACAGTTGCAAGAGCCGGAACCCTGGTTGGGTTTCATCCAACGCGAACGTTTTCTGGTGCGGTGCGAACTGGACGCAAGTTGAAGGGGTGCTCAAGTACGCAACGCCCTTTCGATGCTGTTCAATCTGCTGATGAATATGTCCAAAGAGAGCAATCTTGACGTGGGGATAGCGCTCAACCACGGTGAAGAAGTCTGCTGCATTTTGTAGACCCAGCTGATCTAACCAAGCCGAATCAATACTAATGGGCGGATGGTGCAGGGCGATCAGGGTCGGTTCAGTGTGGTTCTGTAGCTGCTGATCGAGCTGTATTAAGTCATCCTGTGAGAATGCTCCATATACCTGCTGCGGGACCGTTGAATCGAGGAGTAAAAACTGCCATCCTCCGGCCTTAAATGTTTTGTCAGAACAGAAGGGAGATTGGCTTAAAAGCTGCGCCATGCTGGGCTGATGATCATGATTGCCCGGTAACCAATAGGTCGGAATATTGAGAGGGGTTAGCTGCTGAACAATCTGCTGGTAAGCTGCAGGGGACTCATCTTGGGCTAAATCGCCCGTTAGGAGGATGAGATCAGGTTGGGTCGGCAGTTGCGTAAGGGCCGCTAGAATTGCTTCAAAAGAGGCCATCGTCTTCAGACCGAGCAGCGTCTGTTCTGGTGTTGAGAACAGATGCAGATCAGAAAGCTGAGCAACGAGGAGGGAGGACGATTGAGGCATGGCGTAAACGAGATAGCTGGCGTCACTATCTCTACAAAAAACATCTAAAGATGGCGTCAGGTGGTTGCACTGACGTCACTCACCGAAATTGTAGTTACCTGAACACGATTCAACGGTGATATCCGTCACAGAGCAGATTGCGCTTGTTGCTCAATAAGCTGGCAGCAGTCTACCACTGGCGCTCGATTTGCCATGGCTGCAGTGAGGGCTTCATAGGTTTCCCAGTGGGTTTGCAACAACTGCTGCGCCCGTCGGCCTGCTAGCCGCTCTTTTAAGGGGGCATCTTTGACCTCTAGACGCTTGAGAACCGTTCTTAGCGTTTTTAGATCATCAGCACCGCCTTCGATGTTGGAGTAGACCAGTGATTCAGCAACTCCACCGGCCATCCAGATGGCACAGTATCGCTCTAATTCTGAGGCGGTAATCAACGTCTTGAACTCAGGGGTCTCCACTCGAACGCCCCCTTCACCTAAATGTCCCTGACGAAAGGCTTCCCAGGCACTAAGGGTATACCCCACCACTGGAATACCTAAGAGCTGGGCCACTAGGAAATGACCGGCTTCATGGTGAATGATGCGCTGACGATGGGTGGGCGAGAGCTGGGCAACGCTATCGATCAGTAATCGACTCCCAAGGCTATTGAAGCCAAAGGTATCGACGGCAAACAAAATTAGACAGCTAAGCGTAATCGCGGCTGGTATTGCTGGTGGAAGATTGAGAAAAGGTCCCACCAGTACAGAGAAGCTGAGGAGAGCGATGCCTAGTGCGATCGCATTTAATGAAAAGTCTTTATTCACGGAGACCCCTGCTTGGGCTTGAGCTGGCGCGCACTATAGAAGGTTTCAAGGCTGGCCTGATCGCCAACATACCGCCAGTGCCAAGGCTCATAGGTGACCCCCTGAGCATTCCCCTTCGGGAAAGATAGCTCAAAACTAAAGCGAGGGGCATTGGCCTCTAGCCACTTAAAGGTACGGGTTTGCTCAAAGGATTCACTGAGGTTGGTCTGAGGCTGAGACCCATCGCCGACATCAATGGCATAGCCCGTGTGGTGCTCGCTGTGCTGTGGCGGCGCACTGACATCAGCTCGTTTGGCGGTGTCCTGGGCACGCTGCTCCTTAACTTTAAAAAAGAGGAATTCTTGCTCCTTGATGGTCCGAAAGGCAGACAAGGGTTGCAGGCTCACTCCGGCAGATCGGGCAGCGGCAGCCATGCGTTGATAAGACTCTGCCGCAGAGGCCTGTAGCTTGAGGCGACCATCTGCAGAGATGGCTTTGAGATCTGCTGGAGAAGCTTCAGCATATTTAAAATGCCCAAGAATAGTATTGGGTGCTTGAGGTTCTGCAGAAGGAACAGCCACCGGAGCAGGAGTAGATTCAGATGCGCTCTTAGAAGGGGTCGGGTTAAACGCACTGAGGGCAAACCATCCCCCTAATACCACCGCAACTAGCCCAATGCCGCTGCCGACCCATAACAACGGTTGGGACCGTGATGTGGGCACTTCGGAGCTAGGTTGCCTAAAGGCCTCTGGAATGTCGTCGTACATAAATATCAGCGCCTGTCGGCTGAGTATGTCATGAATTGTAACGGTTAGAGTACCCCGAAAGATAGGGACCTGAAGTTAGAACAATGCCCGCGCCACTAGCCATCCATGCTAGCTCAGTCATCTTAATAACAGCCACTCATGACCGCATTTTTCATAGCAAGCCCTCGAAAAATAGGGCAAAATGGGCAATGTCAATTTCAGCGCACTCTGCTATGACTGTTGCATCATTTTGTTTTGGTCCACGAGGACTCGGCCATCATTGGATCACTCGTATTACGACTCAGTTCTTTGTCCTGCTGCTTTGCCTTGGTCTTCTCGGAACTTCTCCGGCCTATGCCGGGATATCAGATGATCACTTTGATGGCAATATTTTTGTGCTTTACGCGAGTAATGGCTCCTTAGTTCCGCCGAGAACCAGTCTTGTTGAATCAATGCAAAGAGAGCGCCCAACGGTGTTGATGTTTTACACCGATGATAGTGCTGAGTGCAAAGATAACTCCTTGGTGATCTCACAGCTACAGGCCTTTTATCGCCAAAATGTTACCTTTATGCCCATCAGCGTTGACTCCCTTCCGGCTGATCAAACCTACACGCCCCAAGAAGCGGCCTATTACTATAATGGGTCCATCGTTCCTCAATTCTTGGTGATTGATCCAGAGGGTAAAGTAGCCCTTGATCGGATCGGTCAGACGCCCTATGAAGCGATCGATGATGCTCTGCGTGAGATCAAAAACCTACCTGATCGGCCCGAATCTTTTGCCATTGAACGCCCCGCTTTTTCGCCCTCACCTAGTGCAGATACAACCTTCTGGACCGCCCCTGTTAGGGGGATAGAGGGAATCAATAACAGCAATTTAGCTGCCCCTGAGACACGTAGTTAATCCTGGCTATGGGTGAGATTTCTGGGATCTCTTGATGTAAAAAAGAAGCCTAGAAGGCTTCTTTTTTATGGATTATGAATAATAATGAAAAGAGAGAAAAGAGCGATCATGCCTCTGACACTAATCAAGTGAACGGATAAAGACTCGCAATTTGCTCGACATAACCTCTAAAATGTTAGGGGGCTTACTCAAGTTAAAGGTTTAGTCTACAATTATTTTCAACTCAATTCATTCAAGGGCATTTCTGTTCAATGGCTAAGAAGCAAGCATCTGAAGCAACACCACTAAAGGGTAAAGAATTACTCAAAAAACTTAAAGAAATTGATCATCTCTCTCGCACAGAGAAGGCTCGAGAATGTGGTTATGAAACGACTGGGGGCGGCAAGTCACGGGTGAACCTCAGTCAGTTTATGAATGAGATTCTGGCGGCTAAGGGAATTTCACTTGATAGTGAAGAAAAGAGCGATCGCAGAGGTAGAGACGCATCCTATCGGGTCAAGGTCAACAAAAATGGGCAGTTGCTGATCGGCTCTGCCTATACAGCCAAGATGGGACTGCAAATCGGGGATGAGTTTGAAATCAAACTAGGCCGAAAACAGCTCCGTCTTAAACTCGTTACGGAAGGCGATTAAGGCTGCAGGTATCAGCAAAGCGACTAACTTCTAAGCAGGGTTAGTCGCTTTTTCGTGCAGATCTTTGGGCCGCAGCCGCTTGAAAAACCTCGCAATACTGCCGATACCCATCGGGGAAGGCTAGGTTGAGCTGGAGTGGATCTTCTGTGTCTTTCGGATCGCAGGGGCCTTCGATTACCTCTCCAGCGTTTATCTGCAAAGCCTTACGATTTTTTACCTCTCCGGCGCTGCTGTCGATATAGACCGTTAGGTTGCCGGTCTTAAACTGACGACCAATCTCTTGAATCAAGGTTAAAAAGTTGCGATCGCTTCCCCCGCGTCTGACCATGACCTGCCCCTTCTCTTCGAGTACCTGACTATTAACCGTATCCCCCACGCCCACAATTAAAGGCATCTGTTCAGGGTCAAAGTGGGTGTTAACAAGTTCGAGCAGTGCCCCATGCTCACGGGGAGCCTGCCGAGCATTAAATGACGCTCCGAGAGGATATTCCCCAGTGTGGTGCCAAAAATATTGGTTCAAAATCGCCAGCACCCCCGCCTCTTTGATCGCTCCCTGCACCATAAATTGAAAATCAGTCGTTCCAGACTGTTCTAAATCGGAGAGCCAAACAATCTCTTGTCCCTGCCCATCTCGACCGAGGTTCGGCGCATAGTGAACAAAGAACGAGTTTTCTAGACCGGCTTGCGCGGCCTCATCTAGCAACTGCTTCATCAGCGCTTCTATATCTTGCTGCAGCGCCACATATAGCTCCGGCCTGTGACGGAGCTGTGTATAAAACGTATTCAAGTTAGCGGTTGGCGAAGCAATGTTAGCTAAGACCGAGGCTTGAATACAGTCCTCGAAAGCAGAATCTGACAGTACGCCGGGGTAGCGCTTAAAAAAAACACGAAGTCGTTCTGCAATCCGAGCAGGAACGGCACTGAGGAATGACAGCTCTGTCTCACTGACGCCGGGATGGGATACCTCGCCCTCTCGGCCCTGCCATTGCACCCCCCCTGCCGCCAATCCGGGCAGGTAGCACGGCACATCATTGCCCTCAAATGCTGTTTCAACAATATGATTGATGCCCCGCTGACCGATATGTTCGCCATTGGTCAATACATAAAAGTGCCGATCAAAAGCCCTCGTCGCCTCTACATACTCAGGCCTCATGATGCGAGTGAGTGGATCTTGAACCAACCCCATACAAACGCCATCTAAATCTTGAATAATAAGCAGATTTTCGGTGGTGGCTAATAATGTCTCAAAGGCCTGGTGACTAAGGCTTAAAACCTGTTCGTGGAGGGGCGCGCTGGACATAAAAGTACTTCCTCGAAGGCTATCGACTCCCATTAGTTTATGGGAGCGTGGAGCGATCTTTTCGAGAGACCTCCCCCACCCGGTCGCCTAATACCCATTTAAAAATGTATTCAATTTGACGATTTTATTAAAAACAGCTATATTTGATACAGAAATAAAACGTTCATCTCCATTTGCCCTTTGTCAATCAGACGCTGTCGGGTGAGACGGGGACGGAAGTAGGGATTTATCCCGAAGGAACGCGCCTCCTTTTAATATATTTGAGGCGAGAGCTATGCAACTGACATACCGTGGCGTGAATTACGAATACACTCCTCCGCAGGTTGAGACAAAAGCAACCGGAGCTGTGGGCAAATATCGCGGTCTAGACTGGAGATTTAGGAACACGGCTCGTGCTGCGGTTCAGCAACCGACCTTGGACTTGGTGTATCGAGGGGTGCCCTATCAAACAGGGCAGTCTGAAGCAATTGCCACACCTGCGCGTCCAGTCAGCGTTCCTGCCTATGCTGCCAGCAATCCTGTGAAGGATATGGCTCGGACTTTGATGATCAGTCATCATGCACTGATTAAGCATCGGCAGCAGTCGATGTTGGGGCGTGTTGCGACTGAGGTGGGGCTTTCCACCAACGCTTCCCACTACTGGAGTCATATTTAGGGTAAAGGTCATCCTGGGTTTAGCGCCAGTTAAGATCGCAGCAGGGCTGCACTCAGTTAGTGACGCTTGGGCACACTAGTCATATCACTACTGAATGATAAGGATGGGGCGTACCTATCCTTATTTTTTTTCTACCTTTGGTTCGTCCCAGATTAAGACGTTGGCACTGTCTCGTTAAAGAGCGAGGCATTCTGGCAGTTAGCAAATCTGTGATGCTAACGACGAATATTTGTTTAAGCTAGGGATAGCGATTGAAGAGAGGAATGATGGTTGCAAGTCTACACTCTGGCCTTATCTCTCCCGAAGCGTATCTAAAAGCAGAGCAGGACCGTTCAACTAAGCACGAGTACCGACAGGGACAGGTCTACGCAATGGCAGGGGCTAGTAATACCCATGTTTTGATTGCTGGCAACTTATTCTCAATGCTGAGGAGTCATATCCGGGGGAGGGGGTGTCGAGCTTACATCTCAGATACCAAGGTGCAGATTGAGTCTGCCCGGACTTATTACTATCCAGATGTGGCGATCAGTTGTGATCAGCGTGATCGAGAATTGAAAGACTTTTTGCGCCATCCCTGCTTAATTGTGGAGGTCCTCTCCGAGACCACAGAAGCCTTTGACCGAGGTGATAAATTTAATGATTATCAAAATTTAGAGTCCCTTCAGGACTACGTCTTGGTCAGCCAGACTCGCAAGCGTGTAGAGTGCTTTCGCCGCAATCCAGAAGGGCAGTGGGTACTTTATTCTTACAATGAGGACGATCAGCTCTATCTGGCGAGCGTAGATTTTCAGTGTGCGATCGCAGATATCTACGAAGACATCGATTTCTCAGCTATTCATCAAAAGACCCCGTCACCGGTTGAGAAACAGAGCGAAAATTAAGCCACAAAAGATCAAAATCTAAAGTGGAATAGGGAGAGAGCACTTGCCTGCGTTTGTTCAACTCACCTTCTTCCTCCGAGAGAACGGTAGAATTGTTAAGGAATATTTACGCCCTCTGCCATGCCTCGTCGCGCTGATGCCCAAAAACGCAAAACCCAAGCCTCTGTGAATGGGCATATCTCATCTACAGCTAACGGCAATACCATTAAGGTCCGAGGTGCGCGTCAGCATAATCTCAAAAATATTGATTTAGAAATTCCGCGCGATCGCCTGATTGTCTTCACCGGGGTTTCGGGTTCAGGGAAGTCTTCGCTGGCGTTCGATACCATCTTTGCCGAGGGGCAGCGCCGTTATGTGGAGTCGCTAAGTGCTTACGCCCGTCAGTTTTTAGGACAGGTGGATAAGCCCGATGTCGATGCCATTGAGGGTTTAAGTCCAGCCATTTCAATCGATCAAAAGTCTACCTCCCATAATCCACGCTCTACAGTGGGAACGGTGACTGAGATTTATGATTACCTCCGGCTTTTATACGGCAGGGCCGGGGAGCCGCATTGCCCACAGTGCGATCGCACCATCACCCCCCAAACCATTGAGCAGATGGTAGACCGGGTCATGCAACTCCCCGAAAAATCTAAGTTCCAGGTTCTAGCCCCCGTGGTGCGCGGTAAAAAAGGAACCCATAAAAAGCTGCTGTCGAGCTTAGCTGCCGAAGGCTTTGTCCGAGTCAGAATCAATGCAGAGGTGCGAGAACTCAGCGATAACATTGAACTAGATAAAAATCATAAGCACGATATAGAGGTGGTGGTGGATCGCCTGGTGCTGAAACCCGGAATTGAAGAGCGTCTTGCTGATTCGCTTTCCACTGGTCTGCAGCGGGCCGAAGGGATTGCGATGGTAGAAGTGCTGCCTGACCCTAAAGACAACGTGGTGCCGCTCAAGCCAGAGGAGACTCTCAAAGCTGCGGAAAAAGACGGAGTCTATGAGGCTGAAAAAGAGCAAAAATCTAAAATACTGCTGTTCTCTGAGAACTTTGCCTGTCCTGAGCATGGGGCCGTCATTGAAGAACTCTCGCCCCGCTTATTTTCGTTTAACTCCCCCTACGGCGCTTGCCCCAACTGTCATGGCCTAGGGACTTTGCCCACCTTCTCGCCGGATCTGATTGTGCCGGATCCGACCCTGCCAGTTTATGCTGCGATCGCACCTTGGTCCGATAAAGACAACACCTATTACTTCTCACTGTTATATAGCGTCGGTCAGGCCGTCGGCTTTGAAATCCAAGATCGGTGGGATAAGCTCACCCCCGAACAACAGCACACCGTTCTCCATGGCACCAAAGAAGCAATTTATCTCGAAGTTGATTCTCGCTATCGCCAATCAAAGGGCTATCACAAGCGCTACGAAGGTGTGATTCCGCTGTTAGATCGACACTACCGCGAAAGCTCTGCAGATACCTACCGGCAAAAGCTAGAGCAGTATCTGATCTTACAGCCCTGCGATGTCTGTGACGGCAAGCGCCTCAAGCCAGAATCGCTGGCGGTGCGGATGGGACAGTATGGCCTCATTGACCTCACCTCCACCTCAATTCGGAACTGCTTGGATCGGGTTGAGTCGATGGAACTCACGTCTCGGCAGGCCCAGATTGGCGATCTTGTGCTCAAAGAAATTAAGGCACGTCTCAAATTTTTGCTAGACGTGGGCCTCGATTACTTGACCCTAGACCGAACCGCTATGACGCTATCGGGGGGCGAAGCCCAGCGAATTCGGCTCGCGACCCAAATTGGAGCTGGTCTCACGGGCGTTCTTTATGTTTTAGATGAACCCAGTATTGGCCTGCACCAGCGAGATAACCATCGGCTCTTACAGACGCTCACGAAACTGAGAGATCTAGGCAATACGCTAATTGTGGTAGAGCATGACGAAGACACCATCCGTGCTGCCGATTACATTGTCGATATCGGCCCCAAGGCAGGCATCCACGGCGGTGAGATTGTTGTTCAGGGCGATCTAGAAGCACTTTTAGAGGCTCCAGAATCATTGACGGGACTTTACTTATCTGGGCGAGAGGTGATTCCCACCCCTGAGGCACGGCGACAAGGAAATGGGCGATCGCTCACCCTTAAACAAGCTAACCGCAATAATCTTCAAAATCTCGATATCGAAATCCCGCTGGGTAAGCTGGTCTGCATCACAGGCGTTTCTGGTTCCGGCAAATCTACCATCATGAACGAGCTGCTCTATCCCGCTCTTCGGCATCATCTGGGGCAGAAGGTTCCATTCCCCAAAGAGCTAGACCGAATTACGGGTCTTAAAGCCCTCGATAAGGTGATCGTGATTGACCAGTCGCCGATTGGACGCACACCCCGCTCTAACCCCGCTACCTATACAGGATTGTTTGATATTATCCGCAGTATTTTTGCTGAAACCATTGAGGCCAAGGCTAGGGGCTACAAACCCGGTCGGTTCTCATTCAACGTCAAGGGCGGACGCTGTGAAGCCTGCGGAGGGCAGGGCGTCAACGTCATTGAGATGAACTTCTTGCCCAATGTTTATGTGCAATGCGAAGTCTGCAAAGGGGCGCGATACAACCGTGAAACATTGCAGGTCAAGTACAAGGGCAAGTCCATCGCCGACGTTTTAGATATGACCGTGGAAGAGGCGCTGGGGTTCTACGAAAATATTTCTAAGGCTGCTGTCAAGCTGCAAACCTTGGTAGATGTGGGTTTGGGCTATGTCCATTTAGGGCAAACGGCCCCTACACTTTCGGGTGGGGAAGCGCAGCGGCTTAAGCTGGCAACGGAACTGTCGCGACGGGCAACGGGTAAAACCCTTTATCTCATTGATGAACCCACCACGGGTCTGTCGTTCTATGACGTTCATAAGCTGCTCAACGTGCTGCAGCGACTGGTGGATAAGGGCAATTCAGTGCTGGTGATTGAGCATAATCTCGACGTGATTCGCTGCTCAGATTGGGTGATTGATCTGGGGCCAGAGGGGGGCGATCGCGGCGGTGAGCTGGTGGCCTATGGGACACCTGAAGAGGTTGCCAAGGTAAAAAAATCCTATACAGGTCAGTATTTGAAGCAGGTGCTAGAGCTGCATCCATCCCAGGCTATCCCGGCAGAGCTTGGCAATGATCTGATTGGGCACACGTAACGGCTCGGCCATCAGGGGCGCGAGCAAAAATGGAAAAAAGCCCAACCAGTAGCGTGTTTCGAGCGTCCCTTGCATGGCGTGGTTAGACCAGACTTAAGAACTTACAAGCTTTGTAGGCTAAAGAGCGATCGCCCAAAATTCAGCAAAATTAACTCCCAAATGATAGCAAAAACCAATCCAAACAGAGCTGAGCGCAATAAAACTTGAGAAAATGTATGTCT
>JBHJNL010000089.1:0-17217 GCA_050330855.1 Thermosynechococcaceae cyanobacterium | reverse complement strand
CCTATCGCTCTCAAAGACCGCCTGGAATGCCCACCTTAGTTCATGGGCTGAGGCGGTTTGAATCCATTTTTATCGGGTGGAAAACCGCTCTGGGAGGACTTGTGTGTACACCGTAGCCTGCAACCCGGTGATCTGCGCTACCTCAATGTGCCCCTCCCCAGTGACACTGAATCGCTGCAGGTCTTGCTAGGGCTACCCGATCGCTGCCACCGCCACCGGCCAGACTGGGTTCGAGTCGCCGTTAACGGTCGCTGTGTTCAAGTTAGTGATGACAACGTGAGTGCCCTGCGCCCTTTAGAACAAGCCATTTTCAGCAACTTTCGGCAGACCCTGCCGCGCCATCGTTATCCCCTTTGCTTTATCCATCTCTCCGTCGCCCCCGATCAGGTCGATTGGAATCGTCATCCGGCCAAGACCACTATCTATCTTCGTGATTTAGAGCAATGGCGAGGGCGGGTGTCTGCAGCCATTCAAGAAACGCTGCAGATTCCCGGGGGTGCAGGGCAGAATCAAAGCGTTCAAAAACTAGTGAAGGTGGCAGAGGGCAAAGGCGTCTATAACCTGCAGCAGTCTGCCCAAGGGGGCAGGGCGACAGAAACAGCAGAGCCATTGCTCGGGTTGTGTGCGATCGCTCAGCTCCATCAGACTTACATATTGGCTGAGCATCCGTCTGGGATGTGGCTGGTTGAGCAGCACATTGCCCATGAGCGAGTGTTGTATGAACAGCTTCAGCAAGATTGGCAGTTGGTTCCGCTAACGCCCCCGATTATGCTCTCGGACCTAAGGGATCAACAAATAGAGCGGCTCACTCGCTTTGGGCTAGAGCTAGAAATATTTGGGCCGCGTCTTTGGGCTGTCCGCACTGCTCCGACCGCATTGGCAAAACGTTCTGATTGTGAAGCTGCACTGATCGAACTGAGTTATTGTCATGATTTAGAGGCAGCATTGGTGGCGACAGCCTGCCGCAGTGCCCTTCGTAACGGCACAACGCTCAATCTGCTAGAGATGCAGACCCTCCTAGATCAATGGCAGCGTACGCAACGACCCCGCACCTGTCCCCATGGTCGCCCTATTTATCTGTCTCTAGAAGAAACAAGTCTAGCTCGATTTTTCCGGCGACATTGGGTGATTGGCAAGAGTCATGGCATTTAGAGCAGTGGCGCTAGCTGCGAACTCGCCTGAGAACCTGCATATCCTCTGCATCTAGCTCAACGCGATCGCCACTTTGAATCAACTCCACAAAATCTTCATTCGGCACCATAAAACATAGGGCATAGAGCCGTCCAGCCCCTGTATTAATGATTTGATGCGTTCCGGTGGGCGGCACCAGCAAACTATCACCCGCCTGAATCTGAACTTCTTTACCGTCGCAGCTTGCGATACCTTCACCCTGAAGAATGAAAAACATCTCTACTGCAATTTGATGGCGATTGGGGGGCGTCGCTCCACCGGGGTCAAAGATTTCAACGCAGACCGTCAGTGAGGCGGCGGCATTATGGGGGTCAAAAATGATGGCCAGTCGATTCGTATCGTGATTATGAATGCGATAGGCTCGGTAGTCGGCAGGCGTTTTAACCACCGGAATCATGCAATGGTCTGAGGCGCTAGATGTCAGGGTCCGTAATGGAGGCTGAGCGATTAGAGTTGACATCGAAAACACCAATGTTTAGTTTTATCTCATGACCCATTGAGTCTATAAAGTCACGCTAGCAGACGTAACGATAAATCTTGGCGGGTGTAAAGGAAATAATTGGTTTTTAGTGTTGAAAGTTCACAATTGCATGATGTTTGACTCACAGCCACTGACCACCGCGAAACCGCCACTGTGGAAACACGAGACGCATTAAACTTTGGGAGACGAAAAAAATGCTGATCCAGACCAAGCTATAGTGCAGCGTAAACCACCCTAGAAAAAACTCATCAATTCCTGGCAGCCGCAACCCTGCAACGCCAAAGAACAGCACAAAGAAGAACCATTCCCAAATTGCCGCTAACCACTGCATCGCCGCAGGCCAGTCATGATCCCAGCGCCATTGCTGTAAATAGTGATAGAGAATATCCCAACCGATCCCAAACAGCAGAATATACTGCAGATACCAAAAGGGGCCGAGACCGCTTTTGGGGCCAAGAATACCGAGGCAGAACAATAGCGTAATCACTAGGCCAACGGTTTCTAAGAGCAAAATTCGCGTCTGCCAGCGTCCAAAAAGTGTGGGGGTCATCGCTACTCCATCTAAGGTGCTTGATTCTTAGCCCAGCGCAACCATTGCCCAAAGGACCGTAGGCCGTTGAGTCGCTTTAATCCGGGTGCACGCGCTTTTAAAATGCCGTCTACGGCCTTGAGGGCGCAATACTGCAGCCCTAAAAAGCTATCCACGGCGGCATAGGGGCCACCAAAGGTGATGGCACCCGCGCCATAGATGCGGCCCTGCTGATTGCGGAGTTCCAGCAGTTCAAAGTCATTGGCGACGGCTAGGCGCTGCTTAGGATTCAGCGGTAGGCTGTAGTGATCCACTAAGTCGGCCAAGAACGGGTCTGATTTCACTTTCCCGTCTAGGCCCGTGGCATCAATGATGAAGTTGGCCCCTAGCTTCATTTCACCCTGGAGCTGACTGCCTTGAATGAAGGTGGTGGGGTGTCCCTGGCTATCGGGTTCCACTCGGATCACTTTGCCAAAGGTAATTTGATACCAGCCTTCGTCAATGCCTCGCTGCACAATGTTCTGCCAGTCGGATCGGTCAGCGGTGGTGGTGCCGCCCCATTGATCGAGGAGTTGCGATCTCACGTCCGGCTCCGCTTTTTCCAGCACTTCCCTAAGCGTTCCGCCCCAGCAGGCTTTAGGCCAGTTAAAGGGTTGAAACTCAAAGTGATTTTTGACCGTACGCTGAGACTTCCCGTAGGGGTTGCCCTTGGGTTTGGGCGATCGCATCAGATGCAAGATCGAAATATTAGGGTTGCGCTGGCGGGCCTCATAGATACGCTGGATAATCCGAGATGCTACGATGCCTCGGCCTCTGACAACGACGGTCCCTCCATGCTGCTCTAGATATTGATAAACATGGTGGTGTTCTTCGTAGGCATTGACCACCGACTGAAAATCGTGGTGCTCACTGCGATACGCTTTGAGGTCCGGTAAAAATTGAATCACCGGATAGCCTGTTGCCAGGTGAACGTACCGCGCAATCACAAAGGCGTGCTGACCTCGACCTTGGGAATAGGCAATCGCATAGCGACCATCCTGGGTCTGCCGAATCGACTTAACCCGACCAAACTTGTAGATTTCAGGCCAGCCAATCCGAGCGGCTTCACGATCTATAGAAGCAAAGACGTTACCGGCCCTAGGGGTATAGGTTTCTGCAAAGGTGGGTTCAGAAAAGACCTGCCACAGTCGTTGGCACACCTCACCTAACTGTCCTTTCTGCAGGCTCCCCCAGGCTTCTCTGAGGGCATAGCTGGGCCAGCCCCAGATGTTGTCGGGGCAAGAATCAGAATTAGAGCGCAGTCGTTCATGGGGTGGAATCTGAGAGTTAATACACAGCCGCTGATATCGGGCGTAGGGCTTATCTTCTAGACCCAGGGCGCGAATTTGATTGACCTTGGCCCCGCTCAACCGCATACAGTTGACCCAAATAAAACTGCCAAGGCCCGCGCCTACGGCAGCATACTCCATTTCTTCGATGGGTAGGCGCGTTGCGTAAAGCGCTTGTACATCGACCTGACGATCTCGAAAACAGGGCGGCGGGAAAGTACTCACAGGGTCTTCCGCCACCACGGGATCCGGCACACGAATGACAGAATCTTGACGGCGGGGTAGGGGCGGTGCTGGCGGCGGCGAGACTGGCGGCGAGATCACTGGCGAAACCGCTGTCAGGTTAATTGTGATTTGATAGGCTCCAAGTTGGATGCGATCGCCATTCTTAAGGGGACAAACCGTTTGTGGTGAATCATTGACCTGCAGGCCATTACTGCTGTTTTGATCGAGAATTTGGACCTGCCCTTGAGTCACCTGAATCAGGGCATGAAATCTAGACACCTTGGTGTCCGTTAAAACAATACGGGTGACGCCTTGCCCCTGATGTTGCTCAGGAAGCTGACTCCAATCTCGCCCCAAGGCAATGGCTGAGGTAGAAGACAACGACTGTGACTCACCCGTTGCAGGGTCTTGCCAGAAAAGCTGAATGTGCCAAGCCTGAGATACCACAGCCTACCCCTACCGAAATGGACCAACAGTATTCCCCGCCGCCAGCGAAGAGCCACAATGGGGGCATCCTCGCTGTAGCGATTCAGAGGTGTAGGGCAGCACCTGTCCACAGGTGGGGTTCGGGCATTTAATGCCATAGGAGCTAGCAGGAGTTCCGGCAGGAGCCGAAGCCACTGGAACCGGAAGTACAACAGCGGCAACGAGGAGTTCGACCCGCCCTAAGCAAATCCTTGTATTTTGATGTAGCGGTACTTCCCCCTGGACGACAGGAGACTGATTCACCTGGGGGGGATTGCTAGCCCGCAGATTCCGAAGATAAAAGTGATTCTGTTGCCAAAAAATCTCAACATGCAGACCTGAGACAGAGCGGTCAGAGAGCACAATATCGCACCGGGCCGGATCACGCCCCAACGTCACAACGCCCGGTTGTCGACTAGGATACAGATCTCCGATGACTTGACTTTTAAGCTGATTACCCTCGTGCCACTGCAGCGTCAATTGCGTCATTTATATTAGCTCTATGGGGCATCGCCAACGATAATGCTTTAGGTTCCCCTAGCCTAGAGAGTCATTGGCTCACAATCACTATACTTAGCATACCAAGTTCGTTACTGTCTCTCATAGAGATGAAGGCATACATAGGTTTAAGAAAGATCATAGAATCTTACCGCTCAGCATCATTATTCGGCAGTCGAGGCATAAAAAGTCCATGGAGACCCACCCCAGCAGTTGGCTAAAACTCACTTCAGCAACCGGCCAACAATCTTCCTATCCACTCTCTGGTGCTCAAGAGAGGGTCATCGGTCGGTCTCCGGACTGTCAAATCTTGCTTGATTCAACCGTTCATGGCGGGGTCTCTCGACGGCATGCTGCGGTGCAATCGAGTGGAACTCAAACGAGCGAAGGTATGACAATTTGGCAGATCCGCGATCTTGGCAGCGCCAATGGAACCTTCGTCAATGGTGTGCCGGTTCAAGGATGGCAACGCCTCACGATGGGCGATCTCATCACCCTCGGTCAAGACGGTCCTCAATTTATCTTTGAGCAACGCCTCCCGGCCCCTGCGCCCCCAAGGCCACCACAGCCCAGCCACAACGACCTCTCCGTCAGTCAGCTTCTCCCCGTCGTGGCGGCCCCCAAAGACTTGCTCAAAAAAGGCTACTTGGTGCCGGGGATCTTTACCGTGGCGGTGGTGGTCTCTTTATTTGCCACCATCGGCAACCTTAATGCCTTCAACTATCTCTTGGCGCTGTACATTGGCTGCGGTGCCTTTTTCTTTATCTATCGGCTCTGCGGTCAACGCAAATCAGGGTTAGCGATACTATTCGCGACAGCCTTTACCATGATTGCCCTGCTTGATCTACCGTCACCGCCGTTCCCGGCCAATACGCCAGGGCCGATTCTGCTGATTTTTGTCTTGCTGTATCGATATGGTTTTCTGGGCCTCTTCCTGATTCCAATGGGATTAGGACTATTTTTCGTTGCCCTTCGCAAAATTAGCAAAGGGTTAGCCGCCCATGCTGCAGGCTGGGGAGGGGCAGGCTTCGGCTGCATGATTACCGGCACATGGATGCTCTCTTCAGGGGATTTTGTCGCCAAAAGCTTAGAGAACCGGCAGGCAGGTTTTATCACCACCTTTATCGCTCATTTATTTGGGGCTGGTCTGATGGAAGAAATGCTTAAAGCCCTTCCTGTCTTTGCCCTATTTGCCTTTGGTGCCTTGCTGGGCCATCCAAATCGTCAGCGCTTTGGCGTCTGGGAACCCTTGGATGGGATCATATTCGGAGCGGCATCAGCACTGGGTTTTACCCTAGTTGAAACCATTGGTCAATATGTCCCCAATATCATGGCGCAGGTAGCCGAAAGGCATGGCGAGGGAGCCGGATCATTGGTTGCCATTCAGCTTTTAATTCCGCGAATTTTAGGTTCAATTGCCGGTCACATGGCCTACAGCGGTTATTTTGGTTATTTTATTGGCCTCAGTATCTTGAAATCAAAGCAGCGGTTTCAGATCTTGGCAATTGGATATATAACCTCTTCTCTGCTGCATGCGTTCTGGAATGCAACCCCCAGTCTGGCAAGCTCTCTGGGCGGCTTGGGTGCCAATATTATCCAAATGGTGATTGGCATTGCCTCCTATGCCTTTCTAACGGCAGCCATTATCAAAGCTCGGCAGCTCTCACCGAATCGATCGAAAAACTTTGCCACTCAGATTGCGCCTCCGTTTTAGCTTTTTGGCTTGGAGCTAATAAACTAAAAAAGGCTGCAGACTGCAGCCCTTAGGTGAAGTAATGATGACGTTAGATTGAGAGAACGGATCCATTCGTCTCCGCTAGTATCCGCCAAAGGATTGCTGCACAGGCTGCTCAAATTGTTGCTGAAAGCGCCCCTGGTTAAGCAAAATATTTCGATCTTGGATAACGGGTTGGACCACCTCACGTTGGTCCTTGAGTTTGAGGGCGAAGGGGGGGCAACTTAAACAAGCAGGACCAGGTTTTTTGAATTTTGGACGGACCTGCAAAACGGGGGGGGTGATTCGAGGAGTACCATTGATCCCATCACAGCCGTGGGGATTATCGGGCGCTGGGGTGCAGGCTTGAGCTGGAGCAGTGGTGAGAACAGGCAATGTAGATAAGCCTAGTAGGCTAATCAATGCAATTTGTTGGAGTTTCATGATTCAAAACCTCTCAGTGGTGATTACGTTCACTATCGTGGTTTTGTTGAGTGAGGGAAGTGAGCAGGCTCACCTCGTCTTTGTGATTTTTTGAGCTATCTGATGTGAGGTTCATTACTTCCGAAGTAGTTCCCCAATCGCGCTTAAGAAAATTTGAATTTTAACAACATGCTGTCCTCTTTGTTATTCTTGCGTGGGGTCTAATTTTGAAAGGGAACGCTCTGCTCTAGGGATATGAGGGTTCAATCGCTCCTGCCTGCGATCTGCCAGTTGCTGCTGAGCAAGGAGAGTCATTAATAGCGCTGTTCCCATTCCCATACAGAGAAAGATCAGACTGGAGAGATGTAATCGGCTTAGTTCGGTGGGCAAACCATAAATCCGCTGAAGGAAGCGTTGCTTAAAGCGGTTTAGAGTATGGCGCGTTGCGATCTCTAATGGCAAGCCAATGGTCATTGCCACCCGATCAGCAAGGGGCTTCATCCATTGATATCCCCTTGTAAGAACAGGGCGTAACCGTTTGTGAACCACTTCGGGGTAAGCAATTAGAGGCCGGCTAGGTTCTTGAAGCATTTTAGCCCGATGCACTAGCTCGGCCTCAATGGGAACAATATTGTTATCCGTCAGGCCAAGCTGGTGCTGAAACTGCTTGAACTGTTGGTACAGATAAGATGGGAGGGGGTAGCCCTGTTGAATGGCTTGGGTATATGCGATCGCATAGTCCTGCAGCTTCTTTTGATGGTTTCGATGGGGCCTAAAAACCTCTGCTTCAATGATTGCAGCCTCCTCTAGCTTCAGTCCTAACCTTTGATACAACGTATCGAGAACAACACGATTAGCCACTGAAACCTGACTTTTGTGGCTACAGACCTCCACCTGCCTGCGGTACTTAAACCCGGGTTGCTTGATCGGTGCAAGGGCCACCTCCGCTCTCGCGACAGCACCGAGACTATACATTTTTGCATCTGATGCCGGGGAGACCTGCTGCATGCGCCAACGTGCATAGCGATGCCATTCTGCCAGCGTGATCCTTCCATCTCCATTAAGGTCCGCAGCCCCTGTTTTTAGACCCTCGACGAGAAAAAAGGTATAGGTTGAATGAGGCTCCCTAGGGAGATCTGCAGACGAGAGAAGCACAGCTCGCTGTGCCCCCCTAAACTGAGGGGCAAAGCAAACGGTCGGCTGTACCGCCTCATCAAAGCACCCGTCAAAAATGAGGGTTTTGTGCTGTGACGAACTCTCCCGCATCACATCATTGATAAATTCGGCGGTCACTACAGTAGAACGCACAACGTACCCACTCGTGCTGCGACGACTACAGCTTGTGGTGAGTCCCACTTTCCCTTCACCATCTAGAACCCCCATATACCCTGAAAAATAGAGGAGAACAAAGTCTTCTGGATTGCGATCGAGGAAGAGAGTTTCAATGGCCTCGGCCATCGCCTGTGGATCAGGATTAAGCAGTGTCTGTACCCCGTCGAATTTGCCGACATCTTCTAGAACCTCCCGCATCGCTTCCACATCTCCCATCGCACTGGGTAACGGCTGAAGATCGACACCGTAGGTACTCACTCCAATCAAGAGTGCCGTTCTACGGGTCGGAACGGATAAAGAGACGGGCTGCGATCTAGCCCCTTTAGAGAAAGGCACTAACGATTTAGAGACAAGAGGTTTCTCCATTTGCGGTTCCTGTTGGATGTAAAAATCTAGTAACCGTTGTTGATCTAAAAGGAGCCGACAGCGTGACTGCGTTCCCGAAGGAATGATCACTCCAGGTTGAGCTGGAGAATAGTGACACAAATCCGGAATGATAATAGAGTCCAGATCTGAGGACGTATTGGGCGTCTCAGGCATCCTCAATGGCCCGCGCTCTAAGCAATCAAAAATAAGCGTGAGGTCAGTATCATCAAGGGTATGAGTCAGGTAGTAGCACAAGAAATAGGGCACTCCATCTCGCCCTAAATCATCGCTTCCCCTGTTGTATAGCCAGCCAAATAGGCAGCTCTGCGTAGACACTTGTTGGAGATAAACAGCACGATACCCGATAGAGGGTGGACTGTAGGCATCCCAGTACTGGTTCACAATGATCTCAGCAAAGTGTTGCTGAACATGGGTAGGAATCTGCGACCCGGCTAACCCCTTAAATCCAGTTTCTGGGAAACTGGTGTATACAAGCTGCTCAACCTGTAATGCCATAATGATGACTCTATAAGCGGTTTAGAGAGATAAGTGAAGCCATGTCCCTAACGGGATGAGACGTGAACAAACGTTTAGACCTAATGATCAACAGCGCTAGTGGGGGAAGTGCTCTGCTCAGCGGGAAACTGATTCAGTGGCTGCTGGGCGGGTGTTTTTTCCTGTTTGGAGATGAGTCTGACTCCAATGGCTAGGACCAAAGCTACAACACCTGCAGCAAACCAGCGGTACAGGCTTTCTGAACGCTGTAAACGTTGCTGAGAGACAACATTCTGAGACACAAGATCAGGCAACACCTTATCTGTTTTGTGAAATAGCTGCTCTAGCTCTGCCGCCAAAGATTTTGGCTCTTGCCATCGATACAGACTTCTTAACTCTGAAGTTAACCATAGGAACGGCATCGCGGCTCGGGTCGACTCTAAACTCGACATTCCTGTTGAAGCGTTAATGGGAATGGATGAATAAAATATCTGATAGTGAGCCTGGGAACGATTCAATCGGTTTAAGAGAGGCTGAAGGTTCTCTTGAAGCTGAAGAACGCTATGGGAGTTAGACGGAGCACTCTGACCCAAGAGAGACTGCAGACTATCGCACTTCGTCAAAATTAGAGCAAAGGGAAAACGGATACCTTGGTGATTAACATGGGCAGAAATGACCTCAATCTGTCGAATAAGGCTTTCCAGTGTCTCAAGATAGGTGGAGCCGTGCCTAGCTAATGACGGAGCATCTATAAATAAGCAGCCCCCATGTGATCGAAGCAAGATCGCCTGAAAATATGGATTGGCAAAGCTGCAAATCTCACCGGGAATATCGCTCCAGCGGAACTGGCAAAGGGTCTCAGCCCCCCATAAATTGCGTCGCTGTAACTGAAAGCGAAAGGAGGTCACCTTCATGGTGGGTGGGGGATATCGACCCGTCCGGGCAATCCCACTGAGCAACTCTTCTAGATTTTTCTGTGCGGATATATCTTGACAGTCAAACCAAAGACGCCAAGATTGAGTCAGCTTTCGACTAGGACGGGATGCGGCATAACTCCCCGCCAGAAAGACAGTCTTGCCAGCTCCTCGATGGCCGAGGGCCAATAAGTTAAAGGTATTCAGGGCACTCATCAGAATCCTGATGTGATGTGAGCTACAAGTCGTTTTTGATTCATCAGGGCATGATATACAGCCTAAAAGCCCCTATGTCCCCTGTCAGTCCCACACATTGGTGAAACAAGTAGAGGTTTTTGAGCGATTCACGTTAGAAAAGTAGAAATAAATAGAAAAGGGTGCAGATCACCACAGATGTAGCGACACAATCACCGCAGGGTTCCGACCGTAATCACAGCCTTGTTCGAGCTTATTGGCGATGATGATTGCATCAAACACATGGAGATGAATTCGTTATGAAACACTTTATGAATGTCCTTGCCCTAGGTGCACTCTTAGTCACAACTGGCTCCGGCTTGGCCGTCCAAGCGCAACCCATGAGAACAACTCCTGGCGGTTGCCCACCAGGCTTTAAGCAGGCGATGCATCCACTAAACCCACAACTGGGCTGTTTGCCCACCAACTTACAGGCAAACCCCGATCAACCCAGTCAGGGTCAAAAACGGCCTGTTGTATTTCAACCAGCTCAACTGCCGGGACCTATGCCGGGTTGTCCGACAGGCTTTAAGCAGGCGGTGCACCCCCTGAACCCACAACTGGGATGCTTGCCTACTAATATGCTGCTTAAGCCTTAATCAAACTAACGTTGCCCCATTTAGAAAGACCCAGGTGGATATTTCCAGCCTGGGTCTTTTGATTAGGGCTTTGCTTCTAGAACAGTAACTGCATTACCTAGCCCGCCGCCGCTCTAGCCGCCGCCGCTTCATCAGGATGGATGCCAAGGCGAGTCAGGTTAATTCGACCGCGATTATCAACTTCGCGAATCTTGACAACAACTTCATCGCCCATAGAGACCTCATCTTCAACTTTGCCAACGCGATAGTCAGCAAGTTGTGAGATGTGAACCATCCCTTCCTTGCCCGGAACCAGTGAGACAAAGGCTCCGATGGGGATAATTCGAGTGACCTTGCCGAGGAAGACATCTCCCGCCGCAAGCTTGCGGGTCATGCCGGCAATAATCTGACGAGCTTTCTCAGCACCGTCTTCAGAAATGGCAGAGACGGTAACGCGACCGTCATCTTCGATGTCGATCTTGGCTCCGGTTTGCTCGGTAATGCCTTTAATCGTCTTACCGCCCGGACCAATGATCATGCCGATTTGATCGGGATCGATCTTAATCGTGAGCATTCGAGGGGCGAAGGGGGAGGTGTTCTCCCGAGGTTTGTCAATGACCTCTAACATTTTGCCAAGGATGTGCAAACGGGCAGGTTTGGCCTGATGAATCGCCTTAGAAATGACCTCCATTGGTAACCCGGTAATCTTCATGTCCATCTGCAGGGCGGTGATGCCGGTATCGGTTCCCGCTACCTTGAAGTCCATGTCACCCAAGAAGTCTTCAAGCCCCTGAATATCAGTCAAGACTCGAATTTCTTCACCTTCTTTAATCAGGCCCATAGCTGCACCACTCACAGGCTTTGATAGCGGCACCCCAGCATCCATCAAGGACAGAGTAGAACCACACACCGATCCCATCGAAGTGGAGCCGTTAGACGAGAATACTTCTGAGACCACTCGTAAAACATAAGGGAAGGCCTCTTGATCGGGCAGGACGGGAATAAGCGCCCGTTCTGCGAGTGCGCCATGACCAATTTCACGACGACCGGGGGAACGCATGGGTCGTGTTTCACCGACGGAGTAAGGGGGAAAGTTGTAGTGATGCATGTAGCGCTTGTTCTCGTCAGGATGGAGGTCATCCATCATCTGAGCATCACCGGGACTGCCGAGGGTAACCACCGACATTACCTGGGTCAGACCTCGGTTAAAGAGGCCGCTGCCGTGGACTCGTTGAGGCAGAACCCCAACCTGACAGGAGATAGGACGGACTTCGTCGAGTTTGCGACCGTCAACGCGAACGTTGTCGTTAATGACTTGGGCGCGCATCAGTTCTTTAGTGACGCTCTTAAAGACTTTGCCAATGACTTTAGGGTTTTCATTGGCAGCGACTTGAACCGGATCCGTTTCAGAAAGGGCTGCGATCGCACCCTTCACCCCATCCTTAATCTCATCTAGCGACGTATCTCGGACGCCCTTATCTTTATCAAACCGAGCCAGCACGGTCTTTATCGCATCTGAGGACTGGTCACGGATAAAGTTCTCTAGGGTGGGATCAGTCTCAGGGGCTGTTTCTTCGACCAGTTCAATACCCAGCTCGGCGATTAGCTCCTGCTGGGCCTTAATCAGTTCTGTGACGACCTCATACCCAAAATCAATGGCCTCAATCATGTCCTCTTCGGGCACCTGATTGGCCCCCGCTTCAATCATGATGACACCGTCTGGGGAACCCGCAACCACGAGATCTAGATCACCAGCCGCGACCTCGGCATAGCTAGGGTTGATAATAAAGTCATCGCCCAAAAGACCCACACGCACAGCACCCAATGGGCCTTTAAAGGGAATTTTAGCTAGCAGGGTCGCCATAGAAGCACCCGTAATCGCCAGAATGTCTGGCGGCACCTGCTCATCCATCGAAAGGGTCGAAGCCACAATTTGAATGTCATCCCGGAGCCAATTCGGGAACAGGGGCCGCATCGGACGGTCAATGAGGCGACAGGTTAGCGTAGCCTTCTCAGGGGGGCGACCCTCTCGACGCAAAAATCCGCCCGGAATCTTACCGGCGGCGTACATGCGCTCTTCGTAATCAATCAATAGCGGCAAGAAATCAATACCTTCTCGGCCCGTAGAGCGTGTAGCGGTGACCAGTACTGCGGTATCTCCTGATTCTACTAAGACTGCCCCGCCGGCCTGTGGAGCGAAACGGCCTATGGTGAGTCGAATCTCCCGTCCGTCTATGGATATCGACTTAACAATTTCTGACATTCAGTTCTTTGTCCTTACTTTGGTATATATTTTCACTTCTTTTGCACTATCGCGATCCTAACATTGATAACGGCTGAGCGAACAAGGCATAGCTTGTTGGGAACGCACCCTGTAGCATAAAGGCAGGACAAACGCTGCTAGGGGTGAAAACCGCTAGGGGATGTTGCTGGGCAATTAAGGGGCTAACTCAAATAAATGCTCGATAGGCTATGATTCTCCTGCATAAATCCTCTCATTCCTCCAGATTAGGACGTTTTAGAGGTGGAGAATTCTCTGATTGAATCGCGGAGAAAAAGCAGGGACAAATTATCCTTTCATGGCATTTTAAGATTAACGCCCCCGACATTGCCCATATCGTTGATCGCGGTTATATAACGCATGGCAATTTTGCATGGAAACTGGCTCCCCGCAGCTCAGCAGGGGTATGAGTCAGTCGCTGAGGCTGGCACGCTGTTTATCTGGGGTGAACTGTGGAGGCCTGCTGCCCCCTTCACGAGTGCCTTAGAGGTGGAGTCCCATGCCTTAGCCATGAGTCCGGTGGATCTGGCAGAGCATTTTGCCCAACAATCTGACGCGATGAAGCTTTCGGCTGCAGTGCAGGCTGCGATCTCATCTCCCCCGAAGCGACCCCGCAAGGCAAAGAAGACCGAACCGTCTGTATACTGGGGCCAACAGGTGATTGCTCTACCGGCACAGTGGACCGCCGACACCGTCACCGTTTGCCATTCTTCCGACACCCTCACTGCCGACGCCCTGCTGCAGCCCGTCCAGGTTTCGGGTCTTTATTTCAAGGTGCCTGAAGCGATTGCTTACCTTAATGGGCTACCCCTCAATGTCGAGCAGGCTGCAGACAATTCCCTGGGCGATGACCTCATTTTTTGGTCCCATACCCTGCGCTGGAGCCTTGATCTATTGGCACGGGGGAAGTTTTTACCTGCGATCGCAACGGTCAAACCGAAAAAATATGCCGCGCATTGGCAGCCATTGCTCGATAGTGACGTTGACCAAAAAAGACAGCGCCAATTTGCGGCTCGCTTGCCTGCGCTCTGCCGATTTTATCAGGGCCAGAGCGATGATTTCAAAGTGGATTTACCGCCAGAGCCGACCCAGATTCTGGCTCATTTTTTCCAGCAGGTGGTGGGGCATCAAATTCGGAGCGCCATTGATACAGAGCTAGAGAAAACGGCAGATAAAGCCGGTCTTGATCCCCTTTTGCTGAAGTGGCTGAAATCTCTGGGGCCAGATGCAGCGCCCATTACTGAAGAAGGGGGCGATCGCCTCGTCTCTGCGATCGAAACCTGGACTGCTCCCCTCCAGCAAAGCCTAGAGCAGGACTTTCGCCCCTGTTTTCATCTGCGGACGCCCCAGGCCGGTGGCCGTGATTGGGTACTCGAATTTTGGCTGCAGGCCATCGACGACCCTTCCCTGCTGGTGGGCGCTGAGGTGATTTGGAATACCGTGACGGAGCAGCTTGATTATCTGGGCCGCATCATTGAGCGTCCGCAGGAAACCCTACTGGTGGGCTTGGGGCTAGCGTCACGGGTATACCCGATTTTAGAAGAAAGCCTCCAGACCGCTCGACCCACCGAGCAGCCGCTGACGCCGACCCAGGCCTATGAGTTCATTAAAGCTGCCGTGTGGCGACTTGAAGACAGTGGGTTCAGCGTGATTTTGCCCCCAAGCTTAGCGAATAGAGACGGACTCGCCAATCGATTGGGTCTGCAGGTGCAGGCCCAGGCTCAAGATCCAAGTCGGGGTGGCCCCATTGGTTTAGAAAGTTTGCTGAAGTTTGGGTGGGAGCTAGCCATCGGCGGACAGACCCTTTCTAAGGCCGACTTTGACAAGCTAGTGGCCCAAGGCTCCCCCTTGGTCGAAATTAATGGGGAATGGGTGGAGTTGCGATCGCAAGATATTCGAGCGGCCCAAGCCTTCTTTGAATCTCGCCAAGACCAAACCGGCCTTTCGCTACAGGATGCCCTCCGCATCAGCACCGGCGATACGTTGACCTTGGACAAACTGCCCGTCGTCAACTTTGAATCTTCTGGCCCCCTGCAGGCTTTGCTCAATACCCTTAGCGGCAATCAAACCCTAGAAGCCGCCGAAACCCCCAAAACGTTCAAGGGAGAACTGCGTCCCTACCAAGCCCGAGGCGTCGGCTGGCTCGAATTTTTAGAGCAGTGGGGACTTGGGGCCTGTCTTGCCGATGATATGGGTCTAGGTAAAACAATCCAGTTCATTGCTTTCATGCTGTCGCTCAAAGAGAAAGATCGTCTTAACGGGCCTGCCCTGTTGATTTGCCCCACCTCAGTTTTGGGCAATTGGGAGCGAGAGGTGAAAAAATTTGGTCCTTCGATTAAGGCGATGGTTCACCACGGCCCTGATCGCGAACAAGGCACGACCTTTGCCCGAACGGTGAAAAAGCATGATTTGGTGATTACCAGCTATCCGCTCATTTATCGCGATGAGAAAACGCTCAAGAAGGTGAACTGGTGGGGCATTGTGCTGGATGAAGCGCAAAATATCAAAAACTCTGAGGCACGTCAGTCAAAGGCAGTGCGTGAATTACAGGCCCACTGCCGCATTGCTTTGACGGGGACTCCGGTGGAAAATCGACTCACCGAACTGTGGTCCATTTTGGATTTCCTGAACCCTGGGTATTTGGGACCGAAGCCGTTCTTCAAGCGTCGATTTGCAACGCCCATTGAGAAATACGGTGATACGGCCTCTCTGCAGACCCTACGGTCTTTGGTTCAGCCCTTTATTTTGCGAAGGACTAAGAGCGATCGCGACATTATTCAAGACCTCCCCGACAAACAGGAAATGATCGTGTTCTGCAGTCTCAGCCCAGGGCAGGCAGATCTCTATGAGAAAGTAGTGCAGAATTCACTAGACGCAGTGGAAGCGGCTGAGGGCATCCAGCGCCACGGCCTTATTTTGAGTACGTTGGTGAAGCTGAAGCAGATCTGCAACCATCCGGCTCAGTTCTTAAAAGAAAACAATCTTGAAGAGCATCGGTCAGGAAAGCTGCATCGACTAGAGGAGATGCTGGAAGAGGTATTAGATGAAGGCGATCGCGCTCTGATTTTCACCCAGTTTGCCGAATGGGGAAAACTATTGCAGCAGCACCTGCAGCGCAAAACTGGCAAAGAAACCCTACTGCTCTATGGCGGTACCAGCAAGAAAAAACGAGAAGAAATGATCGACCGGTTCCAGCACGATCCCCAAGGACCCAGAATCTTTATTTTGTCGCTCAAGGCGGGGGGCGTAGGGCTGAACTTGACGCGGGCTAACCATGTCTTTCACTTCGATCGCTGGTGGAACCCGGCGGTGGAAAATCAGGCCACTGATCGAGTCTTCCGCATTGGGCAAACCCGTAATGTACAGGTGCATAAATTTGTCTGTAATGGCACCTTAGAAGAACGAATCCATGAGCAGATTGAAAGCAAAAAGGCCTTAGCTGAGCAAGTCGTGGGCGCTGGCGAGAACTGGCTCACGGAGCTGGATACCGATCAGCTTAGAAATTTGTTGTTGCTAGATCGCAGTGCTGTCATTGATGAAGAAAGCTAAGGGAATATTTGTGTTCCTTCAGACAAAACTACGAATGCGTTTTCAGCCAGTCCTCAAGGTCAGAAAGACTAGAAAAATCTAATAGCGCTTCCCCCACTTCCTCAAGCTGGTTCAAAGAAAGCCGACGGAGTTGAGCCGCAGTTGAAGCGTCAAGCGCAGCAAATCGATGGGTGAGCTGACGCAGAATCACACTCAACTCCCCTTCAGCCTTGCCTTCAGCCTTACCTTCAGCCTTGCCTCTGGCCTCAGCCTCAGCCTCAATTTCTTGATAAATCACAGACTCCCGCATGATGTCTCTCCGCAATACTTGACTGATCACCTCTTTCTCCAAAAATAACCCAGCTAAAATCGCGCTAGCCGCCGCCACATTGCTTTGTGTTCTGCGCTCGACAATCTCATCGACTCTGCGAGCTACCTCACGCAATACCTGTACCTGATCGAGGGTTTGACTCAAGGCTGCAAAGGGTAATAAGCCGGGGGAAGATAGAAACACCTCCGTCTGTTAGGTGACAATTAGACCGAAGCTCGGCGTCAATTACTTGGCCGATTGTGAAAACGCCATTCAAGACGAGATCACAGATCGATGGGAGGCCAATTACCTTGGCCTTGCCTGA
>JBHJNL010000088.1:0-31637 GCA_050330855.1 Thermosynechococcaceae cyanobacterium | reverse complement strand
CCTATCGCTCTCAAAGACCGCCTGGAATGCCCACCTTAGTTCATGGGCTGAGGCGGTTTGAATCCATTTTTATCGGGTGGAAAACCGCTCTGGGAGGACTTGTGTGTACACCGTAGGTCCCATTAGAGACAACCGCAAGCAACGCCCCCCCCAAAACAATGGCGGGTAGGGGTAGCGCAATTTGGTGGAGCCACTTGCTGCTTTCTACAAGCGCCAGCAGCACAATAAAACTGGTCAACCACAACTTCATCTATTTATAATCTAATCGGCTATTTATAATCTAATCGGCACGAATCACGACAGCGAACGGTGTTCCTTCGCTTCATGGTATCGGTTTCTAGTCAAAGCGCTCGGCAACCCCAACCAGCTCTGACTCAGCACGAGCAGCGTTGGGGTCGATGAGGCTATGGACTTTATGCCAAAACTGTTGTTGCAGCTCTAATGCGGTAAAGGCCTGCTTGATTGTGGGGGCTGGAGTAGCTGACTGACTCCATTTCGTAATCGGAAGTTTGTTGAGGGGGAGATAGTGCCAGTGGGTGTTGCGTGGCAAGATTGGCAGATCTAAAGGCGGAGACGGAGAACCCTCTTGTCGGCCCTGAGTCTTTGAAAGGTCAGGGGGCAGCTTTGTAGTACCTTGCGATCGCTGCAGGCGAACAGGAAGCATTTCCTGCGGCAGAATCGGCAGACGCACGGCGTCGGACCTATCGCTGCGGTGATCAAGGCTGACAATATAAGGCTGATGCGCCCATTGGCCCTCTGGCTGGAGCGGCTGTGTAATTTCTCCGAGGTCTATCGAGAATTCAGCCAGTGCTTCTTCTTCTTCGATAGCGTACTCAAAGTTTTCAACATCTACAGACTCGGTATGCTGTGCAGCAATTTCATCGGTGGGAACAAGCCACTCCCCCGACGACTTGATGGGGGTGGCGGCAATCGGCCAGAGCGCCTGCCGTTCAGGAGACCATGTCGATTGTGTAGATTCCATAAACTCCCAATCTGAGATCAGATCACAATCTTCGGCTAAGACTTGCAAATTAATAGACTGACGATGTGGCGCATCATCTGCGGCCTGTGTGGGTACAAAACAAGTTAAGGTCCAAAGGCCACGACCCAAAAATGAAATGGGTAAAAGGCTTAAGCTTCCTTGCGGGTCGGGCTGCTGTCGTCGCTGCTGCAGCTCTTCTTGCAAGATGCCGTTTTCTTCGTAGCGATGGCGAATTTGGATATCGACAGGGTACTCAACCTGATCCGTATGGGCGATGAGGTGATAGCGTCCCTCCAGCACTTCTACCGTGGGAGACTCAAGCGGTAGCCACTCTCCATCTCCTTCTTTCTGGATCAAAAACGTTAAGTTCATCGTGTTCCTCGTATTCACCCTGCCTTCGATACCCACACTTTCAATTTTTGTCAAGCCTAGGAATCTCGTTCGCAAGTGTAGCCGATTCCAGGCAAAAATGGGATTTAAATCTTGAATTTTTTCTTAAGGCAGAAAAAGCTTCCGAATGCCAAGGAGCATAGCACTGCCCAATCAATCACCAGATCGCAAAAATTTCTGTTTGTATAGACAATTGAAACTGTTACGACAAAAAGCCTCAAGCCAAATGCCAAATGCCTTGATAGCAGAGATCTAAACACTGGCGCATCACATCTTGATGCTTAAACGCCAACTCCATTGACATCGCTTCTTCTAAGTCATACCAGCGGGCTTCTATCACTTCGCCCTCAGAAACCTGGGGCTGCAGTTGAGGTAACTCTGCCGCTGAGGCGAGAAAAAACATGAGCGGGAATCTCAACGTCACATTCTGACGGCAGAGCGGTTCACTATAGACAAAGTAAGGCTGCTCAAGATTCCCCTCAAATCGATGGCTAGCCAGTAGCGCTGGGATGTCGAGGCCCAACTCTTCCCATATTTCTCGAATGACTGCCCCGCCTGCGGTTTCGTCATAGTCTAAATAGCCCCCTGGCAATCCCCACTTACCCTGCTCATCCGGCAAATCAGAGCCACGTTGCCCCAGTGGGACAAAGCCTTGATGGCCCACGACGAACAAGAGAACGGGTAAAACCGTGACGCTGCGACTAATCCAAATTTCTTCGCCATTGTGAGAGATACAGCGGTTGGGCGTGCTTAAGAACTTCAAACGGATGCCTTCTTCGATTGCTTCGCCATTTTATCTACTCTCTGCTCACCCTTAGTCACAGCGCTTGGGCCGCAAATTTGTGCTGGCACCGCTCAGAAAGATATACTTATTTTATTAAGTATATGAAATTTCACTTTTATTAAATTGGTTTAACTTATGCCTAGGCTGATCACAGATTTTGACGGTCCGATTGTTGATGTGTCCGAGCGTTACTACAGGGTTTATCAATATTGTCTCGAAAAGGTCCGTCGGCCAAGGCAGCGGGTGCAGCTCCTCGCCAAGGATGCGTTCTGGGCGTTTAAGCGATCGCAACGTCCCGAAATTCAGATTGGTATGAAATCGGGTTTAGACCCACAGCAGTCTCAGCAGTTTGCTGACCTACGCCGAGAGACCGTCCATACCATGCCCTACTTTGAATATGACCGATTGATCCCAGGGGCAGTGGAAGCGCTAGAAGGTCTACAAAAGGCCGGATTTGATCTGGTGGTGATGACGATGCGGCGCACCCGAGAGCTGAACTATGCGCTGCAGCGATTCGATCTAGAGAATCTTTTCCCTAGGGATCGCCGCTACTGCCTTGCCAATGACTATGTCAAAACAGCAGATACCAAAGATAAGCCACTGTTGATGGCCCGAGCGATGCGAGAGCTACCCGCGACCCATTCCACCTGGATGGTGGGCGATACCGAGGCCGATATCTTGGCCGCTCAGTCTCAGAACTTGCCCGCGATTGGCGTTTTGTCAGGGATTCGCGATCGCAAACAGCTCAGCCAATCTAGTCCCACTGAGATAGTCGCCGACCTCGCGGCAGCGATGGCACTGGTTCTAGACCGATGTTTACTTGCTTGTTGAGTAATGCACCGGCCTCAAAGGAAGGAGCCTCTAGCCTTAGAATTTGCGATCGCAACATCCTCTATCAATAGTATTTTGAAACGTAGGGACGCCATGGCGAACCTTATTGCGAAACCTTGATCACAGTAGAACCTTGGGATAAGCCAGATGAAACACCTACGGAATGCCTTGCGGCGTCAAGGCGATAACCTCAGAAAAGGATGGGTCGCGATTACGGCTCTCCTGTTAGGACTGCAGCTCTTGATGGCAGCCCCCGCCCTGGCGGCCACAACGGTGCAAGATATTCCCAATATTACGGCGGACTCGTCCAACTGGGTTGCCGATCAGGCCGAGCTGCTCAGCCCTCTCGTCAAGCGCACCATCAACCAGACGCTGTCTAACATTGCCAAGGAAACCGGCAACGAAATTAGAATGGTGACGGTGCGGGGCTTGAACTACGGGGTAACGCCCCAAAGCTTTACCGATGAGCTATTTGCAGCGTGGTTTCCCGATGCCGTTCAGGGCAACCAAACTCTGCTGGTTGTTGACGCCAAAACGAAGGATGCGGGTATCCATGTCGGCAAAACCTCCCAGACCGTTATCCCCGCAGCCTTTGCCCAAAGTTTAGCCTCTGAGTCCCTGCTCATTCCGATTCGGAATGGGAACTACAACCAAGCCTTCCAAGAGACTGCTGATCGCGCCGCTGCCGTGCTGTCAGGTGAGGCCGATCCGGGTCCCCCCGTGACCGAAATCGCACAGCTCCCAGAGCGTAACTACAAGACCTCAGAAGAGACCAATGACTTTAATTCCACCATTATTGTGATTGTTCTCTTGGTCATCGCGACGGTGGTGCCTATGGTGACCTTCTTTATTTACCAGGGTCAGTAATTCCCTTTCACAATCTTTGTCAGCAACGGTCCTCTAGTTTTTGGGGATCGTTGTTTTAGGTTTACTCCAGAGCGGCCATGCTACCGACGGATTTACTCATGCATCGCTATAGCGGTGAGGCCATTGTTCCCAAACGCCTGCTGGTGAATAAAGAAAATCTTGCGATCGCACAAACTCTGATCACCTGCTTTCAAGAGGCCCAAGGAGACACCAAAGGCACTCTCACCCAGCGCCTCCAAGCCTTAGAAGGCGACAGCACTGACTACCGCATCAAGCGAGGGCTAGCCCACCTGCTGACGGGGCTAAGTACCTTTGAAACCATTAGTCCGCTAGAGCCATCGGCCCTGCGGCAGCGCACTTTTCAACGGTCCGCCCAGGTTGTCGCGAGTCCCCAAGCAACCCAACTCACCCTCGAAAAAGTTGCCGATCAGCTCACCCAAGAACTAGGGCACGACGTTCATGTGGATCAAGTGCGACAGGGCCTCTACGCTGACCTCAATGAAAATCAAATTTTAACCGAGCTGGCCCTCCCCATCCCTGAAGCTCTGCTGCATCGCTATAACCTCTCTCAAGTCCAGGGCGTCTTTTATCGAGCCAGCCAAATTATATTGACAGCCCACCGCAATGATCCGGGGGAGTACAAGCTGCTCTTTCGCTACCTGAAGCTGTTTGGGCTAATGGCCTATATTGAGGGCGATGCCGATCACGGCTTTACCCTCACCATCGACGGTCCAGCCAGTCTTTTTAAAGCCAGTACCCGCTACGGCTTAGCCCTCGCCAAGCTGCTACCGGCACTGCTCCACGTCACCAAATGGAGTCTGACGGCGACGATCAACACCAAAGATACCTACACAAAAACGGCACGCACCCGTCAGTTCTCGCTGGCCTCAGACTGTGACCTCACCAGTCACTATCCACCAGGAAAACCCTTTGACAGCATGTTAGAAGAGAGCTTTGCCCAGCGCTGGCACGATAGTAAAACGCAATGGAAACTAGAGCGCGAAGTCGATCTCATTCCCATCCCCGGTAGCGTCATGATCCCCGATTTTCGGCTGGTGCATCCCGATGGCCGCACCTTCTTGCTAGAGATTGTGGGGTACTGGCGGTCTAAATATTTGCAGAAGAAATTTGCTCAGGTCCGCAAGGCCAACCGCAACGACCTGATCTTGGCAATTTCGGATCGCCTCAACCTCGATAAAGCAGGGGTCAAGGTGGAAGGGACGCCTGCCCAAATCGTGTGGTTCAAGTCCAAGCTCTCTCCAAAGGCAGTCTTAGAAGTGCTAGAACCTATGTCATGAGATAAACAGCATGAACTAAACTAAAGACCTTGAATTTCGAGTTATCCAAGAGGTCATTGTCCTTGTCCATTCCATCTGCACCCCAATGGGGCTGTCTCTACGGTGTCGGAGTGGGGCCAGGAGATCCAGACTTGATCAGCATCAAGGGACTCCGCTGTCTTCAGCAAGCACCTATTGTTGCATTCCCCGCAGGCTTGCAGGGAATGCCAGGGGTCGCAGAGCGCATTATTGAACCGTGGCTGCAGCCCACACAGCAGCAGCTAGCGCTATCGTTTCCCTACGTCCAAGACCAATTGGTGCTTGAACAGGCTTGGCAACAAGCCGCCCAGCAGGTGGGCACGTATCTAGAGCAGGGGCAAGACGTCGCCTTCGCCTCTGAGGGGGACGTGAGTTTTTACAGCACCTTTACCTATCTTTCTCAAAACGTCCAGGCGCTGTACCCCCAAGTCAAAATTGAGACCATTCCTGGGATCAGCTCACCGATGACCGCAGCGGCGGCGGTGGGATTGCCTTTGACTGTGCAGCGCGATCGCCTTGCCATTCTACCGGCTCTCTATTGTCTAGATGACCTTGCCACTGCCCTGACCTGGGCAGACGTCATCGTATTAATGAAGGCTGGCTCTGTCTATGAGCAAGTGTGGCCTATTCTGCAACAAGCACAGCTTCTAGATCATAGCTATGTTGTTGTTGAGGCCAGTACGTCCCAGCAGCAGATTTATCAGAACTTACAGAACTATCCCACTCTCAAACTCCCCTACTTTTCACTCCTGATTGTTTACGTTAAAGCTGCTCTCCAAAGACCCACGACCCATGCGGCTAATCCCTAATGGCACCGTTATTACACTGTCATCTATCTTCCCTTAATGAGAATTGTTGCAGATACTGCAGATTATGGAGACAATAGGGAGGCTCAGCTAGTTCGCTAGAATCTCTCTAGACTAGCCTGTATAAACCCGTCATCTGCTTTAAATGGAGCCATTCTCAATCCTTCAGATCGAAGAGATTACTAAGTCTTTTACCCCTAGAGTTCCTCCAGCGGTCGATCGCATTAGCCTTACCCTCAGTACCGGGAATATCCTAGGCCTACTGGGGCCATCGGGGTGTGGCAAAACCACCTTACTGAGAATTATTGCTGGTTTTGAGCAGGCCCAGGGACGCTTGTGGCTCAATGGTATCCAAGTGTGCGGCAGCGGAGTTTGGGTAGCACCAGAACATCGCCCTGTGGGCATGGTCTTTCAAGATTTCGCTCTATTCCCTCACCTTACCGTTGGCGATAACGTGGGGTTTGGTCTGCAGCAAAAACGACGCCGCCATCCGAAAGAAATTGCCTTGCGGGTGGGTGAGGTGATGGCTCTGGTCGGTCTACAGGGCATGGAAAAGCGCTATCCCCACGAGCTATCGGGGGGACAACAGCAGCGCGTTGCCTTAGCAAGGGCATTGGCCCCCCAACCCAGTCTTGTCCTGCTGGATGAACCCTTGAGTAACTTAGATGTCCAAGTCCGGCTCAGGCTTCGTCAAGAACTCCGAGATATTCTTAAGGCGGCAGGTACCTCGGCTGTTTTTGTCACCCATGACCAAGAAGAGGCGCTGGCGATGGCCGATCAGGTCGCTGTGATGCGGGCAGGGCAACTTGAGCAGGTCGGCACACCCGAAGATATTTATCAGCGTCCTCACTCCAAATTTGTCGCTGAGTTCGTAACCCAGGCTAACTTTTTACAAGCCCACCGTCAGGGTAGCTATTGGCACACAGAGTTAGAAGGTGTTGTGATTCCTGCGGCTCTGGATGCATCAGCCACTTCTGGAATCGTAATGGTTCGCCAAGAAGATCTCCAGCTTCAAGCTGATGCCAACGCCACGACCGTGATTCGCGATCGGCAATTTCTAGGTCGTGAGTACCGCTACTGCCTACAAACCGCCACAGGGAAAGAACTCCATGCCCGGACCGCAATTCATCAGTCCCTGGCAGTGGGTACCACAGTGGGCCTCGCATTGACCCGTGAGCAGGTTAAAATCTTTCCTGATGTAGAGCCACCTCAGATATTGCATCCACAGACCGTCGTTTCAGCGCGGTAGCAATTGATTTTAGATGTTTGGAAGCTTGGAATAGTCGTATCCCTGAACAGGATTTTTGCTTCCCAAGCAACTTGGGAACTTGCGTCTCAGCCGTTTATTAAGGTAGTGCAAAAAATATCCCTGCAGCAATTATTGCTGCAGGGATATTTTTTGCTGACCAGAACCCAAATACCTAGACAGAGCGAGTTACAGATTAGTTCATGGACTGAGTTTCTATCACTCACCTGTCGAGATCTAGAACACTAGCCAGACTGTCGTTGTTGAGGGTTCGGCATAGAAGTCTCGGCATCGCCGACATATTTGTGCCACAAACGTCCCAGACTTTTAGCCTCTTCAAACTTTTGTTCATCAATCTGGTACATCCGACGAGGCCGCCCTCGTCCCTGCACCTTCTGCCAATAGCCGTTTAAGACGCCCTCTTCCTCAAGGAACTTGAGGGCACTATATAGCACTGTATCTGAAAGGCGATATAGCGAATGTTTGGCTTCGACTAGCTGAATTAAGGCTGTGCCATAGGAGTCTCCATGCTCTGTCAACGTTGCCAAAATGTAGCAGACTGCTACTTCTTTACTGAGATAGATAGGTGGTGGGTCTTGAAAATACTGGTAAATATCTTGAAATTTCATGTTCATGTCTCTATCAATTGGCCCCCGATAGTGATGTCAATATGTTTCAGTTCTTAGATCATCATTGCTTTAACCCTCCATATTTGTTGTATCTTCCGACAATAGGAACATCCCATCATCATTGCAAACCCGGATAAAAACCTCAGAAGCTGTTAAAAGCAGCGTTGGCGCTGCATCCGCTTGCTAGCCCTCCGATTGCCCAGAAGGAAGCATTCAATGCCCTAATAAGTCGGTTTTTTCTGCTTAATGCGGATAGTTCTGTGTTTTTCACATCTCCACTGATGCCTGAGATTAGAATATTATCTTGTGCTTTCCCTGACAAGGATTAACTGTAGCAGAGCTATTTGACGAGGGGATATTGACGCGATAGAGTTTTGAAGCTCTGAGACGACGGGCAAGGATTACGGTGAGCCGCCTGTTCCTGAATTCTCTAAACAGGAAAATTTTAAGGGCTGGCAAACAAGATTGATATCCATAAAGACGTTTCAATCTGCTCAACTGCAGCCCATGAAGTTTTAAGGAGATCATCCATAGCAAGGAATACAAAACAATTTGTTCTGATTCTCATGTTAAGGCCCAGCCCAGCTCTAAGAAAGATGACCCTATAGAAATCAATATCCAAAGAAAGAGTCTGCCTCACGAGGCATCGTCGAATCTGGCCACGTAGAAATCATTGAGGTCAACTGTGTCTTTGCAAAGCCTAACGCTACAATCAAAGACAGTCTTAGTGAACAGAGTAGAGAATGGCAGCTCAAGCAGATCCCAATATTGGGCAACTCCTTCTCAATCGATATCGGCTTGCAAAGTTGGTGGGGCAAGGGTCGATGGGACGGGTATACCTTGCTGAGGATCAGACCTTAGATGATGTCCCGGTGGCGGCAAAGTTTCTATCTCAAGCTTTGCTGAACGAAAGTATGAAGGATCGTTTTGCTCAAGAGGCTCGCACCGGTGCAAAGCTGGGGCATCGCAGCAATCACATTGTGCGGGTGATTGACTACGGCGTAAATGCATCAGATGTGCCGTTCTACATCATGGAATATATGGAGGCGGGAGATAGCCTCAGTGACTTAATCGTCTCGAAGCCACTGACAGTCCCTCGGTTCCTTAACCTGATGAGGCAGGTTTGCCTCGGATTACAGGCGGCTCACGCTGGCATTAAACTTGACGGCAAGCTTTATCAAGTCATCCACCGAGATATAAAGCCCAGCAACGTTTTTGTGATTCCTGATCCTTCCTTGGGTGAACTCGCGAAGGTCTTAGATTTCGGGATTGCACAATTTTTATCCGATCAGTCTGAAGGAACTCAGACCCGTTCATTTATGGGGACGCTAGCCTACGCCTCTCCTGAGCAAATTGAGGGACAAGAAATCGATGGGCGCTCTGATATTTATAGTCTAGGCATCACCATGTTTGAGGTTCTGACCTGCAAGATGCCCATTGAACCCACCACAAATTCCATTGGTAGCTGGTACAAAGCCCATCGATCGCAACCGCCTAAAACCTTTTCAGAAGCGGCTCCAGGCTTGGAGCTATCCTCAGATCTCATTGAGCTAGTGATGGGTTGTCTGGAGAAGGGACCGGCCAATCGTCCTCAAAACATGGCTGAGATCTTAGATATTCTCCAGGGTCTAGAACGGCCTAGTCCGTCAGAGCCGCCGATTTCTCAGGTATCTTCTGCTGCGCGCCCCGAAGCGCTGCAGTATGAGCCACAACTTGAAGCGTCAGCGCCTATCGAAGTCTCAACTCAAACGCCCCAAGCTCCTGATCCTCAGCAGCTTTTCTGGTCTATTGAAGATGCTGGCTGGAATGTAAAGTGGCCTGTCGATAAACCCATTGCTGAGATTGTGTTTCCGAATTTATTGCACTCTGAGCATCAAGATGCAGTCGCCCTCTGGATGATGCTATCTCGGAATGAAATTCAACAGCGTCTTTTAAACGCCCGCTACAATCAATTCCTCTGTACGATGCAGCCTCACCCAATGGTGCTGTGGATTACGACGCTCTATGACCGTAAGGTCGGCGCTCGCTGGTTACCTTGTTATTTAGATCTTAAGCAGGCGCGGGGCCAAAAAATTGCGACATTGCTGAGTCAGACCGGTTACTATCCCCTTCTTTTTTTCGCGGCAGAAGATCCAGAGCAACCGGCAAACGTGCGGACTTTTTCTATTGCTCCCGATCAGCGCCTTAAGTTTCAAGAGTGGCTGCAGCAGTCTCGGCAGGCTTTGTCGGTGGCATCTCCGACGACTAGCAAGCAGCTTCTCAAGGCAGAGCTAGAGAAGATTAAGCCCAAAATTTTGCGAAAGCTAGAGCTGTCCCAGGGGCAAAGTATTGCGGGGTTATTTTCTTAATCTATGCCTAGACATCATTCTCGTTGGCAACGCATCCCTGGACGGGTCTATTTGGCTGTGGCAATTCTACTGTTTGGCTCGGCAGGCGCTGTAACGAGACGATTATCAACGCTGGGTGCGCTTCAACTGATTGACGGACGCAATCCGCTCTCATTTTGCAACGTTTTATTCGTGGGGAATCTTTGTGCACTGTTGGTGTTGGGGGGGATTTATGCCCGTCCTACTCTACTGCCGATGCTCCGTCAGCTTACATGGCGTGACTATGGCGCGTTGATGACCGTCGCTGTTTTGGCAGGAGCGATCGCCCCTGCGTTATTTTTTATGGCCCTTGAGCAAACGGACGTCAATAACGTTATCTTGATTGGTCGGATTGAACCGCCCCTAGCACTGGCACTGGGTCTCCTTTTTTTGAAGGAAAAAACAAATGCCTGGATTCTGGGAGGGTCTGTATTACATTTGTGGGGGTTCTACTAACGATTGTTCTACAGTCCCACAGTGCAGAAGAGACCATGGTGAATATGGGTGGTTTCATGATCGGTCAGGGAGAACTGATGGTTGCGATCGCTGCGATCGCAACCGCCATTGCCACCGTCATTAGCCAAATCGGACTGCGGCACATTTCACTGGGTTTGTTTGCCATGATTCGGACCGCCATTGGTTCCGTTATTTTCTTTGTTTTAGCGGTACAGCTATTTGGGGTTGCCCATTTCACCGATGTTTTTGCACCTCTGGTGTGGCAATGGATGCTAATTTATGGTGCCGTGATTGTTGCCGGAGGCCAGCTTTGCTGGTTCCAGGGGTTAAAAACAACCAGCACGGCTGAGATTTCGCTGGCAAGCGCGTTTGGCCCCATTGCAGGCATCTTGGCAGCCTATTTTATTCTGGGTGAAGCTCCTACCCTAGCCCAGATAATGGGCGGCACCGTGATTATGGCAGGCGTTATCATTAATCAGATGGGTGTAGCTCAGCAGGCTATCGCGAATCGCCGATCAGACGCCAGTGTGCAGCAGGCAATGGACCTTGAGGTTGGCTTTAAAGGTATTTAATACGCTGAAAGCTTTTTGGTAAATATGTTCTAGATATCTCTTGCGTACATACACGGTTTGTTTTCGATCTTGTAAAGATTACACTAATAAGGAGCAATACTTTGGGGAAACCTATGACTGTTGCAACATGCTCATGACATATTTTCTGTCGCTAACGTTGGAAAATACTAACCTAATCAGAAAATGTAGCGGATATTAGACTCAGTTCTTGGCTGTATTGGTAGGGAAGCGTGAGTATCGTGAATAAACTCATCAGTTTTATTTATATAAAAAAATGATCACCATAGGATAGCGATTTTAAAGATAAAGATCTCTCTTAAGTATTATGGGTCTGACGCAATTTATCACTTATTCTTCCAACGATGCAGGTACTGCCTCCGATAAAGGGCTAGTGCTGATTGTTGATGACACTCCTAACAACATTCAGGTTCTCTCAGAAGCACTCACCCAACACGGGTATCAAGTGCGCGGCGCAGTGAATGGCTCTATGAGCCTCATCAGCGTCAAACACCTGCGCCCCGATGTGATTCTCCTCGATATTAAAATGGCTGGTATGGATGGCTACGAGGTGTGCCGCCAACTGAAGGCCGATCCAGCCACTGAAAACATTCCAGTCATCTTCATAAGCGCTCTAGAAGATACCCTCAATAAGGTCAAAGCTTTTGCAGTGGGAGGGGTTGACTACATTACAAAGCCCTTCCAGTTACCCGAAGTGCTGGCTCGCATTGAAAATCAGCTCACCATTGGCCGATTGCGGGACGACTTAGAACGGCAAAATTTGCGGCTACAGCAAGAGATTCGAGATCGCGTTGCCGTAGAAGCGCAAGTACACCAGCTTAATGCCGATCTTGAAAGTCGCGTGGCAAGACGTACCCAACAGCTTGAGCAAGAGGTCGTCGAGCGCCAACAGGCCCAGGAGCAGTTGCGCTACCGAGCGATGCATGATCCGCTTACGAATCTTCCTAATCGGACCTTGCTCATGCAGCGGCTAGCAGCGGCTATCGAAAAGGTTCGGCAGTGTTCTGATTTTGAGTTTGCGGTTCTCTTTTTAGATTGCGATCGCTTCAAAATTATTAACGACTCCCTCGGACATCTAGTGGGCGATCAATTTTTGGTTGCCATTGCAGAGCGCCTCCAGTCTGTTCTTGATGACAATGCGATCTTGGCGCGCCTAGGGGGAGATGAATTTACGATTCTTTTAGAAGGGCTAACTCACTATTCTGACGCAGCCACTGTGGCGAATGTGATTCAAAGAGCATTGAGCACGCCTTTCCAAATTGACGGCCATGAATTTTTCATCACCGCCAGCATTGGCATCGTGCATAGTTGCTGGGGCCATCATACCCCCGTCGATATTCTGCGCGACGCCGATACAGCCATGTATCGAGCCAAGGCATTCGATAGTGGCGGCAGCAACTACCAGATTTTTGACCCCAGCATGCATGCTGATGCACAAACCAGCTTGTCCCTAGAGACCGATCTGCACCGCGCCATTGAGCGCCAAGAGTTTGTGCTGCACTATCAACCCATTGTGTCCTTAGCCACAGGTGAGGTTCAAGGCTTTGAAGCGTTAGTGCGCTGGCAGCACCCTGAACGCGGTCAAGTCTCACCAGGGGATTTTATCCCCATTGCTGAAGATACGGGGTTAATTGTACCCATTGGCTACTGGGTCTTTCAGGAGGCCTGCCGTCAACTGAAATGCTGGCAACAGCATCCACGACTCCAGGCTCCCAAATATATCTGTATCAATCTATCGGTGAAGCAATTTTCTCAACCCAATCTGATTGACCAAATCGACGCTATTCTTGCTGAGACCGGCTTAGAAGGGCGCTTTCTGAAATTAGAAATCACAGAAAGTGCCATTATGAAAAACTCAAACTCTGCCGCTGAGATGCTGAAGCAGTTTAGCGATCGCAACATTCAGCTCAGCATTGATGATTTTGGCACGGGCTATTCATCCTTAAGCTACCTGCACCAGTTCCCAGTCGATACCCTCAAAGTTGACCGCTCCTTTATCAGTGCGATGGCAGAGACCCATAAAACACCGGCGATTGTCCAAGCCATCATTACCCTGGCTCAAAATTTGGGAATGGATGTGGTCGCAGAGGGCATTGAAACGGCAGAGCAGCAACAACGTCTCAGACAGCTCGACTGTAAATACGGTCAGGGGTACCTGTTCTCTAGACCCGTAGCTGCTCAGCACGTCCTTGAGATGATGAGTCCCAGAGATAATGGGAGATCCGACGCCTAAGTGATCTGCGCCTTGATGGCCTTAGCCTCTCAGAACTTGATCACGTGATCGCCCTGAGTCCTCTAGATAAGGACTGAAATATGGTACCTATGGTGGAAGCAGTCCCTGACGCTGCTCAGCCAACTTAGAGATAGATTGCGATGACTTCTAACGCTCCGCTTGGTGTTGCCGTGGTGGGCACCGGCTTTGGTCAAAAGGTTCATATTCCAGCGTTTCAGAATACACCTACAACTCAATTGGTGTCGGTCTACAACCGAGATTTAACCAAAGCTCAACAGATTGCCTCAGCTCACGACATTCCCCATGCGGCTGATTCTCTCGCCGAGATTGTGGCTCGGCCTGACGTAGAGGCGGTCAGCCTATCGACCCCTCCCTTTTTGCATTATGAGATGGCGCGCACCATTCTCAATGCCGGCAAGCATCTTTTTTTAGAGAAACCCACCACCCTTAAAGCGTCTGAGGCTAAAGCGCTGTACCTCTTAGCTCAACAGCAGCAGGTGCAGGCCACCCTCAATTTTGAGTTCCGATTTGTCCCGGCCTGGATGCATCTCAAACATTTATTAGATCAAAATTATGTCGGCAATGCTCGTCTCATTAAAATCGACTGGCTCGTGGGTGGACGGGCAGATCCCACTCGACCTTGGAGCTGGCAGGCCAGTAAAGAGCTGGGGGGCGGTTCTCTAGGGGCCTTAGGATCTCACACTTTTGACTATATTGCCTGGTTGTTTGGCCCTGTGCAGCGACTATCGGCCCGACTGATGACGACCATTGCTCAAAGACCTGATCCGCAGACGGGTCAAGCCAAGCCGGTTGATGCTGATGATACCTGTAGCCTGATGATAGAGCTGGTCAGCGGTACCCTGTGCCAGGTCAACATTAGTGCCACCACCTACGCCGGTCGCGGACATTGGCTTGAAGTCTATGGAGATCGCGGCACCCTCGTCCTGGGCATGAATACCCCCAACGACTACATACACGGCTTTGAGCTACAGGGCAGTCAAAGCGGTGCTTCCCTAGAAACCATTAAAATCCCTGACTTTCTGGCGTTTCAAACCACCTATGAAGATGGCCGCATTGCCCCTACACAGCGAGTCATAGAACACTGGGTAAAGATGATTCAATCGGGCAAAAGCACGGCTCCGTCGCTGCGAGAGGGGATATATTCACAACTTCTGATGGATCTAGCCCACCAATCCGATCAGCACCAAGGCTGGGTCGAGGTTCCTGAGCTGGATGTGTTTTTGGCTTAGGGCCAGTTAGTTGCTTTGTAAACGCCGTTGAATCTTAATTTGCTGCTGTAGCCATGACTGCGGATAGAGGGGGGCAATGGTGTCGTAGGGGGCCACGGTGCCATCAATACCAACGACATAGGGAACGCCGTCAGTGCCATAGTAAGAATCAGAGATCACCTCAGCCCGTCGAGCGAGTCTAGCCCATGCTTCAAAGCCAATGCTTTTTAAGCGTAGCTCACCGGTTGCCGTGACCACATAGGACTTACCGACGTAGCCCGAAACGTCATAAAAGACTTGGTGAATATGCTGATCAAGCTGCTGTTCGTCAGAAAATTGGGGCCGATAAAATGCTTTGATCTCGTTTTCAACATTTAGCTCCTGCAGTCTCTCGTGTAGACCTGGCTTATCTTTAGCAAAATAAGCATCACGGGCAGGGCGATCGCGCAGAAACTTGATCACAATGGTAAGGGGAACGCCCTGAATTGTGAAGGACGGTGCCATGACAACGACCACCAGTAGCGCCACGACTAGCCCGCCTAAACACCCCATCCGTTTTGTTGAGCGCTTGGACTGAGACGGCATAGATAGCAAAACAGACAGAGAAGATTACATTCTAAGATAGCGTATTGATTTATGGGTGAACCCTTGCAGCCCGTGACCGAATAGAGGACGATAGGCCCATCGTTCATGGGGACAGACACCTTGAATATCGACTGCGATACTCGCATCTCTTTTCCACGACCTCTTGTGTTCGAGACCTATCGAGATCAGCTCCTTAATCTGATCCCTTACCTCCCCAACGTTCGCGATATTGAGATTAAGTCCCGACGCGAGGTACAGGGACAACTGTTCTGCATTAATCACTGGCATGGTGGTGGCGAGATTCCGGCGATCGCGCGCAGTATTCTCAGCGACGATATGCTCTCCTGGACCGAACACAATATTTGGGATCCGGTGACCTTTACGCTAGCCTGGCGAATTGAGACCCATGTGTTCACGAAGGCCGTTCACTGTGCCGGCGAAAATCGCTTCCTTGAAGCGGAGAGCGGCACCATTGTTGAGAACCGAGGCCAACTGATCATTACCCCTGAACGGTTAGAGGGCATTCCCGAACTGCTCAGGGGACAGGTTGCCAGCGTGGTAGAAAACTTTTTAGTCCAGAAAACAACGCCCAATTTATTAGAGATGGGCCAGGGGGTCCAGCGATACCTAGAGGCGTTACCGGTCTAAGCCGCGACTCTTCTTACTTGCGCTCAGGATGTTGCACCGCTTCTGTACCGTTCCCCATTTGGTTAAGGACGGCGATGAGTTGGTAAAGGCGACCGTGGTCGCGCTGATTAAAGTGAAACCCTAACTGGGGTAGCTGGGCCATTTCGCGTTCTGCCTGAGTCTCTGGCAAAGAGGCGTCTTTGCTCCCGGCTAGAGATTGTTGAATGTGGCCTGACAACAGAATATCGCTAAATTTTTCGTTGAGGGTGCTTATCTCTGACTCAGACAGGGCTTGGTTAAGCCGAATCACAAATTGCTCGCCAATAAAGCGACTGGAGTGGAACATGCGATAAAAGTCAGAAATGGCGGAGCAGGCCGTCTCTAGATCGTCGGTAATGGTGTACAAGTTGCGATCGTCTGGATTAATGAGGTGACGATCGGCTAGGTTTTTTCGAATGTAAGCATCCCACTCTAACCAATAGGATCCCCCTGGTTTGTCAATGAGGACCAGCGGCATCGGAGATGATTTGCCGGTTTGGCTAAGGGTCAGACATTCAAAGGCTTCATCTTGGGTGCCAAAGCCACCGGGGAAAAGTGCGATCGCATCTGTTTCTCGCAGAAAAAAGAGCTTGCGGATGAAGAAATACTTAAAATCAATCAGTTTGGGATCATCGGCAATAAACGGATTGGCCCCCTGCTCAAAGGGAAGCTGAATATTGAGACCAAAAGACTGTCCCGGTCCAGCCCCCTGATTCCCGGCTTCCATGATGCCGCCGCCGGCCCCCGTCATCACCATAAAGCCTCGCGCCGTGACGCAGCGGGCAAAATCAACGGCCAATTGATACTCGTCGCTGGTTGGGGAAATGCGAGCCGAACCAAAAATTGAAATTTTGCGGACGTGGCGGTGGGGATGAAAGACCTGGAACCCCTGCCTCAGATCCTGGAGCGAGGCACTGAGAATCTTCCAGTCGAGGCGATCGGTCTCCCCTGAAGCGGTTTGCAGCACCGTCGTCAGCGCCTGATAGATCAAGTCTCCGTTCTCTAAACTCGACAGACGAGCGATCAGCTCCTGAAGCTGATGGGAGAGGGCATCAAGATCGCATTGATCAGCAGATAGAGTCATAGCATGTTAACAAAAGCATCGGTATAGATTCTTCCTCTATCTTGAGCATCAGCATAAGAAAAGGAGCCTGATATGGTCAGACTCCCTTTCTTCGATCAAGAATTCTAAAAGAATAGCAGCAGGCAATCAGACCTTTTACAGGTACTTCTCAAGCGTTGTTGCCAAGGTCGTTTTAGGCACAGCCCCCACAACCATATCAACACGCTGACCACCTTTAAAGATCATCAGAGTCGGAATACTTCTGATCCCATACTGACTGGCTACCTGCGGATTCTCGTCGGTGTTGACCTTAAAGACTTGTATTTGACCTTCGTATTGCTCAGCAATCTCAGCAACAACAGGCCCCACCATACGACAGGGACCACACCAAGGTGCCCAAAAGTCTACCAAAACCGGAACATCACAGTCGATGACTTTCTCTTTAAACGAATCATCCGTGACGTCCAAAACTAACTTTGAACCTTCTGACATGTTTGGAGGCCTTTCGTTTTCTCTACGATTCTTACGATAGCAGGAACTTTGGCACTTCGATGTAAACTTAGCTATCGAAATCCTATGTAAAGTATTGCTATACCATTGCTAAATATAGGAAGCCGCCCGAACAATCGCCCAGGCGGAGTGTGGTGTGAGGAGTGAACGGAAACAATTGTCTCCGCACATCTCTATTGTATGCAAGTCAACTCCGTTTGCCACGTCTTTGACAGTAAAATCTCCGGCGCTGATCGCAGCATCCCTTTGTATGCCTCTATTTGCCCATGCCCAAGTGCTGAGCTTTTTGATACACCTTGCCTTCGGTCAACAGCGATGGCGCAATCACGACCTCTACCTGTTGCATCTGTTTAATGTCCTTGGCCCCCAAGGTTCCCATACTGGTTTGTAAGGCTCCCAAGAAATTGTGGGTACCATCATCTAATTGAGCCGGACCCTTTAAAATTTGCTCCAGTGTGCCCGTCGTTCCCACACGGATCCGGGTCCCTCTGGGTAAAATAGGACTAGGGGTTGCCATACCCCAGTGAAAACCTTGACCGGGGGCTTCTGCGGCCCTTGCAAAAGGAGACCCCATCATGACCGCATCCGCGCCACAGGCAATACACTTACAGACGTCTCCCCCGGTCACTAAGCCACCGTCTGCGATAATCGGGATATAGTGACCACTTTCTTGGTGGTAGTCGTCGCGAGCTGCGGCACAGTCTGCAATAGCAGTGGCCTGGGGTACGCCAACACCCAACACCCCCCGAGACGTACAGGCTGCACCGGGGCCAATGCCCACCATTACAGCCGCCGCACCCGCCTTGAGTAATTCCAGCGTCACATCGTAGGTAACGCAGTTCCCCAACACCACAGGAATGGGCATCTCTTGGCAAAAAGCGGCCAAATCAAGGGGCGTCACTGATTCAGGGGCAATATGAGCTGTGGACACCACGGTCCCCTGAACAAAGAACAAATCAGCCCCAGCCTCCGCTGCAATCAGGCCGAACTGACTCGCTGCGATGGGGGTGCCACTGACGGCGGCAATACCGCCCTGCTGCTTAATGTCTTGAATGCGTTGACGAACTAACTCCGGCTTAATCGGCTCTGCATAGAGCTTTTGCATCAGCGTCACAAAGCCGGTCACCTCAACCTGGGCGATTTGTTCCAAAATCGGTTCTGGATCTGCATAGCGGGTTTGAACACCCTCTAAATTCAAAACGCCCAGCGCACCAAGCTGTGAGAGCTGAACCGCCATTTTGACATCGACCACGCCATCCATCGCACTGGCGATAATAGGGATATCGCGATGAATCCCGCCAATCTCCCAGTGGGTGTCGGCCAACCTGGGGTCTAAGGTTTGCTGTCCTGGAACCAGAGCAATCTCATCCATGCCATAGGCACGGCGAGCGGTTTTACCCCGACCAATTTGAATATCCACTTTCTTTTCCCTTCCAGAACCATTTAGCTACACTAGCAAAGCCCGAAATGCCCTGTCAAAAGGAGATCTGTGGCTAGTTGACAAGATCACCTACTCGCTGTCTGCAGAACGCGCCTGTCGCTTGATGGGCGGTTCAAAGGTGCGTTGTTTATTTTTCTTTGGCAAGATGACGGGTTTCCCACGACTGGGGGCGTCTGACCGCTTGTGCGGATGGGGTGACCCTGTTTTTTTGCGTTTCTTGAGGGGTACCATGGCAACAGAGGTCGCAGAGGTAATCGCGAGGGCATTACCCAGCCGCAGGACCTGCAGATCCCAAAAATAGCCAATGGCCGATCCTTCCAGCTTGCCCAGCAGCTTCAGCTTAAAGTCTTTGGAGCGGTCAGACCCTTTACGCGGTGCTTGCTGAATTTTGACGAGCACAAATTCCTTATCAGCCGACTGGAAGACGACTTGGCCCCGAATCGAAAAATATCCGTCCTGTAAAGGGGCAGACAGCCCACCAGAGGGTTGAGTCGCCTCTGCATCAGCGTCATCTTCATTCTCGTCACCAAACCCTTCCTCAGACCAAACCCCTACGATTTGAACATGTAGGGTTTCTTGTTTATCACGAGTGCGAGGATACACAACCCAGAGATAGGGTTTCTCTAGATCAAGATATTTCTTGACCAAGCTCATGACTTGTCCCAAAAGAACTGCGTCTAACTCCGTCCCATCTTCGGTGGTCAGGGTGCCCCGATTGAGTTGCTCTTCAGAGGGTTGATAAATGCCTCTCACTAAACCAATGGCCCGGTACTGCATGGGCTCACTGGGAGGAGGAATGGGCTGTTGAGAAGATGGGACAGTGTCAGGCTCTACCGAGGCCTCTGGTATGACTACTTCCGCTTCAGCCGGAGGAGTTGGTTCGGCCGGAGGCGGAGGAGCTGGCCGACGAGGAGGACTTAAAAGCGCTTTATCTTGAGCCGCATCTGATTTTTGACCCTTTGAGGTAGCCGCCTGAGATGACACGACACCGGAGCTATCTTTCTGGGAAGGGTCCGTAGGTTTAGAAGATGGTTCGCGGGAGGGACTCATAGGTATTTCAGGCTGAACGGGGGCAGGGGTTCACTTTACTATCCTAACGGGGTGACCGTTAAAACACGAACAAGCGTAGAAGAGAGTCAAGTTGATCATAGCGATTTTAAATTGACCTGGCTGGTGCCAGTCTTTCGCATGATGGACTATTGTAATGGATGGTCTGTTTTAGAAGTAGCATTTCAGCGAATGTTTATTTGAGAACGCTTATGGTTGAGGCTGATAGCGATTATCCATTCTCAAGTCGTTCTCCGATGGATAAACGTAGACCATTGGAGAAATCTCTGCCGGACTGGCGTTTTTTACCTGAGAGCAGCACCTCCTGCAACTGTAGATATCCTTGGCCGGTTTGAAGAAGTGGCCCTTCATTTTTGGCGATGCCGACGATGGTTCCAGGGGGTGAAGGAGAGGCTAGAGCAGGGTCTAACGCTATCGAATTTTCGCCTTGGTCTCGGAGAATGGTCGCTAATATCTTGAGGGGCTGGCCTCGAAAGTGGGCAATACAGGATGGGAAAAAACCGCGAATTTGATTGTGCAGTGCAGCGGCGGATTTCGACCAGTCGAGAGCGTAGTCTTCTTTCTGAATGAGGCGTGCGTAGGTTGCTTGATGCTCGTCTTGGGGGATCGGCTCAATGGCCTGTTTTTCAAGCTTTAGGAGGGTCTGACTGAGCAGGTTGCCAGAAAGATGGGACAGTCGCTCTGCCAGATCGTGAGCATTTTCTAACGAGTCAATCGCAACTTCTTCTTTGAGGAGCATTGCGCCGGTATCCATACCAGCATCCATGAGCATCGTGGTTAGGCCCGTGGTTTGCTGCCCGTCATATAGCGCCCACTGAATGGGAGCGGCCCCCCGATAGGCCGGTAGCAAGGAGCCATGACTGTTGACACAGCCCAGGCGGGGCATCGCTAGAATCTCAGGGGAAAGAATCTGACCATAGGCGACCACGACGAAGGCGTCGGCCTGTTGCGATCGCAACACCTCCTGCACCTCCCGATCTTTCTTAACCGACAGTGGCTGCCACACCGGCAAATTATACTGAAGAGCCATCGCTTTCACCGGTGAAGGGCTAAGCTGTTTGCCTCGCCCCCGTCGCCGATCGGGCTGAGTTACGACCCCTAGCACCTCAAAGGCTGGGTCTTCAATGAAGTGAACAAGACTGGGAACGGCAAATTGAGGGGTTCCCCAAAAAATAAGTCTTACCAAACGGACACCCCCATCAACAGCAACTGAGTTATTCAGCCTACTATAGGTTCCGGTCAGAAACGACCAAAACTAGAGTTCAGCCTCTCCCACGACATCTTCGTCTGCACCTTTGAGCAGATGCCGAAGCGCGGCCAATCCTTTTTTTACCTGGCGAGACACCGTTACAGAACTGATGCCAAGCCGTTCAGCCGTTTCTTTTTGGGTGAGGTCATAGAGAAAGACAAATTCTAGAACATCCGAGGTCCGCTTCTCTAACTTTGCAAGAGCCTGACGCACTCGAATTTGATCGTCTTGAGCCAGTTGAAAACTTCGATACTGGCGATCAGGGAGTAGATCCCCTAAACAGACAGAGTCACTCTCAGCTTGAACCGGCGTATCGAGGCTGAGCAGAGACCGATTAGAGATTGCTAGCCTTACATCCTGAAGCTCCTCGGCAGAAACGCCTAATGCCTCAGCAACCTCGGACTCAGTGGGCTGACGCTGAAGCTCATCCCGCATGCGATGTGTCGTCTTGACGACGCGACTCTGCAGCTCTTGGCAACGACGAGGGATACGAACTTGGGGGCTTTTATCTCGAAGGTAATGCTGGATCTCACCCCGGATATAAGGAATCGCAAAGGAACTAAAGGCACTGCCTTTAGTCGGATCAAAGCGCTCAATGGCCTGAATCAGTCCAAAGCAGCCGACCTGGAGCAGATCGTCAAAGGTTTCGCCAGAATTGTGAACCCAGCGGTGCGATTCTTTACGCACCAACCCCAGGTTCATCTGAACGAGTTGATTTCGAAGTTGTGTCGAGGGGCTAGACCGATAGGTCTGCAGTAGCTGTAGACTGTTGCTTTTAAGCTCTCGGGTGCAGGTGGGCGGCATGCGCGTCAGTAATAGGTGAGCTGAGTCAGGAGCGTTCCTGTAGCGAACGCGTTGATGATGCCTTCTCGAAGATTAATCATCTTCCCTTTTCAAGAGTAGAAATCTTTAGGATAAGAAGCATCAGCGAAATTACTGATTTCTGGCGTAATGCTCGACACGAAAGGCTTTGAAGCAGCGGCTGCAGACAAAAAAGGGCTGGAAGCGATCAAGTCGATTCCAGCCCTTTTTTATATATAAGTATTACGTTGCGTGAGTTTTGTCTTACTCAACTCGACCGTAAAGGATACCCTCAATTCTGACCTCAAGAGGATCGATGGCTCCTAAATCAGAGTCAGCAAATTGCTCACTGGCGAATGTGCCAGTAAACTCGCCAGTTTCACTATCAACAGCAGAGATGTTGATGGCAATTTCGCCCTTTGACACATCAAACCGCTTTGCATTGGCCCGATTGAGAGCTTCATCATCTGCATCTGCAGGCAACGCGACGGCGTTGTCATAACCTGCTGCAATACCGCGTCCCTTCGGATCCAAAAAATTAGCAGTTCGATAAGAAGGAACTGAATAGCTACCCTCAAACTCAGTGCCGGACGCGATGGAACTACCATTGGCGTTGGCGACGAGTTCTTTGACGGTAAACAACATTGGTACTCTCTCACCGTTGGGAATTTGAACGGTGATGGCTTGGAAGTCAATGCCGTCTTTTTCTGTAAACGTGAGGCCACTGCCGCTTGTAGACAATGGACCCGACACAGATTCCAGGGTCGTGGTAAATCGAGTCATGACGTTAGCCGGGACGAACTCAGCCTTGCGACGGGCGTTTCTAGGCTCTTCCTTCACGTAGAAAGAAGTGGGCTGCATACAGAGATCAACAATAGACTGACCCGAACTAACGGATATCGAGCCGCCGGAGTCATCAACCAAGCTTGGGCAGTTATTGGCAAGACCAGTGTTTTTAACCTGGTCATAGCTTAGACCCGCCGGAGTAACAGCTAGGGCGGTCTGGTTAACTGCGAGCAGCCCCAAACAAACTGCACAGAATGCAACAATTAAAGCGCGAAATCTCATTGATTACCCTCAATATCAAAAGTATGTAATTATCTTCCGGTCAGGTTCGAGAGGGGCACCTCTACTGCGACCTAACATTGGGAGATGCTCGGCCTTAAAGCCAGTCATAATTTCTATCAGCAATGGGGCATTACAGCTATCACTGATGATGTGCAACTTTTGGTGACAAACACGATGCTCTGCAGCAGGGCCGCACCAAATGCGATCGCAACGGAGACTTGCAGACTCGTGGCTCAACTATCATGCAGAACACCAAAGGGTAAGTGGTACCGACATAAGAACTGAACCGGACTCGCTCTCTCTATAGAGCATTGTACACGGGGTTGTCGCTTGCATATATAAAACCAACATCTAACCCCATCCATGCAGCACTCTAATTAGGTTTTTATAACTTTACGTTGCTTAACAAAAGCACCATGTCTTGTTATGTTTTGCAACAGGATTCGGTTTCGGCTGTAGTGATATGAGCCATGACATATTTTTGAGCGTCATATTGTAAGGGGTTTTAGCTCAGCGAGATCGGAAAGACCCACTCTTGATAAGCCGATACACGATTTTCAGTAATAGCCGTCAGCTTCTCTCTGAGCATTTCGGTTAGGGGCTTATCGTTGGGTAAGACAAAGTTCTCAATGCGCTTGACGGGGGTGATTTTTGCCGCCGTTCCGCTCAGGAAGACTTCATCTGCAATAAAAAGCTCTGACTTATCGATGGGCCGCTCGACCACCTCTAGGTCAAGATCGCGAGCTAAGCGGATAATGCTATCGCGGGTAATGCCCTCTAGAATATCTTGATCTCTCGGTGGCGTCGCAATTTGCCCCTGTCTCACGATGAAGATGTTCATGCCAGAAGCTTCACTGACCTTGCCTTGGGTATTCATTAAAATCGCTTCATCAAAGCCGGATTCCACCGCCTCCGTTTTAGCGAGCGACGACGTAATGTAAGCGCCACTGATTTTCCCGCGCAGCGGCAGGCTCCGATCTTCTTGGCGACACCAAGAACTAATCCGGCAGCTTACGCCGTCAGGAGAGAGATAATCCCCTAGCTCAATACCGTAGATAAAGAAGTTCTTTTCAATATTGTGGAGTCGAGGCGCGATTCCCAAATCAGAGGTATAGACAAAGGGACGAATATAGAATGGATTGCGAGGCTGATTGCGACGGATAAACTCAATGATGGCCGTCTCAATCTGCTCAGCGGATAGGTCGTAATGCAAGAACTTGGCGCTCTGGCTCAGACGTTGACAGTGGCGATCCAGACGAAACAGCAAAATCTGCTCTGAATTTTGCGGATCCGGTAGGCCTCGCATCCCTCCAAAGGCTCCTGTTCCGTAATGAAGTGCGTGGGTGGCAATGGAAAGGGTTGCCTCGGCAAAAGGAACAAGCTGCTGTTGAAAGTAGGCGAACGGAAGGAAGTTGTCCATAATCTAAGATGAGCAATTGACTGTTCTCAGCCTATGGGACTCTAGAAACCATGGCAACTGTGCTGGGCATCCCTCTGCACTAAGGTCTGGCGTTGGAATTTTCTCTCAGGAAGTGGGTATAGATCACGACGGTCATCAGCGACAAACCTCAGACTCAAAGAATGCTGCTGGCATCAAAAAGGGAGCTGCTAGAGCCTTAAGATATGGAAGGCAATTTAACCTCAGCAAAAGACCCGATTCATAAACTGTTGCGACCTAGGCTAACTCTGTGACCACAAAAGACCGTATCTTTACTGCGCTGCTTGTTTTTATCCCTATCTCTATTGCCGCCCACTTTCTCCATTGGGGGGAGTTAACGGTTTTTGCCACTTCTGCTATGGCAATTGTGCCGCTCGCGTCTTGGATGGGCGCAGCAACGGAAGAGATTGCGGTGGTGGTAGGCCCGTCGGCAGGTGGCTTGCTCAATGCGACCTTTGGCAATGCAACAGAGCTGATCATTGCGTTGATTGCGTTGAGGGCTGGATTGGTAGAGGTGGTTAAAGCCAGCATCACCGGATCCATTATTGGTAACCTACTCCTGGTCATGGGGCTATCCATGTTGTTGGGGGGGCTGCGTTTCAAAGAGCAAGAATTTCAGCCCGTTGTTGCCAGAGTGAATGCTTCGTCCATGAACCTAGCGGTGATTGCGATTTTGCTGCCGACAGCCATTCAGTTCTCATCAGATAGAGGCTTGGCCCTCAACGAAATTGAAAAGCTCTCCATTGGTGTTTCTGTTGTTCTGATTTTGGTCTACGGACTCACCCTTTTATTTTCTATGAAAACCCATTCCTATCTCTATGATGTGGGCGTTGCTGAAAACAGCTTAGAAGGCGAAGAAGAGGGCGAAGTCGAAACACCAAACCTGAAGCTGTGGATGGGCGTATTGCTGGCGGCAACGCTGGCGGTGGCCGTGGAGTCTGAACTGCTGGTCGGTAGCTTAGAAGTTGCCACCGAACAATTGGGACTGACGCCGCTCTTTACCGGTGTGATTTTGCTGCCGATCATTGGCAATGCAGCAGAGCACACTACTGCCGTTACGGTGGCGATGAAGGACAAAATGGACCTTTCGGTTTCGGTGGCGGTGGGGTCTAGTTTGCAGATCGCGTTATTTGTTGCCCCGGTCTTAGTCATCGCGGGTTGGTTTCTGGGTCAGCCCATGGATTTAGATTTTAATCCGTTTGAGTTAGTGGCCGTGGTGGTTGCAGTCTTAATTGCCAACTCGATTAGCTCTGATGGTAAATCCAATTGGCTAGAGGGCATTTTGCTGCTGGCGGCCTATGTCGTGCTGGGGCTATCGTTCTACTTTCTGCCAGCATAGTAGCTGTTTCTGCCGGCATAGTAGCTGCACTTGCACGATCGCCCCTAGGGCAAGCTTAAAGACCAGCGGTATACTCAAAGCAGTTTTGATCCATTGCCCGTGAAAGCCGTTATTTTGCTCTCTGGGGGACTCGATTCCTCCACTGTTCTCTACCACGCCAAAGCAGAAGGGCTAGACTGCTATGCCCTTTCGTTTGATTATCAGCAGCGCCATCGCCAAGAATTAGATAGTGCGATCGCACTGGCCCAGTTAGCCCAAGTCACTGAACACCACATTATCAACTTTGATCTTCGCCTTTGGGGAGGGTCTGCTCTGACCGATCAAGCGATCGATCTGCCGGCCCATCGCTCGCTTGATGAGATGTCAGAGCAAATCCCGGTTACCTACGTCCCGGCCCGCAACACTATTTTTCTCAGCTTTGCCCTCGCCTACGCCGAAGCCATTGCCGCCCAGCAGGTTCATATTGGCGTCAATCAGCTCGATTATTCTGGCTATCCTGACTGCCGCCCTGACTATATTCAAGCAATGGGCGAGGTTTTCCGGTTGGGGACAAAGCAGGGTAGAGAAGGACAGCCTATAGAGATTGTCACGCCGCTCATTGACCTCAAAAAAACGGAAATTATTAAGTTGGGCAATCAGCTCAACGTGCCTTGGGAAAAGACTTGGTCCTGCTATAGCGATGGTGGGGGACAGACGCCCCCTATTGCCTGTGGTGTTTGTGATTCTTGCCGGTTGAGACTAGCAGCTTTCACCCATCTGGGATTGAAAGATCCGCTTTACTACCGCTAATCAACATTCATCAGATGTTGCATGTAAAGCATCCCTTGCAGATCCAGCGCAGGGGATGCCCAGAGACAATCTATGACGTGGATCCCCCCCCGCCATGAAGTCTATAGATATTTTGCCCAGGACGGAGTCCGGTCTTTATATAAAACAATTTGGAAAAAGAAAAAACATGCAATATTTTCTTTCTTAGAAGAGAAAGATCGTGCGATTTATTGCCTTGCTATGGGCAAAAAAATCACCCAATCGGATGGATGGATGAATCTAGAGTTGTCTCATACTATGAGGTATAGATTTTCAGCTTTATGATTCGCAACTATTCTATGAACAACTCTATGAACAACATGTCGGGGGGAATGGTGGTTCAAGAGGTCTTTAGCCCTTACGCTAGCTCTGAGTCAGCATTGGTTGAGCAATTCACGGCCCAGCTTTTAGGGGCGCAGCGCTCTATGCATCAGAATCATCCGTGGGTCATGGTAACAACGAAGCATAAATCACAAACGCTTCTGGCCGTCTATCAGCAATTAAAGATGGAAGGGGCGATGGAAGAATGGTCCAGTGAGTTCTATCAAGTTCGTGAGAACTCCGGCCTTTGTGTCCTGGCTCTCATCCCTTAAGACCAACGTCTACTGGTCAATCAGCTCCCTGTCATCGTTATACTATTGAGGAAGATTAAGATTTCCTTTCCTATGGCCCCACTTACCAACGCTGCGATGGTCCCTGACCGGCCTATGTCCTTTGGACAGGCTTTGCCAACGACCATCGCAACCCAAGTCTGGACCTGGCAAGGCCACCAGATTCACTATACGGTTCAGGGCGAGGGGCAGCCACTGGTCTTAATCCACGGCTTTGGAGCCTGCATCGGTCACTGGCGCAAGAATATTCCGGTCTTAGCGGCAGCAGGCTATCGCGTTTTTGCCCTCGACTTACTAGGCTTTGGTGCCTCTGATAAGCCCCAGCTTGATTACAGCCTAGAGCGATGGGAAGCGTTGCTGCAGGATTTTTGGATGGCGTTGATCCAAGAACCAGCCATCTTTATCGGTAATTCAATGGGCGGACTGATCACCTTGATCATGTTGGCGAATCATCCTGAGATGACAGCGGGTGGTGTCCTTTTGAACTCGGCGGGGGGACTCAACATGAATATGCGTGCTGATGAACGCAACCCGGCACGACGCCTACTGATGAAGGGGATCAATACGCTGATTAGCTCTAAGCGTCTGGGGCCAGCCCTCTTTAACCGAGTCCGCAGTAAAGCTCGAATTCGCAGCACCCTTGCCCAGGTCTACGCCAATCCAGAAGCGATTACCGATGACCTCATTGATATGATCTATGCCGCAGCCGACGCCCCCGGCGCTCAGCAGGCCTTTGCGTCAATTATGACGGCTCCAGCGGGTCCCCGGCCTGCAGAGTTGTTGCCCAAGATTAACAAGCCCTTACTGGTTTTATGGGGTGAAGCTGATCCGTGGGCGGCATTGCCCACCGCTGAGATCTATCGCCAGCTCAGTGAAGTGGCTGATGCTCAAGTCACGTTTAAAACCATTCCGCAAACAGGGCATTGCCCCCATGATGAACGTCCTGAGATTGTGAATTCGCTGATCATTGAGTGGATCTCTCAACTTTAGGCTACGGTGTACAAACGAGTCTTGAATGGCTCCAAAAGCTTTGCACTCGCCCCCCCCAGCCCCCCAACTTTGGGGGGAGAATACTGAAATATTGGATTGTTCCCCCCAGAATTGGGGGTAGGGGGCCAATGCAGGATTGAACGGAAGACTATAAAGATACATACACCGTAGCGGCTTTAGGCGAATGGGCGTTTGTGCAGATCAGGTCAAACAACAAGCCCTAGATCTGGGCTTTCATAAGGTGGGGATTGCTGCCGTACAACTCAGTGATACTGCCATGCTGAAATCATGGCTCGCGCAGGGGTATCAAGCGGAAATGGCTTGGATGCAAGATCCCAGACGGCAGGATATTACTCAGGTGATGCCGGGGGTGCGATCAGTCATTGCGGTTGTCCTTAATTACTACACGCCTCAACAGCGTCCAGAAGGAAAGATGTACGCAAAGATCTCTCGATACGGCTGGGGGCGAGATTACCATCGGGTACTTACCAAGCGGCTTAAGGCTCTTTCGACCTGGCTCACCGCCCAAGGCGAGGATATTCAAGCCCGCTATTACGTTGATACTGGCCCCGTGCAAGATAAGGTCTGGGCCGAACGAGCAGGCCTGGGGTGGATAGGTAAGCACAGCAATCTAATCAGTCGAGAGTATGGCTCTTGGATCTTTGTGGGGGAAGTGCTCACCAATCTTGAGTTAAAGCCGGATGCCCCCCATCTGCCCCACTGCGGGACTTGCACCCGTTGCCTAGATGCCTGTCCTACCCAAGCGATTACGGCCCCCTTTGTGGTGGATGCTAATCGATGTATTGCCTATCACACCATTGAGAATCGCTCCGAGACGCTTCCGGATCCAGTGGCATCAAATCTGGGCGGCTGGGTGGCTGGATGCGACATTTGTCAGGATGTTTGTCCTTGGAATCAGCGGTTTGCACAGGAAACAGATGTCCCAGACTTTCAGCCCTACCCCTGGAATGTGGGGCCAACCCTAGCGGAGTTGGCGAATTTATCTGAGGAGGGGCGCGATCGCAAGTTCCCGGCCTCGGCCCTGCGGCGCATCACCCTCAAGATGCTGAGGCGCAATGCCCAAGCCAATTTAGACCAATATCAAAAAGGCCAATGACCTATACTCCGCCGCTTTTGCTCAGAAATGGCCTCGCCATGACCCTTTACATTGCGCTATGGGCCAACCGAAATTGGGAGGTCACCATCTCAGAGCCAGAGCCACCGTACCAAGAACATCGGTTCACTGGGGCAGACGAGGTTCCTCTTTTCGGGATTATGGCCGTCCCTAAACATCCGAAAGGGACCATTATTGGCACCTACGGCATTACAGGGACCTTGGAGAATCAATGGTACCTCAGACTTTTAGGCCGGAAGGCCTATGCTCAGGGCTATGCTGTTGTTTTGTTTGACTGGCGCGCCCACGGTAAAACTGCGGAGCTATCGCCAGCACTGACCTCCGATGGCCTTTATGAAGGGAAAGATTTTGTTCATATTGCCGCTCAAGCCAAAGCGATGGGTTGCCCAGCCCCGTTCTGGTTCACCGGGTATTCGTTGGGGGGGCAGTTGGCGCTGTGGGCGGTAAATGCCGCTGAGACCGTCGAAGATTGGGGGCCAGAGTTAGCCATACATGAGTCAGAGTTGGCAGGGGGGGCGGTGATTTGCCCTAGTGTGGAATCGAATCGATCGCTGTCCTATTTGGTTCAGGCACCGCTGGGGAGATTTTTAGAAGGTGCGATCGCAAAGTCTCTCAAACAACTCGCAGGGCAAATTCACGAGGCTCATCCTGGGGCGATTGATCCAGCCGCCATTGAACGGGCCAACAGTATTTGGGGCTTTGACCATGAGCTAGTGATTGGATCGCTCGGATTTAAATCAGTCGAAGATTACTATGCAGCTACCAGCCCACTGTATTTATTGCCCAAGCTGCGGAAACCGATCTTGATCATCTATGCAGCCGATGATCCGATGTTTGACCCGACCCTAGTGCCTGATCTGCAAACTATTTGTGCAGAGAATGCGGCGGCGGAGCTAATGCTGACGGACCACGGGGGACATGTGGGGTATTTAAATAGCAAAGCGGGGCAGCGCAGCAGCGGAGATTGCGATCGCTGGTGGGCCTGGAATCGTGCAATGGAATGGCTTGAAGATCATAGCAACACAACAAAAACGTTGTGTTAGAGTAAGTGTATGATCCCATCGTTTAAAGCTGACGGTAAACTACCGACAGGAGTTCACACCTGCACATGGGAAGAATTTGTAGCTCGATTTGGAACCACACCACACCGGCTAAGCCTAATTGCTGGGCTTAAGATCGCAATGGAGCAGTTACAAGGGTCAGGCTGTCAAACGGTTTACATTGATGGCAGCTTCGTCCCCAATAAAATAGTTCCAGGCGACTTCGATGCTTGCTGGGACGTGACCGATGTTGATATGAATCAACTTAAAGCTGTTGCACCGGCCCTATTCAGTTTCGCTAATAAGCGCGCAGCCCAAAAAGCTCAATATGGTGGCGAATTCTTCCCGGCTGGATGGCCTGCAGACAGCACAGGCACTCTATTCCTGGATTTCTTTCAAAAGGACAGAGACGGCACCCCAAAAGGGATCATTAGCATTGAGTTAGTGAGGTGATAACTATGATCAAGAATGAGCGACAATATCGGATCACTAACACTGAAGCCCAGAAATTTGAGCAAGCCTTGATCCATCTAGATCAGCTAGAAGCAGAAAAGCAAGAAAATTCCATCCTATGGCAGATGCAACGGGATGCCATAGAGAGCCAGCTTACTGATCTCCGGGAAGAGCTGAAGGAATATGAGGCGTTAACGCGTCATTCATCTGAAGGCTCCATTGGTTTGACTCTTCATTCCCTGCGTGAACTGCCCGTCGCACTCATTAAGGCCCGTATTGCAGCTAATCTAAGTCAAAAAGCTTTAGCTGATTGCCTGGGACTCAAGGAGCAACAAATTCAACGGTATGAAGCCACCGAATATGCTTCAGCTAAGCTATCCCGAATCCTTGAAATCAGTGAAACTTTGGGCTTAAGGCTAGAGGGCGATTTGTTCATAAAAACTGACTGACCCCACAACCTAACTCAATCAAGTAAAGCAGTACTCCTGTTGTCAGCAAAAAGCCCCCACCCAGACGGCAGAGGCTCTTTGTTTATTATGTAAAGTCCCTTCGGAACCAACAGCATCCATACCCCGAAGATGGTTTTTAGGTCTGCCGGTTTGCGCCTTGTCCTTTCGGAACAAGTTGCCATTTCGGGGACTCGGCTGG
>JBHJNL010000087.1:0-46169 GCA_050330855.1 Thermosynechococcaceae cyanobacterium | reverse complement strand
CTTAAAGCGGGACACTTTAGTGTGGGTCTTATCTAACGAAAATGGCTGAAGCGCTTACTCTATCAGGCAAAAGCTAAAATCCATGCGGGGCAAGCTGTCCCGCCTTAAGTTCGTACCCCAGATTATTGAACACTGTATTTTATTGAACAAAGATACTTACACCACGAGGAGACGTTGCTGCCAGGAGTCAAGCCTATAAGCATCTTGCTAAAATAGGTCTATTTCACCGCAGAGCGAGTCTCAATCCCCAACTCTCGCTTTAACGACTCCACTGACTGTGTATCAATATAGGTTTTGCAATAGATGACCTTAGGCCACCGGATTAGATCGGATTCAGCATCCCTAATCGCGGCCTGCAACGTTTCACGACTGGCGAGATCGCTAATGATGGTTTGCGAGTGGCGAATCAAGGCATTGAGTCGGCTAGCATCATGGCATTGAGCCGTCATCACGTAGAGTTCGTCCCCTCTCAGGCTTGAAATCATCACCTCTGCCACACCTAACGTGCCAGAGCTAAGACTCACCAAGCCCAGCCGCCCCTCTTTGGGTAGCGCCTTAATTAGCTCTAATTCATCGCTGTAGTTATAGATATCGATGGGAATAATCCGAAAAGCCTTGGGATCATCGTCTTGATGGGCTGCAAGAATGTCGTGGGCTTCTTTGGCAAAGTAGCGCACCGTGACGATGGTGGCAGCGGACCGCTTCTTAAGGGTTGTATCTAACTCTTCTAACGGGACAAGCTGAATGGGTGTTGAGAGCGCCTTATGTAGCTCTTGAACAATAATTTCGCCCGCCCCTAAATCATGTTGCGGTACGGTCACAATCAGTTGAGAGCTGGCCCGCAATCGCTCTTTGATTGCCGCCAGCATTAACTTTTTAACGTCGCTAAGGGAATAACCCTGCTGCAAAAAGCCGTCTAGACTCTGCTCAATGAGTTCTTCGACAGGAACGTGGGTTTCTTTTTTATCGAGCGGCGCTGATTCTTGCCCCAAGGCTCGAACATAGATGCCAGAACCCATCTGGGCCTCGACAAATCCAGCATCTTCTAGACGTTCGTAGACTTTGCTAATCGTGTTTCGATGTAGCCCTGTTTGCATGGCTAACTGGCGCGTACTGGGGAGCCGATAGCCCGGCGAAAACTGCCGTGATGCGATCGCAAAACAGACCTGATTAAAAAGCTGAGTAGACGCCGGTATATCACTATCCGACTGAATTTGAAACTGCACCATCTAGGCCTCTCTAAAAGCCGCAGACGAAGCTTAGCACAGGCTTTGCCCTTTGGTCTTGGATATAGATTGCTAAAGCAACCCTGGTCAGTCCCTATGAATCCTGCAAAAATACAGAAAAAGCCCGTAATTGTTGCTTAATCTGCTCTCCAAGGATTCTATGACTGAACTAGAAATTTGTCGTAAAACCACAAAAATTCCCAATTGCTCGTTACAAATTGATGCATACCTAGCGATCTTATTCAATCTAGAGGCCGCTAGAGAACTAGTTATCTGTCTCTAGGGAAAGCTGCTGGGCACTACTGCTAGCCGATCTGCGACGACGGCGACGCTTTGGCGTAGCTTCTGTTGGCTCTTCTGCCTGTTCAGGTTCTTCTTGAGAAGGGAGCACTTCGATAGAGAGAGTTTCCTGAGACGGGACTACGGCAGGGACAACCACTTTAACCGGTGCAACATCGGCTACTTTAACAGGCTGGGCAACTGATTTCCTGCGCCTCACTACGGGTGGCGTATCCTCGGTCGGCTCTGCGGTTTCGGCCCCTTCTAGTGGCTCTGCATCATCGGTCGATAGGGAAGGCTTTTCTACCTTGGCGGTGGTGGTCACGACTTTGCGTACTTTTTTCGCTTCGCCGGGCAAACAAACCTCAATTAGTGCTGACTTGGGATTATTAACCGTTCCGTCGTAGAGGACTAAAGGCGAGATCCCCATAAAGCCGTAAACAAGCTGCTCCTCTGGCGTCATCGTAATGGTAATCAGCTCAGGCGGTAATTTTTCAACTTGCTTCTTTTGCTGATCAGCGCGGCTGGGTTTAGAACGCTCCGTTCCGTTCTTGGTGGGTAGCGCAACGCCATTGGACTCAACGGGCTTAGGCACACTTTTCTCTGGGCTGGGAGAAGATCCCGTCTTCAGCATGCGTGAGGTGCGGGACAAGCTATCACCCAAACGAGCACGTCGCCTGCGCTTGCGAGTTCCTCGCTCTTGGTAGCTAGGATGGTTCGTTAAATCGAGTTCTTCGTCTCTAGAAGGATCAAGACTGGGCGCGGCAATACTGGGTATCGGAGCTGACCGGCTCACAGATCGTCTGGGGGTGACTCTCTCGACTGATTCGCCCCCATCTTCAGGGTCAGAGCCGGGGAGATGGGCAAGATGGCCGAGCCCCCCACAGGTGGGGCAGGGTTGACCAAATAGCTCATAGATGTTTTGGCCCTGGCGTTTCCGGGTTAGCTCCACCAAGCCTAGTTCAGTGAGCTGAGCAATTTGGGGACGAGACTTATCGGGTTTAATCGCTTTATTGAAGTGCTCTAGCACATGAAGCTGGTCCCGTCGCGAGTCCATATCAATGAAGTCAATGATGATCACCCCAGCAATATTTCTCAAGCGGAGCTGGCGGGCAATCTCAGTGGCGGCTTCACAGTTGGTCCACAGGACCGTTTCTCGCGCCGTAGCCGATCGGGTAAAGGAGCCGGAGTTGACGTCTACTACGGTGAGGGCCTCGGTGCGTTCGATGATGATATAACCACCAGAGGGCAAATCAACCCTTGGCTTGAGCGCCTCTCGAATCGCTGCACTCACCCGGAAGTATTCAAGGATAGGCGTTGCATCCTGGTGCTGATCTACCAGAACCCCCTGGGGTAGACGACTGGCATTCCAGGACATGAGGTGTTGCTTAACGCGCTTTAAACCTACCCCTGAATCAATGACGATGCGATTAACGTCGTCGTTGTAAACATCACGCAGAACACGCTGGACAAAGTCATCGTCTCGATTCAGCAGGGACGGCGCACGGGAAGAGTTAGCTTGCTCTTGGACAGACTCCCATTGCTTTTGTAGTAGGTCAAGATCTTCAATGATGGCCTCTTCTGGCACATCTTCTGCCTCTGTTCGCACCAGCAAGCCCATTCCGGCAGGCTTGATTAAAATGCCTAGGGCGCGTAGTCGATTGCGCTCGTCTTCGCTGCGAATGCGGCGAGAGAGATTTACCCCTCGCCCAGAGGGCATCAGCACCAGATAACGCCCCGGCAGAGAGATGTTTCCGGTTAAGCGTGGTCCTTTGTTCCCGGTCGGCTCTTTCATGACCTGGACCAGAGCTTTTTGCTGAGGCGTCAGCAGTTCAGTGATGGCCCCCGCCGCACGTTTGAGGCGAACTGGCCCCAAGTCGCTGACATGGATAAAACCGTTTTTTTCGGTATCTCCCAAGTTGACAAAGGCGGCGTCGATGCTGGGTAATACATTTTCAACAACCCCAAGATAAATATCTCCGACTTGGTGGCTGCCAGTGGCAACAATGATTTCTTGGATCTGATCTTCTGAAAATACGGCAGCGATTCGATGCTGCTCAGCGATAACAATTTGCTTTGACATTCAATTTCCTCGAAAGCGAACAGCCATCAGACATAGGATTCATCCCATGTAGAGCAGAGGCTGACATAACAAAATGAGAAGGATGGCTGTTTACTCTGAACGGAGGAAAAGGTTCGCAAGCTACTCTTTTTGTTCATTCAGTTATAAAAAGCCTTGAAATTACTTGCACAGCCATACACGTCAAGCGTTGCAAAGTAGATTGTGCAGTTTATACGCCAATAGACCGTTGAAATGCAAATCTTTGACAACGGTACCGCCTGCATGGCCTAAGTCTAACACCTTAGAATACAGAAGTACCAACGCTTGAAAGAAACCAACTGCCAAGAGATTCCGTGGAGGATAACTTAGACTTTGGCTTCTGTGCATTGCTGCAATTCAATTGACACGCATTATAGCTTGGTGTTGTCATTCTAAATCTTGATCTGTTATGCAATATTTGCGATAGGGGTTTGCAAAAGCGTAAAGGCGCAGAGAATTAAAACTTCCGTCCATTCCACAACGGCACCATAAACGTCTCCGGTCATACCCCGAAGCTGGTTGTAGAACCATAGCCCTGTGCTACTTGAGATGAACAGGCTGCACAGGGCCGTTTCGCTGGTCAGCAGTACAGAATCGGTGGACCACTGTAGAACCGATAATCCCATTAAGCAAATAAGTCCGGGGATGAAGTCCCAAGGGAGTTGCAGGTTTTGTTTATGGAACGCCCCTTTGCCGTCGGGCTTGAGGTAGGGGTACAGTGCGATCGCAACCAGTTGTCCCCATCGTCCCCAGGTTGCGGCCAGCATCAGTACCAGCGGTCGATGAGTGAGGACCGCGCTCAAGGTACAGACCTTGAGGAGCAAAATAATTACCGCCACCATGACGCCGAAGGCTCCGCTGCGGCTATCGGTCATCACCTCTAGACGCCGGTCTGACTCCATGACGGCAAGGCCATCGGCAGTATCCATCGCCCCATCTAAATGCAATCCGCCTGTTATGCCCAGCCATAGGGCCACAATAATTGCGCTGCGGGGCAGAATCGGCATCGTGAGTTGTGCTAGGCCCAGATCAGCTAAACCGAGAGCAAAACCAATGACGAGGCCCATGAACGGTGCCCACTGGGCAATGCGAGTAAAGCTGAGGGGTAAACGAGATGGCAGCGGCACACAGGTATAGAAGACCCATGCGCCGCCCATCTGCTTGCCGATGGTGCTTAGCGTTGTCCCTAAGTCGCTCATGGTTGGGACATCGCTCTACAGCCTAGGCTGACACTTCAGAACTGCGACGCTTAATCAGGCTCGGTGCCGCTGTCTTTTTCTTAGGAGCAGGAGCTTGAAGGGCATCGAGCTGCTCGCCCACGGGCGGATAGCGATCAAAGGCCATTTGCAAAGCCGCTGCGGCAACGGCACTGGTGTCGTATTCTTCACCGAGCTGAGATACCATCGGCAAGAATGAAGCGAGGCGTTCACCGGTCAGAATGCCGTGAATCTCTTCGGTGAGCTGCTCTAGACGCTGGGCCTCGATTTGCGATCGCGTCGGAGTCGGCAACACGGGGATCGATTGATTAACGTGCTTTTCAATCCCCCGCAGCTTCCATAGATCGAGGGGGTGAATTAGAGAAATTGCAGTCCCTTCGTTGCCAGCACGGCCCGTGCGACCAATGCGGTGGACGTAGCTCTCAGGGCTATCGGGCAGATCATAGTTAATGACGTGGGTCAAATCATCCACATGAATACCACGTGCCGCAATATCAGTGGCGACCACCCAGCGGATTTGACCGCTACGGAATCGTTCCAATAGACGCTCTCGCTGCCCCTGGCTGAGATCACCATGGTATTCATCCGTGCTGTAGCCAGCACCCTGAAGCTGCTGCGTTAGATTCGCTGCATCTCGGCGGGTGCGAACAAAGATAATCGCGGTGGCTGGATTTTCTAGTTCTAGCACGGCCTGCAGCACGGTTGAACGCGCCCAAACGCGAGGGATTTTATAGGCGATTTGGTTAATCCGTGTGGGTGCAGCTTTGGGCTGCTCCACGGTAACGGTGACCGGATCATTCAAAAACTGCTTGGTGAGCTTATAAATCTCTGGCGGCATCGTTGCTGAGAAAAATGCGGTTTGGCGCTGTGCAGGAATTTGCTTGAGAATTTTGCGTACATCAGGGATGAAGCCCATGTTGAGCATTTCGTCTGCTTCGTCAAGGACAAACCACTGCACCTGATCAAGGGGAAGCTCACCTCGATTAAGCAAATCAAGAATCCGTCCAGGAGTGCCGACAACGACCTGAACGCCGCGACGCAGTTGAGAAATCTGACGATCAATCGACTGCCCACCGTAAATCGCCAGTACCCGAAGGTCGCGATCTGCCTTAAAAGACGTTATAGCTTGGCCCACCTGTACCGCTAGCTCACGGGTAGGAGTCAAAATCAGTGCCTGAACGGCTGAAGATTGTGGATCAACGCGCTCTAGAATAGGCAACGCAAAAGCCGCCGTTTTCCCGGTGCCAGTCTGAGCCTGTCCCACCATATCTTTCCCCTCTAACAGGAGCGGGATAGTCTGAGTCTGAATGGGGGTTGGCTCTATGAACTCTAAAGCTTCGAGACAATCGACACGGTGCTGTGAAAGACCGAGTTGGCTAAACGAATGGGTCATGCAATCTCCTATGGCGTTCCAATAGGCGATGCCACTCGCCTAACTCTATATTGCAATAAAAAGTTACAAAAAGCGATATCCCTTAAGGATTATTACAGAGATAGCCATGGAGGTCGTACTCATCTGCAGCCTCAATCTTGACTTTTGCCATGCTTCCCAGTCTTGCCAAGTCACTGGGTGAACGCCCGTCTTGATCGGGGTGGATATACACTAGGCCGTCCACATCGGCGGCGAAGCGGGTCGATCTGCCGATCAGTTTGCCGGTGCCGGGATGTTCTTGTTCTATCAAGACGTCAACGATGCGACCGATCTGCTGCTGATTGTGTTTTAAAGAAATTGGCTGCTGGATCTGCATGATGCGATCGCGACGGGTATCCATCACCGCTTGAGGAAGCTGATCGGGCAAATCAAAGGCTGCGGTGCCGGCTTCAGGGGAGAAGGTAAACACCCCGACGTGATCAAACTGATGGCGCTGGACAAACTCACACAAATGCTCAAAGTGAGCCTCAGTTTCACCGGGGAAGCCCACAATAAATGTGGTTCTCAGGGTTGCGTCGGGGAGTGCAGCTTTGAGGCGTTCAATAATCTTGTCATTGACCTGCCCCTGCCAAGGACGATTCATCGACCGCAGCACCTCTGGGTGAGAATGCTGGAGCGGTAGGTCAAGGTAAGGCAGCACGTTGGGGGTTTCCTGCATGGCCTTTAGCACTTCCGGCGTCAGGCCGGTGGGGTAGGCATAGTGCATCCGAATCCAGGGAATGTCTACGTTGCCCAAGGCGCGCAGCAGCTCTGCAAGCTGAGGTTTGCCGTAGATATCTAGACCGTAGTTAGTGGTGATTTGGGAGATGAGGCTAAATTCCTGGACGCCCTGAGCGGCAAGCTGTTCGGCCTCAGTGACGATGGATTCAATGGGACGAGATCGCTGTTTGCCGCGCAGATGGGGAATAATGCAAAACGCGCAGCCATAGTCACAGCCCTCAGCAATGCGGAGGTAGGCCATTCCTTCGGTGGTGGTGCGGTAGCGGGGCACCGTCTCGTCGGCAATATAGGTGGGTTCTTGCGTGACTTCTTTGACACGCTTGCCCTGCTCAACCTGCTCAATAACGTCCACAATTTTGTGATAGTCGCCGGTTCCCACTAGGGCAACGGCTTCTGGTAGTTCTTCTAAAAGCTCTTCTTGAAAGTGTTGGGCCATGCAGCCAGTTATGACGATCTTTTTGTCTGCTGCAGCTAGCTCTACCAGTGTGCGGACTGATTCTTCACGGGCTTCTTGAATAAAGCTGCAGGTATTCACGATGACGTAATCAGCCATCGCTTCATCACTATCGACGCCATACCCTGCCTCCACTAACAGACCCAGCATGTGCTCGGTGTCAACGCGATTTTTTTCGCAGCCGAGGTGGGTGATTGCGATCGTCGATTTATCGGTCATAGAGATGGTGAGCCAAAGCGTCAGAGTTTCCCTTGGTCATCGTAGCTCATGTCGCATTGACGTTTTTCAAGAGTGAGAGAATTGTAGCCACTTCATAGAGTTGATTCCGGTGTGAAAGTAGCGAAAAGGGATCTGAGAAGTCGTAGATTGATTCTTCTAGCTTGCAAAACATGAAATCACTGCCATTGGTCACTAGACCAAACGTCGTTGGGGCTTTCGCTGCCGACATGTAGGCAAGACATTGCGGTAGGGCAATATCGACGGCGAATTTGGAACGCTTCGCTTCTATCGTGAGAATCCAGAGGAGATCCTGAAGTACCAGAACGTCAATGCGGCCTCTGTAGACTTCGTCTCGATCTTGGACCTCCAGAGACACAGGGACTTCAGAGCGCACCATAAAGGGAGGTTCATGAAAGCCTAGGTGTTCTAGTAAGGGGGAAACAATGGAGAACAGCACGGTCCCTTCGCTGAGCAAGTCGGCATCGTAGTAATAGCGATAGCGCTGCTGGAGGTGGTCGAGAAAAATTTTGTCATCATCGGCGATCTCGATAGCTAAGTTTTGCCACTCTTTGAAAAAAGAGGTATCCGCTGCTCGCTGCAGACCAAGACGATCTCTCAACTGCTGAAACGTCGAAAGGGTTGTTTCGATGGCGAGTTGAGTACTCATGGGCAATCATGGCAGAGGGTACCCGTATTGTAACTAATGCTAGAAACGATAAAAATGCTTGAATAGAAAAGGTCTGACGGCAAGGATTCAGAAAGGAAAAAATCTGGATTCTACACCGAATCAGAGAGCGACTTCGATCTGCAAACCGAGATTTTTTATGACGACAGCACCCCCCCTAACTTCACCTCTTCTAGGGGCATCGAAGACCCAGCTTCAGGACTGGGTGCAGTCACAGCAGCAACCTGCCTATCGGGGGCAGCAGCTTCATCAGTGGATCTATCAAAAAGGAGTGCGATCGCTCACCGAAATCACGGTGTTCCCAAAGGCGTGGCGATCGCAAGTGGCTGACATCCCCATTGGGCGCTCTGAGATCCATCTGCGGTCTGAAGCCCGTGACGGCACGGTCAAGTATTTGCTGAAGCTGGCGGATGGTCAAATTATTGAAGCGGTGGGCATTCCGACCCAGAAACGGCTGACGGTCTGCGTGTCTTCTCAGGTGGGCTGTGCCATGGCCTGTGACTTTTGTGCGACGGGCAAGGGCGGCTTTACCCGGAATCTCGCCATCCATGAAATTGTCGATCAGGTGCTCACGGTTCAAGAAGACTTTCAAGAGCGGGTCAGCAACGTCGTGTTTATGGGCATGGGAGAACCACTGTCTAACCTTGAGAATGTCTTGGCCGCTTTGCAGTGCATTAACAAAGACATTGGCATTGGTCAGCGCTCTTTGACGGTGTCAACGGTGGGTATTCCAAAACGCATTCGTGAGCTGGCCCAAGCCCAGCTCCAAATTACGCTGGCGGTGAGTTTACATGCATCAAACCAACGTCTACGCACTCAGTTGGTACCGACGGCAAAGGGCTATCCCTTAGTGGCACTGCTCAAGGACTGCCGCGATTATGTGGAGATAACGGGCCGACGGGTGACCTTTGAATACATTTTGTTGTCTGGCGTGAATGATCAGCCTGAACATGCCAAAGAACTGGTGCAGCACTTACGCGGTTTTCAGAGTCACGTCAATCTGATTCCCTACAACCCCATCTCTGAGGTGGACTACCAACGCCCCCAAGGGGATGACATGCAAACGTTTCTGCAGATTTTAGAGGACCATCACATCACCGCAAGTATTCGGAGATCGCGGGGGCTTGATCGCGATGCGGCCTGTGGTCAACTCAGAGCGTCACAGGCCTAGTGTTCTGAGGTCACTGACTTAACGGCTAGCAATCCGCCGCAGGCAGCGCCGATAAATCCGAGGCCACAGCCCAACCACATCCAGGGCCACTGTTGCTGCGACCAAACCACTCGCCATAGCGCCACCGGGCCAATGACCATTGCGATCGCAAGATTAATAGCGCCCAGCATAAAGCCCGTGCGGACCGCAGCAGATTCCCAGCGCTCAGGCCGATGCTGCTTTATCCAGCCTAAAAAGCGACGCGAGAGCCAGCCACTGCCCAGAATAGCCCCCATAGCAGTGACAACAGCCAAAGTGGTCCCCTGGTTTAAGTTGACCGATCCCAGCATGGCTCCGAGACCCGTGCCCAAGGTTAGTGCGATCGCAACTAAAACAATCCAGACTGGCTTCATCACATACAACTCCTCACTGAAGGCGACTCTATTGTCTCTCAACAAAGACAACCCTGAAAACCCAGCTCTCAATTGCTGGGATTGCTAAAATCCTGAGTGCGGCAGAACAGATAACTCCGGTTACGGTTCATAGGCAGGCATGGGGTTGATATCTAATGATTAGGCATTGGCTGTGCGTCTTCAAGTTGCGATCGCTCAAAGGCTTTAATCTCCGTCGGAAAGATCGTGCTGACGGATGCAGCTACGGTTGTCATCCGAAGAGGGCGGCGTTAGCCTATCAATATTGCGGTAGGCACATTCGCTATGAGATCTAACATCCTGTTTCCCATTGCCCTCTGCCTTGGCGCTCAAGGTATCACCTCTATTGCCAGCGCTCAGAACCCATTCCCCTCTAACAATTTGGGTAACCTGCAGCGAACTAACCAAGAGACAATTCTACAGCAACCCAACAGAGAGCCAACTCGTCCTGCGCCACCGCCTCAGCCCCAAGACGATGCCCTCGCCGTCCCGACGGCAGAGATAGAAGATCCCGCAGCAACGACGCCAGAGAGCGATGGCGCTAGCAACGAAGACGTCCGTAAAAGCGCCAACCCATCGTGCCCTAGCACCGCAGATGATCCTAATGTTGAGCCGGGTGTTTTTGAAGTCGAAACAGAAATTGAACCCATCCCGTCGGCCTCGGCCTGCTAACGCTGTACCTAACCCAAATCGCTGAGGAATTAGGGATAAAACGAGAGCTGCGGTAGCCCAGTCTCTTCCGGCCACCCCTGCATTAAGTTCATACATTGGACCGCTTGCCCTGCCTGCCCCTTCATCAAGTTGTCAATGGCAGACATGACCACCACGCGACCGGTACGCGGATCTACCTCAATGCCGATATAGCAAAGATTAGTCCCCCAAGCCCACTTTGTTTGGGGATAGACGCCGCTGGGTAAAACCCTGACCCAGGGGGAATGGCGGTAGAAAACATTAAAGATTGTGAGTAAGTCCTCTGTGACTAGCCCCGGATCTCTCAGCTTGGCGTAAACAGTGGCTAAAATGCCTCTGGTCATGGGCACGAGGTGAGGCGTAAACTGCACCATCACGTCACGACCCGCTAGATTAGTACAAACCTGCTCAATTTCAGGAGTATGGCGGTGCCGAGCCACACCATAGGCTCCTAGTGTTCCCTCGGCTTCGGCATGGAGGAAGTTAAGCTTTCCCTGTCGTCCGCCGCCGGTGGTCCCGCTCTTGGCATCGATGATGGTGCTGTCAGGGTCAATCAGCCCCTGCTTCATCAGCGGCGCGATCGCTAACAAACTTGCGGTAGGGTAACAGCCCGGACAACCGATCAGCGAGGCAGTGGAGATGCGATCTCGATACAGCTCAGGCAGTCCATAGACCGCCTGCTCAGCGACATCAGGGTCGGGATGGGCGGTGCCATACCACTGCTCGTAGATTGATAAATCATCAAAACGATAATCTGCTGAGAGATCTAAAACCTGACAGCCCTTCGCCACCAAGCTGGGAGCCATCTTCAGCGCTAATCCATTGGGCAACGCCAGAAAGACGACATCGGTCTTTTCTGCAATGGTATCTACATCAATGGCTTCAATTTTGCCCAGCGACAGATGGTGAAGGTGAGGGTAGAGATCAGATAGGGGTTTACCGGCGCTACTGTCCCCGCCCAAAAACACCAAATCAACATTGGGGTGCTCCGTTAGCAACCGCACAAGCTGGATGCCGCCATATCCTGACGCCCCAACAATACCAACCCGTGTCTGGGAACCCATGTTATCTAACCTTGCCATTAGCGTGTGGAAGAGGCCGTAGGCCTCTAATGCATTGATGCATTGTAGACCCAAAGTTTCACTCTGCACCGACAAATCAATTAACTCAAGACATGCAGATAGACCCTCGATCAGATTAGAATGATGTTAAGAAATCTTAACGGTGTTTACCTTCCGCCATGCCTGCCACTAGCGATTCGCCCCAGTTTGACTCCATTGAGTCCGCCCTAGCTGAGTTTAAGGCCGGTCGCTCCCTAGTTGTGGTCGATGATGAGAATCGTGAAAACGAGGGCGATCTGATCTGCGCGGCTCAGTTTGCCACCCCAGAGATGATCAACTTCATGGCAGTGGAGGCGCGGGGATTGATTTGTCTTGCCATGACGGGCGATCGCTTAGATGAACTCGATCTCCCTCTGATGGTGGAGCGTAACACCGATAGCAACCAGACTGCTTTTACCGTGAGTATTGATGCGGCCAAGCATTTAGGCGTCTCCACAGGTATCTCGGCTGAAGATCGAGCCAGAACCATGCAGGTGGCGATCAACCCCGACTCGTTGCCCACCGATCTGCAACGGCCAGGGCATATTTTCCCGTTGCGGGCGCGGGAGGGCGGTGTTTTAACCCGTGCCGGCCATACCGAATCTGCCATTGATTTAGCCCGTCTTGCTGGCCTCTACCCAGCCGGGGTAATCTGTGAAATTCAGAATGCTAATGGTTCGATGGCCCGACTTCCGCAGCTCTTTGACTACGCGAAACAACACGGCTTGAAAATCATCAGCATCGCGGACTTGATTAGCTATCGCCTCCGGCACGAGCGCTTTGTGCACCGGGAGACCGTTGCCGATTTGCCCACGGAGTTTGGTACATTTCAAATTTACGGATACCGAAATACCCTCGATAATTCAGACCATGTTGCCATTGTTAAGGGCAATCCTGAAGACTTTACCGATCAGGCAACTATGGTTCGGGTGCACTCTGAATGTTTGACGGGGGATGCGCTTGGGTCGCTCCGCTGCGACTGTCGAATGCAGCTTCAGGCGGCGCTGAAAATGATTGAAAATGCGGGGCAGGGGGTGGTGGTCTACCTGCGTCAAGAGGGGCGCGGCATTGGCCTCATCAATAAACTCAAGGCCTACAATCTTCAAGATATGGGCTTAGATACAGTGGAAGCGAATGAGCGACTAGGCTTCCCTGCCGACCTACGCAACTATGGGGTGGGTGCTCAGATTTTGAACGATTTAGGGATTCACAATATTCGTTTAATTACCAATAATCCCCGTAAGATTGCAGGGCTGCGGGGCTACGGCCTAGAGGTCGTGGATCGGGTACCGCTTTTGATTGAGGCGAATACCTATAATTCGCCTTACCTCAGTACGAAGGCAGCGAAGCTAGGCCACATGCTGCTGCAAACCTTTTTGGTGACGGTGGCGATTCGCTGGCGCGATGAACCGGATGTGACCCAACGCTATGATCGTCTAGAAAAATTACGACAGCTTGCCGATAGTGAGCATCTGCTGCTGCAAGAAGAAGTAAGGCCCGTTGCGATCGCAGTTTTTAGCCAAGCCAACCTCATTGTTCATCTAGGTCTTGATCAGCCCGGACTGGCCGGTGAAGACTGGTATCAAGAATCAAATCACCCCTATCTGCAGGCGGTAAACCACATTTTTAAAGATTTAATCACCTGGCCTGACATTAAAGGACTTGAGTTTTTGGTGTCTGCCGGTGCTGACTCTTTGAAAAATCTACAGGTCAAGTTAGACCGCAAAGTGGTGTCGAGCAACGATATTCCCATCCGTGAGACGCTAGAAACTCAGATTATTTATAGCACTACGATCTAAAGATGATTGCTTCAGGATCGAAAAAGTCCCCGCTGGCATCATCGCCTGTGAGGACTTTTTTGCGAGTCCACTAAGTCAGCGTCTCTCGTAAATCTTGGCATTAGAGACGATGGCAGAGAGCCGTCTCCTGCACAGCGGAGCAACGGCTGAACGGCAGTGGGATCAGTCAATAAAACCCATCAAGACGCCAGAGTCCTCTATGGGGCCAGTGGAAATCGGGCGATTGTTGGGCAAGCTAGAGGACGACATCAGGGGCAAGCCTAGGCGAACAATCGGACGATTGCCTGAGATGTTCTCTAGGTTCACAATGTCGAGACCAGAGCGAACGATGGGACGGTGATTGGGGAGGGTTTCAGTATCGACCACATCTAAATGGCTGATTGTGATGGGCCGATTTCCGGGCAAGGAACCGTCGGTGATGTAGTCAAGGGTCTGCTCTGCAATCGGTCGATTAGCCGGCAACGGAGGGGTCTGATAAATTTCTATCGCGCCTTGATCATCTGACTTTTTTGTAGAGGCTGCCATGCTGGTATCTTCCTTATTTGCTTGAACATCACCGCACAAAGTCAGGGATACGTTCTCCCCATCACTTCATGTCTCTAACTCAATAATAGTTGAGATAGATGAAGTTCTCTCACAAAAGTTGATGACCCTCTTAAATCAATACAATAAACACAGCCTATGATGCTGCTCAAGGCTTGGGTACGATCTCGCAGTGCAGCGATGAGCAGGATTTCTGGAATTCTAGGCACAATGAGAGTAGCTTTGGAGCGAACAACTCATGCCTGGAATCTTGGACAGACAATGCTACCGAATCAGCGTGACCGAGAGATCTGATGGGAACAGGCAGATGCGGGGTTTGAAAAAAGGGTAGAGCCATTATCTAAGCTCTAGAAGCCAATCTTGTAGGTCGTTAGGTTGCCTGAAATCGAGTAAAGCTTCAGCTAAAGCTTCAGTTTGTGCCAATGATAAAGACTCAATACGAGAGCGCTCTTCTCGTGAGATAGAGCCTAACTTGCGATTCAAGAGTTTCAAAAGAATAGATTTTTCGCCCTGTTCCAGTCCCTGTTCCAGTCCTCGTTCCAGCCCTTTTTGTTCTGTGGCTTGTTCCCATTCTAGAAACGCTTGTGATAAGGCCATAATAGACTCCTGCTCTTCAAACTCAGCTTCGCTTAGTTCTAGTGTAACTTTCCAATTTCCTAATATCCGCAAGAGCGTCAACCGTTGAGAGTCCTGCGGGGGTAGGGCCAAAACGTCGGCAATAGCTTGCTGCTGCATTTCACCACGCCCTAAAATTCTCAGTGTTAAGGTTTCACGGGTTCGCGGCAGTTCATTCAGTGAGACGAGGGCTGTTCCCAATCCGGGAGCTAAACAGTAAATTCCAGCTCCCCAGTTAGATTGAGTATGGCCGAAAAAGTCCTGTAGGACAGGTTTTGAGATAGATGTTGCCAGAATCCATAATGAAGGCATTTCTCCACTAGAAAGCGCCTGTTTTGCTTTGCGTCGTAAGTCCTCCTGCACCCAAAACAACTTCAGCAAGCAGCTACGCACTTCATCCCGACTGGGTGGATTCCGATAGGGTTCTAGTAGACAAGGCTGTTTAGCAATCTTTGCTAGCAAGTCCTTTATCTCTGCACCTTTGCTCTGCTCCCGCAATGGGCGAAACCAAAGGTCAACAAATTTTGCTTCGCCAGGAATTTCAAGGCTGCGCTGTACCTCTGCCCAGGGGGCCAGTATTTCTTCCAACACTTGCTTGGATAGCTGGTCGTAGGGATTTTGAGTCATACAGATATCGGCAGTGCCTAATAGCTATCGTTCTCGTTTGCCATCTGAAGGCCCAGTTGCCGATTGGCAGCGTTGAGTCGTTCGGCGATCGCTTCTCGCCACTTTGGACTCACCGAAAGATCCGCTAGAATCTCTTGGGCCATCTGGCGATAGGTGGCACTTTTAACGCGGTCAACTTGTTCAAGTTGCTGAAGATTGTCGTAGACAGTTTGTGGAGAGAGGCTCATAGCATTGGCTCCCGGACTTGTGTTTAGGACAATAAAAGAATTTATCAGCGTCAATAAAATGAGATTTAAATGGAGATAGAAGCAGAGAAACTTAGGGGAGATCGGTGTAGCCCATCAGGTAACGATCGCATTCTCTAGCGGCCCCTCGACCTTCATTAAAAGCCCAAACCACAAGGCTCTGACCTCGACGACAGTCGCCAGCGGCGAATACCCCCGGAATACTGGTCGTGTAGTTCTCATGCTCTGCTTTGACGTTACCACGGGGATCAAGATCTAGCTTCAGTGCATCTAGCAACGGTTGCTCTGGTCCGACAAAACCCATCGCCAGCAACACCAGTTGAGCGGGGATCACCCTCTCGGAGCCGGGAACATGGACCGGTGTAAACCGACCTTGCTCATCTTTTTGCCAGTCGACTTCGACGGTGTGCAGCGCCTTAACGTGGCCGTTTTCATCACCTTCAAACTGGGTCGTCATGGTGAGATACCCTCTGGGATCGTCACCAAAGACGGCAGCGGCCTCTTCTTGCCCATAATCAAGACGATACACCTTCGGCCATTCGGGCCAAGGATTATTGGCCGCTCGCTCTGCAGGGGGCTTCGGCATAATTTCGAGCTGTACCAAGCTCTTGCAGTTATGGCGAATGGAGGTCCCTACACAATCAGTACCAGTATCGCCCCCGCCAATGACAACGACATCTTGATCACGAGCCGAAATAACCTGATCGTTGAGACTAGGATCCATGACGGCTTGGGTATTGGCGGTTAAGAAATCCATTGCAAAATGAATGCCCTTCAGGTCGCGGCCCTCAATGGGTAAATCACGGGGACGGGTCGCCCCAGTGCAGAGCACCACTGCATCAAAATCTTTGAGCAGGGATTTAGCCGGTAAATCTTTACCGACTTCGGTTTTGCAGACAAACTGAATGCCCTCTTCTTCGAGCAGCTTAATGCGGCGCATCACCACCTGCTCTTTCTCTAGCTTCATATTGGGAATGCCGTAGGTGAGCAGCCCACCGGGACGGTCAGCTCGCTCTAAGACCGTGACCCAATGACCTGCTTTATTGAGCTGAGCGGCAGCGCATAACCCTGCAGGCCCAGAACCGATCACCGCGACCTTTTTGCCGGTGCGCTTCTCAGGTGGTTCAGCTTTAATCCAGCCTTCTTGCCAACCACGATCGACGATGGTTTGCTCAATGTTTTTGATGGTGACGGGCGGGTTGTTAATGCCCAATACACAGGAGCCTTCACAGGGCGCGGGACAAACGCGGCCTGTGAACTCAGGAAAATTATTGGTTTTGTGCAGACGCTCTAGCGCCTCACGCCACAGCCCTCGATAGACGAGGTCGTTCCATTCGGGGATGAGGTTGTTGATGGGACAACCGCTGGCCATGTTGCTAATTACGGTGCCGGTGTGGCAGAAGGGGGTGCCACAATCCATGCATCTGGCCCCTTGGTTGCGTAGCCGGTCTTCGGTCAAATGTTCGTGGAACTCGTCCCAGTTTTTAATCCGCTCTAGGGGCGGTCTATCGGTGGGGATTTCACGAACAAATTCAATAAAGCCAGTGGGTTTGCCCATAGTCGTCTCTTTGCGTCAACCTTGTGCCGAGGGGATTCTTGAGGATCTTAACGCCTGCTTGCCCACTAATGCCAGTGGCGCTAGGATTCTTATTTTTTTTATCTGCCCATGCTGTCACCGCTAAAAGGCAATCTTTGAACATCACGCCAGGTCTAGTCGCATTTCGTTGGAGGGGATAAAGCCCAATTTCTTGTAAATCGGTTGACCAGAGGGAGAGGCGTGGAGGATAACTCGGGTGCAGTATCGCGATCGCAAATACTCCACTGCCCTCTGAGTCAACCGGGAGCCAATCCCCTGGCTACGATGCTCTGGCTCCACATACACCCCCCAGACATAGCCATACTTCCGGTGATGATCTGCAAGAATCAGCGGATAGAGACCGTCGAAGTATTGACAACCCACAGACCCCACCACCTGACCTTTGATTTCAGCAACAAAAGCTTGGTAGCAAAGGGTCTGACGCGCATGGGCAATGAACTGGAGCGTAAGGGTGCGCCCATCTGCTTTTAGATCCTGTTCTGGAACTTGATTGTCACGCCACAACCGGTAGAAGTGCTGGGCCAAAAGCCCCTCTTCTTCTACATTTGCTTCGCGAATGATCATCCTAGGACCGTTCAGCAGCCTTGAGCATGTGATAGGTCAACATCAACTGAGTCAGGGCCAACGGATAACTTTGCAGAACTTCTCCGGTAGTGCCAATCAGTTTGCCGATGTCTTCGTTACCCTGCAGGCTGCAGAATTGACCCAAGTAGGGCACTTCATTACAGAGAATGTGCTCCAGCTCGACCACCTGTTCCTTGGTGGCTTTACCGTCAATTTCTAAGATATCAACGGGTTTTCCCATATCCCGATCTAAATCGAGGCGAATCGCTTCCCCAAGATGACTCCCTTCAGGCTTGAGAATTTCGGTCAGATCGGGGTGGGGAATGGTGGGTCTTAGAGTCAGACGCACATTGAGTAATAGATCATTCTCGTCTGGTCCCTCTGTTGGGGGATAAAAAGAGACAATCATGTCAGACCATTGTCGCTGGGGACGGATATAGTGTTCTGAGTCATATTCTCGCATTTTGAGCTGTTCGCGCACTTGTTCTTCGGTATAGCCGCGCTTGCCTGTATCTCGCTTGATCTTCCAGGCAGCCCGCAGTTCTTCGGGAGGTGCTAAATAGGCTTTAACGTCAAAGCTTTCCCGAGCAGCACGGGTTGAATAGCCCAATAGACCTTCAAGAATGACGTATTTTTTCGGTTCGATGTATTCCGGCACATCAAAGCCACCGGTGGAGTGGTTATAGATGGGCTTTAGAATCGGCTGTCCATCGCGTAGGAGCCGAAAGTGCTGCTCCATGATGTCAACGTAGTTGCACTCTGGGGCAAGGGCCGAGAGCTTCATTTCTGCCCGTTGTTTGCGATCGTAGCGATGGTAGTCATCGGTGCAGATCACAGTGACATCCTCTTCACCGAGAATTTTAGCAATCCCTCGGGTGAGGGTGGTTTTCCCTGCGGCGCTATCCCCTACAATTCCGAGAATAATTGGACGGTCACTCATGAAATCTCCTTACTGCTTGTGAATGATTCAGAAAATCGGCATCAGGCGTACCCCCGTTATTTAGAGCTAGGGGTAAAACGCCACAATCCTTGAATTTTAAGCTACCGCAGCCCCATTTATGATCTCTCACGGTCAAATAAAAACATTCGGAAGAAGTCAGATAATCTCTCAGGGGCCTTCTAGGATTGATTTTAGAGAATCAGAGGTGTTTGAGTCTCAACTAACCCTAATTTTGTGAGGATTTTAAGCATGGGATTGTTTGATCAGATTGTGAGCGCCATTGATGACCCCAATCTCCAGGCCAGTGCAGGGCAATTGGGCGGTATTCTCAATGCCGTTCAGGGCTTGGGCAATAACACTCAGGGCGCTAGCGCTGATTCGACTCAGCAAGCGATGGCGCTGGTGGGTAAACATGTGCAATCTGCTTTAAAATCGAGCGATCAGGCGCAAGCCCTCGTCAATCAGTTCAGTGGTACGGGAGCGAACCCCGCTGCGGTGAATGCCCTGTTTTCAGACGGGCAGCAGCAGCAAATCGCTCAGGAAGTTTCTCAACGCACCGGGCTAGACTCGAAGATCATTGTGGGACTGCTACCGGTGCTGGTGCCGTTAGTGTTGAATTTGCTCAATAGCGGCAGTAAAAATCAAGACCCTCGTCAGGGTGGTAATTCGGTGTTGAATGCGTTTTTAGATAGCGATCGCGATGGTGATGTCGATATCTCTGATGCGCTTAAGATGGCGGGTCAGTTTTTACGCTAACCCTCAGCGATATGGATGTTCGCTCTATCTTTGAGCACAAGGCATGATCGAATCTATCTTGACCAGCAGGCGGCAAGCATTGGCGACTCACTTTAGAGGGGCGGCTATTTTATGGTCTGGCAACTGCAGCCCCCGCAACTTCCCGGCGAACAAGCTGCCCTTTCGAGCCAGCAGCCATTTCTTGTTTTTTGCTGGATGCGCTTTAGCCAATGCGGCCATCTACTTAGAAGGTGGCAAACTGACCCTATTTAAGGATGATGCTGGTCCTGGTGATGCTCTCTGGCATGGTGTCAGCCCCCGACGGCAAGAGATTACGGCGTATATTGGCGCTGATGATCACTATCCTCTCAAGGCGCTGGGCCGCTGGAGTGAAGGGGCGGCAACGATTCCGGTGCAGGATGACGCCACTCGCCACCAGCAGATGACGGTGCTCGGAAGAACGCTTGAGGCTGCACATCAGCTTCAGGGGATTGATCAGCAGCTTGCTGAGGCGATTGTGGCGGTGCGGCTGAGGCATGATCAAGATGCGATCGCATCTATCAAACAAGCGGCAGAGGTCACGGCTCAAGCCCACCGTGCGGGGATGATGGCGACTCGCTCGGCCCACACCGAGGCCGAGATTCGGGCGGCGATGGAATCGGTGATCATCGCCCATGATTGCACCTGCGCCTATGCCAGCATTGTGACGGTGCGGGGTGAAGTGCTTCATAACCAGAGCTATTGCCATGCTCTGCAGCCAGGGGATTTATTGCTAGCCGATGTGGGTGCGGAGACACCGACGGGCTGGGCGGCGGATGTGACTCGGACTTGGCCGGTTTCGGGCCGGTTTTCGGTGACCCAGCGCGATATTTATGATGTGGTGCTGGCTGCCCATGATGCTTGTATTGCGAAGGCGGCGACCGGCGTTGAATACCGAGATCTGCATTTGCTGGCGGCGTTAACGCTCACTGAAGGTCTGGTGAGTCTTGGCATTCTGAAGGGGGAATCGGAAGTGTTAGTGGAACGAGATGCCCATGCTCTATTTTTTCCGCATGGGGTGGGGCACCTGCTGGGGCTAGATGTTCATGATATGGAAGATCTGGGTGATTTGGCAGGGTATGCCAAAGGGAGAGAGAGATGCGATCGCTTTGGCCTGGGCTTCTTGCGCTTAGATCGCCCACTGCAGTCTGGGATGGTGGTCACCATTGAACCTGGGTTTTACCAAGTGCCTGCTTTGCTAGAAGATCTTGATCGACGAACCCAGTATCAAGATTGCGTGAACTGGGAACGTCTGGCTCTGTTTAATGATGTGCGAGGCATTCGGATTGAAGATGATGTGCTGATTACTGAGACGGGGGCAGAGGTGTTGACGGCTGCTGTGCCCACGGATCCTGCTGATATTGAAAGCGATTTGGCGCTCTAAGATGCTGATGATAAAAAGGTTCCAATCCTCTCCAGGCCCGGAGCTACCTTAAGGGTGTCGAGATCGAGGTGCAGATAGGTACCTTGGGTTTGTACATAGAAAGTGTTGAGAATTTGCTTCATGCTTCTTCTTCCATGGCAAAGGGATTATGATTAACGCCTGAGTGCGAATCCTTGCATAACCTCCTCCGCACAAACAGTCGGACGACCCGCCAACCGAAGCTTCTGAGTACGGAGTAACTCCTCTTTAACTACCGAGTGTTTTAAGGCAAGCGCCAATCTGCATCAACAGTTAAAGATTGGCCCTCAGATCAGAAACTATTTTAAGCCATGCCATTGCTCTGATCCATCCATTGGTGTATGAACAGCGAAATCAGGTTTCATCAAAGTTTAGTTATCTTGGGCAAGGTTTGCTATTGCATCCACAATAATCCGATGTTCCTGCACCTGAATCCGGGCATGGAGCGTATCTGCCGTATCATCGGGCAGCACCGGCACCGCCGCCTGCATCAAAATGGGGCCACTATCCACCTCTAAAGTGACGATGTGGACCGTACAGCCTGAGATTTTAACGCCGTACTCTAACGCCTGCTCAATGGCATGAATCCCCGGAAAGCTGGGCAATAGGCTGGGGTGAATATTGACTATCCGGTTCGGGAACGCATCAACCAGCACCTGAGTCGCTCGCCGCATCCAGCCCACCATAATTACCCAGTCCACCTCTGCAGCTTTCAAGGCCGAGACAATATCCCGATCAAAGTCTTCTCGATGGTTATAATCCCGATGGTTAATGAGCTGGGTGGGCATGCCCTGCTGTTTAGCTCGTGCCGCCACCTTCGCGCCAGGGTTATTGTAGATCACGACTTCAACCTGGGCCGGGAGGGCTTGGTTGGCAATGGCCGTTGCGATCGCAGCAAAATTGCTACCGCTTCCCGAAGCCATGATGCCTAGTTTCAAAGGCGTCTGAGTCGTTTTCGAGCGAGAAAAAGCTGGGGAAACTAAGCTGTCAGACATAGGGGCAATTTAATTTCAATAGAGGTATCAGGGACAACAACATTATCAATGCACTCTTGCTAATGTGGACACAGAATCAATAATTAACCCTAAATTAACCCTCTTTCACCGAATCTTCTCAAAATCTGATGTATTGGTGTGATGCGACCCCCAAAGTAGCGATTTCCTCAGCCCAATGATATCTAGCTCCGCTACTTTGTTCCTTTCAACTCGACAGCACTCACCCATCAGCGCTCTAGGAAATAATGCCTAATATTCATGGCAGGCTCCCGGCGTTTATGGGCACACTAGATGAAGTTGTAAAACTATGCCCAACCTCATTACCAGCGCTCCTGTCTCATTCATGCCTGCAACTCTAACGCCCCCACAGAAAGCAACATTCACCCCTCCACATTGCTCCGCTCATTACTTTATTACTCTCTGCACCCATGAGCGTCAGTGTCTCTTTGGTGACATCATCGAAGGACAGATGCAGTTAAATGAGCTAGGCTCCATCGTTGAAGACGAATGGCAACATGCCGCTCAGAGCAAGCCAGACCTGATCTGTGATCAATGGATCATTATGCCGAATCATATTCACGGCATCTTCACCCTGGCAGAGCCAGCAGCAGAGTCAGCAGCCACTGTAGAGCCTTCCACTGAATCTATCGAACAACCCACCATTGTCGATTGGATCGATGGGTTTAAAGCTGCCGTCACTGAGCGCATCAGCACTCGTTTGCCGATTTGGCAGCCCATTGATGATCATCAGCTCATCCCTCACTCCTTTGCCTTCAATACCTTCCGGCAGTATATCCGCAGCAATCCCCATGCTTGGCTCTGGGATAAACTGCACCCTGACAGTCCTTCTGACTGGCTCGATACTGCAGCAGTCTAGTCATCCATCTGTCCATATTGCAGCACAACTACAATGACGCTCACCTATGGGGCTGAACGTCTCAGCAGATTAGGCCAACCGGTTCGGGGGATTCGTTGAATTACTTTTCGCAGTTTGTTCAAGATGCGGCCTTAGTCGTATCTGTCTTTTTTGCTCTCATGATTTTTTTGCGTCGGCATGAGTCCTCCGACACGGCGACCCAAGACGGTGGCTATGCTCAGGCTTGGTGGGTGACGGTAACCACTCAACAGCCAAACTACGAATATCTGTTTGGTCCTTTTGAACATCAAGCAGAGGCTGAAGAGAACCAAAGTGGATACCTCAAGGATCTCTCTGATGAAGGAGCCACAGAGGTTACTGCAACCATTTGCTGGTGTAAGCCTGATACCATCACACGCGATCTTAGTCAGGTATCGGTCTAGTCTCTAATCTTTGTACCCGCAGCGCTACTGAACCCAGGACTCTTCAGGTTGAACTTCAAGTTCTGCATAAACGCGCTCTTTTCGGGCCATAATGCGGCGCTTTGTTAGCGATCTCTGGGTCGAAACCCGGTGCTTGACTCGGCTAGCGGGAGCCTCTAAATGCTTAAGGCCGTCTACAACCGCATCTCGGACTTGGGGATAGGTTTCCTGAGCCAATAGAAGCTGAAAATAATCGCTTAATTCCTGGCGGCGCTGGGAGGTTAAAACGTCAATCTGAGTCAAACGCCGCACTGCGATCAGGCGCTGCAGAGGTTCGGGCGCAGTCAGTTGCGTCACCCAGCGGTCATAGGGTTCCTCTAAGATGACCTTTGCTGGCTTCAGAAGCTGCCAGGCCAAAAGCCCTAATGCAAGCAGGGTGCAGACTCCTTGCAAAAAGACAGCCAGAGCAATGCCGAAACGGCCCGTATCTTGCCAAATCAAAAGTGTACTGTAGCTAACAATGACTGAAAATAGGCCAAGCAATGCGGCAGAGACAACCGGAGAAGCGATCAACAACCGCATCCATTTCTGCACCGGTAGACCCCGATAGGCTAATGCAGTCGTCCCTGCGCCCATGATCAATGCCAAGAAGAGCTGCCAGTTCCAGGTAAAAAGTGCGATCGCACCGACACAAACCACAGTCCCGATCGAACTGCCATTGTGAACCCGATTGAGTCGCCCTAGCCACCGACGACCCGATTGGGTCGCATCGACCAACACATCTGCCATTACAGAATGCTTAGTGGTAGAGAACGCCCAGTTCTCAGTCCAGGTCAATAATTGTTGGGGAAACGAGGGTGTCTTCGCCATGCCGCACTCAATTCACTCAAAAAATCACTCGCCCAGCGCTATGGCGCATCCTCATTAAGGTACCATTTTCTCCTGCGAAACTGGGTCGCGATTGCCACCTTCGCCCCCGCTTTTAGCATCACAAAATATAATGATGAGAACCTCTACGCTCAAACTTGCCTGTGACTCCTCCCCCTGAGAACGAAACACTGACGCCACCGGGAACTAGCGCCCCAGCAACGGCGGAAAGCCCCGACCCATCCCTTACCCCTGACGACGCGCTCCTTGATGATGTTGAGATGTCACTGTTTGATCATCTCGAAGAGTTACGTCAGCGAATTTTCTATGCGCTGATTGCGGTTTTTGGCGGGATTGTTCTGTGTTTCTGGAAAGTGAACCTGATTGTCAAACTGCTCGAAGAACCGGCCCAAGGCGCTCAGTTTCTGCAGCTTGCCCCCGGCGAATATTTCTTTGTGTCGATTAAGGTCGCTGGCTATAGCGGCTTCCTAGTGGCAAGCCCCTTTATTCTTTATCAGATTATTCAGTTTGTTCTACCGGGGCTGACCCGTAATGAACGACGTTTCCTTGGCCCCATTGTGTTGGGGTCTTCGGTGCTGTTCGTGGCCGGAATCGCCTTTGCCTACATTGCTTTAATTCCGGCAGCGCTCAACTTTTTTATCAACTATGGTGCTGATGTGGTTGAGCAGCTTTGGTCCATAGATCGCTATTTTGAGTTTGTTCTGCTGCTCTTGTTTAGCACCGGACTGGCGTTTCAAATCCCTGTGATTCAGCTTCTGTTAGGACTGGTCGGTATTGTCTCCGGTCGCCAGATGTTAGCGGGGTGGCGAACGGTGGTCTTGGGTGCTGCGGTCTTGGGCGCAGTCTTGACCCCCTCAACGGATCCGCTCACCCAGAGTCTGTTGGGGGGCGCTGTGGTAGGTCTTTACTTTGGCGGGGCGGGTTTGGTGCTGCTGCTGGGTCGATAGCAACCAGCGTAGAGCATCGGGTTTGACTGAAAAATTGCAGAAAACCCATAATTCTGGCAAGGCTATCCACGGGCCCATTCAGCCTCGCGCTCTAGGCAGTACTGCATGATCCTCTGTTGGGCATCGTACCAATGGTTTGTGACGCTGTTGCTTTGAACCGCTGGCTCTGAGAGTTGCGGTTGAACAGCGCGGTCTCTCTCTTGTTCGGTCTTCATAGGCTTGATCACTACACTTTATGAATAACAATGCTGCCATCTTCTTCTAAAAAAAAGATTAAGGCAGTTATATTGATCACAAATTTGTGGTGAATGAGATCAGGTCTTTAATTTAACTGCTGCTCTAATCGCCGACTGGCAAAAGACATTAAGTAGCAAAACCCAAAATAGATGAGGCCTATCACTAAGTACACTTCTGCATAGCGCCCTAAAAAATCGGGCTGCGACAGAATCGAACGAGCAATGCCGGTCAACTCCACAAGGCCCACAATAGATAACAAAGATGTATCTTTAAACAAGCCGATAAACTGACCCACAATCGCTGGAATGACGGCTCTCAGTGCCTGTGGCAGGACAATTAACCCTAAAATCAAGACTGGATTTAACCCCAATGCCTGAGCGGCTTCAGATTGTCCCTTGGGAACCGACTGCAGACCCCCTCGCACATTTTCGGCAAGATAGGCGGCGCTAAATAGGGTCAGTCCGGCAATCGCTCTCACCACTGAATCTAGCTCTAGTTTGGCCGGCAGCACCAACGGCAACATCACCTGGGCCATAAACAGGACTCCGATGAGGGGCAGTCCTCGAACGATTTCTATATAGAGAATCGAAAGAGTCCGAATGATGGGCAAATCACTGCGGCGTCCGAGGGCTAGCAGAACCCCCAGCGGGAATGAGAGCACAATGCTTAACACGGCCATTAACATCGTCAACAGCAAACCGTTCCAAAGGCTAGTGGGCACAGGGGGCAAGCCTAAGCCGCCACTCAGGAGCCAGATGATGAGTACAAAGGTGAGAAACCAGAGGCTCGGTAGCCCTCGGTTTAATCGGGCGGGGGAGAGGTGAGATCGCAACCATGCTCCCAAAAACTGCCCCCCAACCGTTCCAGCGGCAATGACGGCCAACCAGAGCCACGGTGCGCCTCCGGCCAAGCCGGCGACCACAATAGCGGTCACTAAAGCTATCAAGATCTGGGGCTTCACCCGCCCGATCACACCGCCAGACAGGCTAAGGGTTGCGATTACCAGCGACAAAGACAGCCAAACTCGCCACAGCTCTGAGATCGGGAAACGGCCGACTAAAAATAGCCGCAGGTTAATAGAGACAACGCTCCACTGAGCCTGAGTGGTGGCCCAGCTCAAAAAACTGATGCTGCCCTGCAAAAGAATTGAAAACAAGATCAGCGTGAATAGGGTGTTAATCCAAGTACTAAACAGATTGCGACGAAGCCATTGCCGTGTCGGCTTAAAAGGAGTAGGATTCATCGCTCGACCTGTTGAATGCTGCGGTTATAGAGATTGAGCAAGAGCGAAATGACGAGGCTAATGGTGAGATAGGTCGCCATCAGTAAAAGCAAAACCTCTACGGCGCGGCCCGTCTGGTTAAACGTCGTGGACGCAACGGCATAGAGGTCGGGATAGCCAATGGCGATCGCCAAGCTAGAATTTTTGGCGAGGTTCAAATATTGGCTAGTCAACGGTGGTACTATCACCCGCAGCGCCTGCGGGAAAATCACGAGGCGCATTGTGGTCCCTGGCTTCAGGCCCAATGCCTGAGCGGCTTCTCGCTGGCCCTGGTTCACGGAGGTAATGCCAGCCCGAACAATTTCGGCAATAAAGGCTGCGGTGTAGAGCGTTAGGCCCACGAGCAGGGTGGCAAATTCAGAAGAAAGCTGTAAGCCCCCTGTGGTTCGTCCATTTACCACCTGCGGCAGGCTCCAGATTAAGGGAGGCTGCTGGGTCCAGAGAGCGGCAAGGAATAGGGGGAGTGAGATCGCAATGATGGGCCAAGTCTTGAGTTGATCGGGTTGTCCTTGCTCAGCATGTTGACGGGCCTGACGCTTCCATAGAGGAATGGCGCTGAGGAGTCCTAGCCCTAGGCATAGCCCCCAAAGACCTGTTGCGGTATTAGCCTGAACCCAAGGCAGCACAATACCCTGGTTGCTCAGAGAAATCGCTCCCCACTCGATGCGATCGGTAAATTTGGGAAGGGTCAGGAAGACCGCAAAGTACCAGAACAAAAGCTGCAATAGCAAAGGCGTATTCCGCAAGACTTCGACATAAACGAGTGCCATCTTGCGGACCAGCCAATTCTCTGAGAGGCGGGCGATGCCCACGGTAATGCCGACAATGGTAGTGAGTACAAGACCCACGCCCATGACCCGCAGTGAGTTGAGTAGCCCTACCCACAGCGCCCGTGCATAAACATCCGTCGGCTTGTAGGGGACAGGAGTTTCGCCAATGCTAAAGCCAGCTTGGTTATTGAGAAAGTCAAAGCCAAACGGCAAATTTAGACGCCGCAGGTTGATCGCGAGATTGAGGCCAAAATAAAGCGCGATATAGCCCACTAAAAAAATGACAATAGCCTGTGCACTCCAGCGCAATAGCTGTTGGGAAAGACTGCGACGTGAATTTTTTCCCATGGGGCGATTTTGCCGTGAACAGGCTCCACTTATTATTACAGGGAAACATCTCTAGCTAAATTTACGCGATTCAAGCGAGTCTATATGATCTGAATTTCCCCAGCATATTGACTACACCTGCCTACTCAGGTTGAGATAATTCAGTCGATTCAGATTCTGGGATAAGAACCAATCCACGATAGACTTGCTCGATCGCAAAACTGAGATTGATACTTTAAGAGCCAGACCAACAGAAAGCCCCTTACTCAGGCAAGAAGAAACGACATACCCGAAAGCACATCACGGGAAGTACTCGACAAAAGCGGGTGATTCTCCTGACCAAAGCCAGACCTGGCAAGGTCCATGATAAACGGCAGTTAGCCGAAGAACCCGTGGTGGAGAATATCCCAGAAGATGTTCCGATAAAAGGCGATTTAGGCTTCCAGGGACTACAAAATGAGTTTGAGAACATTCTCTTGCCCCATATGAGTTTTATTTCCCAACAGGTCTAATAGAAACTATGACACCCACCCAGTATCAGTGGGAGGAAAATAACGATGACAGCCACTCTTAATCTGACTGAGTTGCCTGAAGAGGCGCTCTGGGCATTATTTTCGATGCGCTGGAGCCGGGAGGTACGAAAACACAGGTTTTGCTAGAGCTAACTCAAAGACCGAGCTGCATTCGTGCAGATGGACTCACAACAGCAGATATCAAGCGAGTTGTTCAAATCGATTGTCTTGTTGAGTGAACTCATCTGATCTCGCAAGGGTCGCTAAAAAGAGAGTGAGGTCTAAAATTGCAGTCAATCACTTGCTCGTATGGATTCGAAAGGGAAAACCTATGCTGAAGAGTTACGAAGCAATCTACGAAAATGGTCAAGTGTAATGGATCTCTGAGCGGCCTGATGTGAATTCTGCCCGTCTGATTGTAACGCTCCTAGAAGGGGAGTCATCCCAAAAGTCTGTGAAGCGACGATTTCCACCGCTTAATTTGGCTGGAACAGTCAAGATTATGGTCGATATCGTGGGGCCGATAGTAGATGAAGAGGACTGGGAATGTCTGAAGTGATTGTTCTCGACATTCACATCTGAAATCAATGAGTTTTAATTCATTAAATTTATTGCTGCAAACCATCTGCTTCAATAGCGCTATAGGCGCTCTCTGATCGCAACCCCAACCAAGGATCTGAATCTGGGGTCAAGAATAAATCGGCATAGACCTTTGTATTGAGAGCTTCAACGGTCTGAGTGTCGGCTGCTTCGATAAACCATTGATGAATTTGAGCATGGAGCAGATATTCATTCCTCACCGTATCTAAAGCCATTGCCGTCTCAAAGTTTTTCACAGTTGCTTCAAATTGAGCATCGGCCTGCGGCCATTGGGCCGAATTTTTGCTCAGCATCAGGGCTTGACTATTGTGATCGAGTTGTGCTTGATCACGATAGAGATCTGCGATCTTGCGCCAGCTTTCTGTGTGGGTTGCCTCTTCAAGCTGGGCACGATTCTGGTCAGCGGTGGCGGCTAGCCCCAATGCGGGCGCAAGCAGAGGCGTTTCAACCACAGCTTTAGTCATGGCGAGCCGTCCCGCATCAATGGCAAATGGAGTCCCAGAGGGCAACGGTGCAAGAGGCGGCAGGTTTTTAATCCCAACTTTTTCTAGATCGGCTTGCCACTGGGCCTGAGTGCTAGCAAGCCGATCGCGATGATAAGTCTGCAGTAAATCCTGACTCTCTGGTCCGTTCCCCTTCGCCATGTTGTGATTGAGGTCTTCCGCCTGCTTTAGGTGACTTAAGAATGCTTGCGGCCCGTAGAGTCCCGGCAGGGCGTCGATGGGTTGCCCTTTAGCGTTGAGAATATAGTGAATGCTGTTACCGGTGAGGGTGCGTTGGAGCTTGCGGCCATCGCCATAGTCAATGGTGACTTTGGGGACGGGGCGCACCGATTCCCAGTGCAGGATGTAGCGATCGCGCAGATACTTTGAGACCTCAGTATTGGGATACAGCGCAATCCGAAAAAAGCGACTATTGGCGCAGCTCAATTCCTGATCCAAGTTCCCCAACATCCGTAGGGACAAAATGGGCTTGCCGGTTTCGGCTGCTTTGGCTTTGGCGGCAGCTAGATCGGTATACCAAAACAAACGAGAGGCATGACAATCTCGCTGCTGACACAGAGAATCTAAAGCAGCTCTGACCTTCGGTTGAGGGAGTTGCTGAGTGCTGGGGGCATGAATGGCGAGAAACTGGTCAAGGCCCGCTTGGCCCTGCGCTCTGTATTGCTCAATTTCGGCAGCGGAGATCGAACCGTCAGGCTTAGCAAAGGCGGGGGGGGGCGCAATGACGGGGGAGCAGAGGGTTGCGATCGCAACCCACAGAACTGAGTGACTCAACGACTGACCCATAAAACACCTACACGAAACGCTCTCTTTTTATAGCGCCAAGAGAAAAACGGCAGCATGATCTCGATCACCAGAGGTTTCTAAAAGGCGTAGTTCACTGTAGCAGTCAGTTCTGCATCCGTATTGTTAGAGAAGATCAGGTTCCCGCCCACCTGAATCACGACCTGTTTAATCACCGTAATGTCTAAACCGCCGGTCAGTAATGGATCGACATCGCCACTACCATCTTTATTGATTGCAATGCCGCCACCGCCATAGGGTGACAAACGAGGCGCAATATCACCTTCTGCAGTCGCCGCAAGACGCAGCTCTGCTGCATTGCCGATCACAAGCGCAGGTCTACCCGACAAGCTAAATTTTCCCAAGTCTAATACTTTAACTTTGGCATGAATGACGGCTGCCGTATCGTCATTAAATTCAGCTCTAATCCCGCCTCCCACATAATTATCCGGCGGATCGGCCAAGGCCACAGGTGCGCTAAAACCCAAGGCGAGGCCAAATATTATGGTAACGGTACCGAAAAAGCCGACTTGATGTTGCATCTATATTCTATGGCCCATTAACGTCAGTTGTATTGAGCGTTGAACACTCAAAGATGGCCCCACCATCATATCTATTTATTTGCCGCCACATCAGACTTTACTAAGATACCCTCTGGGAGTAATCATCCAGTCTTGATAGACGTGGGTGCTGCTATTGCCAATTAAAACCGTTGTCAGCATATCCACGGCAACAGTGTCGAGCTGCTCTAGCGTCGTCAGCTCTGTGGTCTCATCGTTACGGTAGGCCGACCGCACTAGCGCCACGGGGGTTTGCGGATCTCGGTGTTCGAGCATGATGGTTTGGGCAATCGTTAACTGCTCGACTCGCTGTTGCGATCGCGGGTTATACAGCGCCACCACAAAATCCGCCGCCGCCGCTGCCTGCAGCCGTTTTTCGATCACGGGCCAAGGGGTCAGTCTGTCGCTCAAGCTGATCGCACAAAAGTCATGCATTAGAGGTGTCCCCACCCGCGAGGCCGATGACTGTAGCGCCGATACCCCTGGGAAAATCTCCACCGCAGGGGTGTGACCATCCCAGCCCTGAAACTCTAGCTCTTCCAGCACCAGACCGGCCATGCCATAGATACCTGCATCCCCGGATGAGATCATGGCGACGGTTAAGCCCCACTGGGCTAAAGTAATGGCTCGCTGCGCCCGCTGTCGCTCTTGGGTGATCGGGTAGGTCTCAATAATCTGTCCCGGCCGCAGGCGGGGCTTCACGAGATCCATATAAAGTGAATAGCCAATCACGGCGTCAGCTTGGGTAATGGCGGTCTGGGCCGCAGGCGTCATTTGATCTAATGCGCCGGGGCCAGTGCCGACCAGGTAGAGCTTGCCTTGGCGTCCGGTGACCTCCTGGGAGGCTAAGGCAACGGCTATCGTCGCCGCTCCCGGTTCGCCCTCTCTGCGAATAATTTGCTTCGGAACCCAGATCGTGATGGGATCTGGCGATGCACTCTGAGCGGCATAAAGGGCCGCCGCTTCAGAGACGCTGCGGGTGCCCACTTCTGCCGCAACAATGTCTGAAGGCGTTGGCACCTCAATATTTTTGAGCGCTTCTGCGGTGAAGCACTGGAGGGGCCAATCATGGACTCGGCACAGATCTAGCAATCCAACTTCATCGGCTTTGAGATCGAGGGTGTTGATGGATGCGATCGCACCTATCCCTAGCCCATAGTCCTGAAAGACCTGCTGCAGTCCCTGCTCGATTAGGCTGCGAGAGGTGCCTCGCTCACACCCAATTCCCACAAAAAGCACCCTCGGATGCCAGTGAACCGTCAGATCTTGTTCGACTGCAGCTCGGTGCGTAATCCGTATTTGCGGTGTCTCCGGCGCATCTAACATCTCGGTAAACACAAACGGATGGCCGACCGGAAGATGGGTTTGCCACAGCGTAGAGCCTGCCTCTTGGATCACGGCCACGGTCTGCTGCCGAGCAATGGCACCGCTAACGGCATTCCAGTCGCCCCGGCCCCGTCGCCACCCAAAGGGCTGCCCCAAAAGATCGAGGCTCGGAAGCTGGCTCCGTGCTGAGGTACCCGTAATGATGGGGGTTGCCCCCATGGTAGAAGCCACCAGTCGGGTGAGCTGATCGGCATTGCCGAGGTGTCCGCTGCAGAGGCTGATCACCGACTGACCCTGTTCATCCACCACCAGTACGGCTGGATCTTGGGATTTATGCTCTAGCAGGGGCGCAATCAGTCTCACGACAGCCCCGGTGGCCAGCCCAAAGATGAAGCCTTGATGCCGAGGCCACAACAGGGCGACATGATCTTTTAAGGAGCCTGAGTAGGTTTGTACATTGAGCGAGACTAGGTTAAGGGAGGCTAAGTCTAGGGCAGCCAAGGTTTCGGGCACCCAAAGCGTTGCGCCGGTGAGTTGGCAGAGGGGCTGAAGGGTCGTGGCAGCTTGGGGCGTTGTTGCGATCGCAACCAGTGGCTGAAACGGTTCAAATAGCGATGGGCTCAAAAAATTGTGTCTCCCTGGACAGGTAATAGGGCTGGATTTCATCAGACGTCTCAATTTACCTTATCTAGTTTTATGAGGTTGCGATCGCAATATCGCCATCAAAGGATGTTACAAACAGTCAGTAGAGATCTGATCGGCGACCATCCATGAAAGCGTCATCCACCCTTGCAGGACAAGTTGCCGTCGTCACAGGCGGCACTCAAGGCATTGGGCTAATCATTGCCCAGTCCCTTGCTGCAGCGGGGGCTAACGTGGTGATTTGCTCCCGCTCCAAGCCTGAAACCTACTCCAATTTAGAGCGCTCAAAGGATAATGTGCTGGGCGTAACCTGCGATGTTACAGATTTTGCCCAAGTGGAGAACTTAGCTGAGCAGACCCTTGACCAGTTCGGGAAAATTGACATCTGGTTCAATAATGCCGCCATTAACCGCTATTTTGGCCCTGCCCTGGACGTGCCCCTAGAACACTGGCGAGAGGTGATCGACACCAACCTCAACGGGACTTTTCACGGCACGATGGTGGCGCTCAAGCACATGCTGCCCAAGAATCAAGGCAAAATCATCAATGTATTGGGGGCGGGCGCTCAAGATAGCCCTGGCAATTCTTACTTGAGTGCCTATGCCACATCAAAGGCTGCAGCACGGCGGTTTACCTTGGTGGTAGCCGAAGATTATCAGCAGACCGGTGTTTCTATCTTTGGACTGAATCCCGGCCTCATGCCCACCCGCCTTACCACCCAAATTCAGCCCCTCAATGATGAAGCCCATCGGCGGATGAAACTCCTTGATTTTGGCTTACGGTGGCTGGCTACATCGCCACAAACCATTGGTCAAACGGCCGTCCGGATCACCTCTCGCGTCACAGATGGTAAAACGGGCAAGATCTACCGATGCTGGCCGGGTATCTCAACAGCGCTTGAACGAGAGCGTCGAAATCTGTTTAAAAAGTAGACGTGAGAGGAGATCGGTCGGTCGGAGATTATCGCTCAGCGTCATAGTCGATAAGATGGAGTGAACTAAGGTAAGCCAACGCTCATGACAACAGCACTCCTGACCATTGAAGAACAGCGAGTCACATTGCCGGGAATTACCTGGCAGCAGTACGAGAACCTGCTGACGACACTCGGCGACTACCCCGGACTGAGGCTATTTTATCTAGAGGGAGATCTAGAAATCTTCATGCCTTCTCCTGAACACGAAATGCTGAAAAAGGTGATTGCTAGACTGCTAGAGCGCTATGCAGAAGAATTGGATATTCCTTTACATGGCTATGGTTCAACCACATTTCGGCAAGAAGCTAAGGCCCGTGGGCTAGAACCCGATGAATGCTACTGCGTCGATACACTCAAAGAGCTGCCTGATTTTGCCATTGAGGTGAATTTGACCAGTGGAAACCTTGATAAACTGTCCATTTATCAAGGGCTAGGCGTACCTGAAGTTTTGATTTGGCAGAATAGCGCACTCTGCCTGTATGACTTGAGGAATCAAGACTGCATGCAAGTTGAACGGAGTCAGTTCTTCCCGGCTTTAGAGTTGAACCTGCTGGCTCAGTATGTGCGTCCTCAAGAACAACCTCAGGCGATTAAAGCCTTTCTTCGAGCGATTCGGAAGCACGAGATCTGACGGCCTACAGAACACGATTTGCGCTGTTCCCGAACGCTCAGACTGACCTAAAGCGCCATCACCATTTGCTCTCGTCCTAATAACGCTTCCCCATGATTCGGCACCCAGGCCACCCACTGATCAACGCCAGACTCACATAAAAGTAGCGCTTGGTCAGCCCCATAGGGACTTAAGCAATCCCGCAACTGCACCCACTGGCTCGCCTGCGGGATAAAGCTTTCTGTAGACAAGCCCTCTGTAGATAAGGCAGATTGCTGAGAGACGACGGTCGAGATAGACATGCCTAACCTCTATTCTGTAGCTCTTGATACAGAAATTCTAGCCTGCTCTAACTTCTCACTTCAGTTTATTCTCGAAACTTAATGGTGCCTTTGGCCGCAGCCTCCAGCGCAACCGGCCTAAATGGCCCACGCTCTGTTAAAGGGCTGAACCAGCAAATCAGACGCAGATATCTTTGAAGAAGCCCTCTGCACCAAAGGCTTAATATCCTGCAGGGGTTTGAAATTGGCCGACGACACGATCTATTTGTGTTGCGATCGCAAACAGTTCCATCTCTCGCCACCGTTTCCCCACAATCTGCAGCCCCACGGGCAGTCCCTGCTGGGTTTGCCCCACTGGGATCACCACCGCCGGATGTCCACTCAAGTTGAAAGGCATTGTATAGGCTCCGTTAGCAAGGGCATGGGGGTAGGCACGACCATCAATGTCTATTGCCGTCCAAGCAGGACGATGGGTGAAGGCAGGTGTCACGGCAACGGGGCACAGCCAAGCATCCCAAGGATCTAGTACTGCATCAATGTGGGCGGTAAAGCGATCTCGTTCTGTCAACGTTTCAAAATAGCCCTTGAGGGTCGGTTTCAGTAACTCCGGCCAAAAGCGACTGAAGTTGCCGAGGTGGCGCAGCTCTCTATCCCCCTGGGTGGCGGTGCGCCAGAGTAACTTGAGGCTGTGCGGAACCGTGTGGCGATTGACGGGCTGAGCATACTTATTGACGTAGGTAGCCATGCGACCATACAGACCAAACATTTCAGAATAATCAAAGGAGATAGAGCCTCCCATTTGAACGCCTGCCTTAGCTAGCTTTTTAAAGACGTTGTGCAGAATGTCTCGTGTTTCTGCTTCCACAGGAACCTCCGGCCATTGCTTTGTCCAGGCCAGCTTAAGGGTTGGCAGCAATTTTTCGGAGGATGGGGCCACAGGAATCGGGGGGACATCGGGGCGACGGGGATCAGCTCCGGCGATCACGGTAAAGCAAAGCTGTAGGTCTGGGAGCGATCGCGCCAAAATGCCCACCGTCATCATCTGCCGCAGGCAGTGCGGCAATCCTGGCACCTCTGGAATCACGCCTGCAGTCGAAATCCGCAGATCGGTGGGCTTTAAGCCGTAGAGGCCACAAAAATGGGCAGGCTGACGCACCGAGCCAGCAAAATCATTCCCTAAGTCTAGGGTGGTTAGTCCTGCCGCCACCGCCGCTGCACTGCCGCCGGAGCTACCGCCTGGGGTATAGTCCAAATTCCAGGGGTTATTCACCCTAGAGAATAGTGAGTTGGTGCTTTGAAAATCTCCGGCCAGTTCCGCTAAATTTGTTTTGCCCAGCACGATTGCCCCAGCCGCTCTCAACCGAGCGACAACGGTAGCATCTTGCCTCGGAACGTAGTTTTTGAGGGGAATATAGCCTGCAGTAGTCTTAAGCCCGGCTGTTTCAAAAATATCCTTAAGGGTGATCGGAATGCCGTGCAGCGGTCCCCAATTTTCTCCCTTGGCGAGGGCTGCATCGGCTTGCTTCGCCCTCGTCCGCGCATTCTCTTCGTCTAGGGTGCAAATGGCATGGAGCCTAGGATTGTATTTTTCAATCTGAGCCAGGTAGGCGTTGAGGAGTTCGGTGGATGAGAGGGTGCGATCGCAAATCATCGCAGCCAAGTCACAGGCAGACCGGAACACTAAGGCAGGCATAGACCAACTCCATACATCAGACTTGATACAGTTAATTGTACTCACATTTAGTTAATGGTGTTAACTAAAAGAAGAGCATGGGTCGCCCAACCAAAGAAAATTCACTATCACGGCAAGATGTTATCAACGCCGCCATCCGATGTGTCGACCAACAGGGAGCTGGAGCCTTGGGGGTTAGTCAGGTTGCCCGTAGTCTTGGGATTAAGCCCCCAGCGATATACAGGCATTTAGACAGTGGCGCACACCTTGCGCGGGCCACCGCCATCGAACTATGGCATCGATATCTGGCAGACTGTCAGCAAGCATTGGCTGGCAAGGACATTACGCCTGCATTGCTTCAGCAGCTTGGTTTTTTTACCCGAAATTTTGCTAAAGAATACCCAGGGCGCTATCAAACCATGATGCAGGTTCAACTGTCCCCCAGCGACTCAGAAGCTGCGATCATCATCCACGGGAGTCTGGGCTTCCTTCGCCAAGCCCTGTGTGCCTACGACTTAACAGAGACGCAGCTCATTGATGTCATGCGCATGATCAATTCCGCAATTTACGGATTCATTTCATTAGAGCAGTCTGGTCAAATGACGCTAGAGCACTCCACAGACGAAAGCTACAGCGTCATGCTTGATGCTCTCGTAGCAGCCGTTCGACATATTCAGAAAAAAGATAACCGCTAGAACTGCTCCAGCGAGCTTCCTTCAATGCAGGTTCCATCTAAAATTGCGCCCTGAAGCATTGCGCGATCAATCTGAGCACAAAAAAGATTGGCCTCAGAGAGGTTAGCCCCCCTTAAAATGGCACCACTTAAATTCGCTTCCTCTAGGTTTGCTTGAGATAAATCAGCACCCGCTAGGTTTGTATTACTCAAGTCAGCACGTTGCAAGATAGCCCCTGTTAGCGTTGCACCTCTTAGATCGGCCCCTCGCAAATCAATATCCGTTAGATCGAGGTGGGTTAAAACAGCACCTGCCATAAATGCCCCGGCAAAACTGGTTTGGTTAATTTTGGCATCCATTAAAGATGCTCCGCGCAGGTCTGCATTGCGAAAGTCTGTTCCGGTTAAGTCAGCGCCAGCCAAGTCAGCGCCGCGCAGGTTGGCTCGCATGACAGCCTGCTGTAAATTCGCACCGCTTAATGTTGCCCCTGCTAGGGTGGCCTGTGATAGGTTGGCGTGGTCGAGACTGGCCCCAGACAGCTCAGCCCCCGCTAGCGAAGCCTGAACGAGGTCTTTGACTGAACCATTGCAAATTGCGTCTAAATCCATAGCGGTGCTCATGATTTTTTTTCGGTTGAGGTAGAAGAAGAGAGGGGCGCATCTTCTAGCCAGACCTTGGGGACTTGGCTGGGTTGGGTCGGAAGCTGCATCAGACCCATTTCAGTCAGACGGACAACATTCCCCAAGGTCTCAACCAAGTTAGGTTCGTAGCGCTTGCCGCTGTGATATTTACATTTTTCGAGGGCATCATTGAGGCCGAGGGCAGGGCGATCGCCCCTTGTCTGCGTCAGTTCTTGGAACCGAGCCACTAGCCCTAAAATTCTAGCTTCAATGGGAATCTCTTCTCCCTTGAGGCCATCCGGGCGACCGGTACCGTCCCAATGTTCTCGCTGGTGCCGAATAATTTTGGCGATGGGTTCTAGTTCGGGCATCGCACCCAAGAGCTGAGCGCCCAGCACCACCCGATCTTTCCATAGCACACGGGTAGAGCAGTCTAGATCGCTGGCAAGCCGGGTAAAGACTTCTGGAGGCGCTTCCGACAAACCCACGCGAAAGAGCAGGCCTGCTAAGCGCAACCGCCTCAGCTTAATCGTGGGCAAATCTAGCATTTGCCCCAGTGTCTCTGATAGGGCCGATACCTGAAGTGAAGCGACCGGGTTAGCTGAATCGCGTTCATCAACGCGCTGCGCCATCCGCAGAAAGGCCTGTAGCTTGTTCGCGGCAAGGTTGCGATTCATACGCACAGCTTGCCCCTCTAACCCCCAGAATTCTCGGGTCTGGCGACTAACGGTGACCAACTGCTCCTGTGAACTTTGCAGATAGGACACAATGCGAGAGACGACGCCACTTAAGTCAACGGGAGCCACATCTATACAGCCCTGAATCTGCTGATATCGTACTAGGAGCTGCTCCGCCAACGGTTCGTTGTAGGGACGCATCCGTTCGATCAGAATTTCAGTGGTTTTCGCCACCTGATCGCGATCAAAGGTCCATAACCCATAAAACTTCCGCTCAATATCGGTTCCGGGTTGATTCTGAGCTAGGTAGTCTGCGTCTGTTAGCTCATGGCATAACACCATCGAGGCATAGCCTGGAGCCAAGATAATAAGATTCCACTCGTTCACAAGTTCATCGTCTGGGTCGAGGTGAACCATCGATACGTTATCTAACTGACCCGCCTCATGTTCGGCAAAGCCACTGTCGGGGACCGCTGCGATCGCAACATCACTAGAGCAACGCGCAATATCGAGATAGCGTTCAGCCTCCTGTAGATACCACTTGCCCCGCTGAAACGTTACCAGCACTAAGGGCTTCTGGTCAGGATCATCACTGCAGTTCTGCAAAATGTGATCTTCAAGGGCGTGACACAGAGCTACCAGCGTATTTTTGAAGTACACGCCATAGCTAGATGGTAGTTGACCCGATGGGAGTGATTCCCGGAGTTGGTTGAGGGTAGACTCTGGCTGCATGGGTATTTAAGGTGACTTAATATACAAGTTAACTTAAGTTTACTTTTTAAGAAAGTATTCTCATATATTACTGTCATTGTCAGACCCCATTGTGGAGCGAAGCTCAATATATAAATGCCCCCCAGGCTGACGGGCCTGAGGGGGCAAAAAATAAGCTTAAGAACCAATGCCGCGGTTCGTAACGTTGGGGCTTGTTGGGACTTACCCTTTTCGGGAGTAGTATTCCACCACCAGCAACTCATTAATTTCTAGGGCGACCCATTCCCGCTCAATGACACTGTTGACCTTGGCAGTCATATTCGTTTTGTCAAAGTCTAGGTGAGTCGGCACATTTGCCAATCCAGGGTATTTGAGGTTTTCCTCTACCATTCTCTTCGAGTTATCCTTGTCCCGCACCCCAATAATATCGCCGGGGCGGCACTGGTAACTAGCAATGGAAACCACACGGCCATTCACCATCACATGACCGTGATTCACCAATTGGCGAGCGGACGGGATAGTCGGTGCCATCCCCAGTCGAAAGATAGTATTATCGAGCCGCATTTCTAGAATTTGCAGCAACGCCTGTCCTGTGGAACCACTGGATCGTTTGGCTTTGCGGACACAGCGCAGGAGCTGCTTCTCAGACAATCCGTAGTTGAAGCGCAGTTTCTGCTTCTCTTCAAGCTGGGTTCCGTATTCAGAACGCTTCTTACGCGCTTGACCATGTTGGCCAGGTGGGTAAGCTCGTCGAGCGGTTTTGCGAGTTAAACCCGGCAGATCCCCCAGACGACGAGTTATTCTGAGGCGAGGGCCTCGATATCGCGACATGTAAATTCCTTTTGCTTAGATTTGCTGAGTCAGAATTTCTAGTATACGCCCTGCGTCACTTTGCTTCAACACTGTGAGAAAGGATAATTCTGCCGTCTAGAGAACAACCATCTCTGAATGATGTCGATTTTCTTTATATAGATGCTGGGGGGCAAAGGCAGAGTTGATTGCGACCCGCCTGTTTGGCTCGATACATCGCTTCATCGGCGCTCTGGATTAGGTCTTTGAGAGATTGCTCTGGCTGTGGAACTAAGCTCGTTAGTCCCATGCTGAGGGTAATCTGATCGCCAATGGGGGAAGAAGCGTGGGGAATCTGTAGCCCTTGAATCTTAGCCATAATATTTTTTGCAACTTGGCCAGCACCCTGTATCCCTGTAAAGGGTAAGACAACCGTAAATTCTTCCCCGCCGTACCGAGCCACAAAATCGGTAGAGCGTTTGATGGTTTGGTCGATGGCCTGAGCCACTTTTTGCAGGCACTCATCCCCGATCAAGTGACCGTACAAATCATTATAGAGCTTGAAATAATCGACATCGATCATAATCAAGGATAGGGGCTGTTGCTGGCGTCTATGGCATGACCACTGGTTCAGCAAATATTCATCTAAGTGCCGACGGTTGGGCACCTGTGTTAATCCATCCAGCATCGCTAGGCCGCGGAGTTGTTGGTTTGCATCTTCTAGCGCGGCAGTGCGCTCAGAAACCTTCAGCTCTAGGGTGTAGGAATACTCCTGAAGCTGACGCTGGGCCTCTTCTAAGTGGTCAAGAGTCTGCGCTAGCTCCTGGCGCTGTTCTTCAATGCAAACGATATCTCGATAGGATCTTAAGGTTGTAATGACGGTGGTTCGTAGCTTTTGACGCGTTAACTCCACCTTGAGCTTATAGTCGTTGATGTCATAGTCAAGAATCACAGACTCTTCAGGGGCTTCACCAGGATGCCCCGTTCGTAAAATAATGCGGAGTTGATGATTGTTGAGGTGATTCCGAATATATTGGACAACCTGGAGACCTGCATCATGGGTTTCCATCACGACATCTAGCAAAACAAACGCCGTTTCTAGGTGTTTTTCAGACAGCAGCGTTTGACCTTCTGCAGCGGAATAGGCGGAGAGAAAGACAAGGGGTTTGTCTGCAAAGGTAAAATTTTTGAGGGCCAGTTGAGTGGCTTGATGGACCGCAGGTTCATCATCAATGATAATCACATTCCAGGCTTGGTACCCATTGGCAAAGGTTTCAGGGGTTGCGGAGACCTCTTTGACGGGATCCGCCTCGTCTGAGAACAGCGGCTCATCATCATCAGGGCGTGATGGATTAACTCGGTTCAGATCAGATAGTTGCAAGTTACTCGTCATTTAATATGGGTCAGACCATGGACAAAGAGCAATATTCTTGAGATTCGTGCAGCATCCCAAAGTTATCGTCATTTTTAGCTGACTCTGTACTCCCCTATACCTAGCTTGCCCCAGTCCTCTGCAATTCATACGCCGAGGGGCAGGGTAATTTCAAAGCAGGTGCCTTCACCCACAGTACTGCTCACTAGAATTTTTCCCTGCAGGGTTTGGGTGACTAGGTTATAGACAATATGCAAACCCAGACCTGTCCCCCCTTGATGGCGAGCGGTGGTAAAGAAAGGCTCAAAGATTTTATCCAGGGTGGCTGCAGGCATGCCACAGCCATCGTCTTTGTACCGCAGCCGTAGGAAATTATCGTACTGATCAATATGGAGGGCCATCTGACCCATCTTTTCGGCACAGGGGTAAGCATGGGTTAATGCGTTGGTCAGCAAGTTGGTGATGATTTGGGCAAATGCGCCGGGGTAGCTGTCAATGCAGATGGCAGAATCACCGGTGAGTGAGAGGGTCTGGGCTGTGCGCTTTAAGTTGGGCGAGAGGCTGGCAATCACCTCCGTGCAGTAGTCTTTAACATTAAAGCGTCGTCGCTCTAGGCTGGCCTGATCAACGGCAACCTGTTTGAAGCTTTGCACCAACTCTCCGGCTCGATTGAGATTGCTCAGTAACAGATGGGTCACCTCTTGGGCCGTTTCTAAATAGTCGTTAAATTGCGATCGCATTAATCCTCCCTTCGCCACTGCCGCCATCAGTGCCTCGGTCTCATCTGCTAGGGTGGAGGCCAGGGTGACTCCGGTGCCAACGGGGGTGTTGATTTCGTGAGCCACGCCCGCCACCAGCGTGCCCAGCGCTGCCATCTTCTCTGATTCAACCAGTCTCGACTGGGCCAACTTCAGTTTCTCAATCGCCTGCTCTAGGGCACTGCTCTTTTGCTCCAGGATGCCTTGAGACGCCTGGTGTTCATGAATGACTTGCTTGAGAAGAGAGGTTTTGTTCCGATTGGTGACCTCTAGCTTGGCTCGATCTGCTTCAGATCGTTCGAGCTGCTTCTTGAGAATTCGATTTTCTTTTTGAAGCTGCTTGAACATCGCTTCATGATCGAGGGATTGCATCGGTCGCTAATGACTCCCTATTAACAAGGCCACAAAGGTGGTGTTATGGAAAAAGGCCTGACCTTTCTGCTCAAAGGGAGCCATTTCACCAAAGGTATAAAAGCCACAGCAGGGGAGCGGCTCCTCTAGTAATGCTGTAACGGCGTTGTATTCATCGTTGGTGCGGGTACCCAGAACATACCGTCGCCATGAGCAAGAAAAAATCAGGGCTGCATCGGGTTTAATGCCGGGGTACTGTGCGATCGCAGTTTTAAATGCAAACTCACTGCCCGCAATCACATCATCCAGCGATGCCTCTGTAATTTGCACAACGGCGTTCTCAGGCACATCACCAGAAACGGTAATGCTGCCCAGCTCTTCATCATGACTAATCGCTCCCCTCAGAAAGAATTGTTCTTCACCGGGCGGGTAGATGGCTAAGGGGTAGGCGGCATCTGGTGCAAAGTCATTCAAGTAGTAGTGATAGAACTCCAGTGCAGGGCGGTGGTCAATCTCATAGATCGTGTTCTCGATCACCTTGGTGACCTGACTGCGTTTGCCCATGGGTCGCCAGCCACTCGCAACACCGTGGGAGAACAACACATTCCCCGCAAACACCAAGAAAGGAACCGCATCGCTCAACACTTCCGTTTTATAAAACTGGTGAGTCTGCTGCATCTTGGCCTGATCTGCAGTGGCTCCGCCAAACACGGGAGCGGCCCCTAATGCAGCCTGTAATCCTTTGAGAATAGATGCCGCACTGGTGGTTAAGCTCTCTGGAATCGCTACACAAAACTGCGGTGCCGTGGTGAGCTGTGCCTGTGCCTCTTGAACGGCTTGCTGGGTAATGCCCATTGGATCGGTGGAGACCTGCCGCCCCACTCCCGCTTGGATCTCAATATCGTCTGAGCACAGCAGCATCAGGGTGAGGGAGTCCTGTTGAAAACCTAAGACAGAGGAGACTTCACCATCGGTGGTGCCACCGATGAGTTCAATGCCAGGGAAGGCTTGATGAATTCGCTCTAGAATCAGAGCATGTTCAAAATCAAACGCGGCACAGAGGATGCCCGCTTGTGGTGTCTGTGCGGCCAAGTCAGCCTGACACTGGGCAATGACTTCGTTCACAGCTTCTGCTGAATCTGGATCGTTACTATGACCGACGGCTATTTTGAGCATTGATTTTTGGCGACACCCTTCTTAAATCATCGTGAGCATCGGTTCGAGACTGGCAATTACTGCGCCCTCAGAACGGATGCGTTCAGATTTATTGTTCCCACTTGCACCGAGGCTGCATCGTCAAAGGTGAAATAGAACGCTGGAGTGAGCCGGGAGCTAAACTCTGAAAATCTCAAACTCATCATCAGATTCGTTCTTGTGATGAGACCGTCGCTCTTGCTCCGGTGCAAAGTCCATCGTTTCGTGGGCAAAGTTTGCCACTGTGCCCAAAATGTTGAGATGAGAGGCATTTAAAGACTTTAGCGATCGCAACACCCGTGAATGCTGAGTGCGTCCAATGCCCACGACGAGCAACAACCCATCGGAGTGCAGACTCAGAAATTTGGCGTCGGCATGATTTTGCAGATGGGCCGTATCATAAATGACTAAATCAAACATGTTCTGGAACTGCTCCATCAGATATTGCATCTGCGTAGAAGCCAGAAGTTGACTCGCCCCAATCAAAGATTGCCCTGAAGAGAGAATGAATAGATTGGCCTGGTAGGGGGAGCGCTGAATATATTGATTGGGGTCTAGCTTCTTATGCAGAATTTCGCTGAGTCCTTCAAAATTGGGGACACCCAAATATCTGTGGAGCTGAGGCATCGTCATATTGGCATCCACCAGCAACACCCGTTGTCCTGTATTAGCGGCAACCTGGGCAAGGTGCATGGCTGCGGTAGTTTTACCATCCCGCGACATAATCGAACTAATCACAAGCGCGCGCATCGGCCTTTCAGGATGTAGAAACCTCAGCTTGGCATAGAGGGCTTCAGTGGCCTGACTAAAGGCGGGCTGGGGCTGCATCGACAGCGATAGCATGTCATCATACTGATCATCCAAAGGCCGATGACTCTCTAGAATAGAAGCACTGTCACTGTAGGGCAGCGTTCCCAATAGGGGCAAATCTGTTTCGTCTTGTAAATCATCGTTGCTGTGAAAGACATCCTGACGTCTTTCACGCAACAGAGCCGCACCCAAGCCCAGCAATAAACCGCCCAACATGCCCAAGGCTAGCTTTTTGGTCCGACTTTGGGAGGGCGCAATGGGATTGCCATCTGGGTCGCTGAGAATCTTGGGGGGCCACACCAACTGCCAGGGAATTTGCTGTTGGGCATCTTCAACCTTGAGCGTTTCTTGACTCTTGAGCAGTTGATTTAGGGTTTCGGTGGCGACATTGAGCTTCCGCTGAATTTCATTATGTCGGCGCATAATAGACGGGAACTGCTGCAGCTTTTTATCCACTGCCACTGCCGCCTGCTGAGTGGCTTGATTTTGAACCTCAAGCACTTGAATTTCATTGAGCGCCGCGACAAGCTGCTGACTCAAGTCTCGTTGCAAAGATCCCTGAAAGTTAGGGACATTGCTGGGGCTCCCGCCGCCCGTCAGGTTTTGTCCGGCTAATTTGCGAGTTTCCTGTGCCAATAATGTTTGTAGATTGCGCTGCTTGGCTCGTAGATCCTGCATTCTGGGGTTCGCATCGGTGAGGGTGGCGGCCTCAGAGGCGATTTCAGTTTCGATGGCCTTCAGATCACCCAGCAGTTGCTGATAACGGGGATTTTCTGTTAGTGAAGAGGCAGCGATCGCTTCCCCTGGGGCAAGGCCGAGTTGTTTTTGTAAGCTGGCATAGAGTGATTTTTGGGCCTGTAAATTGCGCTGCACCTCTAGGCGTTGGGCCTCTAGTTCTCTGGCCTGCTTGGCGAGTTCTGCCCCTTCTGTATTCGGGTCGGTAATCCGATATTTTTGCTGGAGTTGCTGAAGCTGTTCTTCAAGGGTAGAAACGTTTTGACGAGATTCAGGCAGCTTCTTAGCAATCAATGACACTCCTTCACCAATGTAGGTTTGCCGCTTCTCTTCGCTGTACTGAATATAGCCCCGTGCTAGCTCATCGAGTACTGCTAGAATTTTCTTGATATCTTCGTCTTGATAGCTAACGCGAATCAACTTCGTTTTTTTATCCTGTGATCCTTGACCGCTGCGTTCAACCTCTAGGTCACGACTGAGATTGTTGTAGTTAATATCGCTATAGCGATTTTGAATTTTACCAATAATTTTATTGAGTACAGTGGGGCTGGTCAGCAGTTGAGTCAGGGTTGCATAATCTACACCCTCTGTCTCTTGTAGACTTTCACCGCGAGGGAGCGCCGATGAATCACCCAGGCGACCCTCCGCCGTTACCGGCTCTACCAAAAGCTGAAACTCGCCTTCATATTTGAGGGGCTGCCGCCACAGGAGATAGAAAACGAGTCCTGAGACACCCAGGGTTGTCCCCAAAATCAAGAATAGATTGCGGCGCAGAAAACGCCAGAAGAGGCCAGTTTTTAGCCCTTTCTTATTTGAGGAACCCGGAGAGCCAAGTTTTTCAAATGCCAGATAATCCGATTGCTCATAGGCTTTCAGGAGAGACAGTGTTGTCTCATCTTGCTCTGGTTTCATGGAGATCTCTCTGGTTCCGTCGTTAAAGCGATAATTTATGCACTCTATTGTGGCCTATCGGATGCCTTCTAGAATACCGAATCGGCTTGTTCCCATGACCTAATCACGTAGATCGATGAGAAAACTATAGTTCTGCCCCCCTGTTAGAGCTAGAACAGCTCTAAACATCCCAATCATCGCATGGCAACTCTTAATGCTGCCACGGTAACGCTGAAATTATAACGAAGCTTGGCAACAACAACCGCTGCCCTTGAACTTGCCCAAAATCTTTTAAAGGAGCGGATCGGTACAAACCGCCCATTTAGATGGCATGGGCTTCAACTGTTCTTGCTCTAAGTCTATCGCCCAGGCTCGCAGAACTTTGTAGTTCGGGGCTTGACTCGTTTCTACGACGGCAAAAATTGACTGATTGCTTTTTTGAGTATGTGTGCATCCTGAACTGACAATGCGCTCGTTATCGCTGCTCTTGGCGAGCCTTTGAATCTCTACGATCTTCCAGATTGCTTTCTTTTTGGGAGTATAGCCCACCAGACGCTGCAGAAGAATATAGGAGCCTTCGGTGCGATCGCA
>JBHJNL010000086.1:0-9256 GCA_050330855.1 Thermosynechococcaceae cyanobacterium | reverse complement strand
CCTGGATCGCCCAGTACTCCACTATCCGGCAATCCTCTGCTGATGCGCTTTAACGGGCGCTTTCTCATTCGTAGCGATCGCGTGACCATACCCAAATAGAAAAGAGTCCGATGCCATGAATAACGAACACACCGCACAACTCAAAGAACTGATCCGTTATGCCACCCTTGCCCCGTCTAGCCACAACACCCAATGCTGGAAGTTTCGGTTAGAAGATCGTGCCATTACAATTTTGCCAGATTTATCTCGGCGTTGCCCCGTGGTCGATCCAGACGATCATCATCTTTATGTCTCCTTGGGATGTGCTGCTGAAAACCTTATTCAGGCAGCTCAAGCGCAGGGTCTGTCGGGGCAATTCACATTTAATACTTCTGGTGATGGGTCTATCAAAATTGCGCTTGAACCTTCAACAACAACTCTGACTGCACTGTTCGAGGCTATCCCGCATCGACAATGTACCCGCGCCGAGTATGATGGCAAGCCACTTAGCCCTGAAGAAATTAAGCTACTAGAAATGACAGGGGAAGGGGATGGTGTGCGGGTGATAATGCTGACCGAACGATCTGAAATAGAAACAGTTCTGGACTATGTGGTCCAAGGCAACACCGCACAGATTAACAACAATGCCTTTATGAAAGAGCTGAAATCCTGGATTCGCTTTAATGACCAGGAAGCAGCCCGCACTGGTGATGGACTGTCTAGTCGTACGACCGGAAATCCATCGATACCGCGTTGGCTAGGGAGCCTGTTATTCAAGTTATTAATTCAGGTGCAGCCGGAGAATGACAAAAATACACGCTATATCCGCAGTTCCGCAGGCATTGCCGTGTTCGTGTCTGATGTTAATGACAAGGCGCATTGGGTCGAAGTCGGTCGTTGTTATGAACGGTTTGCGCTCCAGGCTACTGCCCTCGGTATCCGCAATGCCTTTGTGAATCAGCCCGTTGAGGAAGCGAGTTTGCGACCTGCTTTTGCTAGGGCTTTGGGGCTGGAGTCTGGCAGACCCGATCTGGTGGTGCGTTTTGGGCGAGGGGTAGCAATGCCAAGTTCTCTGCGGCGATCGCTTGAGGCTGTGATTGTTTAAGCATTATTGAAATCATTCGGGAGCAATCGCGACATGAAAATTCAGCCAGACTTACTACGCATGAGTGCGATCTCAACAGCAGCAGTACTCCTGGGTTTATCGATCGCCCATACGATGCCGCGTGGCCCGACGACTGCATCGCAGGCTGTGAATGAGAACTGACATGAGAACTGACCAAATTATAATTGCTTCTGGAAGTCACAAACGGGATCGAATTGGAACAGCGAGGACAATATGTTGACCACAGTAGGTATTCTCTTGGGCGTTATTGTAATCCTTTTAGGCGTGCTGCTTGCGGTCAGTCCTGGAAAGGCTAAACCCTTCCTTGACGCAAAGGGGCACGCACTTGCAGGCAGCATTGCAGAGAAGATTCATGTGAACATCAATGGTGTACAGCAAGGAATGTTCATCATGGGACAAAATGTCGGCAATCCGGTACTTCTATTCGTCCATGGCGGCACTGCGATGCCGGAATACTTCCTGACACAGAACTACCCGACAGGTCTAGAGCAATACTTTACCGTCTGTTGGTGGGATCGCCGGGGTGCGGGACTTTCCTACAATGCCAATGTGCCACCAGAGACCTTGACAGTGGAGCAGTCGATATCGGATACGTTGGCAGTGACGAATTATCTCCGTCGCCGTTTCCAGAAGGAAAAAATCTACATGATGGCACACTCAGGCGGGAGCCTGATTGGTATACAGGCAGCGACCCGTGCGCCCGAATTGTTCTACGCCTATATCGGCGTTGGGCAGATGTCAGATCAACTCAAGTCGGAAATGCTGTCCTATGAATATATGCTCAGGCAGTACAAAGCGATCGGAAATACTAAAATGGTGAAGCAGCTAGAAGCTGCACCAGTCACGATGTCAGTCCCGTTGCCTACTGCTTACATGAAGGTGCGGGATCGCGCCATGCACAACCTCGGCGTTGGCACAACACATGATATGCAATCGGTGATGACTGGTGTCTTTCTGGCATCTTGGCGATTCAGAGAATACACATTGGGTGAGAAGCTGGCCCTCTGGCGTGGGAAGTTTTCATCGGACAAGATTCTGTGGGACAAGATGATCGCCACGAATTTGACGAAACAAATTCAAAAGCTTGACCTCCCCGTCTACTTTTTCCACGGTAAGTACGATTACACTGTTTCATACCCGTTAGCGAAAGCGTATCTCGATCAACTGCAAGCGCCGATCAAGGGGTTTTATACGTTTGAGCACTCGGCGCACAGCCCGATGTTTGAAGAACCCGCCAGAATGAAGCAGATCATCCAAGCGGACGTATTAGCCGGAAAGCATAACCTATCCGAGCACGGGTAAACTGAGTTGTTGCCTCACCGGAACAATATTACTGATGACTGAACCACCCTGAGGATGGAGGCGGATATGCAACCAGTCGATCGAATTGGCAACTTTGAGACATGCAATTTATCCCGTTTTCGCAATCCCACGATCGATACCCTGATCTGGGGCCGCAAACGGCATCACATCCCTATTTTGGTGGAAATTGATGTGACCACCGCACGGGAAGCCATCCGCGATCGCAAAACGCAGACCGGAGAAGGGCTAAGTTTTATGGGCTGGATTGTCAAATGTCTGGCCCAAGCTGTCAGTGAACACAAATACGTTCACGCTCTTCGCCAAGGGAAAAGGCAGTTAGTAATTTTTGATGATGTGGATATAACCATTATCGTCGAACGAGTCGCCGATAATGGTGAGAAGTTACCCATGCCTTACATTATTCGGAAAGCCAATGAGAAAACGGTGGCGGAAATCCATGGAGAAATTCGGGCTGCCCAACGATCGTCGGTTGCAGGAGAAGTCCAAATTGCCTCCGACCGCGCCGACTGGATGACAAAAATCTTCACGATTCTGCCGCAATTTTTGCGCGATTGGATCTTCTGGCAACCCGTGTTGCGTAATCCTTTTCGGTTCAAGCGCATGATGGGCACTGTCTCAGTTACGGCTTTGGGCATAGTCGGGCAGAGTGGGATGAGTTGGGGGATTCCGATTGGGATTCATCCCTTAATCATTGCGGTGGGCGGGATCGTCAAGCGACCGGGAATCGTGCATGAGCAGATTGTGATCCGCGAGTACGTAGGACTGACTGTACTGTTTGACCATGATGTAACGGACGGTGTGCCAGTCGCTCGCTTTATCCAACGATTGCAAGAATTGATGACCGATCATTATGGGTTAGAAGCGCTGCTCTAAATCCGCCTCTGCTGCAAATCTAATCAGGAGTTTTTATGAAAATCGGAACATCAGTTGCTAACCAACGACAGATTCCCTTCATCTCTCTCGCACCATTTCTGCTAATTACCTTTGGCGTAGCATGGGGGATCTTGGGGCTTTTTATCCTGCTTCCTAAGCCAATGGTAGCAATGTTTGGCGAATTGACAGGTCAACATCCGCTATTTTTCTTGGCGGTGTACGCCCCCGCGATAGCAGCATTCATTGTCATTACATACCACGCTGGGGCTGGTGGCTTACGGCGTTATCTTTCCCGATTATTACTCTGGCGTTGTTCTCTAGCTTGGTATGTCTTTTTGATTATCGGCATTCCACTGCTGTTTTTCAGTGGCTCGGTGTTGAAAGGCAACCTGTTCACGGAACCATTTCCTTTTTCATCAGTTCAATCACTATTCATGGCATTGGCATTTACTGCGATCAAAGGACCGATCGAGGAATTTGGCTGGCGGGGTCTGGCTTTGCCTCTGCTGCAACGAAGGTTCTCGCCTATCTGGGCTGGGCTGATTTTGGGTGTGATCTGGGGCTTCTGGCACCTGCCTGCATTCTTATTAAGTGGAACACCGCAAAGCGCCTGGTCATTCACCCCATTTTTTGTTGGCTCTATCGCGTTAAGTATCATCGTCACCGCGTTATTTAACGAATCAGGCGGTAGCATTTTGCTCCCTGCACTGTTCCATTTTCAGGTCAACAATCCTATCTGGCCCGATGCCCAACCCTATGACACGTTCTTGTTTGCGATCGCTGCGGTTCTGGTTGCCTGGTTCAACCGAAAATCCATGTTCAGGAAAGCTGTCGCCGTGACAGATGTCATTTTTCCATCACACCGCTTTACGAAGAGCCAAAGCGATTTGTAAGGTCGGGTGAATCGTGTGTTAGCAAAGACGCTGCCTGTGCGATCCATTGAAGTATTGAAGTAGATGAAGTTGGCTAGATTGGTAAGGCCTAACAAATCGTTACAGCGGCGAAATAGATTTAGTCTGTGACGATGCAGAGGTTAATTGTCGCCGCTGAACTCAATCGTTCGACTTCTTAAGCTAAACGGTTATCCAGACTGAATTATGGTTAATGCAGACTTTAAAGCTTGAAGGCGATCGCTAACATGATGAACTTGAGGCACAAGAATGTCAGATTGATGAGCTGTTATTGTAGGAGATACAGACCCCTGATCTAAGTCAAGTTTATCGAGCCGACGTTTAACTCCCTCAATCGTTGAAACAATCCAAACGTGACGATGATGGGCGATCGCGTCCTGGACAATCGACTCGATGGCTAATGCTGCGGTTACTCCCAGAGAGGGAACATCGCTTAGGTCTAGGATAAGAGCTTGGTAGTCTTGCACCATTGTCGTTCTACGGGAAATGCTTTTGGCAGCACCAAAGCTCATGGGACCCGATAACTGTAATAACAAAATATTGCCGGATGCCTGAGCGAGAAGATCTTGTTCGACAGCAGTGAGGCTTGTATTGCCGTGCAGTTCAGCAATTTGAATATTAGCACTTTGTTGATCTGAGAGTCGTTTAATGGTCAGCATATTGGCAATAAATGATCCCACTAAAACGGCTGTAATCAAGTCCACAAAGACCGTTAAAAACAGGACTAAATACATCAAGCCCGTCCCCTTCAAGGACAGACGTGGCGCACGTTTGATAAACCCCCAATCTAGAATATCAATGCCCACCTTGAGCAACAATCCGGCTAAAACCGCGTGGGGAATTTGCGCCGTCCAGGGACCCGCCCAAAATAAAATGAACAATAATGTCAATGCATGAATGATGCCAGAGAGGGGAGTTTTGCCACCGGCCTGCACATTGACCACGGTACGCATCGTTGCCCCAGCACCGGGTAGTCCGCCCAGTAACCCGGATAACAAGTTACCAATTCCTTGACCAATCAGTTCCTTGTCCGAATCATGCTGAGTGCGGCTGATATTATCTGCCACCAAAGAGGTGAGCAAAGAATCGATCGCTCCCAACACCCCCAACATCAGCCCATAGCGAAACATATCCCCTAGCTCTGGCAGACTGAAGGTGGGCAACCGCAGCTGAGGAAATCCGCTAGGAATACTGCCAATGCGTGCCAATTCTGCATCCTTAAAGAGGATGACCGAGAGCAAGGTGGCAACCACCAAGGCCAATAGGGGAGCCGGTAAAATGCGGTTCACCTTAGGGGGAATCGCCCAAACCAGCACCAAGGTGAGCAGCCCTAAGCCGACGGCCACCCAATTGGGTTCACGCAAATAGGTGGACAGTTGTTGGAGCGTGGTAATCACGCTGCCAGAGCCGCTATGTCCTAAAAGGGGAGGAATCTGTAGCACAATAATAATCACGCCAATTCCAGACATAAATCCGGAGATGACGGTATAAGGCATTAGGGTAATGTATTGCCCTAGGCGCAATACCCCAAATACTATTTGTAATAGCCCACCGAGCATCACGACGGTGAAAGCCATGGCTAATCCTGTCTCAGGATGCCGCGCCACCAAAGTGGCAATGACGGTTGTGGTGATCACTGTCATTGGCCCCGTTGGCCCAGACACTTGGGCGGGGGTGCCCCCCAAAAGAGCCGCAAAGAAGCCGACGATAATTGCGCCATAGAGTCCGGCGATCGCCCCAGCCCCAGAAGAGACTCCAAAAGCGAGCGCCAAAGGTAATGCCACAATGGCAGCGGTTAATCCCCCAAACAAGTCACCGCGCCAATTCCGAAAATGAATGGTGTTGATTAGTTTCATCGAAATACCAAAACCGGAATGTTACTACTGCGAAGAATCTGGGCTGTGGTGCTGCCGACGACCAGATGACGAATCCGGCTATGTCCATAGGCTCCCATCATGAGTAAATTGATGCTAGCTTCTTCGGTATACTGAGAGATCGCTACCTCTGGGTAACCTTCAATCAAGCGACAAATAGGCTCAAATCCACGGGTTTGCGCTTGTTGTTTAGCTTGATCGATGCGGGCGATCGCCGTTTGGTCCGCTATATTTTTGGCAACAGTCACAATATGTAACTCTAGCCCTTGAAAGACCGGCGACTCCAACAAAAAAGTCAGCATTTTTTGACTGCTTGGACTGCCATCATCGGCTAACAGCAAGCGCTCGATCGGCTGTATCTGACGCGACGTAACCAGAATCGGTTTATGACTCGCACGAATAATTCGCTCCAGATTTGTCCCCAAATGACCCGATGCCGAGTCTGCGGATTCACCGCGTTTACCCAGAATCACCAAATCCATCGTGGTTTCCATCTCCTGTACGAGATCGACCAAAACGCCATTCTTCTGTGTGGTCTGGATCGCCGTAACGCCCAATTCTTGTAGAGCCGTTGCCGCCGCCTGGAGAATCAGTTTGGACTGCTGATGGCTCAGCTTGGCTTTTTGATGTTCGAGATCGACCAATTTTTGCAATAGATTATCCGAGGCATCAATGCCGATACTGCCGCTCAAGTTGGCCGCCATCGATGGATCTTGACTTCGCGCATCTGTCCCGTGCAGTACCTCGATCGCTGCTCCCAGCCGCCGAGCAAACCATGCCCCATAATAGTAACTACTTTGGGCAAACCCAGAGCCATCCGTACAGAGTAGAATTCGTTTCACTCAAGTCTCCTAATAGTTTTCTGATGTGTCCTGATTCGTGGCCTGAACTTGCGACGGCAAGCCCATTTGTTGGACTAACGTTTCGCTTGACTGATTCAAGCCCACCACATCGACATCGGCTCCATTTCGGCGAAACTTGATCGTGACGCGATCGAGCATTTCCACTGCGCCTTGATCCCAGAGATGGGCCTGGCTCAGATCAATCGTGACGCGATCTACAACCGCCGTAAAGTCAAAGGCATTAAAGAACTCTTCCTTAGATAAGAAAAAAATTTGCCCCGAAACCTGATAAATCTGATGGCTGCCCTCCTCAGTTAAATGACTTCGTACCGTCACTAACTGTGCGATCTTGCGCGTAAAGAACACCGTGCTGAGCACGATCCCTGTCGCCACACCCAGAGCAAAATTGCGCGTGAATACCGTGACTAACATCGTCGCTAACATGACGATTGTCTCACTCACCGGCACCCGTCGCATATCGCGAAACGAAGACCACCGAAACGTCCCGATCGCCACCATAAACATAATTGCAACCAACGCCGCCATGGGCATTTGGCGCACCCAATCCTGCAAGCCCAAAATTGCCAACAGCAGAAACAGTCCTGCGGCTAAGGTCGAAAGCCGAGTTCGTCCACCGGACTGGATATTAATCACTGATTGGCCAATCATGCCGCAGCCAGCCATACCCCCGAAAAACGCCGTGACAATATTGGCTAGCCCTTGCCCTTTTGCCTCTTGATTTTTATCGCTGGGGGTATCGGTCAATTCATCCACCAAGGCCGCCGTCAAAAAGGAGGCCAGCAGACCAACCAGGGCCAAGGTCAACGAGTAGGGCAGAATAATGTTTAAAGTTTCTAAGGTGAAGGGCACCTGGGGCAGCGCAAACATCGGCAGGACGGTAGGTAAATCACCCATATCGCCCACGGTGGGTACTTTGATTTTGAGTGAGATCGTGCCGATCGTCATCACGGCCAAAGCCACCAACGGTGAAGGCACGACCTTAGTAAAGCGCGGCAGGATATAGATAATGGCTAGAGAAAGACCCGTCACAAGGTAGACGATTGGACTTTTCCCAATCAGTTGGGGCAACTGCGCCAGAAAAATCAGCACCGCCAAGGCATTGATATAACCGATCATCACAGATCGGGGCACATAGCGCATCTGGCGGCCTAGCTTCAGCACCCCGAAAATTACCTGAATGATTCCCGTGAGCAAGGTTGCAGCCAATAAATATTGCAGCCCATGGAGCTTGACTAAATCAATCATGAGTAAGGCCATCGCCCCAGTTGCTGCCGAGATCGAGCCGGGGCGACCCCCAAAAATAGCGGTTATCACTGCAATAATAAATGAGGCATACAACCCCACTTTTGGGTCAACTCCAGCAATAATCGAAAACGCGATCGCTTCCGGAATCAGGGCTAGTCCGACAACAGCTCCCGCTAGGATGTCAGCACGCACATTCGAGAACCAGTCTCGTTTCAGTATTTTAAGATTCACAGCATCTTCCGTTGTGCAGTACAAAAGTTTACAACCAGATCAGTTCGATCTCGCATCCATTGAAGAGATTGCCCACGTTATAGTGGACTGGACTGCTTAAACTGACAAGTAGAAGTACTTACGGACAGAAAAATACCTAATATCTAGCAGCCTGTCGGAGAAACCAGAAATTGCCCTCGTAGGGTGTCGTTAGCGATAGCGTAACGCACCACCCGACTGCTAATGGCGCGTTACGCTGCCGCTTTTCTGGAATGCCGTAGGCTTTACACGCCCTACGGTAGATCGGTTTGGCAAGAAATCCTGACTCTCCGACAAGCTGCTAGAGGATCAGAATATGTTTACAAGTTGGTATAATCTTACCAAGGAAGTTTATTCTATCACGTAATTTGCCAGTCGCGATCGCAGTCGAACAACGCCCATGCACCCGACCGTCAGGAGATTATCGATTGGGAGATTGAGGTGATCTGCGGCGGGTGATGGGCAACGTTAGACTTGCAAATTTGGTGAGGGGGAGTGATCAAGATCGGGCAACAGACTGATAAGCTTTTGGGCAAGCTCAAATTAGCTATTTCCTGATGTCAACCCTAGAAGCGATTGAAACCCTTGTTGCACAACTTACCCAAGAACTTGACCAAATTCAGCAGACAGCTCAACAGGGGCTAGAGGACACCCGAGAAAAACGTTTAGTCTCTCCAGATGACGAAGAACTTACTGGGAGCATCCCACTTTCGACAAAATAGTCAACTTGCGAGCTGCCCATTGAGATAGGCACAGCGCAGACTCAACATTGCATTGACAGAGGCGGTGTTCCAACGGGCACCAGAGATTTTG